>JBAXVE010000050.1:0-24411 GCA_037129245.1 Desulfuromonadales bacterium
GCTTCACCCACCCCCCGGCCCCCTCCTTTAGGCCCCAGAGGGTCCGTCAAGGGAGGGGGGGAGAGAGTTACCGTCGCCCACACCTCAACACCATTGGTCACATCAGGATCATCGCCGGCATCTTTGACGACAAAACAGGTTGCAGATTCAGCCGTGAAGGTCTGTCCGTAAATGGTAAAATCGGCGTGAACACCGCCCGGCAGATTAATGCCGACATCAGCGACCACCGCCTGATCAGCCAGCATCAACGCGGCCCCCTTTGCTGCGGCAGTCGCACAGGCCCCGGTGGTGAAACCGTGACGTAAGGGTTTCTTCATACTATTAGTGTAGGGAAAGCGTGTACCACGATGCCCGTCAGTTTTCTGAAGCCAGAATCGCCAGCGCATTCACAACTGCAGCAGCCACGTTCGAGCCCCCTTTTCGGCCGATGTTGGTAATGAAAGGGATGTCATGTTTTTCGGAGGCCAGAGCGTTTTTGCTCTCTTCAGCGCCGACGAAACCGACCGGCAGGCCGATGATCACGGCAGGCTCCACTTTCCCTGTCTCGATCAGGCGCAGCAGTTCAAACAGCGCCGTGGGGGCATTACCGATCACGAAAATCCGGTTATTCCGGTCTTCGACTGCTTTGCGCATGGCGGCTATGGAACGGGTAATGCCTTCTCTGGCAGCAAATTCTGCCACATCCGGGTCGGCGACATGACAGGATACGTCGCAGCCAAAGGGACGTAAACGCGCTTTGCTGATACCGGACAGTGCCATATTTGTGTCGGTGACGATGCCGGCACCGTTTCTGATGGCAGTCACCGCTTTTTTAATGACATCGTCCGAAAGCACCAGTGACCGGGAATATTCAAAATCAGCGCTGGTGTGAATAGCGCGCCGCACAATCTGCCATTCGTCATCCGGCCAGCCGTGATCGCCCGCCTCGTCATCAATAATGCGGAATGATTCCCGCTCAATATCCTCCGGTTTCATAGCCAGAGAATCCATCAATTCCACCCCAGTCTCTGCATGGATTCTGCAATCCGCTCCGTCTCAATCTCAGCCAGTTTGGGATGCGCACCCAGATGCCCCCCCATTTCCATCACCAGGGCGGGGTAGCGTTTTTTTGCCTCTTCAATCTCTTCCGGAAGATCGTGTAATACGTGAGCTCCCATGAAGAGAAAATAAGGCATCAGCAGAATTCGCTCAGCTCCCCGCGCAACGCAGGCATCGATACCGGATTGGATGTTCGGGTCGTGCATTTCACGAAAGGAAACCTCGACAATTTCAAAGCCGGTCATCACCTGCACCATCCTGGCAACGTCGCGGGCTGCATCATTGGCCTCCAGAATCCTGCTGCCGTGGGCCATCATCAATATTGCCGTTTTCATGGTAGGAATCCAGTCACTCTAAATAAATGTTACTGCAAAAGCGTGAATCTACTCAATCCTGCCCGGAGCACTCTGTCCGCTAACCCATCCGGCTATCACCTGCACTACCTTGTCTTCCATCCCGAAAAAACCGTGGGCGCTAAGATTATCACAGGGCGCCGAAAGCGGATCAGCTCCCCCCTGGACTTCGGTAAAGTCAACCTGGGTAGTTGTACGCAGAGCAGTAAAGGTTTTCTCCGCCTCGACGAACGAACTTACCCGACAGGCATCATCACGATGGTGGATCATCAGCACCGGCAAACGGAGTTGATCGAGCGGCAGCCAGCGCAGAAAATTGTCGTATTCCAGCGAAGAGGTAAGCACGATCCCTTTCAGATGACTGTCTTTCAGGCGGGCTCCGAGCGAGGTCGCTGAAAGGGTACCCCGGCTGTTGCCGACCAGAAAAATACGCTCGTACCCCATCTGTTCCAGGTAGCGGGTCAATGTTGCTATGTCTTCGGCATGTTCAGCAGATTCACGGAAACCGGTACTCATACCGGTCGGATGGTCGGACGGCGGGTTGACTGCAACCACCGATAGGCCACTGCGGGTAAAGTTTTCAGCACTTCGCACCAGAAAACTCCAGCCGCTGACTCCGCCCCCCGCGACCATCTTGTAGGGGCCGGCACCGTTTCCGCCGGGAAACAGGATCAGTGCATCCCGTTGCTGCGGTTTTTCAGGGGCCATAAACAGAAAATCCATCGTCACACCGGGACGGGTGGCGATGGAATGAACCTCCGTGACGGCCAGGGCCGGCACGGAGGCTACAAATAGAAAACAAAGCAGCAGGACTGTACGCATTCCGGTTTTTCCGGCCATCAGGCCGGCTTAACCCTTTCGTACTGGCTGATATTGATCAATGTTCCCAAAGAAGCTGTGAGGACAACCCCGACAAGCAGCACAATCAAGCCGGCACAGGTAATAATATTACCAACCAGATAGGCCAACAACCAGGGTATCGGATAGGTTTTGACCGATTCGATGCTCCATTTGAGGGCATCCACTGCACTGCGTTTGTTATCGATTATGGCATAGATACCGGGAGCAATTGCAAAACCGAGTACGAGCGACGCCAACTGGCCAAGAACGGGGATGAAATTGAGGACAATCATGGCGATGAAACTGATGATAAAATAAACCAGCAGGTTGCCGAAACAGTCCCAGGAGTTGAACAGGTCACCGACCTGAGCCCTCCCCTGTCCCCTGGCAACCTTCATCAGAGAACGAACATAACCGGCAATAAAGCCGATATTGGCAATCGGAATCCAGACCACCAGCATGAACACCAGCGTCAGAATGGCGAAATCAGCCAGATTGCTTTTCCAGATGTTCATGGCGCCGGTGAACAACTCCCCGAAGTCACCACCACCGGACAGCGTCTGCCCAGGAATTGAGCCGAGAGTCGAACCGCAGTGCTTGCATTTGAGGGCACCTTCCAAAACCTCTTCCTTACAGTACGGGCATTGCATATCTGTTTCCTCCTTCCGGCAGGGTATGGTGGTTTTCCACCGTTAATAGGCACTTCAGCAAACAGGTCCAAGCGGTAAACGTTTTCCGGGGAGACTCATTGAGAGTTTCCCCGGAAGCACTGCCTACTTTTTGAAAGTTTTGATGATGTAGTCGGCTACCAGTTTCGCGTCGGCATCCGAAACCGCTTTGGCATCGAAGGCGGTCATTCCCCCGCCTCCCTTGCGGATTTTTGCGGTGATGATCTTCGCATCCTTGATCCCTTTAAGAGTCGCAGTCGCTTTCATGATATTACCACCACCCGGATGACATGCGGCACATTTTGCCTTGAAAATGCTCTCTCCGGTTTCTGCAGCAAACCCCGCCGAAGCAAAAAGCCCAACTGCCAGAACTGCCGCCGTCATCATAATGCCTTTTTTCATCGTTAACTCCTTTCCTACCTTGAAAAAATGATTCTCCCCGCAGGGAGGTGACTTGCCAAATTTTATCTCTGTCCGCATCGGTCAGGCACAATACCACTACCATGTTATCCGTTCAAGCACATTAATGGAGCCGAGCGGAGCAACGGCGCAATGCCCGTTGTTCCGCCCGCAGGCAATTCGTGATTGCAGACGTCTGCTGCTCAAGCAGACAGCCCGCCAACAGAGGCATTTCTGTCGAGGAATTAAGCAGGAGCTTTGATGCTGAAAGGGCCTGCTCGGGGTGGGCAGCAATCCGTTCGGCACAGGCAACGGTTGCATCCCAGAATTCTGCACTGCCGCACACCTGGTCAACCAGTCCCATCCGCAACGCATCTGCTGCACCGTAAGCATCACAGGTCATGAATATCTCCCGGGCAAAATTCTTTCCGACGATGCCGGGGAGCTTTTTTGTCCCGCAGAATCCGGTAATGATCCCGAGTTTTGCGCCGGGATGGGCAATCTGCAGACTGTCAGAAGCGAAGCGAATATCACATGCCATAGCCAGGTCACACCCCCCGCCCATGGCGATACCGTTGAGCGCCCCGATTACCGGCTTGGGACAGGCTTCCATCTGCGCGAACAGTGATTGCCCCAGTTCCGCAAATGCAAGTGCCTCAGATGAACTGAAATTGACCATCTGGCCGATATCGGCTCCTACGGCAAACGACTCCCCCGGGTAACCGGATAAGACAACCGCACCTACGTTTTCGTCAGCTTCAACGTAAGCAAAGGCCCGCTTCAGTTCACGGATAGTGGTGATAGAGAGTTTGTTGAAACGTGACCCGGCGTCGAGTAGAATATACCCGACCCGCCGGGCGGTTTCTATACGAAGCTTTTTAAACGGCATCAGGCCCGCGGCTGGACGTTGCCCCGCACCCATTTGACAATGTCTTCCGTCGAGGTACCCGGTGTGAACACTTCACAGATACCGGCAGATTTGAGCGCCGGAATGTCATCCTCCGGAATCACGCCGCCGCCGAACACCTTGATGTCACCGGCCCCTTTATCCCTGAATAGCTGGGTAACCCGGGGAAGCAGCGTGTTGTGGGCACCGGAAAGTATCGAGAGGCCAACGCAGTCAACATCCTCCTGAATTGCGGCTGACACTATCTGCTCCGGCGTCTGATGCAGACCGGTATAGATGACTTCAAAACCGGCATCTCGGAATGCGCGGGCGATGATTTTGGCACCCCGGTCATGCCCGTCCAACCCTGGTTTCCCGACAAGTACCCGTAATGTTCTTTCTGCCATGATCGTACCTCCTCTGGTTGATAGCGGAACGGTTGCCAAAAACTACAGCTCGATACCGGTGCGGGCCGGAACACCCGCCTTATAATAGTGCTTAATTTCCTTCATCTCGGTGACAAGGTCGGCCGCTTCAATAACCAGCGGGTGGGCGTCACGACCGGTCAGAACCAGTTCCACCTGAGATGGCTTCAGGGCAATCAACTCCAACACCTGCTCCGCATCAATCAGGCCAAATCCAACGGCACCGTTAATTTCATCGCAGATAAACAGATCAAACTCAGCTGAAACCAGCAATTCACGGGCTTGTGCCAGGGCTTCCTGTGCTACCCGCCGGTCTTCCGTAATATCCCTGGTATTGACCCAGCCCGGACGACCGGTCTGAATGATGGTATAGAGCGGCGCAAGCCTGTCGGTAACCAGATGTTCGCCGTACTGCCCGCTCCCTTTGATGAACTGGAATACGCAGACTTTGAGCCCGCGCCCCACAGCCCGGAGGGCCAACCCGAGTGCAGCGGTTGTTTTTCCCTTGCCGTTGCCGGTGTAAACCTGCGTGCAGCCCCGTTCAAGCGCCATCGTTATTCACCGGTAAACTGTGGCTGACGCTTGTCCAGAAAGGCTTGCATCCCTTCCCGCTGATCAGCGCTGGAAAAACAGAGAGCGAAAGCGTTCCGCTCAAGCAGACAGGCGGTCGGCAGGTCGATGGCATACCCGGCGTCGACCACTTCCCCCCCCACACGCAGGGCGCGGGGACTGTTCCTGCAGATGCGTTCAAGCAGACCGACCGCCAAGAGCACAAGCTCCTGCGCCGCAAAGAGTCGGTTGACAAGCCGTACGCGCAGCGCTTCGGCAGCCGTCAGCATGTCTCCGCTGAAGATAATCTCCTTGGCCTTCGAGGTTCCGACCAGGCGTGCCAAGCGCTGCGTCCCGCCACAGAAGGGGATCAGACCGTCGGCAATAGCGGGAAAACCGAACCGGGATGTATCCGAGGCAACAATGAAGCTGCAGGCCAGGGCCAATTCAAAACCGACGCCAGCGCAGTCGCCGTCCACAGCCGCAACAACCGGTTTGCCGCACTGTTCGATGGAAAACATTACTTTTTGCCCGAAAGCGGAAAGCCCGGCCGCTTCGGCGGGAGATGCGGAGTGATCGGAAGAGCTGCGGCAGAAGCCAAGAGAGCTGCCGGTCACCACAATGCCTTTGACAGCATCGTTGGCGGCAAGCGAATGAAAATGACGTTTGACACCCTCCAGCAGCCGTTGCCGGGGTTCGGTTTCGCACCCGGCAATGGCCAGGACGGCTATTCCGCCCGCTTCGATACGGGTTGTACAGAGTCTGTCAGGCACGCTGATCCCTGAAAATGAGATAGGTAAAGGCGATGGGACTATAGCAACAGAAGCCGTATACGGTCAAGAAAACTTCAGTGGGGCTCAAACGCTTAATCCCGCTGCAGTTCGACACCCAGTTCGGTTATCTTTTTGCGCAGTGTGTTGCGGTTAATACCGAGGATGTCGGCAGCCTTGACCTGGTTCCAACGGCTTTTTTCGAGGATAAAGCGGATCAGGGGGCGTTCGACCTGTTCAATCACCATAGTGTAGATGTTTCCCTTTTCGAGAGATTCCACTCCATTCATGGAGGAACGCAGTTTCGTATCGATCAGTGATTCGAGGGAAGCCTCACTGGCATGGGCATCCGGACGACCTGACTGAGTGGCAAGGTTGCTGAAATCATTTGAAGTCAGCAGCGGGTCGTTAGATAGGATCACGGCCCGTTTGATGGAGTTTTCCAGCTCGCGGACGTTACCCGGCCAGTCGTAACGCCTGAGCAGTTCGACCGCTTCCTCGCTCAGTCGCTTCGGTGACATGGACATATCGCCGCAGGCCCGGGTCAGGAAAAACTGGGCCAGTTCGGGAATATCGTCGCGACGCTCCCTCAAAGGGGGTAGGGTGATCGGCACGACATTCAGACGGTAGTAGAGGTCCTCGCGGAATTCCTTCTGGCGCACCTTCTCAACCAGCGGCTGGTTGGTAGCCGCCACGATTCGCACGTCGATGGCGATGTTATGGCTCCCCCCTACCCGGTTGACCTCCTGTTCCTGAAGAACCCGTAGAATTTTGGCCTGGAGATCCAGCGGCATATCGCCAATCTCGTCCAGAAAGAGTGTCCCCTGATTGGCCTGTTCAAACTTTCCATGTTTGCGTTCGCTGGCACCGGTGTAGGCACCCCGCTCCGAACCGAACAGCTCGCTTTCCAGTAGTTCGCGCGGAATTGCGGCGCAGTTGATGGCAACGAACGGCTTGCCGAGACGCTTTGAATTGAAGTGCAGTGCTCGCGCCACCAGCTCCTTGCCGGTGCCCGACTCCCCCTGAATCAGCACCGTAACGTCGCTGACGGCCACTTTGCCGATCGTTTTGTAGACCTCGCGCATGAGCGCTGAGCTGCCAACAATGACTCTGTCAGCCTGATAGCGCTCTTTCAGTTCCTCCTTGAGGTTTGCCACCTGCATTGCCACGTCGCGGGCGCGGGTGACCTTTTCAATAATTGCGTCGATAACATCGAGATCGAACGGCTTGGTAATATAGTCGTAAGCCCCACGTTTCATAGCCTCGACGGCATTTTTCATACTGGCTTCGGCGGTCATGATCACAATCAGCAGGTCGCTCTTAAGCTCGCGAACCTTGTCCAGCAGATCCAGCCCGTTTATTCCCGGCATCTTGATGTCAAGGATGGCAAGGTCGTAGCAGTTGTCCTTGATCAGCTCCAGCGCCTGACGCCCGTCAGGAGCCAGATCGACGGTAAACCCCTTGCGTTTGAGCGCCTTGGACAACACCCAGCGCATGCTCTCTTCGTCATCTGCTACCAGTATTCTGTTGAGTGGCATTGCAATTCCTCGTTTCGTAAAGTTTATAACGGCGGAATCTCACCGTTTAATTTCATCCATATCATGACTACTGCACCAACGGCAGCAACACCGTGAACTTTGTCCCCCGCCCCGGATCAGATTCGGCTTTGATCATGCCGCGATGTTCGGCGACGATCTTGTGGCAGATTGTCAGACCCAGACCGGTACCCCCCGATTTCGTACTGAAGAATGGGGTCCAGATATTTTCCAGATCAGCCTGGGGAATACCTGGACCGTCATCGATAACTTCGATGGCGATCATCCGGGAACGGCGTTCATTATGCTCCATCAGATAATCGGACAGCACTCTGCTCGATACGGTCAGACGGCCATCGTCGCCCAGTGCGTCGATGGCATTGCGGATCAGGTTAAGAAACAGCCGGGTCAGCATCTCCTCGTCGGCCATGATATCGGGGATACTGGGATCAAAATGTTTGGTGAAAGCTATCTGGCGGTCGCTTACGGACTGCTTTTGCAGCAGCATGATGTCGCCGAGAACCCTGTGCAGATTGACCGGAGTCAGCTTGAGACCGCGCGGCGATGCCAGTTCGAGCAGTTCGCGGATTATATGGTCGATACGTTCTGTCTCACGGATCATCACGCGGGTATAATCGAGCATGTCGCTCCCCGGTTCAAACTCCCGTTCCAACAGCTGGGCCGCCCCTTTGATCCCCCCCAGGGGATTTTTGATTTCATGCGCCAGCCCGGCTGCCAGCGTACCGAGCGTGGAAAGACGATCAGCCTGCCTGACGGCCGCTTCCAGCTCGCGGATGTAGGTAATGTCCTTTATGGTCAGAATTGCGCCGATATTCTCACCGCTCACCTCCACCAGCGGGTAACAGGTGACCGCCACCGGCGTAATCCGTCCGGTTGAGCGGACGACGATATTTTCGTGATCAGAAATGGTGATGCTGGTCCGGATGGTCTTGGAAACCATTTCGAGCAGCGGGGTTTCCAGCGCAAACAGTTTCCTGAATTCCGAGCCACACGCCTGGCGCTGCGAAAAACCGGTAATCTCCTCGGCAGCAGGGTTGCAGAGTGTGATCACGCCATCGCTCCCCACAACGATAACGCCGTCACCAACGCTGTCGATAACCGTGGCGTAATAATCGTCGCGCTGTTTCTGCCCGATTGATTTCGCGGTTTCAGTGTATGGCATGTTCGCATGCTGCCGGCAGACAGCGGATCCTTTCTGCGAGTGCTCGAATATCGTCTGCTGAGTGTGCGCTGTTGGCGGAGCGGCGAATATCGGCTGCCCCCGCAAATCCCCTGGCGTACCAGCCGATATGCTTCTTCATTTCCCGGGCGGCCACCGCCGCTCCGCACTCCCCGGAGAAGAGCGCCAGATGTCGCATAATCATGTCAGCCCGTTCGAACGGTGTGACAGCATTCGCATCCCCCGAGTCGGCCATGCTGCGGATCTGACGGAATATCCAGGGGTTGCCCAGCGCTCCGCGGGCGATCATGACACCGTCGCAACCGGTTTCAGAAAGCATCCGCAGAGCATCCCCGGCCGTAAAGAGATCACCGCTCCCCAGTACCGGAATCGAGAGTGCTCCCTTCAATTCCCTGATCTGTTCCCAAGCGGCCTCCCCGGAAAACATCTGACTGCGGCTGCGCGGATGCAGGGTCACAGCATCGCACCCTTCCGCTTCGGCTATGCGGCCGATTTCAAGAAAAACATCGTCGCCACAATGCCACCCGGAACGGATCTTGATGGTCAGCGGCAGACGGGTCGCTTTCCGCACGGCGCGGACGATTGCGGCAACTTTGAGCGGTTCCTTCAGCAACGCGCTTCCGGCGCCTGTACCTACGACCTTGCGAACCGGGCAGCCCATGTTGATGTCCAGCAAATCCCCGTGGACTTCAACCATACGAGCCGCTTCGGCCAGATCATCCGGAGAATCGCCGAAAAGCTGGATGCCGAGAGGATGGTCAGCCGAGCGGCTCTTCAGAAGAACCATTGTCTTGGCACCCTCACGCACCAGCCCGTTTACACTGACCATTTCTGTAAAAGCACAAGCGGCTCCCTGCTCCCGGCAGAGCAGACGAAACGGCAAGTTTGTAATTCCAGCCAGGGGTGCTAGCACGACATTGTGCGGCAGGGTAAGACGACCAATAATCAATTGTTTAAGCAAATTGTGCACAGAGCGACCACAAAAGAGGGGAAGGACTACAGACTTGGATTGCCTATTTTTTGGGCATATTATCACAGCAAAGAAAAATGGCAAGGGTAAAATCGAGATTTTTATTGCCAATACCGAAAAATCCGTTTTAAATGCGGTATCAGGTAATGCAGATACACAAGGAGTCGCCATGTTTGGAATCGGTATGCCGGAAATGATTGTCATCCTTGTCATTGCGCTGATTGTAATCGGGCCGCACAAGCTGCCTGAGTTGGCCAAGTCGCTCGGCAAAGGACTCGCCGAATTCAAAAAAGCCTCCGAGGGATTCCAGCGCAGCATTCAGGAAGAAGCTCTCAAGACCGAAGAAGAGAAGAAAACTCCGCCGACTCAGGCGCATTCTACCGATCACGGGCCGGCGGCAGCACATACTACGGCCCAGGCAAATCCGGCAGACAAGATATATCCCGGTCAATCCTGACTCCGACAGGCTGGTACCGGACATGACGCCACGGGAGTCGGTTAAAATGCCGACTCTCGTTTTTATTGCCCTCAGGAACGGATAATTCCGCTTCATGAATTGATAGTTTCACCCCTTTCATTCGAGTAGCCCATGTCACACGACAAAATCATCATCAAAGGCGCCTGCGAACACAACCTCAAGTGCATCGACGTTGAAATCCCCCGCGATCAGCTGGTTGTGATTACCGGCATATCCGGCTCGGGCAAATCCACCCTTGCTTTTGACACCATCTACGCCGAGGGGCAGCGCCGCTATGTGGAGTCCCTTTCGGCCTACGCCCGCCAGTTTCTGGAGCAAATGGAGAAGCCGGATGTGGAGTCGATAGAGGGGCTCTCACCGGCCATCTCAATCGAACAGAAGACCACCAGCAAAAACCCCCGTTCAACCGTCGGCACCGTCACCGAAATCTACGACTACCTGCGTCTGCTGTTTGCCCGCGTCGGCCGCCCTCACTGTACCTCCTGCGACAAAGAGATCACTTCACAGACCGTTTCCCAGATGGTTGATCAGATCATGCTGCAGCCGGCAGGGACAAAATTGACCCTGCTCTCCCCGATGATCCGCGGCCGCAAGGGTGAGTACCGGAAGGAACTCAACCAGTTGCGCAAGGAGGGTTTCACCAGGGTAGTGATTGACGGTGCACTGCGTGAACTTGCGGATGAAATCGAGCTGGACAAGAAGAAAAAACACGACATCGATATCGTGGTAGACCGGGTGGTGGTCAAGGACGGCATCCAGCGCAGACTGGCCGATTCTCTGGAGACGGCGCTGCATCACGCCGATGGAGTCGTGAAAGTCGAGGTTGTGCAGCCGGCAGGAGAGGAGGCGCTTGCTCCGCCGGAAGAAAAGCGCTCCGGAACCCGGAAAGCGGCGCCCCTGCGAATGCTCTTCTCCGAAAAACTGGCCTGCATCGACTGCGGCATCTCCTACCAGGAAATCACTCCCCGCCTGTTCTCATTCAACAATCCCCACGGCGCCTGCCCGGACTGCACCGGCCTCGGTACCCGGATGTACTTCGACGCCGAACTGGTGATCCCCAACCCGGAGCTGTCGCTGCGGGAGGGAGCTATCGCCCCTTGGGAAAAGCGGCTCTCCGGCTGGTTCCACCTGATCCTGGATGCCCTGGCCAAAGCCTATAAATTTGACATCCGCACCCCTTTCAAAGATCTGCCGGCATCGGTCACTGCTGTAATCCTCAATGGTTCAAAAGGCGAGAAGATCGAATTCTGGTGGGAGGAGGACGGCGGCCGTAAACACACCTACCTGAAGGAGTTCGAGGGAGTGCTGAATAACCTTCAGCGCCGCTGGAGTGAGACAGAATCGGAAGCCGCCCGCGAAGAGCTGGAAAAGTACATGAACGTCATGCCCTGCCCGACCTGCCACGGAGCCAGGCTGCGACCGGAGGCACTGCACGTTCTGGTAGGCGGGCGAACCATCCGGGACGTGACAGCGCTTTCCATCCGGGACTGTCTGGTATTTTTTGAAGGATTGGCGCTCTCAACCAAGGAGCAGGAAATCGCCCGTCGCATCCTCAAAGAAATCCGTGATCGACTCTCCTTCTTGGTCAATGTGGGTCTTGACTACCTGTCGCTCGACCGTACCGCCGGAACCCTTTCGGGTGGCGAAGGACAACGCATCCGTCTGGCGACCCAGATCGGCTCCAGCCTGGTCGGCGTGCTCTACATTCTTGACGAGCCCTCTATCGGCCTGCACCAGCGCGACAATGCCCGTCTGCTCGGCACGCTCAAACATCTGCGCGACATCGGTAACACCGTGTTGGTGGTGGAGCACGACGAGGAGACCATCCTGGAGGCCGACCACCTGATCGACATGGGACCGGGCGCCGGGGTTCATGGCGGAGAGGTTGTGGCCCAGGGGACACCGGCCGAGGTGATGAAACACCCGGATTCACTTACCGGAAAGTATCTCTCGGGTGAGCTTGTCATTGAGGTTCCTAAAAAACGGCGAAAGCAGGGCAAAAAGCTGACGATCGTCGGAGCCTCGGAGAACAATCTCAAAAATGTGACGGTTGAAATCCCGCTGGGGGTAATGACCTGCATCACCGGCGTCTCGGGCTCAGGCAAATCGACGCTGGTAATCGACACCTTGCACAAGGTGCTGAGTCAGCGGCTTTACCGCAGCCGGGAGAAAGCCGGGGCGGTGCGGGACGTTCTGGGGCTGGAGCATCTGGATAAGGTAATCAACATCGACCAGTCACCCATCGGCCGCACACCACGCTCCAACCCGGCAACCTACACCGGCGTATTCGGTGACATCCGCGATCTGTTTTCAAATCTGCCCGAATCCAAGCTGCGCGGTTACAAACCGGGGCGCTACTCCTTCAATGTCAAGGGGGGGCGCTGTGAAGCCTGCTCCGGAGACGGAATCATCAAAATAGAAATGCACTTCCTGCCGGATGTCTACGTGGAGTGCGAGGTCTGCAAGGGAGCCCGCTACAACCGCGAGACCCTTGAGGTGCTTTACAAGGGCAAGTCCATCGCCGAGGTGCTGGCCATGACTGTCACCCAGGCATTGGAATTCATGGGTGCCATCCCGCGCATCAAAAATAAGCTCGCAACCCTGGACGAAGTGGGACTCGGGTATATCACCCTGGGACAGTCGGCCACAACTCTTTCCGGGGGAGAGGCCCAGCGGGTCAAACTGTCAAAGGAACTCTCACGTCGTGCCACCGGCCGCACCATTTATATCCTGGACGAGCCGACCACCGGACTTCACTTCCACGACATCGCCAAGCTGTTGGACGTACTGCACAAACTGGTAGAGGGGGGCAACACCATTGTGATCATCGAGCATAACCTGGATGTGATAAAAACCGCCGACTGGATTATCGACCTGGGGCCCGAGGGGGGCGACCGGGGGGGTGAAATCATCGCCTGCGGCACACCGGAACAGGTGGCAAAGATAACCAGGTCATACACGGGGCAGTATCTGAGAAAGATGCTGTAAGCCTTTGCTTGCCATGTAGCCCCAACGAAAGTATAATCGTCCTCCAATAACCCACCCGGCAAATACATCAGGAGGTACCACCATGAAGCTTTTTCGAACACTTACAGTAACGGTGATCACTATCATCATGGCACTGCCGGCATTTGGTGCCGACTCTTCCAGGCCGGGTCGCGGCTACGTAGCTGCCTTTATCGGCGCCAGCATTCCTGCCGACAGCATCATTTCCACGGATGATTTTTCCGGTTCCAGAACCTACCGCGACACTGCCGTTTTTGACCCGGGGCTGTACATGGGAGGAACGGCGGGATACGATTTCGGCTTCCTGCGCATGGAAGGCGAGGTTTCCTATCGCAAATCAGAAATGCAGTCGATTACCGACACTGCCAACGGCAGCCGGTTCCGCAATTCGGACGGCAATCTGGAGATGACCGCATTCATGGCGAATGCTTTTATTAACCTGGCCAACAACTCACCGGTAATTCCGTATCTGGGGGGAGGCGTCGGCTTTGCCGTGCTGCACCTGAGTGACACCTACGGAACGTCTGCCCGCTCCGGTTCAAATTCAGGATCATTTTCCCGCAGCCGCCTCTATGACGACGGCGACGACACCGTCTTTGCCTACCAGTTCGGCGGTGGCATTGAAATAGCTATAAACCGGCGTTACTCGCTCGATTTTGGCTACCGGTTTTTCAAAACCGACCCGGCTACCTTCAACAGGAATACCGACTGGGTAAACAGCCTGAGATTCGAGAGTCACAACGCACTGGCGGGTTTCAAGGCGAAATTCTGAGCTGAGCCCGCACGTTATTTTCAATGGCATCCGTACGTCTGCCGTTTTGTTTCTTTTCGCATGAGAAAACGGCTCCAAAGAATCAAATACCATGGCGAATAGAGTTTATATGCACGTATGCAGATATTTTATTTCAGCTTTGCTTACCTGTGCGGCCTGCGTTTCCGCATTTGCGGCCCCCGGCGCCATCACCCGGCTGGGCTATGCAATCCAGATGGGTGCATTCTCAGACGTGAGGAACGCCGAACGCTTCAGTGCCAAACTCAACTCCAAAGGGATTGACGCATTTTATTTCCGTAAGGACAATGGAGTCTATGCAGTTCGCTTTGGAGATTTTCCCACTAGAGAAAAGGCGCGTGCAGCGGCAAACCGCCTGGTTGCGGATAAGTTAATTGACAGCTACTACGTTGCGCCACCCAACGAAATCGTCTTTGCCCGTCCGGGCAGCGGCTCGCAGAATGTACCTTCTGGCGGGGTGCAAACGCCCCAGCATCAGATCAAACCGGTTGTGCCAAAGGACAATCCGCCTGCCGTACCGCAGAAACCGCGCGGCAGTGACCGGGACATGGGTGTCATAGCAGCCCGAACTGCAGAGCGTTTTGTCGGCATTCCATACCGCTGGGGTGGTGACAACGTGGTTGAGGGGATGGATTGCAGCGGTTTTGTGAGGGCCGTTTACAATCTGTGCGGCCTGAGCATTCCCCGCACATCGCGTGACCAGTTCAAGGCCGGCGAGCGCGTTACACTTGACAATCTACGCGACGGAGACCTGGTGTTTTTCGGTTCCTCCGAAAGCAGCATCAACCATGTCGGGATATTTGTCGGTAGTGGCAGGTTTGTCCATGCTCCCCGTCGTGGTGAAGACATTCGGGTTACGCTGGTAAGTGACAATTACTTTGAAAAACGATTTGTCGGTGCGAGAAGGTATTTTTAAGCTTTATGTACACATCTACACAGAGGACCGCCGATGGCCATCATAAAACCGTTCAGGGCCCTGCGCCCGCCGAAAAACCTGGCCGCTGCCGTTGCGGCACTCCCTTATGACGTGATGGATGTGGAAGAGGCCCGCAGTATGGCGGCCGGCAACCGGGACAGTTTCCTGCGGGTGTCCCGACCGGAAATTGATCTCCCTCCCGAAACAGACCCCCACGGCGACCCGGTTTATCAGCAGGGGAGATTAAATCTGGACGAATTCGTTCAGCGCGGGGTGCTGCTTCAGGATGCTTCCGAATGCATGTATGTCTATCGCCAGCGGATGGGGACCATATCGCAGACAGGACTTGTGGTCTGCACCAGCGTCGATGACTACGAAAACGGGATTATCAAGAAACACGAACATACCCGTGCCGACAAGGAGGAGGACCGGATACGGCACATCGACTCCCTAGATGCCAACGATGAACCGGTTTTCTACCTGTCAATTGACTGTGCTGAGGTTGGCGGGATTATCGAAGGTGTGACAGCCGGTTCACCGGAGTACGATTTTGTCAGCAATGACGGCATCGCCCACACCGTTTGGATCATCAATGATCCACATTTGATAGAGCGCCTGGTGGAACTATATGCAGCCATCCCTCGCCTCTACGTCGCTGACGGTCATCATCGCAGCGCAGCGGCCGTCCGGGTGTGCGAACAACGACGTCATGCAAACCCGGAGCATACGGGAAACGAGGAGTACAACTATTTCCTGACGGTCGTTTTTCCTGAAAACCAGCTCAATATCATGCCCTATAACAGGGCGGTAAAGGATCTGCACGGTCTGACCGACGCGGAATTCATGGTGCGGGTCGGCAGGTATTTCGAAATCTCACCGGCAGCCTCCCCCGTCATCCCGGCCCGTCGCCATCACTTCGGCATGTACCTGGACGGGCGCTGGTATCATCTTCATGCCCGCCCATCCCTCATACACGAAGATGATACCGTGGCCAGGCTGGATGTATCGATTCTGCAGAACAATCTGCTGGCTCCGATGCTTGGCATCCACAATCCCCGAACTGACAAGCGGATCCATTTTGTCGGGGGAATTCGCGGCACCGACGAACTTTCGAGGCTTGTTGATTCCGGCGAATATGCCGTAGCTTTTTCACTTTTCCCCACAACCATCCGTGAGCTGGTTGAGCTGGCGGACCAGAACCAGATCATGCCGCCCAAATCGACCTGGTTCGAGCCCAAACTGCGCAGCGGGCTGTTCGTGCATCCGCTGCGGTAGGATACCTACTGGAAAATCTGGACTACGATCACTCCTTTACCCGCACGATGACTGCGGACACCTTGTGCAGGTCAATCACTGCATCAAAATAATCCCTCCCTGCCAGCTCACCAAGATGAAGCAGCTCTTTGGTGACGACCCTTACCTTGCCGGTCATTTCGTCGTTACCCTGCAGCCTGACGGTAACTCGTTTGCCTTTCTGCTCCTCCAGAAGTTTCTGGATGCTGTCCCCGCTCTTGACCGAAATCTCGGCCGCCCCAGCCGCCTGCAGGCCAAACACTCCAACAGCCGCCATCACAACAATCATCGATTTGAATCCCATAGTTTCACCTCCGTTGATTAGTGCCGAGTCAGCTCGTCGGCGTTATGAGTGAGCAGCTATTCGACGGCTCACGATTTTTTCGCATTCCAGCGTTACGAACACCAGCGCCCCCGGGAGCAGCACCCACGCCAGGGATGAAAGTTCAATCGGTGTTGTCGCAAAAAAGCCCTGCAGCGACGGCAGATACAGTACCAGTCCCTGCAGAAGCATGACGGCGCATACCATTCCCAGCAGCAGGGGATTGCTGAAATATCCGATGGAGAAAAACGAGTGTTTGAACGAACGAAGAGCCAGTGCCTGGCCGATCTGAGCGAAGGCCAGCGAAGTGAACAGCACGGTCTGCCAGGTTCCGGGGTGATTGAGCCAGTGATGCCAGGTTATCATGATTGCCGAACCGCCGATGACACCGCCGGTCAGCAGGGTGTGGGTGATCATCCGGCGGTTGAAGATCTGTGAACCGGGGAGGACCGGGCCGCGCTTCATGACATCGGGCTCGGCACGCTCAACTCCCATCCCCAGTCCGAGCAGGCCATCGGTGAGGAGGTTGAGCCAGAGCAGTTGCAGCGGCGTCAGCGGACTGGCCAGCCCCATGAACGGCAGTAGCAGGACAGCAAGAATTTTACCCAGGTTTCCAGCGACAGAGAATTCGATGAAGCGGATAATGTTGTCGTAAATCGTACGCCCCTCTTCGACAGCCGCTACAATGGTGGCGAAGTTGTCGTCCAGCAGTACCATATCGGCGGCGTCTTTGGCCACGTCGGTGCCGGTGATTCCCATGGCAACGCCGATGTCGGCTTTTTTGAGGGCCGGGGCATCGTTGACGCCGTCGCCGGTCATGGCTACCACATCACCACGCTGCCTGAGTGCGTCGATAATCATCAGCTTATGCTCCGGTGACACCCTGGCATAAACGGAAACATCCCCGGCAATCCGCATAAGGCCGTCAGCGCCGAGTGCATCCAGTTCAGTTCCGGTAACTGCTGTCGAACTGTCGGTAATCCCCAGCGAACGAGCAATTGCCGACGCAGTCAACGGATGATCCCCGGTAATCATGACCGGCCGTATGCCGGCTGCACGACACCGCCCGACCGCAGTCCTGGCCTCGGCTCGCGGCGGATCCATCATTGCGATCAGTCCCAGAAAATCAAGCTGTCCCGGCAGTATGTCAAGATCGTGCGGTTCATTATCACCCAGTCTGCGGCCGCAGCAGGCCAGCACCCGTCTCCCCTGTGATGCCAGATGCGCCGCATCACTTTCGAGCGACTGGTGGGCTGCCTCCTTTCGGCAGAACGGCAGCAGCACATCGACAGCCCCCTTGGCGATGATGAAACGCTCTCCCTCGCGCTGCCCCTTCCAGACGGCCCGTTGCGGGGCTGAACCGTCCACAGATACCTCGTGCATGGTAATCATCCGTTTGGTGGCAGAATTGAAGGGGAGTTCGGCCAGGCGCGGAAACAGCAGATCAAGATCCGGCTTGAACAGCCCCTTTCCATCCGCCGCCACCAGCAGGCAACTCTCGGTCGGATCTCCAACAGGTATCAACACGCCCTCTTCCCTTTTCAGACTGGCATCGTTGCAGAGTGAGACAGCACTCAGCAGGTTCATTTCAGTGAATCCTGGAGCGCAGATGATTTCGGTGACCGTCATGCGGTTTTCGGTCAGCGTGCCGGTTTTGTCGGAACAGATGACCGTCACCGAACCGAGAGTCTCGACGGCCGGCAGTTTGCGAATCAGCGCCTTCAGTTTGAGCATCCGCTGCGAACCGATGGCAAGCGTGATGGTCACAACCGCCGGTAGACCTTCCGGAATGGCCGCCACCGCCAGGCTGACAGCCGTTATCAGCAGCAGACGCACATCTTCACCCCGCAGGATACCGAAAACGAAATAAAGCACCGATATCACAACGGCGACCACTGCAAGCACGTTGCCGAGGCGGTCGAGGCGTTTCTGCAACGGGGTGAATTCCTCTCCCACTCCCTGCAGCAGGGTGGCAATTCTACCAAGTTCAGTAGCCATGCCGGTTTCAACCACTACGACGACCCCGCGCCCGTAGGTGACGGTTGTTCCCATATACGCCATATTGCGCCGGTCGCCGATGGCCGGGACATCCTCTGCAGGGGTGGCGGCATCTTTTTCGACCGCTTCGGCCTCGCCGGTAAGGATCGATTCCTGAATCTGCAGATTGTAGGACTCAATGATGCGGCAGTCCGCCGGTGCCAGATTGCCGGCCTCCAGCAGAACGATATCACCCGGTACGAGTTCAACGGACGGAATTTCGCTGATCTCACCGTCACGCCTGACCCGTACCAACGGAACAGCCAGCCGCTTGAGCGAACGCATGGTGCGCTCGGCACGGTACTCCTGAAAAAAGCCGAGCAGGGCAAACAGAACGACGATTGCGAGAATGGTGACGCTGTCCTTCAAAGAGCCGATCAGCCCCGAAACAAGCGCCGCGGCGGTCAGAATCAGCGCCATTGTGGAGGTGAACTGCTCCCACAGGATGCGACAGGGAGATTTTCCACCGTTATCGATCAGTTCGTTAGGCCCGTATCTGGCTTTTCGGGTTCCCGCTTCACCCGTTGTCAGGCCGGCGGCTGAATCTGATTCAAGCTGCGTCAGAATTCCGGCCGTATCGAGTCGGTGCCATTCCATTAGTACACCACCGGATCGGGATGGGAAATCATCGGGTTGAGCCGCACCGCCAGCGAAAAGAGGTAGGGATAATCCTGCTTCAGGTGCAACATATAGGTTACCCATTGACGGGACAGATGCCCGAACACCCGTTTGATATCGCCATGAATATGGTCGATATCACTTTGCGGCATGTCGGCAAAACTCTGGCGGGCTTCCAGTTCCTCGACGAGGTGAAAGACCGCCCACAACAAGTCGGTGAATTCCTCATGCTCCAGCAGATTCTGGTTTTCAAGCAGGCCGACCAGGAAATTCCGCTTCTCGATCAGAAACTGCTTCAGCCGTTGCTTGTCACACTGCCCGGATTCGATCGTCACTTCGTTTGTGTGAAGATAGGCAAGAGCCTCACGATACTGCTGCTCCTTCCAGGCTCCTGTCACCAGCAGGTGCTGTTTCAGCTCTTCGGCAGAAACGACGTAGGCGGAAAGCTCCTTCAGCAACCGGTTGCCGACTTCGCTGAAAAACACGCCGATGACCATGTTGAGCTTGCGCATCACCGCCTGCTGCTCCCGCTCCCGCAGAATCTGCTCGATCAGCATGGTGACAATAATGACGTACACCGGCAGAAAGGCAAGATTGCCGAGAAACCAGATCGAAAGCTCCTTGACGCTGCCCAGCAGCAGGTAGTCGACGGCGTAGAGAATAACCGAAAGCACCGCCAGTGCCAGCAGCGTCAGTTTTTTATTGAGAATGATGGTTCGGAGCATGATGCGTATCCTGCCTCTCGTTTTTTATCTGTCGATTGCACCGGTCTGCCGCAGCGCCTCGTAGAGCACGATCCCGACTGAGGTGGAGAGATTGAGGCTGCGAACGTTGCCGGACGGCATCGGGATGGTTATGCAGCTGTCGGGGTTGGCTGAGAGGAGTTCCTCCGGCAGCCCTCTGGTTTCCTTGCCGAATACGATGAAATCACCCGGCCTGAAATCGGTACACAGGTAACTGTAGCTGACTTTGGTGCTGAGGAAGAAAAAACGGCCATCAGGATGTTCAGCCCGCAGGGTATCCAGGTCGGGCCAGGTTTTCAGCGTGACAAATTCCCAGTAATCAAGCCCGGCACGCTTGAGATACCGGTCATCCAGCGAGAAACCGAGCCGGCCGACAAGGTGCAGCACCGTCCCGGTGGCCGCGCACAGACGGGCAATATTGCCGGTGTTGGGAGGAATTTCCGGTTCAATCAGAACGATGTTAAAGGGTTTCATGGGGCTGATCCGGTGATTTTATGAAGATTCATAACCGCTTGATCCGCCTCATGTACTATCACACAACATTCAGGCGGTGCAATCCACATTTGAAGTGAGCACAAACTCGGAGCCGCAGGGCACCCATGACTGCGATTCAATGTGGCTGCGTCTTGCGCACTGTTTATATGCGTAAGTTCTTCAAGCCGGAACTATCCGTGAATTTGCACTACGTTCCGACTCTTTTTACTTGCCATAAAATGCACACATACTATATAGTGCTTCGATTACAGAGTGATACATACAAATCCGTAAATCCCGATTCCAATTATAATTTGCCGTCTTGGATGCCTGACTGCGCTCCACAGGTACAGTCAGTAAAATTACACCACGTAAAGGATGTTACCATGCAGGTTCATGTCGAAGAGATCAGCCCGGTTCAAAAAAAGATCAACATCGAAATTTCTGCCGAAAAGGTCAACGAGGAGATTGAGAAGGCATACGCCGCCATCCAGAAGAAGGCCAAAATCCAGGGATTTCGACCCGGCAAGGCTCCGATGAATCTGATCAGGCGCACCTACAGCGACGCTATGCGCGACGATGTCATGCGGCGCCTGTACCAGCAGACCCTGTACGATGCTCTCGATACCCATAAAATTGAGCCGGTCGATTCGCCGGTGATTGAAAGCGATACTCTTGAAAGCGGCGCTCCGTTCAAATACAGCGCTCTCGTCGAGGTAATGCCGGTAATCCTGATGAAAGAGTACGCCGGCCTCGGTGTAAAGAAGGAGCGTTACGCGGCAAAACCGGAGGATGTGGAAGGCGAACTGGAGCGGATGCGCGAGAATATGGCCCACCTTGTGCCGCTTGACGATTCAGTTGCGGTTGAAAACGGACACACCGTTACCATCGACTATTCCCTCGAAGTAGCTGAATCTCCTGAGGAATCATCAGTAGCGGATGATGCGGTGGTAGAGGTCGGGAGCGGTCGCCTGATTCCCGGATTTGAGGAGAAACTGATCGGACTTAAAGTCGGTGAAACCAGTCAGTTCGTTCTCGATCTCCCCCAGCGCCCCGGCGAGACTGAGCCGGCTGCAAGGCAGGGAAATTTCAGCGTTACCGTCAAGGAGATCAAGCAGAAGGAACTGCCTGAACTTGACGATGAGTTTGCTCAGCAGTTCGGTGAATATGAGACAATTGGAGAACTGAGGACCAAGCTTTCGGAATATCACGAAAAGCACGAACTGGACCGGATTGAAAATGAGTTCAATGATCGCCTCATTCAGGCGCTTATTGAGAAAAATCCGCTCGAAGTTCCGGAGGCAATGGTCAAACGCCAGCTGGATTTCATGCTGGAGAATCTCAAGAACAGGCTCAAAGGACAGCGCATGTCTCTTGAGATGATGGGACTCGATGATGAGCTATTCCGTGTCCGCTTCCATGATGATGCTGCCAACAAGGTCAGGGGCGGACTGCTTCTGATGGCATTGGTCGAGAAGGAGAATATTTCTGTCTCTGACGATGATATGGCGCAGCATTTCGAAAAGATCGCTGCAGGAAATCCCGAGATGCTTGAGAGAATCAAGAGTTACTACTCTACCAATCAGAATGCAAAGGGCTCAATCATTTCTGAAATAAAAGAGGCCAAGGGGCTCCGCTTCCTGGCTGAAAAAGCGGTTGTCACTGACGTCGATGCCGACGAACTGAAAGCAGCCTGAAGGAGTAATGATGTATATTCCGATGGTGGTGGAACAAAGTGGACGCGGTGAACGTGCATACGATATTTATTCTCGCCTGCTTAAAGAGCGGATCATTTTTCTTGGAGGCGGCATCGACGATACTGTCGCCAATCTGGTGATTGCCCAATTGCTTTTTCTTGAAGCGGAAGACCCTGACAAGGACATCCACCTCTACATCAACTCGCCGGGCGGAGTGGTAACCTCCGGCATGGCGATTTTTGACACCATGCGGTATATCAAGGCGCCCGTCTCGACAATCTGTGTCGGTCAGGCTGCATCCATGGGTGCCGTGTTACTGGCTGCTGGAGAAAAGGGGAAGCGCTTCAGCCTGGAGCATTCCCGTATCATGATTCATCAGCCACTCGGAGGGTTTCAGGGGCAGGCTTCCGACATCAGCATCCATGCCAAGGAAATTCTGCGTATGAAAGATGAACTGAACGGCATTCTCGCTGACCTGACCGGCCAGTCAAAGGAAAAGGTTGAAACGGATACGGAACGGGATTATTTTATGTCTGCAGCTGATGCTAAGGAGTATGGCCTGATCGATGCGATCGTAACCAGAAACCCTTTGACGGGAGGCAACCATGAGCCGGCGTGATACTCACCAGGAACATCTGATATGCTCCTTTTGCGGTAAAAATCAGGAAGATGTCAAAAAACTGATTGCAGGACCTGCAGTATATATCTGCGATGAATGCATCGAACTTTGCAACGACATCATTGCAGAAGAGATGAAGATGGACGAAACTCTCGGGCCGGATGTAAAAAAATTACCCAAGCCCCGTGAAATTAAGGAAATTCTTGACGAGTACGTAATCGGTCAAGAAATGGCCAAGAAGGTACTCTCTGTAGCGGTCTACAACCACTACAAACGTATCGACAGCGGCGGCAAGCAGGGTGATGTGGAAATGCAGAAGAGTAATATTCTTCTGCTTGGCCCCACCGGATCCGGCAAAACCCTGCTTGCGCAGACCCTGGCACGGATACTTAAAGTCCCGTTTGCAATGGCTGACGCGACCAACCTTACCGAAGCGGGCTACGTCGGTGAAGATGTCGAGAACATTATTCTCAGCCTACTGCAAGCTGCTGATTATGACGTAGAACGTGCCCAGAAAGGTATCGTCTATATCGATGAAATCGATAAAATTGCCCGCAAAAGTGATTCTCCTTCACTCACCCGCGACGTCTCCGGCGAAGGGGTTCAACAGGCGCTCCTCAAAATCATCGAGGGGACAGTGGCAAGCATCCCTCCCAAAGGCGGGCGTAAGCACCCACAACAGGAGTTCATGAAGGTTGATACGACCAACATACTCTTCATCTGCGGGGGGGCCTTTGCCGGTCTTGAAAAGGTCATTCAGCAGCGAATCGGCAAGAAAAGCCTCGGCTTCGGCGCTGACATCAAAAAGCGCGACGAGAAGAAACTTGGTGAACTGCTTACCAGCCTGACGCCGGAAGACCTCCTCAAATACGGCTATATTCCTGAGTTCATCGGGCGACTACCGATGATGGCAACCCTCACAGAGCTGGATGAGGAGGCCATGGTACAGATACTTAAAGAGCCGAAAAACTCTCTGATTAAACAGTATCAGAAGCTCTTTGATCTGGAGAACGTTCGCCTGCGGTTTACTGATGGCTCTCTGGTAGCAGTTGCCAAAGAGGCACTCAAGCGTAACACCGGTGCCAGGGGTCTGAGGGCTATTCTCGAAAGCTCCATGCTTGACATCATGTACGATGTGCCGTCTCAGCCGAATGTACAGGAAGTTGTCATCAACGAGGATGTCATCTACATGAAGGAAAAGCCGATTGTTGTTTATGAGCAGGAATTTAAAGAAGCCGCTTAATAACTGACTTGCCGTAATTAATGACAGAAAAATTACAACGAGCTGAACAGCCCGAAAAATGGCGGTTCACACAAAAATATGCTTGACAGTCGCAAAGGTAATCTGATAGAAAGTGACTCGATTTTGATTTAACACAATTCTAAAAACTGTTCAGGAGGTGTAACGTGACAAAGGCAGAGTTGATCAATTCAGTTGCGGAGCAGGCAGGTCTCAAAAAGGTTGAAGCAGAGAAGGCTGTTTCTGCTTTTATCGCCAGCGTAACTGCTGCTCTTAAGAGCGGCGACAAGCTCAGCCTTGTTGGCTTCGGCACCTTTTCAACAGCAAAACGCGCGGCCCGCAAAGGTCAGAATCCGCAGACCGGCAAGAAGATCGATATTCCTGCGGCCACCATTCCCAAATTCCGTCCGGGCAAGACCCTTAAGGAAGCTGTAAACGTAGCGCCCAAGAAGAAGAAGTAACACAACCTCAGGGGGTTGTAGCTCAGTCGGTTAGAGTGCCAGCCTGTCACGCTGGAAGTCGCGGGTTCGAGCCCCGTCAACCC
>JBAXVE010000051.1:0-24126 GCA_037129245.1 Desulfuromonadales bacterium
GCGTCAACACTGCCATCTTCGCTCCCACCGGCGTCTTCAACGGCATCGGTTTCGCTATTCCGATCAATCAGGCAGCAGAACTGGTTGGCGGAGTAGTCGACTTCAATAACACCATGCCCGATGTCCCTGCCGGTCAGCTGGCCGCCTGGGCCCGCTGTGGCAGACAGATCGGCAACACCTTCCGCTTGCCGGGAGGGCAGACCATCGTCGCCCCGCACCCCTTCAAGGGTAACTGTGTCGACTGTCACCCGCAGCTGCTCAGCCAGACCGCTCCGGGCATCAACAACGTGGGCGCACGGCCGGGGAACGTCAGGGTGGCGGCACCGGGGCAGAAAACTGCTGCACTGGAGCCGACGCTGGGACTTGCACTGCTGAACGTGGATGAAATCAATGCCCGCCAGCTGAACATCGTGGTACCGGAAGGGGCGCTGGTGAACAACGTTATCCCCGGAGGTCCGGGTGAAGCAGCCGGCCTGAAGCGGGGCGATGTTCTTATCAGGATCGACGGTCGCAAGATACGCGACATCGAAACCATCGCCGACTTTATTGCCGGACAAAAAATCGGCAAGAAATATGAAATCGTCTACCTGCGCGACGGTTCGCGGTTGACCACCAAAATCAGGACTGGCGTAAAACCGGTTGCAGCTGCGGTGGCAGCACCGCCGCCGGTAAAACCTCAGGGAGAGTTCGAATGGAAGGGGGGCGACTTCCAGCCTCTGAGTCCGGCGCTCTCCCCTTATGTCAAAAACGGCGTCTACGTGGCTGACATCGAGGGTGTCATGGCACTCAGTGGTTTGAAAGTTGGCGATATCATCGTTGGCGTCGACGGCAAGCAGGTCACCGATTTGAATTCGTTCATCGCCATCGCCAAGAAGCTCGACATGAAGAAGGGCTTCATGCTGGATGTGGTACGGGCCGGTAATCCGCTGTATATTACGGTGAAAGGGTAATTTAGCCTTTACGACCCTCCCTTTGAAAGGGAGGGGAAAAATTTAAATAGTGTTTGCAACAAACGAGGTACTCCGATTTGGAAGAGATGATCAAAAAGCTGTACGCCGAGGAGTTGAAGCTGATCGCTACCAAGCCGATTCAGCTGAAACAGAAAGGTCAATTCTTCAGCGTCATAAAGGAAAAGTGCTGGACCCGTCAGTCTGCGGCGGTCAAGGTCGGCATTGTGGCCTTCTTCCTGATGTTTGCCACGGCGATGGTCTACTACTACAACCTGTTCACCATCGAATCATACAAGGTCCGCCTCGAAGCAGCCCAGATCGAGGCCGAACTGCAGCGCCGCGATGACCTGATTCCGAGCCTGGTGAAAGCGGTTACTGATTACATGGCCTTTGAGGGAAATGTGTTTCAGCATGCCGCCGATGTGCGCAGTGCGCTCAACAACATCAAAGACATACCCCGGGATGCCGCCATTCCAGCGGCCAGCGTTCAGGCGGCCCTGTCCAAGTTCCAGGCGGTGGCTGAGAATTACCCGCTGCTCAAATCATCCGAAACCTACCAGAACCTGATGAAGGAGCTTTCCAACACCGAGACGCGCATCGCCGCCGCCCGCATCAAGTACAACCTGCAGGCCAATTACTACAACTCACGGTTGAAACTGCTGCCGGGCGTGTTCTTCGGCCATCTGCTGTTTTTTGAACCGGTCCGCACCTTTGCCTCCGAAAAAGGCTCCAAGGCGATACATGGTGGACAATGAACGCGGTGCTGAAATATCTGGCGTTTGTCGGCATACTGGCGGCAGCATTCTACGCGGCCGCTACGCTTGATCTGAGCGGCGGACGCCTCCCCCGGTCAGCACAGCCGGGCGGGATCATTGCGGGTAAAACTGCTGCTTCCACGTCTCCCTCACTTTCCGGAAAACCGTCGCATCTGCTCGGCGGCCTGCAGGGACATGCGGTCGTAGATTTCTCCACAACTGGCAATTTGACGGCAGTTGCGGTGGGCGACACAATCAAGCTATGGCGCCTGCCCGATGAGAACCCGCTGATTGAGATCGATGCCGGTGATAATTTCCAGCTGCTGGCACTGAAGTTCATCCCGGCCAAAGGTCTGCTGGCTGCTGGCGGGGCAACGGCTGACGGCGCAGGCGGCATCAGGCTCTTTGAAATTACATCCGGAAAAATAACTCTGCAGCTTGAAGAGCCGGAGCCGGTTACTTCACTGGATCTGCATCCCGGTGGCGGTTTTCTGCTGGCCACAGCCCGCAGATACCTGAAGGTGATCGATATTAAGGACGGTGCCGCCGTTGCCCTGCTTCCCAAGGATTCACCCGTATCGCGGGGTTGGTTCTACGGGGGTGGCAGTGAAGTGCTGCTGTCAGCATCGCTGGCGGTGGTCGACGTCAACACTCAGAAACAGCTCTCCGGACTTGACAGTGTCCCGCCGCTGATGAGCAGGAAGAGTGGTTCATCCGGGCGAGTCAGCTGGCTCACCGCAGAGGGGATAGCGACGCAGGCTGCACCCAACGGCACAAAAGAGCTCTTCCCGCTGCAGCTGAAGGGGGTTATTGCGTTTGACATTGCGCCCGGCGGGAGCTGGGGACTCTTCCTGCAGGATGACCGGAAACTGGTGGCGCGGGATTTTGCCGCTGCGAAAGATGCCGGGACCGTGCTGCTCCCCACCCCGGCGGTTGACGTCAGCATTGCTCCTGACGGGAACAGTGCCGCCGTCGCAATGGTCTCCGGCGATGTGGCAATCTATGATATCGGCAGTAAAAACCGTATCAGGAACCTGCGCTTCCGGGCAGCACAGCTGCTGCAGAGCACCGGCGAGAAACTGTCCGGCCTGCTGGCCGGTTTTAGGAAATGACCGCCATGTTCTACCGGCTGTTGAAATCCGCCTTCGTTGACCAGCTGGCATACGCCACGGCATTTGTAGCGGCGCTGTGGGCCTTTGCCGACAAGCACCACCCACCGGTAATTCCCACCTTTCTGAACGGCGTGTCGCCGCTGTACGGTGTGGCAGTCAGCTCGTTCGCCGGTGCCCTGCTGATCTGCAAATACGTCTTCATGGCCGGTGAGGCGCAGGTGGTTGACCGGCTGAAGGACACTCTGGCTCAGCGGGAGTCAATGCTGGCTGAACGCGACGCGGCCGTTACTGACCTGACCGAGAGGCTGGCCATGTCGGTTGCCACGGAGAACGCGGCTAAAAACCGGCTGGATGTTTTTGAAAACCGGGATACTGAATTCCAGATCAGCGAGTTGCGCAAGAAGATCCGCACCCTTGAAGATGACAAGAAGACGGCCCTGACTGCCGCAGTCAGCAGCATGAAGGATCAGATACGTCAGTTGCGGGGCATCGAAGACGAACAGGTGCAGCATGCGGTTGATGTGCTGAACCGCGAAATGGGACTGCTGGAAACTGAGATCAAAAAAGGCGAGCTTTCGCTGTACGAACTGAGTCTCAAAGTCACCGAACTGCGCGAAAATATCTATGATCTCAGCCTGATCGCCCTGTCAGGCACGTCCGAGGGCAAGCAGACGGCTGAAGAAGCGGCCCTCAACTTTTTCAGGATGGACAAAAACAGCGACCCGTTCAGCATGGAACAGACCTACAAGTTCCTCAAGGTGGCGTTCCACCCGGACCGCTTCAGTTCCGATGCGCTCAAACAGGATGCCAAGAAATATTTTCAACAGACCGTACAGGCGTACAACTCGTTGAAGGAAAGAGTGAAAACATCACCATGAGGCTTATTTTCTACAGCCTGCTGCTGTTACTGATTACCGCCGGGATTGCCGTGGCGGAACCGTTGGCGATCATTGAAGGGCACAAGGTGGTAGCCGATTTTCCTGAAGCCCTGGGGCTGGTCCTTTTCGGCGCCATCGTTGGCCTGATCGGTACGCTGATCGGAGCGGGGGGAGGCTTCATCCATGTGCCGGTGCTGATGCTCTTCTTCGGCTTTTCACCGCAGCATGCCATCGGGACGTCAATCACGGCTGTGTTCCTCAATGCCCTTTCCGGCACATTTTCTTACATTACCCACAAGCGGATCGACTACGAAATCGGCCTCAAATTCGCCACGGCGGCGGTGCCGGGGGTTGTAGTGGGCGCTGCGGTTGCCCAGCAGTTCACCATGTTCAGCTTTTCGCTTGCTTTCAGTGTTCTGCTGATAATGCTCTCCTATTATCTGTTTACCGAACGGGACATTTCAATTATTCGTACCAAAGCTGCCGAACAACCGGTTGAACGCCGCCTGGTTGACGCAGAAGGAGAGGTGCACACCTACGCCCCCGATATGCCGATCGGCCTGGCGGGGAGTTTTTTTACCGGCTTCTTCTCCGGTATTTTCGGTATTGGCGGCGGCATCATCCATGTACCGCTGATGTACTCGGTGCTCGGCCTGCCGGTTCATATTGCGACCGCCACCTCCCATTTTATCCTGGCAATAACCAGCCTGTTTGCGGTGATCATCTTCTTCGGTCTGCACCAGATTGATCTTGATTATGCTGTTTTCATAGGAGTCGGCGCTATATTCGGTGCCTACCTCGGTGCCCGATTAGCGCGGCGCACCCATCCCCAGTTGATAAAGCGTGCCATTGCAGTCTGTCTGCTGCTGCTGGCCCTGAAGCTGATTGCCGGAGTAATCTGACAGTAGGAACATCACACAAGGAGCAGGTACCATGGAACCCAAAACATTTTTTGACGGTGTGGCAAAAACACTCAATGCCGGCGGTACGGCGATCCTTGCGGCTTATGACAGCGGGGCCGAATTTTTGAAATGCACCCTGTCCAGAGTGCTGCCGGGGGAAAAGGCGGATCTGGATGCTACCATCAAGGAGTATGAAGCCCGCATCCACAATCTTTACGTTGAGATCGGCAAGGAGAGCGCCCGCTTTACCGAGCCGGCCGAAGCCTTTGCCGCCGCCCAGGTGCAGGTACTGATCGAGAAGCTGCGTGAGTACGAGGCGAACGTGGCTGATGCCCTGCAGCGTCTGGATGAGATCGCGGCCGAGAAGATCGCTGCCCGTAATGCGAAAAAGGCCGCCCGTGAAGAGGAGGCTGTCTGCAAAGAGAATTTGCTGGTCAAGGCTCTTGGGAAGGCGTCCGCACGACTGTCCGGTGAGAAGTCCATCAGCGCCGGCGCTTTCAGGAACATGACCGACAAGGAGATCTTCGAGCGGGTTGCCCATTACCTGCTGAACAACGAGACGGAACTGCGGGTGCTGCTGATCAAGGATCTGGGGAGAGCCGGCAGCAAGGCTGCCCTGCCGTCGCTGATCGATGCCCTGCAGGACAAGGATGCCCGCATCAAGATCGCCGTGCTGGCTGCTCTTTCATACATCAAGGATGCCACCGCTGTTGATCCGATCATCCAGGTGCTCTCCGACGACAACGTTGACGTCAGGGCCAGGGCGCTGGAGTCGATCAAGAATATCACCGGTGTTCAGGCCGAGTTCGACGTGCATGCCGAAGGTGAAGCGCTCAAGGAGTGGATTGCGCTGCTCAAAAAATGTCTGGAAACCTGGGTTACCAGCGTAACAGCCGTTGCTGAAGAGTGCGCCGAGTGCAGCAGCAACGAGTGCTGCTGCCCGGACGCTGAAGCGGAAGAAACCTGCGAGGAGTGCTCTACATGTACGGATGAGTCTGCATCATGCGAAGAGCCGGCTGAAGCAGTACCCGTCCCGACGGAAGAAATTGCCACACCGGAAAATGGTGATGCGACTGAGACCGTTACGGCAGCCCCGGGGGAAACCACCGCCATCTGGAAGAAGTCGCGCAGCAGAAAATAGCGTATTCTCCCGTTCAAAGTCACGAACGGGATGGTTCATTATCAGAGCCGGACCTTTGAGGTTGCTGAAAACTCAAAGGTCTTTGTCTGCCGGTACCATCCGTTCACAAAGGGTTGATTCTTGAAAAAAGCACTCCTGATAGGTCTGCCGAACGTCGGCAAAAGCACCGTCTTCAGACGCCTGAGCGACAGCAAGGCCACCGTGCGTCCGTACCCCGGCACCTCGGTGGAGGTGAAGCGGGGAGGCGTTTCAATCGACGGGCACGATGTTGAGCTGATTGACATCCCCGGTGTTTATAACCTCTTCGCCAATACCGAAACCGAAAGCGTTGCCCGCCGTATCCTGATTGACGAAGCGCCCGATGTTGTTGTGCAGGTCTGTGATGCCAAGAATCTGAAGCGTTCGCTGGTGTTGACCTCTTTTCTGGCCGAATGCCAGATCCCGCTGGTGCTGGTCGTCAACATGATTGATGAGGCCGCCCAGAAGGGTGTTAAAGTCAAACGGCATAAACTGGAAGAGCTGCTTGGTACGGTCGTGGTCGAGACGATCGCCTCTGAGGGGGTCGGTGACGGAGCGCTGCTTTCTGCCATGGGAAGGGCGCTGAAACCGATTTATCCGACCCGTCTGCCCGGTGTGCTGGTCGATGCCGTTGACAGTCTTACAGCTATGACGGCTGAAAAAATACCTGCCGAATGGAACCGGCGAGCACTGGCTTTTTTTACCCTGGCTGGCGATACGGAAACTGCCCGTTGGGCGCATGAGGCTGGGGGTACCCTTGGCAACCCGGATGCACGCTTGGCTATCGAAAAAGCCGAGCGTGGATTTCCCAAGTCCCTTGATCTGATCATGTCAAAAGTACATGAGTTGTGGGCCGAGGCACTCTTCAGCGAAACGGTGTACTTCACACCGGTCAGTTCAACGCCGCTGCTGAACAGAATCGGAGACCTGGCGTTGACGCCGCTGGCCGGCTCCCTGATTCTGATTGCTCTGATAGTACTGCTCTATTTTATCGTCGGACAGTTTGCTGCCGGGGTGGTGGTCGATTTTCTGATGAAGGATTTCTTCGGCGACATGGTGGGCCCGTACCTGAAGGGTGTGGTCGGCCTGATCCCTTCCCGCTTCGTACAGGATATTATTGTCGGGGAGTACGGACTGTTTACCATGGCGGTGGTGCCGGTATTCGGCCTGCTGCTGCCGATCCTGACCACCTTTTTCTTCACCTTCGGTTTCATTGAGGATTCCGGCTACATTCCGCGGCTCTCGATTCTGCTCGACCGCATCTTCCGCAAGGTCGGCCTCAACGGCAAGGCGGTGCTGCCGATGGTGCTCGGATTCTCCTGCGTCACCATGGCCACCATCTCCACCAGGGTGCTGGACAGCAAGCGTGAACGCTTCATCGCCATCTTCCTGCTGTCGCTTGGCATTCCCTGTTCGGCAAAGCTGAGTATCATTCTGGTGATCCTGGCACAGGTTTCCTTTGCCGGGTTCCTGGTTGTGGTTGGGGTGATATTCACGTTGACCGTGATCACCGGCATCATTCTCAACCGGATGATGAAGACCGAAACCACCAACTTCATCATGGAGATTCCTCCGATCCGCATTCCGAGCCTCAAAAACGTGCTGGCAAAGACCTCCTACCGCTCACTGCTGTTTTTGCAGGAAGCGGTGCCGCTCTTCGTCATTGCGGCTGTGGGTCTCTTCGCTGCCGACAAGATCGGCCTGCTGCGGGTCATCGAGAATGTCTCGGCGCCGGTCATCAAGGGTTTTCTGGGCTTACCGCCGCAGTTCGCCGAATCACTGATACTCGGTTTCATCCGCGGCGAGGCCGGTGTGGCGGTGCTGAAAAAAATGGTCGATTCCGGAGCGATGGATCACGCACAACTGGTGGTGGCGATGGTCGTTACGATCCTGTTTATCCCCTGCGTTACCAATTTCATGCTGATAATCAAGGAACAGGGGGCGCCGAAAGCGCTGGCTATCATTGTCGCTGTGACCACCTGCGCCATTCTTACCGGCGGTGCGATGAATTTCGTGTTCCGCTGGGCTTCGATAACCTTTTAAGGGGTAGTTTATGAAGATGATACATGTTTCGGAAGAAGTCATTGAAACGGTGTGGCGTTTTGAAGAGCGTGGTGGCTGTACGGTCGAGGATGTTAAAAAGGAGCATGAAGAGAGCCGTGACTATATCGTTGACGATGAATTGCTGGCGGAGCTCGAAAAGAGCGGGTTGCTGAAGATCAGTGGTCGGGCGATCTCACTCACGACCGAAGGAAAGACACAGGCCAGGCCGATCATCCGGCGCCACCGGTTGGCGGAGCGGCTGCTGGTGGACGTTCTGGGCATGCCGTTCGAGGAGATCGAGGAGTCGGCCTGCGAATACGAGCATACCCTGGCCCCCGGCCTGACCGAGGCGATCTGCACACTTTTGGGCCATCCCCGCGAATGTCCCCACGGTTCGCCGATTCCTGAAGGGGAGTGCTGTCACCGGGCCGAAAGTTCAGTGCAGTCATTCGTCAAATCGCTTTCGGCTCTCGAAGTCGGGGACGAGGTGCGCATCTCCTTCATCAGGAAGGACGACCCGGTGCTGATCGGCAAGCTGGTCTCTTTCGGTGTCTCCCCCGGCAAAATCCTCAAGATCCGCCAGAAATTCCCGGCTTACGTGATTCAGATTGACCACTCCCAGATCGCGCTGGAGCAGGACATCGCTGCTGATATTTTCGGGTTGAAGGTGTAGGCACTCACCGTTTCAGGGGTATCAGAACCAGCGCCACGCCGCCTATGATAACCGTCAGGTTGCAGAGGGCCGAGATGCCGTGCAGTTTGGAAAACTCCCGGCGCAGAGGATGGTCTTTCGGGGTGGTATCAAAAGAGACGATCCCTTTTTTTATCTCGGCTGCCTTCGGTTCGACATAAAAAGCCTGGAAGGCGGTGATTGTCAGCATGGCAACCAGGATGATGCTCGCCAGTTCGATCCGCCCGCCGCGCAGTACCAGTCGGCATACCAGGGCGACGGCACCGCAAGCCAGGCCCCAGCGGAAGTAGCCGGGGAAGAGAATCCCCACGATGCGCCCGGCGCTGTCGCGGCTTTCGGCCTTGAACAGCATCGGCGTGAGTACAAAGGTAAACAGGGCGTATCCCCCCGCCCAGAAGGATACCGCCAGTTGATAGAGCATTTCGACATATTTCATCAGATCACCTCGTCGTAATTATATTGCCATGTGTGGTCGATCGCATTATGCTGACGCCGCTTCATCATTCCACACCGTAATGAGAGATACCATGTCACCACTGTTCAAGCAATTACTGATTGCCGCTCTGATACTTTCTCCCGTGCTGACTTTCGCAGCAGATCCCTCTGCGGTGGCCGAACCTAAGCCGGCGCCATCGATTCAGCCAGCTTTGATTCTGCCGCTTCCGGCGTCAACGCAACCTCCGGCAATCGCGTCCGTCCAGTCCACGCGTGTCGGGTATGTTGATATGGCGCGAATCGGTAACGAATCGGAGAAGGGCAAGGCCTTGAAGAACCTGCTCAATACGAGAAAAGAGCAGCTTCAGACCAAGGTTGACGCGAAAAAGAAGCAGCTCGAAAAGCAGAAATCATCGATCGAGGCTAAGATTGCCAGCATGACCCCGCCGCAGCGGGAGGCTAAGGCGAAGGAATTTCAAAAAAAAGTTGAAGATTTCCAGAAGTTTGGTCAGAAGTCAGAAGAAGAGCTGATGGCGCTGCAGGAGAAGGAGACCAGGGCGCTTTTTGAAGCCATCGAACAGGCTGCCTCCAGGTACGGTACGGCCAACGGCTATGCCGTCATCGTTATAAAGAAAGAGCTGCTGCATATCGGCAAAGGGGTTGACGCCGCAGATGTGACCGATTCCCTGATCAAGGATCTGGACGCCGACGGGAAAAAATAGCCTGCGTCAGTTTTTACCTGCCGGGGCGGTGGCCAGTTCCCAGTTGCCCAGCCGCATCATTGCCTCTTCGCGGCTCTCGCCGCACATCTCTTCGCCGGGACGTAAATTTCTGCACACGAAAGGCCGTTCCTCCGCTCCGAACAGAAGGCATCTTTCGCTTTCGTCCAGTTGAATGCAGCGCACCCCTGACGGTTTGCCACCCTCCATGCCGGGGATGGCCGACGAAATCGACGGGGCGATGCAGCAGGCGCCGCAGCCACTGCGGCAGCTGAACACTACGTCGGAAACCAGATTCCCGCCCCCATCGCCATGCCGATATCACGGCAGCCCAGATAGTCGCTGTGAATCCGCAGCCCGTTCTCAACAATCGACATTCCGACCTCGACTTTGTGGAAGGCCTCGTTGCGGCTGCTGCCGGCCACCAGCAGCACGGATGAGGGGAGCTGCCGCAGCTTGAGGTACAGCTCTGAGATGTTCTTCAGGTTTTCAGGGAAGAAATCCTCGATCGGATCCAGCACGATCAGCTTGCATTTGAAATATTCGCCGAACTGGTGCAGGTAGGCGTAGGTTTTGGTCATGCTGCCGGATACATCGACCAGGTGCGGCGTTACGCCAAAACATTCGTCAAACAGCGAGATATGGGTGAAATTGTCCAGGTTTTCGTCGATGCACTGTGACATTTCGGGGGCCATTGACGACCATTCCCGGACCAGGCGCTTGAAGCGGCGGTGGCTGTCCTCGTCGGTGTCGCGGGCGTTGATGAATAAGACCTTCCCCGGCTGAATACATTTGTAGCGTCCCAGAAATGGCAGCCCGAAAGCAACCGACATCGCCAGCTGGGTTGCCAGAGTCGTTTTGCCGAAGACCGCGCTGGTCTGCACCGACACCAATGCTTTGGCCGGTATCAGCTCCTCGATCAGATACTCTTCAGGCGATGGCTGCTGAAGCTGGCGTTTGAGCCATTCCTTGACTCCCAGTTCCCGTGCAAAGGGATTTTCTTCAATTTTCAGATTGGCTGCGATAGTCATAAACACCTGCCGGGATGAGGATAGTAGAGATATGGCAACCTTTTATCACAGAGAGAAGCGTATCAGGCAATATTTTTCGCGCAAAAAAGGCGGGATGGGTACCCGCCTTTTCTGAATCTTCGTTTCGCGCGGTCAGTACCGGTACTGTTCCGCCTTGTACGGCCCTTCCACCGGCACACCGATGTAGTTGGCCTGTTCTTTTGTCAGTACTGACAGCTGGGCATTTAATTTCTTCAGCTGCAGCCGGGCGACCTTCTCATCCAGGTGCTTGGGCAGCACATAGACCCCGACCGGGTAATCGGCTGTGCGGGTATACAGCTCGATCTGGGCGATGGTCTGGTTGGCGAAAGATGAGGACATGACATAGCTGGGGTGGCCGGTGCCGCAGCCCAGGTTGACCAGTCGTCCTTTGGCGAGCAGGATGATGCGTTTGCCATCCGGCTTGTCCCCGGTAGGGGGAAAGATAATGTGATCCACCTGGGGTTTAATTTCTTCCCACTGATATTTCTCTAGGGCAGCAACTTCGATCTCATTGTCGAAATGGCCGATGTTGCAGACGATGGCCTGGTCCTTCATGGCGGCCATGTGGTCATGGGTGATGACATGATAATTGCCGGTGCAGGTCACGAAGATGTCGGCCTTGTCGGCGGCATACTCCATTGTCACCACGCGGTACCCTTCCATGGCGGCCTGCAGGGCGCAGATCGGATCGACCTCCGTTACCCAGACCTGGGCCGAGAGGGCGCGCATGGCCTGGGCCGAACCTTTGCCGACATCGCCGTAACCGCAGATCAGGGCCACCTTGCCGGCAATCATAACATCGGTGGCGCGCTTGATGCCGTCCACCAGGGATTCGCGGCAGCCGTAAAGATTGTCGAACTTGGACTTGGTGACCGAGTCGTTGACGTTGATGGCCGGGAATTTCAGCTCGCCGCGCTCATGCATCTGATAGAGTCGGTGGACGCCGGTGGTGGTCTCCTCGGTAACCCCCTTGATTTTACCCAGACGGACCGAGTACCAGGCGGGATCAACGGCCAGTTTGGCCTTGATGGCGGCGAAGAGGATCGTTTCCTCCTCCGAACCGGGCTTGGCAAGGACTGAAATATCCTTCTCGGCCCTGGCTCCCAGGTGGAGCAGCAGAGTGGCGTCGCCACCGTCGTCCAGAATCATGTTGGAGCAGCCGCCGTCGCTCCACTCAAAAATGCGGTGGGTGTAATCCCAGTACTGCTCCAGTGTTTCCCCCTTGACGGCGAAAACCGGAACCCCGCTTGCGGCAATTGCCGCAGCAGCATGATCCTGAGTAGAGAAGATGTTGCAGGATGCCCAGCGAACCTGGGCTCCCAGCGCGGTCAGGGTTTCGATCAGCACGGCGGTCTGGATGGTCATGTGCAGCGACCCGGTGATGCGGGCGCCCTTCAGCGGCTGGTTGGCGGCAAACTCCTCACGGATTGCCATCAGGCCCGGCATCTCGGTTTCGGCAATTTTGATCTCCTTACGGCCCCAATCGGCCAGCTTAAGGTCTGCTACGATAAAATCTTGTGACATTGTTCAATCTCCTTTGTGGTGGTGATATGTTTGATGTAGGGGCGGCGCTTGCTCCGCCCTTGTTTGTCGTCATGAAATTCCGGGCGCGGCAAGCAGCGCTCCTACGATGCCGTTACCACCAGCACCGTCTCCTGTCCGCTGGCTCCCTCGATCCGCTCGAAGACGGTATTGCAAAACCCGGCAGCCTTCAGCCATCCGCTCAGTTCCACCTCGTCAAAGCCGAGCCACTGGTCGGCAAGCTGCTCCCGGGCTGTCTCCCGTTCATGGCGGGCCAGGTCGGCGATCTGCAGGCTGCCGCCCGGTTCCAGCACCCGCCTGATCTCTGACAGCACCGCTGCCGGATCGGCGGCATGGTGCAGCACCATGTTGGCCACTACGCAGGCGGTCGAGGCGTCCGGGAGCGGCAGGTGTGTCATATCTCCCAGGCGGAGTTCGACATTGCAGACGTTGGACTCCGCGAGCCGCCGGCGCGCTTCCTCCAGCATGGCGGGGGAATGATCCACGCCGATGACTTTGCAGGCACGATCCGCCAGCTCCGTCAGCAGACCGCCGGTTCCGACGCCAATTTCCAGCACCGCGCAGCCAGTCGGCACCAGCGCCAGCAGCCGGGAACGGTATTCCGGCACCGGCAGCAGGGTGCGGGCCAGATCATCCCACTGGCGGGCATGGCGATCGAAGAACTCCTGACTGCGTTTGCGTCTCTCCTCCAGAACCCCCGCTACGGCGGCCAGATCCTGCTGTCGTTCGGCGATAGCTGTAAGCTGCTGTTCAAAAACGGGACGGATTGAGGAGAAGAATGAGGAATCACTGCCAATCCGGTAATAGCTCCACGTCCCCTGACGTTTGACCAACAGCACCCCTGCCTCAGCCAGTATCTTCAGGTGGCGTGAGATACGGGACTGCCCCATTCCCATGATGCGGGTGAGTTCCTGCACGGTGAACTCGCCGGAGAGCAGGATTCCTACCAGGCGCAGGCGGCTGTGGTCGGCCAGGGCTTTGAGTGTTTCGAGCATTTATAAGGAGTTCCGATTTTTATATATCAAGTATTCTTGATATACCAGTCGGCTGACGGAAAATCAAGAAAAAAGTCCGCCGGGGTTACCCGGCGGACCGCTTTAATTCACATACCTGCCATGTGGCAGAGTTAACCGAACAGCTCGTCGAAGATCTCCTGAACGGTGGTGATACGGTTGGCCTTCCATGCATTGGTGCCGCAGAAAACCAGGCCGGTCTCCACGTCGCCGCGCTGGGCGCGATCGAGGGCGGTGACGATGCAGAAACGTTCCCCCGACTCCTTGTAGGAGCATTTCTTTAAACACCCCATGCGGCAGGGGTTATGGTTGTCCAGGTCGTACTGGCGGATGGCGCTCTGATTTTTGAGAATTGCTCTGCCGGGCAAGCCTGCGGGACTCATGATCAGGCCAATATCCTCCTGCCGGCAGTCGATGTAGGCCTGTTTGAAGGCATCCTCGGCGTCGCACTCCTCGGTGCAGACAAACCGGCTGGCCATTTGTACGCCGTCGGCCCCTTCTGCCAGGGCATGCTCAAGATCGGCCCGATCCCAGACTCCACCGGCAGCGATTACCGGAATTTCGGCGCCGTACTCGCTGCGGAAAAAATCCTTGATACCGCGAACGGTGGCGTACTGGTCGTATTCCCCGGTGCCTATATTCTCCATTTTCTCGCCCAGATGACCGCCCGCAGTGTCAGGATCCTCCACAACGACGGCATCGGGAAGCCGGTTGAATGATTTATACCATTTCCGGGCAATGAGCTGGGCGGCACGCACCGACGAGGCGATCGGCACCAGCGCAACATCAGGATGATCGGTCGTCAGTTCCGGCAGCCCCATCGGTAGACCTGCGCCGCACACAATCAGTTTGGCACCACCTTCAACAGCCGCCCTGACCAACGGTTCAAAGTCTGAAAGTGCCACCATGACATTGACGCCGATGATGCCGTCGGGCGCAATCTGGTATGCCTTGCGCAGTTCGTCCTTAAAGGCCTCAGGCTCGGCCTGGTAATAGTTTTTGCCGTTGTAGAATTTGCTGTTGAGAGCAATGCCGGCTGCGGCAACAAGCCCGACCCCGCCGCACTTCGCCACATTTCCGGCCAGACTGCCGGCTGATATTCGGACTCCCATGCCACCTTGAATAAGTGGGTAGCGCGCACTATGTTTTCCAATCCGAAAAGCTGTCACATGAAACCTCCGCTGCATGCAATTTTGAAATGCATCTTAGCAGTGTGCCACCTGTTGTGATGTAATACTTTTGTAAAAACAGCGTCAGGGAACAAGATCGTCACATTATTTTTTTCTGGACTTGTTGCCACCTTATTACTACAATCAACCACTTTATTGCGTGTCAGGAGTTACGTACATGGAACGTGAAAAGCTGGAGTATTTTAAAACCGTATTGAACGAGGAGATGAAATCTCTGCTCGGAGAGGCCGGTAAGACCGTTTCCGAGATGACCTCCGATGCGTCAAACTTTCCTGATCCCACCGACCGGGCCACGCAGGAGTCGGACCGCAACTTCGAATTGCGGATTCGCGATCGCGAGAGAAAACTTATCAACAAGATCAAAGACGCGCTTGATCGGATTGAGTCGGGTGATTTTGGTGTTTGCGAAGACTGCGGTGAGGAAATCGGAGACGCCCGGCTTCGTGCCCGCCCGGTTACGACCCAGTGTATAAACTGCAAGATGGATGCTGAGGAAAAGGAACGTCGCATTTAAAAAATTTGCGGATTGTTAAACGCGTACGGGTACACCTTCCATGGAATCAAGCATCCCCTCATATTCTGCTGGTGAAAACAGCCTGTCCGAACTGACTTTGCTGTACCAGTTCAGTAACACCATGCTTTCAACCATCCGGCTCAACAAGCTTACCCACCTGATTCTTACCGCTATCACCGCAAATTCATCCCGTTTGTTTGAGCGTTCCGCCCTGTTTTTACGCAACGAAAAGTCGTCGGTTCTGCAGGGGATGCTGGGAGTAACCCGTCACTATTCGGATGGGTTGCAAATAATAGGCAACCAGGACCTTCTCGGCTGTCGCTGGGACATGAGCGACGAGGAAATCAGCCGTCAGCGGACCTCGGACTTCTGCGTGCGTGTCCGTTCGACGAGGACAAGCATCGATTGCGGCTGTCCGTTGATGCATCAGATAATTGTGGAACGCCGGATGTCGCGTATCGAGGATCTTCAGTGCCACGACTGTCAGGACTGCGAGTTCATCAAAAAACTCTGCGGGGCCGGCTTTGCCGTGGCCCCGCTTGTCGCCCGAGACACCACCATCGGGATGGTTGTGGTCGACAATCCTGAATCCGGTCGTCCGATTTCGAAAAATAACCTCCATTTTCTCCAGCTCTTCGCAAGTCAGGCCGGCATGGCGATCGAAAACTCAATGCTCTATAACCGCGTTGAAGAGGCTAATGCGGACCTGCGGGAGACGCGTGAGCGGTTGGTACACGGCGAACGGCTGGCGGCTATCGGAGAAATGACCGCCAACCTTGTCCATGAACTGAAAAATCCGCTCATCTCCATCGGAGGCTTTGCCGGGCGGCTTTTGAAATGCCTGCCGGGAGAGACACGGGAACATCAGTATGCCGACACTATCGTAAAAGAAGTGGGCCGGTTGGAAAAAATGCTTGAGGAGACGCTGGCGTTTTCGCGCAAACCGACCATCTGCTATAACGACTGCGATCTGGGAAATATTGTCCGTGAGAGCATTGCCAACTGCTCTACCATCATGGAGGATAGCGGAATCTGCCTGACCGCAACCATCGGCGATAAATGTCACATCGTGTCGGGGGATGAGCATCAGTTAGGGCAGGTTTTTCTCAATCTTATTCTGAATGCCTGTGATGCCATGCCTCAGGGTGGATGCCTGACCGTCTCCCTTGATGAAGTGTGCGGTCCCCAGAAATCTGTTGTCGTCAGTATCCAGGATTCAGGTGGAGGGGTTCCGGTGGAGATGCTCCACCAGATATTCAAGCCGTTCTACACCACCAAGCGGCATGGTACGGGGCTTGGCCTGGCCATTGCAAACCGGATAGCGCTGAACCATTCGGGGTTTATTGAGGTTGAGAACGTTGCGTCCGGTGCACTCTTCCGGGTAGTGCTCCCCCTGATGAAATCTTCCTTGTAGTGACTTTGCAGCCTGGAACGCTCCAGGCTTTTCCGGATTAATTTGCAAGGTGGTACATGGTTCGCGCATACCTCTATCTGGCGCTGTTTGTGCCGCTGACATTTCTATTCTCGCTCAGTGCATTCGTTTCGACTCTGTTTGACTCAAGCGGCCGGGTCTATGCGTGGCACGCCCGGTTGTGGGCACGGCTTGCGCTGGCGCTGAATCTGGTCAGGGTATCCGTCAGCGGGAGTGAGCATCTTCCTGATGGCCCGGTCATTTTTATGAGTAATCACCAGAGTAATTTTGACATTCTGTCACTGCTGGCCGCCATGCCGCGTCAGTTACACTGGATCGCCAAAAAAGAGCTTTTCGAAATCCCGGTATTCGGCCCTTCCATGAAACGAGGCGGGTACATACCCCTTGATCGTGGTGATGGCCGCAAGGCGCTGCAGAGCATGGATGAGGCGGCTGCAACGATTCGGCAGGGGAAATGCGTGGTGCTGTTTCCAGAAGGGACCCGGACGACCGATGGCAACCTGCTGCCGTTCAAACGGGGCGGATTTATTCTTGCCCGCAAAGCGGCGGTGCCGGTCATTCCGGTGACGATCAACGGCAGCGGCAGGATCAATCCGGCCAACCAGATCCGGCTGTACAGCGGTGACATTCGCATTGTGCTGCATCCGCCGGTTGTTGCTCCAGCGGAACTTCGCCGCAACGAAGCCGAAAACTGGATGATGGAGAATGTGCGGGCCCGGATCGAATCGGCACTGGAGCGTTGATGAACATTGGCTATCAGTATATTTTATTGATTGTGGCGGGATTGGCGGGAGTCCTCTGGGGGCTGCCGGCCGCACACCGCTTGAAGCGCCCCTTTGATACCGGCGCGGCAGTGGTCGCTTTCTGCGGGGTCATCGCCTCCGCTCTCGGCATTTTACTGACGTTTATTCCTGCATTTTTCAGGTGAACCAGATGAATGAACGGCTGAAAAGTATCGCTGCCAATAGCGCGGTCATTGTCCTGATCAGCTTGCTGAGTTTCTTTGCGGGAACCTGGTGGCGCATGAGCAGCCAGTTCGCATTGGGTGAAGAGGCGTTCCGCAGGGGTGATTTTCCCGCTGCCGTGGCCGGTTTTGAATCTGCCATCCATATGTACATCCCCTTCCACCCGACCATCGAACGGTCTGCCGAGCGGTTGTGGCAGATCGGAGAGGTCAGCGAGCGGCGGGGGGAAATCACCCGCGCCCTGATCGCCTATCGCGCTTTGCGCAGCTCCTTTTACGCCGACCGCTGGCTGATGACTCCCGGCACTGATTGGATTGCGAAGTGCGATCGGAAAATTGCCATTCTGGTACCCCTGCAGCATGAAAGATAACGTGGACATGGAACAGCTCAAACCGCATTCCGCCTTGCAGATAGTAGCCCTCGGAGGCCTGGGCGAAATCGGCATGAACATGATGGCCTACCAGTATGCCGATGATCTCCTCATCGTTGACTGCGGGCTGATGTTCCCCACCCCGGATATGCCGGGAATCGACTACGTTATCCCGGACATCAGCTGGCTGCGGGAGCGGGCCGACCAGGTGCGTGCCATCTGCCTGACTCACGGCCACGAAGATCACATCGGTGCGCTCCCCTTTGTGTTACAGGAACTGAATGTGCCGGTCTACGGCACTGCCCTGACGCTTGGCCTGGTCAACGCCAAACTGGAGGAGTACAAACTTGACGGTGCGGTTGAGCTGATCACTGTTCAGCCCCGCGACACGGTTTCAGTCGGTTGTTTCCAGGTCGAGTTCCTGCGGGTCGCCCATTCGATTGTCGATGGCTGTGCCCTGGCCATCACCACCCCGGAAGGGGTAATCATCCATACCGGTGATTTCAAGATCGATCACACGCCGGTGGATGGCAAGCTGACCGATCTGGCCAGTCTGTCGCGCTATGGCGAGGCGGGGGTGCTGGCGCTGCTGTCGGATTCGACCAATGTGGAACGGGAGGGATATACGCTCTCCGAAAAATACGTCGGCGAAGCTTTTGCCGACATATTCCCCAAGTGCAGCGGCCGCATCATCGTGGCGACTTTTTCGAGCAGTATCCACCGTGTCCAGCAGGTGGCCGACGCTGCAGCGACATGTGGCCGCAAGGTGCTGCTGAACGGCCGTTCGATGGTCAAGAATGTCCAAATTGCCCGTGAGCTGGGTTACCTGACCATTGCCGACGAGCAGTTGATGGACATCAAGGCGTTGCCGCACCTGCCGCCGGAGCAGGTCTGCATCATCTCCACCGGTAGCCAGGGGGAGCCGATGAGTTCCCTGACCCGCATCGCCATGGACGATCATAAGCAGATCAGGCTTGAGAAGGGGGATACGGTCATCCTCTCCTCGCGGGTAATTCCGGGCAATGAGCGGACCATTTCCGAGCTGATTAACCATCTCTACCGCCGCGGTGCCGAAGTGTTCCACGAAAAAGTTTCCGAAGTGCACGTTTCCGGCCACGCCAGCCAGGAAGAGCTGAAGCTGATGCTCAACACCGTGCAGCCGCGTTTTTTCATCCCGATCCACGGTGAATACCGCCATCTGGTCAAGCATATCCAGCTGGCCCGCACGGTCGGCATTCCCGAAGAACGCTGTATTCTGGCGACCAACGGCGAAGTCATCTCCTTCTATTCCGAAACCGCGGCAATAGTTGAGCATATCGACTCCGGCAGGGTTTTCGTGGATGGCAAAGGGGTGGGGGACGTCGGCAGGATCGTACTGCGGGATCGCAAGCATCTCTCCGAAGACGGCATGATTGTGGTTATCGTCGGTCTCAATATGACAACCGGGGCAATTATCTACGGTCCCGACATCGTTTCACGCGGCTTTGTCTTTGAGGATGAGAGTCAGGAATATCTGGAGGATGCACGCAAGGTGGTAGTGGCTGCACTGAATGAAATCAACACCGAGATGCGCTGCGATGGTGAAGAGGTTAAAACAGCGGTACGTCAGGCGCTGCGCCGCTTCTGCAAGAAGACCATCGAGCGGCGGCCGGTGATTCTGCCGGTGATTATGGAGATGTAATACACGGTTTTAGACCGATGTTTTTATGTTGACACCTTTAATGTTCGTCATTAGGATATCGCCCGGCAAAGAGCCAAAAATATTCGGGGTAAGAGAGGAAAGCAATCATGAAGAAATCGTTCGTCATCATCTCCGCAGTAGTCTCACTTTTTGTTTGCCTGACGACCACTCCTGCCGTGCAGGCTTTTGAGGTGTTCCCTCCGGCCGATAATGTCCTGGCCTACTTCGAATTCAACGGTGATGCCAAGGATTCCAGTGGCAATGGGCGCGATGCCGTGCTGCTTGGTGGTGAATTCATAAATACCGATTGGGGGAAGGGGCTGCGCATAAAAAAATCGGAACCGCAACCGCCGGTCGGGCTTGATTGGAACAAGTATGCTGCTCTGCTCAAACACCCTTATACGGTGGAGATGCTCCTGACGCCGACCGATACGGGTGACCAGAGCGATTGGTTCAAAATTTTCGGTTGGAATGACGTTGCCGATGCAGGCTGGTATTACAAAAATAACGGTATTCAGGCCTATCCCAATGACACCATCGGGGATGGGAAAATCCCCTCTAAAACCAGGATGTACCTTGCCTTTGTTTCGACAGGAAAAAACATGGTTGACGTCTATTACAACGGTACCAAACTTGGCTCAACCGCATCAAGTTTTACCGAACCTCCCGCAAGTGCAATTTTCTTTCGTGATGATTCGACGACCGCCCGGGGAGAGCAGCTGGATGGGACTGTAGAGGCGTTGAGGATTTCAAACGTTTCTCGAAGCGTCGATGAAATAACCGCTCAACAGAAGCGCCTGGATGGAAGAGTGGTTGCAGATATTTCAGCCAACGGCTCGGCCAGGACTATCAGTATTGACAAGAACGGCAAGGCATCTATCAAGATCAGTCTACACCCGGTCACCAAGACCGGCCAGAGCGGTGACTGGTGGATTTTGGCTTCCACTCCGGGAGGGGTGTACTCGCTGGTGGCGTCTCCGACGCTCGGTTGGGTACAGGGGGTACAATCGATCATACAGGCGCCGCTGCAGATCATTCCTGATGTTGAAATTCCCGCTTTGCCGGCTACATCCTCAGGGGACTACACCTATTATTTCGCGGTTGATCTTAAACCCAATGCAACTATTGATATGGATTCACTGGCCTACGGTTCCGTGACGGTTCAGGTGAAATAATCTCCGCAGCTCTAGCCGCAAAGAAATAAGAAAGCCGTTTACCGGATTACGGGTAAACGGCTTTCTGCATTCGGTGAGCAAAAAATATCTATGCCGGCTCTTCCAGCTTTTCGTGCAGCAGCGGGACAATTACGACCTTGATTTTCCCCTTGCCCCACAGGCCGATCTTTTTGGCTGCGGCCCGGGAGAGGTCGATAAAGTGGAAGGAGCGGGAAGGAGTGCGGTCATTGATGGTAACGTGAACTTCCTGCTTGTTGGCTGGATTGATGACCTTCACGACTGTACCGAACGGCAGGCTCTCGTGGGCGGCGGTCAGTTTGTCAGGGTCGTAGCGCTGGCCGGAGGTGGTGCGGCGGCCGGTAAAACGGCCGGCGTAATAGGTTGCTACCGCTTCCACTGATTCGTACGGACTGCTTTTCAGCAACAATTCTTCAAGTTCCACTACGACAGGGCGCGCTGCTTCTGTCTGCTGCGAATTTCCAGCGACGATAACATTTTCAGCAGCAGCTGGCAGCGCCTGCATCAGCAGCACAAACGCGGCTGACAGGGATATCATGGCGAAATTTATAGGTTTCATGGCGCCCCTTATACTACACACACCTGCTATAGTCAAGTTCTACTCAAATACTCTCTAATCCCATCCCTGAAATCCCGCGGTTCAAAACCGAAGACTTCCTTCCACGTTCCGTCACAGATGCTCTCTTCCAATAGCATCTGCAGCTGGTCGCTGGTGATCGGGAACTGGGGGATTTTCTGCATCAGCGCGATCAAAGGCTTCATCAGGCCGAGGGGGGTCTGCGGCTTCAGAGGAGCTGATTTCCCCAGTGCTGCTGCGATGGCGTCCAGCAGTTCCGTGTATGTCATCCGCTCGTTGCCGCACAGCGAATAGGTCTGGCCGATTGTCACCGGCATCTCCAGCGCCAGTGCAAAACAACGGGCCACATCGTCGGCATGGATCGGCTGCAGTCGGTAACGGCCGTCGCCGATCAGCGGCATGACCGGAGCTATCTTCAGCTGCGCCGCCAGCATGTTCACAAAGGCGTCCCGCGGCCCGAAGACCAGTGAGGGGCGAAAGATGGTCCATTGCAGGCCGCTTCCCCGCACGAGTTCCTCCGCCTTCCACTTGGTTTTGTGATAGTCGGCCACAGCATCCTGCCTAGTGCCCAGGGCCGACATCTGCAGATATCGGTTGATGCCGCAAGCGCGGGCGGCAGCCAGCATATTCTCCGTTGCCTGCACATGGAGCCGCTCGAAGGTGATCCCCTTCGCGGGAAACTCCCGGATGATGCCGACCAGGTTGATGACCGCGTTACACCCTTCCGCTCCCCCCGCAAACGTTTCCGGCTGCGTTACGTCTCCTTCAACATATTCAACTCCGGCTGTGGCCTGGCGACGGATGTGTACCAGCAAGCGTACCTCATGCCCCCTGCTCTGCAGTTCGCGGCAGAGGTGCTCGCCGACGAACCCGGTTCCTCCGCTGATAAAAAGCTTCATGGACGCTCCTGCTAAAAGATGATTTCTGCGGATAGTACGATGTGCGGCTGCGGTATTCAAGCGCAACCTGTGAAGGCCTGCCGCCGCCCGTTTTCTGTTGTTTCCCCAATTTCAAGGTGGTATAAGACACACTTTACCATATCGGCGGAGGCAGTAGATGAAACATGAAGAAACCGATTCATACTGGGGAGGCATCGTCAAGTCGATGGGCCTGGTGTTCGGCGACATCGGCACCAGCCCCATCTACACCCTGACCGTCATCATTGCCCTGACCAAGCCGACCCAGGAGAACGTTTTCGGTATCATTTCGTTGATTGTCTGGACACTGATGATCCTGGTCAATATCGAATACGCCCTGCTGGCTATGAGCCTTTCCCGCAAAGGAGAGGGTGGCACCATTGTGCTGCGCGAGATCCTGGTGCGGATGATCAAGCCAGGACGGCAGATGGTCTTCGTCACCTTTCTGTCGTATCTTGGCGTTGCCCTGCTGCTGGGGGACGGTGTCATCACTCCGGCCATCAGTATCCTGTCGGCGGTCGAGGGAACCCTGCTGATTCCGGCCTTCAGCAAGCTCAGTCAGAACGCTCTGATCCTGATTGCTGCAATCATTGCCGTATTTCTGTTCGTATTTCAATTCAAAGGCACCGACAAGGTTGCCAAAGCCTTTGGGCCGATCATGGTGGTCTGGTTTGCTGCGCTGACGTTGTCCGGCCTCATCGCCCTGTTTTCCTTCCCAGGCATTGTAGCGGCGGTCAGCCCGCATTACGCAATTAACTTTCTTTCGCACAACGGTATGGCCGGCTTCTTTGTACTTTCAGAGGTCATACTCTGCGCCACCGGCGGCGAGGCTCTCTACGCCGACATGGGGCATCTGGGGCGTAAACCGGTGAAACGGGCCTGGTATCTGGTATTTGTAGCGCTGGTGATCAATTACCTGGGCCAGGGTGCTTTTATCATCAATCACCCGGACGCCAAAAATATCCTCTTCGGAATGGTACAGTCCCAGTCAAACCTGCTGTACATCCCTTTTCTTATCCTGACTGTCATGGCCACGGTCATCGCATCCCAGGCCCTGATCAGTGGCGTCTTTTCGATCGTCTACCAGGGGATCACCACCCGTATCCTGCCGCTTTTGAAGGTTGACTATACATCTCACCAGCTCAAGTCGCAGATTTACATCGGATCCGTCAACTGGATTCTGCTCGGACTGGTGATCATGATCATGCTGATTTTTCAGAAGTCTGAAAACCTGGCGGCAGCCTATGGACTGGCGGTTACCGGTACCATGACCATCACCGGCGTCATGATGGTGATGATTTTTGCCCGCACTACCAAAAAGTGGAAGGTGCCGATTGCGTTGTTCGTAACACTGATAGACTTCGCTTTCCTGATTTCGAACCTCTACAAATTGCCGCATGGTGGTTACTGGTCGCTGATACTGGCATCCATACCGCTGACCGCCATCCTGATCTGGACCAGGGGACAGCGTGCCCTGTACCGTGCCCTGCGGCCGCTTGACCTGGAGACCTACCTGCTCAGCTACGAACAGATCTACAAAAAAGGGCACATTGCCGGCACCGGACTGTTTTTTGTCAAGGAGTGGAACACGATTCCCCCTTATCTGGTGCACTGTACCATCCGCAGTAACATTGTCTACGAGCGTAACGTTCTGATCTCGATAGTCCGCACCGACGAGCCGTACGGTCTGGACAGCAGCCTGACTACGGCGCTCGGTACCGGGCTGGACGCATTTGAAATCAGGGCCGGCTACATGGAGCTGTTTGATATCGAGCAGTTGCTGAAAAGTAACGGAATCGTCGAGAAGGTAATCTTCTACGGCATCGAGGACATTTCAACCGGCAACCCGGCCTGGAAGATCTTCTCAGCCATCAAGAAACTGACCCCCAATTTCGTCCAGTTCAATAAGCTTCCCGCCGCCAAGTTGCAGGGGGTAGTAACACGGGTGGAGATGTAATCGAATATTCTGCGGTGATTATTTAAAACTGAACTTTAGACTTCTGTAGTGTTCTTTGAAAATTTTGCACTGCCAAAAA
>JBAXVE010000052.1:0-23844 GCA_037129245.1 Desulfuromonadales bacterium
CGGTAGGCGCCGGCGTCGTCAGCTCCATTATCGCTTAAATACTGACAGGTAACGAGGATATCAATGCAGAGTCAGAAAATCAGAATTCGTCTTAAGGCGTACGATCATAAACTGCTGGATGTATCAGTGGGTGAGATAGTGGATACCGCAAAGAGGACCGGTGCTCGTGTTGCCGGACCGATTCCGCTGCCAACCGTAATCAACAAGTACTGCGTTCTGCGCGGACCGCATGTTGACAAGAAATCTCGTGACCAGTTTGAGATCAGAACACACAAGCGTCTGATTGACATACTGGATCCGACCCAGCAGACCGTCGATGCACTGATGAAGCTGGATTTGTCTGCCGGTGTTGATGTTGAGATAAAACTGTAAACGCTACTACGACTGAATAGGATTGATCTATGAAGAACGGTATCATCGGAAAAAAACTGGGTATGACTCAGCTGTTTCTGGAAGACGGGTCATGTGTACCGGTGACGGTAGTCCAGGCTGGACCCTGTTATGTTGTGCAGAAGAAGACGGCAGCGACGGACGGTTACAACTCTGTTCAGCTCGGCTTCGAATCGGTAGAGGCTGCTCGCGCTAACAAGCCGACCCTTGGTCACAGCACAAAATCCGGGCATGGCGTTTTCGCCCATCTGCGGGAGTTTAAGTTCGAGCAGTCAGCTGATTTCAATGTCGGTGATAAATTGTCGGTTGATCAGTTTACCAGCGGTGACTTGATCGATGTAACCGGTATTAGTATCGGCAAAGGTTTCCAGGGTGTTATCAAGCGCTGGAATTTCAAGGGTGGACGGGCGTCACACGGTTCGAGATTTCATCGTGCGCCAGGTTCCATCGGTGCATCGGCGACGCCCTCCCATGTTTTCAAGAACAAGAAAATGCCAGGTCAGCTCGGCAATGAGCGTGTTACCATTCAGCGCCTTAAGGTTATTCGAGTTGATGCAGCTGACAACCTCCTGTTGATCAAGGGGGCCGTTCCTGGCCACAAAAATTCAATCCTGCTTATCAAGCAGAGCGTCAAAGCCTAATTAGATATTTCGGGAGTTTGAGTATGCCTTCTGTAGCGCTCTATAATATGAACAGACAGCAGATCGGTGATGTCCAGCTGTCAGATGATGTCTTTGGAGTTGAGGTTCGTGAAAGCCTTATTCACCAGGCACTTCGTATCCAGCTCGCAAATCGCAGAGCCGGAACAGTGGCTGTAAAGAATCGTTCAGCGGTATCCGGTGGCGGCAAGAAACCTTTCAAGCAGAAGGGAACTGGAAGTGCTCGCCAGGGATGCAGCCGCGCTCCCCAGTACCCTGGCGGTGGCGTTGCTTTCGGCCCCCAGAAGAAGACCTACAATCTGAGCATGAACAAGAAAGCCCGCTCTGCTGCACTCTGCTCGGTGCTTACCCACAAATTGCAGAACAATGCGATTACGGTTCTGGACAAAATTGAGTTCGACAAGGTATCTACCCGTGATTTTGTCGGGTTTATGAAGAAATTCGATCTTGAGCGCTCTTTGATCGTTACTGATGAGCTGAATACGAATCTTTACCTGTCGGCCCGTAATGTCAAACATGTAAAGATGCTGAAACATGATGCCCTGAATGTACATGATATGTTGAAATACCGTCATATCATATTTACCAAAGGAGCCGTCGAGTCAGCGGAAGGAGCGCTTCACAAATGAACATCTATTCCGTAATCAAGAAACCTCATGTTACCGAGAAGACATCACTCGGTGCTGATTCCACAAATACAGTGGCTGTAGTAGTTGACAGAGACGCGAACAAGATCGAGATTAAACAGGCGGTTGAAACGCTCTTTAAAGTCAAGGTTTCTGATGTGCGTACCGTGACAGTAGCCGGTAAGGTCAAGCGATTCGGCAAGTCATATGGTAAGCGGTCGAACTGGAAAAAAGCGTATGTTACGCTCCAGGAAGGTCAATCAATAGATTTCTTTGAAGTCTAACTCACAAGTTTGGGGTTCACAATGGCAATTAAAAGCTACAATCCTACTTCAGCAGGTCGCAGACATCAGACATGTTCTGCATTTGATGAGATAACGACGTCAACGCCTGAGAAATCTCTACTCGTCGCCTTGAAAAAGACCGGCGGAAGAAACTCGAACGGTCGTATAACTTCACGTCATCAGGGTGGCGGACACAAGCAGAAATACCGCATCATTGACTTTCGTCGTGACAAGCGCAGTATACCTGCAACGGTTGCTACGATTGAGTACGATCCGAATCGCAGTGCCAGGATTGCTCTGCTGAATTACGTGGATGGCGAGAAGCGCTATATACTTGCTCCTCTCGATCTCAAGGTTGGTGATGTTGTTATCAGCGGACCTGAGGCCGACATTAAACCTGGAAATTCGCTCCCTTTGCGGGCAATTCCGCTGGGTACAATCATCCACAATATCGAGCTCAAGATAGGCAAAGGTGCTCAGTTGGCCAGAAGCGCCGGTACCTTTGCTCAGTTGATGTCGAAAGAGGGCAAATATTCACAGGTAAAACTACCTTCCGGCGAAGTACGGCTCGTGTTGCAGGACTGCTACGCGACTATCGGCCAGGTGGGTAATACTGACCATGAAAATGTCAACATCGGCAAAGCGGGTCGTTCTCGCTGGCTTGGTAAACGCCCGAAAGTAAGGGGTGTAGCCATGAACCCGGTTGACCATCCGCACGGTGGCGGCGAAGGGCGTACATCTGGGGGTCGTCACCCGGTAACTCCGTGGGGTATTCCGACCAAAGGCTACAAGACACGTACCAATAAGACATCAGACCGCTTCATAATCAAGAAGCGCAGTAAATAATCGTTGAGAGGCTGACAAACCATGGCGCGTTCGATAAAAAAAGGTCCTTTTATTGATGATCATCTGATCAAAAAAGTTCTGGCAGAAGGTCCGAATTCCAAAAAAATTATTAAGACCTGGTCCCGCCGATCAACTATCAGTCCTGATTTCATCGGGTGTAGTTTTGCGGTTCACAACGGGCGCAAATTTATTCCGGTTTTTGTAACTGAAAACATGGTTGGCCACAAAATGGGCGAGTTTTCACCCACCAGGACGTTTCACGGCCACGCTGCCGATAAAAAGAGCAAAGTCAAAAAGTAGTAGGGGAGTTTTCTATGGAATCCAGTGCCAAACTTTCATCAGTGCGTCTCTCGCCGCGTAAAACCAGACTGGTTGCAGACCTTGTTCGTGGTAAGGGAATTCAGGACGCGCTCAATACATTGCAGTTTATGCCGCAGCCTTCTGCAAAGTTGGTTTCTAAGCTGCTGAAATCTGCAGTCGCCAATGCCGAGCAAAAAGGTGTATCTGATGTTGATCGCCTGGTCGTCAAGACTATTTTTGTCGATGGCGGACCGGTACTCAAGCGCTTTGTGCCGCGGGCCATGGGACGTGCAAGCAAGATCCGCAAGCCGACCAGTCATATCGCCGTTACTCTTTCTGATACGAAATAGTTATAACTCTTGGAGGTGTAGTTTGGGACAAAAAGTAAATCCAATAGGCTTCAGGCTTGGCGTAACGAAGACATGGGACTCAAAGTGGTATGCTGAGGCCGATTATGCGAAGTTGCTTCATGAAGACCTGGCGATCCGTAAATTTTTGAAAAAGCGTCTCTACAGCTCGGGAGTTTCGAAAATCGAGATTGAACGTGCAGCCAATAAATGCAAAATCAGTATCTTCACCGCCCGACCTGGTCTGATCATCGGCAAAAAAGGGTCGGAAGTTGAGACTATTAAAAAAGAACTGGCGCTCCTTACGACTAAGGAAGTCTTTATTACCATAAATGAAGTCCGCAAGCCGGAACTGGACGCGCAGCTGGTTGCCGAAAATGTCGCTTTGCAGCTTGAACGCCGCATAGCGTTTCGCAGGGCTATGAAGAAGAGCGTAACGTCAACGCTTAAATTCGGTGCCAAGGGAATCAGGATAACGTGCTCCGGTCGTCTGGGTGGCGCCGAAATGTCCCGTACAGAGTGGTACCGTGAAGGTCGTGTACCGCTTCATACGCTGAGGGCGGATATTGATTACGGTTTTGCAGAAGCTAAAACAACCTACGGTTTGATTGGTGTAAAAGTTCTGATATTCAAGGGTGAGATTCTCCCTGGTAAATAGTTTTTAAATTGCAGATTAGGAGTACGTATCAATGTTAATGCCGAAACGGGTAAAGCATAGAAAACAGATGAAAGGGCGCATGAGCGGCAAGCCATGTCGCGGTGTTGATCTGTCATTCGGTGAGTACGGCCTGCAGTCGACCGAATGCGGCTGGCTCGACTCACGACAGATCGAAGCAGCTCGTATTGCCATGACGCGTTACATTAAAAGGGGTGGTAAAATCTGGATTCGTGTGTTCCCGGATAAACCGCTCACTGCGAAACCTGCCGAGACCAGGATGGGAAAAGGCAAAGGGTCACCGGATTCGTGGGTCTGCGTTGTCAAGCCTGGTGTCATTTTGTACGAAATGGAAGGCGTCACTGAAGAGATAGCACGTGAAGCTTTCAGGTTGGCGGCGCACAAACTGCCCCTTACAACAAAGTTTATTGCACGCGGAGAAAATGATGAAGCCAAATGATCTTAGAAAAATAGCATCTGAAGAACTGCTCAAGAAGAAAAATGAAAGTACTCAAGAGATGTTCAATCTGAAATTCCAGTTGCATACGGGCAGGCTTGAGAACACATCCAGACTCAAGAGTATCCGCAGAGATATTGCCAGGATGAATACGATTATCAGCGAGAGCGTGTCAAAGGGAGCTGCGAAATGAGCGAGCGTGGTCACAGAAAAACCCAGACGGGTGTAGTCGTAAGCGACAAGATGGAAAAAACCGTTGTCGTTAAGGTTGACCGGCTTGTTAAGCACAGTGTCTACAACAAGTACATTAAGCGCAGTGTTAAATATAAAGTTCACGACGAGCAGAACAGTTCAAAGGTTGGCGATCGCGTTCAGATAATAGAGTGTCGCCCACTGAGTAAAGATAAGCGCTGGAGCCTCAAGCAGATCATTGAAAGTATCTCTTAGCATAGGAGTATCGTGTAATGATTCAAATGCAGACTATACTGGATGTGGCCGACAATTCCGGTGCAAAGAAACTTTTTTGCATCAAAGTTCTGGGCGGCTCAAAGAGAAAATATGCCGGAGTCGGTGACATTATCGTTGCTTCTGTACGTGAGGCGATGCCGAATTCAAAGGTCAAGAAGGGCGATGTTGTCAAGGCTGTTGTTGTAAGAACAGCAAAAGCGCTGGGGCGTCCTGACGGATCGTATATCCGCTTTGATGATAACTCGGGTGTTGTTATCAACAATGCCAAAGAACCGGTCGGCACCCGCATTTTCGGCCCGGTTGCCAGAGAATTGCGTGCCAAGAAATTTATGAAGATTATTTCTCTTGCACCAGAAGTACTATAAAAGAATCGGAGAATACGAGATGCAAGCCACGAAATCTCACGTTAACAAGGGCGATACGGTGATGGTAATCGCCGGTAAAGAGAAAAGCAAGACCGGTAAGGTTTTGCAGCTTCTGCCTAAAAAGAACGGCGTCATTGTTGAAGGTCTCAATATGGTCAAGCGCCATTTGAAAGCACGCGGCAATGAAGCTGGAGGCATCAAGGAAAAGGAAGCCCATATTCATATTTCCAACGTCATGCCGTTTTGCTCCAAGTGTGCCAAGCCGGTTAGAAGTTCCAGGAAGCTTCTTGAAAATGGCGAAAAGCAGCGTGTCTGCGTTAAGTGCGGCAATTCGCTATAGCAACTACTTTGGAGGAAATGACTCATGTCACGTTTGCACGATATATACAAAAAAGAAGTCGTACCAAAGCTGCAAAATGACTATAACTACAAGTCAAGCATGCAAGTTCCGCAGGTAACCAAGGTTGTAGTCAATATGGGCCTTGGCGAAGCTATTCAGAACATAAAAATACTTGACTCTGCTACTCAGGAACTGGGGCAGATAACCGGCCAGAAAGCGGTGATTACGAAGGCGAAGAAGTCAATAGCAACCTTCAAGCTGCGTGAGGGTATGCCGATCGGTTGCATGGTAACCCTCCGCCGGGACCGCATGTATGAGTTCCTAGATCGTCTGTTGAACGTTTCGCTTGCCAGGGTACGTGACTTCAAGGGAGTTTCCGGCAAAGCTTTTGACGGTAAGGGGAATTACACCCTCGGGATCAAGGAGCAGCTTATATTCCCCGAGATCAGTTATGATACGGTGGATAAGATCAAGGGAATGAACATTACAATAGTGACAAGTGCAAAGACCGACGAAGAGGGGAAAGCACTTCTCAAATATTTGGGTATGCCGTTCAGGAATTAAGATATCTGGAGGAATCCGTGGCAAAAACATCAATGATAATCAAGTCCCAGCGCAAGCCGAAATTCAAGGTTCGCCAACACAACCGCTGCCCGGTATGCGGAAGGCCCAAAGCATTTTATCGCAAATTTGAAATGTGCAGAATATGTTTGCGTAAATATGCATCTTCCGGTCAGATCCCCGGCGTGATCAAATCCAGCTGGTAGCTTTGAGCTACCATTAGAAGAAAGAGACAGGAGCGCACGTACGATGTCCATGACAGACCCGATTGCTGACATGCTTACCAGAATTAGAAACGCGAATATGGTGAAGCACCAGAAGGTTGATATTCCTTCCTCAAACATGAAGGTGAATATTGCCAACGTCCTTAAACAGGAAGGCTTTATCAAAAATTACAAGGTTATTTCGGATAATCTTCAGGGAGTTCTCAGGGTTTATCTGAAGTACATTGATGAGAAAGACAGCGTCATCAATGAAATCAAGCGAGTCAGTAAACCGGGTGGGCGAGTATACGTGAAATCGGAAGATATACCGGTTGTTAAGAGTGGTCTCGGCATTGCCATTTTATCGACGTCCCAGGGCGTTATCACCGACAACACTGCCCGGAAAGCCGGACTTGGCGGAGAGATCCTCTGTACTATCTGGTAACATTTGCGACAAGGAGCAAACAATAGATGTCAAGAATAGGCAAACTTCCCATAGAAATTCCTAAAGGCGTGAAGGTAGCTTTCAGTGACTCGGTCCTGTCGGTTCAGGGGCCTAACGGTAATCTTTCACGCTCCATCATGTCAGTTGTTTCCCTGGAGATCAGCGAAACGACTCTGCTTGTAACGCGTAACGATGAGTCGACTGCTGCCAGGTCCGCCCACGGTCTTACCCGGACTTTGGTCAACAATATGGTTGTCGGCGTTACCAAAGGCTTCCAGACAGATCTGGAAATTAATGGTGTCGGATACCGTGCTGAAGTAAAGGGGCGTGAATTGGTTCTTGCTCTTGGGTATTCCCACCCGGTGAATTTTCAAATCCCTGATGGAATATCAATAGATGTGGAAAAAATGACGAAGCTTTCTGTCAAAGGCTTTGACAAGGAACTGGTGGGGCAGACAGCTGCCAAGATCCGATCATTCCGTGGACCTGAGCCGTATAAGGGCAAAGGGATCAAGTATGCTAACGAGACTATACTGAGAAAAGCTGGCAAGACCGGCAAGAAGTAGTCTTTATAAGGAGATTTTCGTGGCAAAGACAGCAATCAAAAGAGTCACTCGACTCAAACGGCAGGTACGAGTTAGAAAGAAAATCCGTGGGACGACGGAGCGTCCGCGTCTCAATGTATTCAAAAGCGCCCGCCACATCTATGCTCAGATTATCGACGACACGGCCGGTGTGACGTTGGCCTCAGCGTCGACACTTACTGCTCCGGAACTTACCGGAACCGGCAATGTTGCAGCTGCGGTTGTAGTCGGCAAAGAGGTTGCCCGTCTGTCGCTTGAGCGTGGCATCTCATCAGTTGTTTTCGACCGTAACGGTTTTCTCTACCATGGCAGAATCAAGGCGCTTGCTGACGCAGCCCGCGAAGCCGGGTTGAACTTTTAAGCGTACAGGAGGTTTTTCTTGAGCAGAATTAATCCAGCAGAACTCAACCTTACCGATCGGGTTGTTCACATCAACCGGGTTGCGAAAGTCGTAAAAGGTGGACGCAGATTCAGTTTTTCGGCATTGGTCGTTGTTGGCGACGGCGGTGGTCATGTGGGCTATGGTCTGGGTAAGGCGAACGAGGTTCCTGAAGCGATCCGAAAGGGTGTAGAACAGGCCAAGAAAAACCTTATCAAAGTTCCTGTTAACGCCAGCCAGACGATTCCTTTTGAGATAGAGGGCAAATTCGGCGCCGGCAAGCTGTTGATGAAACCGGCTTCCGCTGGTACCGGTGTTATCGCAGGAGGAGCAGCCCGCGCTATTTTCGAAGCTGCCGGAATCAATAACATCCTGTCCAAGTGTCTTGGCTCGAATAATCCTCATAACGTTATCAAGGCAGCCTTTGCCGGTCTTAAGAGGCTGAAGACTCCAGAAGAGATCGCCGAGAGGCGCGGTATTACAGAGTAACAACTTTAATTACGTGTGAGGGTCATCATGGGTAGCATGCTGAAGATAACGTTGGTAAAAAGTATAATCTGCACCCCGAAGAAACACCGCGACGTTGTTGCCGGTCTCGGGCTTACGAAGCTTAACAAGACAGTACAGCGTGTCGATACGCCCCAGATACGTGGGATGATCAACAAAGTATCTCATCTGCTCAGCGTGGAATAGAGTCATAAATATAAGGGGTAGCGTGTGATGGAACTTAACAGTCTCAAGCCTTCGCTTGGATCTACAAAAAATAGAAAACGTATTGGGCGTGGTACCGGTTCAGGCCACGGTAAAACTGCTACCAAGGGGCATAAAGGTCAGAAGGCCCGTTCGGGTGGCAGCATCAAAGCCGGTTTCGAGGGCGGCCAGATGCCGTTGCAACGCAGGTTGCCGAAGCGTGGTTTTACGCCGCTTATTAAAATTGAGTATTCTCTGGTGAACGTGGGTCAGCTGGATGCGTTTGCAGATGGTTCTGTAATTGATGCCGCTGCACTTGTTGCCGGCGGGTTTGTCAAGTCGCTTCGCTCTCCGGTGAAGATACTTGGAAACGGTGACATATCCAAAAAAATTACCATAAGCGCCGCCAGGTTCAGTGAGTCTGCTAAAACGAAAATTATTGCTGCCGGTGGAAAAATCGAGGAGCTTGTATAAGTGTTTGAAGCATTTCAGAACATTTTCAAGATTCCGGAACTGAAGAAAAGGGTTCTGTTTTCGCTTGGCATGCTGGCAGTGTACCGTATCGGATGTCACATTCCCACGCCGGGAATTGACAGGATTGCACTCTCTCATTTTTTTAAGCAGTCTCAAGGAACTCTGCTCGGTCTTTTTGACATGTTTTCCGGCGGAGCTCTTGAGCGTCTTACCGTATTTGCTCTCGGCATTATGCCGTACATTTCTTCTTCAATCATTTTTCAACTGCTCACTGTTGTAGTGCCTGCCATTGAAAAGCTGTCCAAGGAAGGCGAAGCCGGCCGCAAGAAGATTATTCAGTACACCCGCTATGGAACGATAGTTTTGAGTGTCGTCCAGGGCATGGGTATTGCGGTAGGTCTGGAAAGCATGCGTGGCCCGGCGGGCGAAATGGTCGTTCCTGTACCCGGATGGGGTTTCAGAGTTATGACGATCATTACCCTTACGGCAGGTACGGCGTTTATCATGTGGCTGGGAGAGCAGATGTCGGAAAAGGGTATCGGCAACGGTATTTCGCTGATCATTTTTGCCGGTATTGTTGTAAGGATTCCTGCTGCGTTGGGGAACACGGTCAAACTGTTGAATGCCGGCCAGATCTCGCTGTTCATTATTATTTTCGTACTTGCACTCATGTTTGCGGTAATTGCTGCAATAGTCTTTGTTGAAAGAGGGCAACGTCGTTTGCCGATTCATTATGCCAAACGGGTAGTCGGCCTCAAGACGTTTAATACTCAGACATCTCATCTACCGCTTAAAATAAACATGGCTGGTGTCATTCCGCCGATATTTGCTTCATCAATAATCATGTTCCCGGCTACCATTGCCAATTTCATTGATATACCCTGGGTGCAGAGCGCAGCCAAGAGTCTGGCTCCAGGTAACTGGGTATATAACATATTTTTTGTTGCTTTTATCGTTTTCTTTTGCTATTTCTACACGGCTGTGACTTTTAACCCGCTTGATGTGGCTGAGAACATAAAAAAACAGGGTGGATACATACCTGGTATACGTCCCGGCAAAGAGACATCGGATTTTATGGATTCGGTTCTCACTCGTCTTACGTTTGCGGGCGCCATTTACATCTCGGTTGTGTGCGTGCTGCCCACCATACTCATCGGTAAGTTCAATCTCCCCTTCTATTTTGGTGGAACTGCCTTATTGATAGCCGTGGGTGTCGGAATGGATACGGTTGCCCAGATTGAATCTCATCTGATAACGCGCAACTACGAAGGCTTTTTAAAAGGTGTCAGAATTAAGGGGCGTCGGTAAGCGAGATGAATCTGATTTTATTCGGACCGCCGGGTGCCGGCAAAGGAACGCAGGCGAAGTTTATTGTTGAGCGGTTTGCTATTCCCCAGATTTCCACCGGAGATATGTTGCGGGCCGCTGTCAAGGCGGCGACAGCGTTGGGCGTTGCGGCCAAGTCGATTATGGACGCCGGTGGCCTTGTCTCTGACGAAATTGTGCTTGGACTTGTTAAGGAGCGGCTTGTTCAGGATGATTGCGCTGCAGGATTTATTCTCGACGGGTTTCCGCGAACACTCCCTCAGGCGGATGCGCTGCTTCTGCTTTTGGGGGCAATCGGCAAAAACATCGACCATGTAATTTCTCTCGATGTTTCCAACGGTGAAATAGTTCGGCGTCTCTCCGGAAGAAGGTGCTGTTCTTCCTGTGGCAAGGGTTATCACACCGTGTACGACAAGCCTGGCGTCGAAGGTGTGTGTGATCTCTGCGGGGCCCCGTTGATTCAGCGGGATGATGATCAGGAACAGACCGTAATCAGCAGGCTTGAGGTATATCAACGCCAGACGGAGCCGCTTAAGGCCTATTACGAGAGCAAGGGGTTGTTGCGTCACATTGATGGCTCGCAGCCAATTACTGAGATACAGTCGCAGATTTGTTCTTTTATAGATAGTGGGTACGGTGATCGTTCTTAAATCTCCCCGTGAGATTGAAAGAATGAGAGCGGCGTGCAGGATAGTGAGTGATGTTCTCACTGCGTTACGAGAACTTATTCAACCGGGCATTTCGACATACGACCTTGAGAGGGTGGCGGCAGATGAAGCCCGCAAGCGTAAGGCTTCATGTGCATTTAAGGGATACCATAATTACCCGAGTTCACTCTGCTGTTCCCCGAACAGTCAGGTCGTGCATGGTTTGCCAACTAAATCGCCACTTAAATCGGGTGATCTGCTCAGCTTGGACTTCGGTATTCTCTACGATGATTATTACGGAGATGCAGCCATTACCGTGCCGGTAGGTGAGATTTCAACTGCTGCAGCGGCGCTCACTGAAGCTACAGAAGCTTCGTTGTACGCAGGAATAGAAAAGGCCAGAGTTGGCAATCGGCTTGGCGATGTGTGCAGTGCAGTTCAGCAGTATGTTGAGAATCGCGGATATTCAGTAGTTCGGGATTTTGTCGGCCACGGTATCGGTAAAAATCTGCATGAAGATCCTCAGGTACCGAACTACGGGGCGGCAGGTAAGGGTGTCAGGCTGAAACCTGGCATGGTTCTCGCGATTGAACCGATGGTCAACGAAAAAGGGCATGAAGTTAGAGTGCTTGAGGATAACTGGACGGTAGTGACCTGCGACGGTGGTTTGTCGGCGCATTTTGAGCATACAGTAGCCATAACGGCGAATGGACCGGATATATTAACACGCATGTAAAATGTGCATGCTGGGGGAACAGATGAAAGTACGTGCATCAGTAAAAAAAATCTGTGTTAAATGCAAAATTGTCAAACGTAAGGGAATAGTACGTGTAATCTGCGACATTCCCAAGCATTCACAACGTCAGGGATGAGCTAATAAAGGGGGGATTTCCATTGGCACGCATTTCAGGTATTGATTTACCCAAGAACAAACGTATCGTAATCGCATTGACGTACATTTACGGCATCGGCAACTCTGTTGCCGAGCAGATTCTGGAAACTACGAAGATCGATGCTAATACGCGCACTGATAAACTGACCGAGGCCGAAGTTGCCCGACTGCGCGAAGAGATTGACCGCAACTGTAAGGTTGAGGGCGATCTGCGTCGTGAAATATCCATGAATATCAAACGACTCATGGACCTGGGTTGCTACCGTGGACTTCGCCATAGAAAAGGGTTGCCGTGTAACGGGCAGCGCACCAAAACGAACGCCCGCACACGTAAAGGCCCTGCCCGTACGGTTGCCGGCAAAAAGAAATAATTTAACCTAGTTCTGGAGACTACGCATGGCAAGCCCATCAAAGAAGGTTGTACGCAAAAAAAAGGAACGCAAGAATATATCAAACGGCGTTGCTCACATTCAGGCTACATTCAACAACACGATCATCACCATCACTGATCCGGTTGGTAATGTGGTGGCTTGGTCTACGGCTGGAGCCAAAGGCTTCAAGGGCTCCCGTAAGAGTACCCCCTTTGCAGCCCAGATTGCTGCTGAAGACTGTGCGAAAAAGGCTCAGGAGCATGGCATGCGCAGCGTTGAAGTTTATGTCAAGGGCCCGGGTTCCGGCCGTGAGTCTGCTCTGCGTGCTCTTCAGGCTGCAGGGTTTTCGATCAGCTTCATTAAGGACGTAACCCCCATTCCCCACAACGGGTGCCGTCCTCCCAAAAGAAGAAGAGTCTGATTCAGGTTTATAATCGCTGTACCACTATTAAGGAGGTTTTCATTGGCTCGTTATACAGGACCTTCGTGCCGTCTGTGCAGAAGAGAAAACATGGAATTATTTCTGAAGGGCGACCGCTGCTACACGGACAAGTGTGCGATCAAGCGCCGTAATTACCCTCCCGGTCAGCACGGTCAGGGGCGTGCCAAGGTATCAGCCTACGGTACCCAGCTTCGTGAAAAGCAGAAAGTTCGCAGGATTTACTGTATTCTTGAGAAGCAGTTTCGCGGATATTTTCAGCTTGCCGATCGTATGAAGGGTGTAACCGGTGAAAACCTGCTTGCTCTGCTTGAGCGACGCCTTGACAACGTTGTTTACCGACTTGGTTTTGCCTCTTCACGCACGGAGTCTCGTCAGCTTGTGCTTCACGGTCATTTTGTGCTGAACGGTAGACGTATCAATATTCCTTCAATCCAGATGAAGCCGGGCGATGTTTTGGAACTGCGTGAGAACAGCCGTAAAATAGTTACGATAAACGACTCCCTTGATGCCGTCGTTCGTCGTGGAATTCCACAGTGGCTTGAGCTTGAACGCGATGCTTTCAAAGGTACCATGAAAGGTGTTCCGTTACGTGAGGACATTACTACACCAATCCAGGAACAGCTGATTGTCGAGCTTTACTCAAAGTAATTAGAGCTTTGATGTCGCTGCTGCAGGTTCACATTTAATTGTGAGCGAAAACCATGCTTGCTTCCGGAGGAGGTAGTTAATGTACAAAAACTGGCGTGAACTTATCAAACCTAAACAGTTACAGGTAGAGAAGGACTCACTTTCAAATACATATGGAAAGTTTTTTGCGGAGCCATTCGAGCGCGGTTTCGGTACGACCCTGGGTAATTCGCTGCGGAGAATTCTGCTTTCCTCACTGCAGGGGGCCGCGATAACATCGGTCAAAATCAAAGGTGTGCTTCACGAATTTTCGGCGATACAGGGTGTGACGGAAGATGTCACCGATATTATTTTAAACCTGAAAGGTGTGCGGCTCAGGCTGCATACTGCAGAAGGTGCGGTGATACGGATAAAACAAAAAGGCACCGGAGTTATTACGGCCGCTGACATCAGTACAGGGCACAACGTGGAAGTCATGAATCCGGAGCATTATATTGCCACGTGCGGCAAGGATGCGGATCTTGAAGTCGAGATGACAGTCAAGATGGGCAAAGGATATGTGTCTGCCGACCGTAACAGGGATGAGAAAAGTCCGGTTGGTACGATTCCGATCGATTCTATTTACACCCCGATCAAGAAAGTTAATTTTTCAGTTACGAATGCCCGCGTCGGGCAGATGACCGATTATGACAAACTGAACCTTGAAGTATGGACCGACGGTAGTGTGCGTCCTGAAGACGCCGTAGCCTATTCTGCCAAGATTCTGAAGGAACAGTTGTCGATATTTATCAACTTCGACGAGGATTGTGAGCCGGAAGTAAGCGGCGATAACCAGGAAGACAAGGACAAGGTCAACGAAAATCTGTATCGGACGGTTGACGAGTTGGAGCTCTCGGTACGCTCGGCGAACTGCCTCAAGAATGCCGGAATTACGCTTATCGGCGAACTTGTCACCAAGTCGGAATCAGAAATGCTGAAAACACAGAATTTCGGACGCAAGTCACTGAATGAAATCAAGGATATTCTTACCGACATGGGCCTGACGTTCGGCATGAAGATTGACAGCTTTCCGGATCCGGAACTTATGTTGCGACTCCGTGGCGAGCAAAAGGAAGAAGAATAGTACTTCGGATAACCGGTACAAGTATTAGCAGGTTCAGAAAGGAATCAGGGATATGCGTCACAATAAATCAGGCAGAAGACTTGGTAGAAAAACCAGCCACCGTGAGGCTATGTTCAGAAACATGGTGACATCTCTGCTGACTCACGAAAAAATCACAACTACCGATGCAAAGGCGAAGGAGATTCGCGTTGTTGCCGAGCGTATGATTACTCTCGGTAAGCGCGGTGATCTCCATGCCATGCGTCAGGCTGCTTCGGTTATACGGGAGAAATCGGTGGTTACGAAACTTTTTTCGACAATCGCCCCACGCTATCAGGACAGACCTGGCGGGTATACCCGTATTGTCAAACTGGGTGTCCGTCAGGGGGATGCAGCCCCTCTCTCTCTGATTGAGCTTGTGGAGGCAGAAATGAAGCCTGCCAAGGCAAAACAGGTGCCTGTCAAGCCTGCGGTTGTGAAAGCGCCTGTGACAGTGGCAGCACCGGAAGCTGCGCCCGAGGTTTCTGCCGAGTCCTAGAAATTGGCTATTGCTTTTGAAGTACACACAACGGCACGGAGCTCAGGCATCGTGCCGTTTCTGTTTGTACGGAGTCAAACGCGTTCGTAGGGCTCAAACAGTCGCTTGTATTCATCCAGCGCGAATCGGTCGGTCATACCGGCAATGTAGTCACAGACAACCCGCTGGAGTCCAAAACGGTCAACACGGTTTCGGTAGGCGGGGGGGAGCAGGTTCGGGTAACGCAGGTACGTTTCAAACAGGCGGGTAATAAATATCTCCGCCTTTACTCTCATTTTATCGACCTTATAGTGCCGGTAGAGGTTGTGGAACAGGAACTGTTTCAGTTCAAGATTGCGGACGGTTATTTCGTCACTGAAATGTACAACGGTCCGGTTGATGCTCCGCAGATCATCGAGTGATGTTATACCGCAAGCTGCGATGTTTGTTGAAATGGTTGCACAGATATCCGCGATCAGAATCCCTATCAGGGCACTGATGGTCTGATGCGCCAGGCGCCTGTCGTCGATGGCCGGATATTTCTGCCGAACGGAGGCACTGACATCACGCCACAAATCAACCTGTTCAAGCATTTCCCTGGTAATGTAACCGGACTTAAGTCCATCATCGATGTCATGGTTATTGTATGCTATCTCGTCAGCGTAGTTGATGATCTGCCCTTCGATGGTGGGCACGACTCCGGGTAGAAATTCGGCCATGGTCTCAGCCGGTGTGTCATAGGGTGATGCGTGCTTTATGATACCTTCGCGCACCTCCCAGGTCAGGTTGAGCCCATTGAACCCGGGGTAGCGCTCTTCAAGTTCGTCCACCACTCTGAATGACTGCAGGTTGTGCTCAAACCCCCCAAAACCACTCATCAGCCGGTTCAGCACATCTTCTCCGGTATGGCCGAACGGTGTATGTCCCAGATCGTGGGCGAGGGCCAGTGCCTCGGTGAGCTCCTCGTTCAGGTGCAACCTGCGGGCAATAGCCCTTCCTATCTGTGCCACCTCAAGCGAATGAGTCAGGCGGGTGCGGTAGTAATCACCTTCGTGATTGACAAAAACCTGGGTCTTGTATTCCAAGCGGCGAAAAGCTGCGCAGTGGATGATACGATCACGGTCGCGTTCGAATGCAGGGCGACTGTCGCGGAATTCCTCGTCATGTTTGCGGCCACGCGACGTGCTGCTGGTGCAGGCATAAGAAGCCAAGTCGTTACGCTCATAATGCTCCATGTTTTTTTCCTTTTGCATTCCGTGTTTTCTTTCCGCTGAGGCCGGCCAGCGAAAATATATCGGCGAGTTGCATCTTCCACACTCCACCCTCATGGGTCAGTTTGAATTCACGCGTGCTTGAGGACGTTCCATCGAGTGAACCATCAAGTCCCAGTTTAACGTAGACGGTTGCCTCGGTCTTTTTTTCATTCAACACTTTGAAATGTTCCATTTTCTGCCAGCAACAGGCTGGCCGCATACGGGCCCCCTGCATTTTTTTTACGAATGCTTCGCGAGATGTTTTGCCACGGTGTGCCAGGCGTTCAAAAAGGTTTTCATAGCGCCCGTCTCGCCAGATATCAAGAGTTTCTGACATTGACTGCTCCAGTACCGCAGAAGGGGTTTCTGCGGAGTAGAGCGCTGTAGGTGCTGAAGCCGCCAATGTTAAAAATGCTGCCAGTATCCACGCCGGTAATCGCATGAGAACCCACCCCCTGATTTTTTTAGCGCATCGTAATGTAAATGATGATACTCTGCAACGTCAAAAAAAATCACAGGTAAATGCTGTATCTGTCATTTGCCTGCAGAGCAAAACAGGATAGAATGGCAATGGCATTGAAGTGTGGGTGAGGGGAGGGGATACCAATGCAGTGCAGGGAAGAACGATTACGCAAAATCATCGATATCGGCTTTGAAATTTCCCAGATACGGGACATTGACCTACTGCTGGAAAAAATACTGAGCGAAGCCCGACATTTTACAAGTTGCGATGCAGGTTCCATCTATGTCAGGGAACATGAGTCCCTTATGTTCCGTTATGCCCAGAACGATACCATGCAGCGACAGCTTGCGCCCGGCAAAAAACTTCCCTATGCCACATTTTCGGTACTGATAGACAATACATCGATTGCCGGGTATGTAGCGGCAAATGCAGAAATCCTCAATATCGCTGACGTCTATGAGGTCGGCCCGTATTTTCCCTTTACCTTCAATCGTTCATATGACGACAGAACCGGCTATCGGACCTGTTCCATGCTGACCATACCCCTGAAAAATTTCCGGGATGATATCATCGGCGTCCTGCAGTTGATCAATGCCATGAACAGTCAGGGGGAGGTTGTTCCTTTTGCCTACGAGGACGAAGAGGTTATAAGGTATTTCGCCAACAACGCTGCTGTGGCTATCGAACGGGCCAAAATGACCCGCGAAATAATTCTGCGTATGAACAAGATGGCCGAACTGCGTGACCCCAAGGAAACCGGGCCCCATGTCAACAGGGTTGCCGCCTATTCCGTGGCTCTGTATGAGGCCTGGGGAGTAAAGCATGGACTGTCGCAGGCAGAAATCGACAAGAACAGGGATGTGCTGCGCATGTCGGCAATGCTACACGATGTCGGCAAAGTAGCCATCTCTGACAATATCCTGAAAAAGCCGGGGCGATTCACGCCGGAAGAGTTCCAGATCATGAAGCTGCATACGCTGTTTGGAGCCAACCTGTTCTCGGATATCTATTCCGATTTCGATGAATCAGCTGCCATTGTGGCCATCAGTCATCACGAACGCTGGGACGGTAAGGGGTATCCCGGCTATATCGACCCGCTTACGCAGCTACCGTTACCCGGCCATCAGAAAGAAGATGGCACCGCTGTCGGCAAGCAGGGGGAGGAAATCCCTTTCTTCGGCAGGATCGTCGCCTTGGCGGATGTCTATGATGCGCTCTCCTGCCGCCGCTGCTACAAGGAGGCCTGGAGCGAACACGACGTATTGGCGAATATTCTCGAGGAGTCCGGGAGACAGTTCGATCCTGAACTGGTTGAAATATTTGTCGAAAACATTGACACATTCCGCCAGATAGAGAAACTGTATCCCGACCACCCTGAAGAGGGGTGAGTCCTCACGACTTCAGATACCCCCGTGAAAACGATAACCCGCAGTGCCACGTGTCAGAGCGTTCTATCGGCAACACCCGCAAAAAGCCGTAACTTGGCCATCATCCTCTCAAACTTCTCCGGTTTCAGCGACTGCGGCCCATCGGAAGAGGCGTGTTCCGGATCAGGGTGCACTTCAACGATCAAGCCGTCAGCACCCGCTGCAACTGCCGCGTAGCACATCGGTGCCACATAATGGTGATTACCGGTTCCGTGTGATGGATCGATAACAACCGGCAGGTGGGTCTTGTCTTTCAGCACCGGAATTGCGGAAAGGTCAAGGGTATTGCGGGTGGCGGTTTCAAATGTCCTGATGCCGCGTTCGCAGAGGATGACAGACTGGTTCCCCTCACTCATGATGTATTCGGCGCTCATCAGAAATTCCTGGATCGTCATGGCCATTCCACGCTTGAGCAGAACCGGTTTGCCAAGCTGCCCGACTTTTTTGAGCAGGGCGAAGTTTTGTGAATTGCGTGCCCCTATCTGCAGGATGTCCGCATATCCCGCCACCAGTTCCGCCGTTTCCGGATTTATTACCTCGGTGACAAAGGGGAGGCCGGTCAGTTCGCGCGCTTTAGCCAGCAGCTTAAGCCCGTCCTCCTCAAGGCCCTGAAAAGAGTAAGGTGACGTGCGCGGTTTGAATGCCCCACCGCGCAGGACGTGCGCCCCGGCTTTTTTGACGGCGACAGCAGATTCGATGATCTGTTTTTCGCTTTCAACTGAACAGGGTCCGGCCATGATGACAACTTTTTCGCCTCCGATGGAAACGTCATTGCTGATCCGTATCAGGCTGGACTCTTTTCGTACCTCTTTGGAGGCCAGTTTGTAGGGTTGCATGATTGGAACAACACTCTCGACGCCGTGAAGCCCCTCCAGCGCCTGCAGGGCCACTTTGCCGTGGCTTCCTCCGATGGCTCCGATAACGTCGCGCGTTTCGCCGTGGATAACGTGCGGCTTGTAGCCCAGTTCCTTGATTTTTTTAATCACCTCGTCCCGGTCCCGCTTTGCCGCCCCGCTTTTCATTACGATAATCATGTGTCATCCCCTTTCCCACAAACAGGCAGGGCCGGAAGTCTCCCCCCGGCCCTGCCTGTCTGAACCTGCAGACAGCAAAAAACCGGGGAGACTCTCGTCTGCCCCGGTTTATGGTTACGTGTGTGAGCTTTCTATTCTGCTTACACCTTCACCTGGGCAGACGGCCTGAAAAAATAGCCGAACCAGAAGTAAAAGCTGAAAGCGGTGTAGAAGCGGTTTGAATTCATGGACGGCACTAGAGCATACATCAGGAGTCGTTGTCAAGCGGCAAATGCAAGCCGGGCAGAGATTCAGCTAAAACAAAGCCCGCCGGCACACGTGATGCCGGAGGGCTAATTGTAAAGCGAATATGAGGCTGTTTTCAGGCGGCCGAAACGTTCACCTTGATGGTCGCCGTGACTTCGGGATGAATCTTGACCGGTATCGAAAATTCACCGATATGTTTGATGGCTGCGGCCAGAATGATCTTCTTGCGGTCAACTTCCAGGCCCTTTTCATGCAGAAAGGCGGCGATTTCCATATTGGTGACCGAACCGAACAGTTTGCCGTCATCACCAGCCTTGTGGGTAAGGTCAATCGACAGCGCCTCAAGTTTGGCAGCGAAGTTCCTGGCAGCTTCAAGCGCCTTGTTCTTTTTGTACTCCATCTGCCGCTTGGTGTGCTCAAGCGCCTTTGCATTCTGCTCCGTGGCGGCTATGGCCAGTTTCTTGGGAAGCAGGAAGTTGCGGGCGTAGCCGGGGGCTACTTTGACGACATCGCCGATATGCCCCAGGTGTTCAACATTTTCGTTCAAAATCACTTTCATTGTTTGCTTCTCCTTTCAAGCCTGTTTGTAGTTACAGGTTCTCCTGTTGTTTCGGGGTTCGAAAATCGACCCACAGATCGCATAAACCGATTCCGGCAATAACCGCAGCCAGGTAGGGCTGGATCACCAGCATTATGTACAGCCCGGTCCGCAGCATGCCGGAGAAGGACTGTTTTGAAATCAAGGTACTTACAACCGCCATTCCCTGAAGAAAGTACAACAGAGCGACGATCAGCATGATGTTCAGTGCCGGAGTCGTCACCAGCGGTGATGTGAGCAGCAGTGCAAAGCCGGCTGCAATCAGCAGCCAGACCAGCATGTCAGGATTTCTGTATGATGCAAAATCGCCGACATTGAGTTCAATACCGCTTTTGACAGTAGTTCGTTTTAAAAGAGCCAGATTGCAACCCGCCATGACAACAAGCAGCAGCGTAATCAGGGATGGGTAGAGACGATGCAGCATATCGGCCACGGTGTTCATGGTCTGTTTGACCAGCTCCAGATCGTCGCCCTTCACACCACTTTTTTCGTAGATTGCAACAGCCTGGGTCAGGCTGCCGTTAATTTCCGCAGAAAGCAGCTGTTGCAGGTTAATGCCTGACAGCGCGCTGTATCCCAGCACTCCGGCTGCCAGGATGGTTACATTGACCGCCGTCGTCCAGAAGAGGGTACGACCGCCGCCGATTCCACGTGCCAGAAGCTCAGGCATGAAAAGCCCGATGGTCGCACACATCCCCAGGTAGAGGCATCCGGCGAAAATTCCGAACAGGGCACTCACGGCGGTTGCCGCCCCGAGGGTTACGATCAGCGCTGCCGGGCGCCCATGCACCAACCGGGAGTAACCGGCCGGAAACGGAGCGAGTACACCGGAAAAGACGCCGATGGGGGGTACCGCTAGATACGTCGTAAATAAAACAAAGGAGCCGATCATGCCGAGCAGCGACGATTTGAGTCGCGCTGCTGAGTCATGACCGGCAGGGGGTGTCGGCTCCATTCGGGCCTGTCAGCTTACCGCGTGGTTGGCGGCTATGGGCAGCAGTGCGATGTTGCGGGCACGCTTGATTGCTTCGGTGATCTGGCGCTGGTGAGCAGCGCAGTTACCCGAAATACGGCGCGGTACGATTTTGCCGCGCTCAGTTACGAAAAAGCGCAGTGTGCGGGGCTCTTTGTAGTCAATGGCCAGATTCTTTTCGGCGCAGAAGCGGCAGACCTTGCGGCGCTGAAACGGACGACGTTTGCGGGGGCCGCCTGCGGCTCCCGGGCCGCCGGCCGGACGCTGCCCCGGCCCTCCCGTCGGACGCTGGCCACCGGTACCGCCGGGGCGTTGATACGATGATGTGGATGTTCTTTCTTCGCTCATGACGTATATATCCTCCGGAAATTTTTATTGTTCAGCAGCTTCTTCGGTGGCTTCTGCGGACTCGTTCACTACCGCCTCGTCAACCGTTTCAACCGTCTCGACATCTGCCGCTTCAACTTTCTTTTCCGCCACTGCCCGCTCGGGAAGGTCGGTGATATTGACGCTCTGGTAACGGAGTACCTTGTCGTCAAGTCTCAGGCGGCGCTCAAGTTCGGCGATCAGCGCACTGTTCCCGTCGAAGCGCAGGTAGTAATAACGCCCTCTGGCAGACTTCTTGATGGGATATGCCAGTTTCCTGACCCCCCAGTCATCCATCCGGTGACATTCACCCTTATACGACGTGATGATGTCCTGTGCCTTGGTCGTGACGCTTTTGATGTCGTCTTCGGCCAATTCTGGATGGAGGATGAAAATTGTTTCGTACTTCCTCATGTGGTGATTCCTCCTCACGGATTCAAGCCCCGGTCGTGCCCGGAGCAAGGAGATTCGGCACTGATGCCGTCTTTAAAAGAACGAGTCTTATACAACTAATCTGATGCTGATTGCAACCTTTTTATTGGCTTACTCACTGTCCCGGCGAGAAATATGTTGCCCGCGTTTTGCATTCAGTGGTATACCGGATGCGTTTGTGAGCCACAGAGGTCACCCGCCGCTGTGGTTTTTCATTTTCGATAAAGGAGCACCCGATCGGCATGATCTCAGCGTCAAACATCACCCTTTCCTACGGCAAGCGAGTCCTGTTCAAGGATGTCAACATCAAGTTCACCCCCGGCAACTGCTACGGCCTGATCGGCGCCAATGGGGCGGGGAAATCAACCTTTCTCAAGATTCTGGCCGGAGAAGTAAGTGCCGACAAGGGGGATATTATCGTCGGCCCGCGCGAGCGGATTGCCGTTCTGCGGCAGGATCAGTTCGCCTTTGACGAAGAGTCGGTCTTCAACACGGTCATCATGGGGCACCGGCGGCTGTATGACATCATGACCGAACGGGAAGCGATTTACGCCAAAGCGGAATTCAGCGAAGCGGACGGCGTGCGTTCTGCCGAACTGGAAGGTGAGTTTGCCGAGATGAACGGCTACGAAGCCGAATCCGAGGCCGCCGTGCTGCTGAACGGGCTTGGTATTCCGGAAGAGCTGCGTACAAAACAGATGAAGGATCTGGAGGCCGGCGACAAGGTCCGCGTCCTGCTGGCCCAGGCGTTGTTCGGCAACCCGGATGTGCTGCTGCTGGACGAGCCGACCAACAACCTTGACCTCAAGTCAATTTCGTGGCTGGAGGAATTTCTCTACCGTTTTCCCAACACGGTCATCGTGGTGTCCCATGACCGTCACTTCCTGAATCAGGTCTGTACCCACACGGCCGACATCGATTTCGGACGGATCCAGATTTACGTCGGTAACTATGATTTCTGGTATCACGCCAGTCAGCTCAATCTGAGGCAGAAGCAGAACGAGAACCGCAAAGTGTCCGAGAAGGCCGAAGAGCTGAAGGCGTTCATCCAGCGCTTCAGTTCCAACGCATCCAAAGCCAAGCAGGCCACCTCCCGCAAAAAGCTGCTGGATAAACTGACGCTGGAGGATATGCCGACTTCCTCCCGCAAATACCCGCACGTCGTCTTCAAGCCGGAGCGGGCCTGCGGCGACATCATCCTTGAAATCCAGGGGCTGACCAAGATTATTGACGGTGTCAGGGTACTGGACAACCTCGATCTGATCGTGCGCAAGGAAGATAAAATTGCCTTTGTCGGCGGTAACAGTCTTGCCCGCACGACCCTCTTTCAGATTCTGGCCGGCGAGCAGGAGCCGGACAGCGGCAGCTTTCGCTGGGGTGTGACCATCACCAGCGCCTATTTCCCCAAAGAGAACAGCGCCTATTTTGAAAAAGACATGACCCTGATCGAGTGGCTGGGTCAGTATTCGCCCCCCACCGAAGGTGAAACCTTTGCCCGCGGATTCCTCGGCCGGATGCTGTTTTCGGGAGATGAAGCCACGAAGAAAACAACCGTGCTTTCAGGTGGTGAGCGGGTTCGCTGCATGCTGTCGCGGATGATGCTGACCGGAGCCAACGTGCTGATTCTGGACGAGCCGACCAATCACCTGGATCTGGAGTCGATTACTGCCCTGAATGACGGATTGATTGCCTATTCGGAAGTTATTCTGTTTGCCTCGCATGATCACGAGTTTGTTTCGACCGTGGCTAACCGGATCGTGGAAATCACTCCCGGCGGCGTGATTGACCGGGTGATGGGTTTCGAGGAATATCTGGAGAGCGAGGATGTGTCGCGGGAGCGGGATGAGCTGTATCACGGTCATGCGGAGTTGAATCTATAAACTTGAAACGGCAGTTCTTAATAACACGGAGCAACGGAGCAACAGAGAAATCAAGGCATTACAAGAGAAACCACACCTACCACCTGGGTGAGTTACAAAAAGACTTTTTCCAGAAAACTCTTTTTAATCCCTTCGGGTAAATTCCCCGCCGCTTGCGGCGTTGCTTGGTTTTTGG
>JBAXVE010000053.1:0-23570 GCA_037129245.1 Desulfuromonadales bacterium
TCATTGGCGTCATGATGGTTCTCCTTCTAATGGTAGTCTTGATAATCAACCAGAAACCGTACAGTTTTGATCAGTTGCGCGAGGTGCTGAAGATGGTTGTGGAATGCTAGGGTCAAGGAGAAACAAGGAACGAAATAAATAGGGTCAATGGTCAAGGTTTACAAAAGTGGATTCACAATGGTCAGGCGTTTTTCGAGGAGTTGCATATTTTGGAGGTCTTCAGAAAAAAGATTGAAACAATTATGCTCCAACGCCGTCGCAACGATGAGGCTGTCCCAATAGGTAAATCCAGATATTGGAGTCAACGAAAACGTGTCTACCTTTCATGGAGTTCGTTCCTGTCAAAGGTGAAGTTTGCAGGTAGAGTGAAGGCGCGGGATGTTACGTTGTTAAAAAAAGCGTCTTTTGCAGCTTTATCAGAACCGGATTTAGTCAAAACAGGCACATATTTTTTTACGAGGAATTCATAAAAATCATATAGCTCATTGCGGGCAGGCTCGGGAAGCCGATCTATCTGGATTGCTTTGGCCATGATGTTTTCCCTCTCTGAAATTGAAATATACATTTTTTATACGTGTAGTTACTTAATTATTCAAGGATATTTTGATTGTGTGTTCAGGATGAAGGAGATTACACCATTGACAACCAAACAACCGGAAACGCCACAGCAGCTCCGTCAGCGTGCCGAAGAACAGCTCCGCGCAGACGAGCCGAAAACCACCGAACCACTCTCACCCGAGGAGACAAAAAACCTCCTCCACGAGCTGCAGGTGCACCAGATCGAGCTGGAGATGCAGGTCGAAGAGCTGCGCATCAAGCAGAGTGAGCTTGACGTTGCGCGGGCGCGCTATTTCGATCTGTATGACCTGGCGCCGATGGGCTATCTGACTTTCGACAAAAAGGGGCTTATACTTGAAGCCAACCTTGCCGCCGCAACCATGCTGGGTGTGGCGCGAAAAGTTCTGCTCCAGAATCTGATGTCAAAATTCATCTTCCCCGAAGACCAGGATATCTATTATCAGCAGCGCAAACGAATTTTTGAATCACACGCTCCGCAGGTCTGGGAGATGCGCATGGTGCGGTCAGATGGCTCCCCGTTCTGGGCACATCTACAGGCCACTCCGGCGCACAATGACGAATACTGGGTCACGCTGACCGACATCACGGAACGCAAAGAGGTGGAACATAATATTCTGGAAGCGAAATTGTTTGGTGAACAAGTAATCTGCTCTGCCCGGGAAGGTGTAGTTGTCTATGACCTCGATTTGTTCTATCGGGTCTGGAATCCCTTTATGGAGCACCTCACCGGCTTTGCTGCCGCTGATGTGATGGGCAGGCATCCATTGGACCTGTTTCCGTTTTTGCAGGAAGCCGGCGTGATGGAGCGTCTTGAAAAGGTGCTGGCCGGAGAAACGCCGGACGCCGTGGACTTCCCGTATTTTACGCCAAAAACAGAAAGGTCAGGGTGGGCCTCGGATTTGAGCGCCCCGTTACGGAACACGAAGGGCGAGATAATCGGTGTCATAGCGACAGTCCGGGACATCACCTTTCGCAAGGAGGCGGAGGAGAAACTGCACCAGGCCAAAGCAGATGCCGAAGTGGCCAATATCGCCAAGAGCACTTTCCTGGCCAACATGAGTCACGAAATCCGTACTCCGATGAACGGCGTGATCGGCTTTACCGGAGTGTTGCTTGATACCGACCTGGACGAAAAACAGCGGGAATTCGCGGAACTCATCAGGAAAAGCGGCGAGAACCTCATGAGTTTGATCAACGATATCCTGGATTTCTCTAAAATAGAGGCCGGCAAACTGGATATGGAGCTCCTTGACTTTGACCTGGGAACAACGCTGGAAGACACCGCTGAGATGCTGGCAATGCGGGCTGCGGATGCCGGACTGGAGCTGATCTGTAGGATTGATCCCGACGTGCCGACCTTTCTGAAGGGAGACCCGGGCCGCCTGCGTCAGATCATCACCAATCTGGCCGGAAATGCCATCAAATTCACCAGGCAGGGCGAAGTGGAAATCAGAGCTGAGATTGAATCTGATCAGATGGATTCTGTCATGATTCGATTTTCAGTTCACGATACCGGGATCGGCATACCGGAAGATCGGCAGGCGGCCATCTTCAGTCCGTTCACACAGGAGGACGACTCCACTTCCCGAAAATTCGGCGGCTCCGGCCTGGGGCTGACAATATCAAAACAGCTGGCGGAGATGATGGGGGGAGAAATAGGCGTTGAGAGCGAACTGGACAAAGGCTCCACCTTCTGGTTTACCGCCCGTTTTGAAAAACAGCCGGGCGGCGAACGACCGGTTCTCAAACCGCATGCTGATATAACCGCGGCGCGGTTTCCGGTAGTGGATGCAGAACATGTCAATCAGGGGGGCAGAATCCTGCTGGCGGAGGACAACTTTATCAACCAGAAGGTAGCCCAGACTCTGTTGCATAGTCTGGGCTATAAGGCGGATGTGGTTGCCAATGGCCGGGAAGCTGTCCATGCGCTTGAGTTGATACACTATGATCTGGTTTTGATGGACTGCCAGATGCCGGAGATGGACGGTTTTGAAGCGACCGCAATTATCCGTAACGCAAGCTCAAAAGTCCTCAATCATGCCGTGCCGATCATCGCTTTAACAGCCAACGCCATGAAGAAAGACCGCGAAAAATGCATTGAGTCCGGGATGGATGATTATATCACCAAGCCGATCAAACATATTGAACTGGCAGAGATTCTCAGGAAATGGCTTAACGGACAGGAGTAACGGTAAAAGGCGTCAGCATGATCTGTGTTCAAAAAGTGGTGAGAATGAGTTAGCTGACACTGCAGGTGCCCCCTGCTGTGAGCTTTTCCCGGTCAACGTAAACCACTATACACTTCGTGTGAATCTACCGGTTTCCCGTGAGGTGGCTGTCAGATTAAACAGGGGAGCTGATACGGGATGATTTTAAGAAGGCGACCCGGAACCGGGTCGCCCATTACGTTCAGGCACGTTATTTCTTCTCTTCAGCTTCGGCTTTCAGCGCGTCTCTCTTCGGATCCCAGCCGTTCCAGACATACGGCGGGTCGATCATCGGGTCGTAATATCCCGGCTGCGGCACCATGAAGAAAATGGTTTCAGTAGCACCGATGAAGCCGCGATACAGCGTCATACCGATTGCCTTAAGCGGTCCGTAGACCAGCATTCCCGGCATGCCAAGCTCATGGGCGGCAAGAATGTGCTGTTTGGGGATTTCGACAAAGCTGAGCGTCACATTGGAAATACCGCGGGCAAATTTGATCGCCATTTTTTCGACGATCATATCCGGTTGCTGTTCTGCAACCGCCGCACAGGGCGTGGCGGCAACGGCAGCAAGCAGCAGGACTGTAAACAGAAGCTTTTTCATAACATCTCCTTTTCGGGCGGGATGTACGGCTATTTTCTTACGATTTTCAGTCTCTTACCACAAAGAAGGGCGCGGTGCAAGCATCACACATCAAAAAGCGTCGGTTCCTGGGGCAGGAACGGTTTGAAGCGCTTCTCAAGATGCCGCAGCTTTTCAATATAGTAGCCCGAATTGATATCAGAATGTGCCGGGTCGAAGTCGCTGACCGGGCGGCACTGCTTGTATTCCGTGGCACCTTTTCCCGAGCCGCAGACGTAGTAACTGACCTGGTCTCCGGCCCGGTACGGCATGCCGCTTGAGAGGGCAATTTCAAAGGCAGCCGCGTGATTGCGCCGGCCAGCCTGCACCTTCTCACGGTAACTGGCAGGGGATTCGTTGAGAGTTTCAGTTCGCGCAATCCATGAGACGTCCAAACTGCGCGAGCGGAGCCGGACAATGTAGCCGTCAGCCAGATGGCTTGCCTTTGAAAAATTCCCGGTCAGCAGACATTCGATGATTTCCCGCATGAAATCGCGCAGAAACTGCTCAAGTCCCCGTGAACGGAGACCGCTTCCCTTGATGACGACGCGGCCGCCATATTCCAGCAGGGCATAATTTTTGGTTTTGTAGGCAAACATCGAGCGGTAGCGCCCATCCATCTCAGCATCAATCCCTGCGGGAAGTGCTTGCGACATTCTTTCGACAAGCGCCTGTTCATCCGCCTCCGAAGTGCAGTTTTCCGGCGGCCTGAAGTAGATTCCGTCCGTATCAACCTCGATCGGCTCGGCCCCTTCTCCTTTCAGCAGGCTGATCATGTTTTTTATGGTTACCCGCCCCAGTCTGGTGACTTCTGCGGCTGCAGCAGGGTCTGAAAAGTTGTGCAGCGAAGCCCCCAGATAACCGTAAAATGAGTTGATCAAAACCTTGAACACCTGCTGCAGTGCTTCAAAGTGATGCCGCTCAGCATCGGTTTCAGCGTCCCGTGACAACTGCTTGGCAGTCAGCCGGAATTGGCGCAGGTCGGCCAGCAGCGGCAGAAACAGTCCGAGCGAATCTTTTGCGGGAGTCAGGTTATAGGCAAGCATCAACGACGGATAGAGCGATGCGATATCGCAATGAACGATCGGACCGATGACCCCTTCACAGGCCAGTTCGGTATATCCCCCTTCAAACGGGGCCGTAGCTGGCGATCGGGCCGGAATCGCATGGCCGCGGTGAAGGTATTCGCGCAGGAAAAGCGAGTTGATGCGCGTGGCGTTACCACGCACGAGGCAGTTCTGGAATGAATAGGGGAATATACGGGTCTGCAGAAACCAGGGATAGCCAAGCAGCTTGAAGATTGCCAGCGTCTCCCGCCCGTCGTCGAGATTATAGCGGTACAGCTTTTCGGGGTCGCTTTCAAAGGTGGCCGCTATCTCTCCCCCCTCCAGGTAGGTTCTTTCAGCAGCGTCCACCCCAAAATGCTTCGCGACTGATTTCAGGGAATGACTTTCCAGGCTGCGCTGCGAAATATCGTACAACTGAACGAGGAAATAGGTGTCAATGATGTGGCGGCCGTATACGTCCCAGCGCGGGTAGTCGATTGTTTTTTCGGCCAGGTTCCAGCGGGCGTGGGGGGTACTATGCGGGGAGGCCCCGTTGCGGCCCCAGTCAAGCCGGATGCCGTGCATTCGTGCGCGTATTCCGATGTAGTCGAGATCGAATCTGAAGATATTATGGCCGGTGATAACGTCGGGATCAAGGCGATGGATCTCGGCATTCAGGGCGCGGAGCAGTTCCGCTTCCGAAAGGGTATCACCGCGCAGCACGATTTCGTCACCGTGGGAGAACACCAGTGCTATGGAGACAATTCTGTCTGCGGGGCGCTCAGCGTTTGAGAAACCGTAACCCTCGGCACAGAAGGTCTCGATGTCCAGAGCCAGGCAGCGCAGATCTGAAAATTCGATCCCTTTGAAGAGCGTCACACCTGACGTCAGCAGGTACTGATGTGACAGGTCCGATAGAAAAAGATAGGGAGCGTCGAAGTCATTGGAACTTTTACCGGTTTTAGATGCCAGAAAATCACGGGCGGTCAGACAATCCGACCAGGTGTCAAAAGAGAGCAGGTGGCGGAAAAACTCAGCTCCCTCAAGTTGTCGCACGGCGCATGGCACCCGACATCCGGCCAGCAGAGAGGGGTCGCCAACCAGGATGAAGGGATGAAACGGTTCGTCATGAAAGCAGACGGAGTCACCGTTGCGCTGAAAAATCCGTACGCAATGCCCGACCGGCTCTACGGCAACTATGCCGGGCCGCTCATTGTGGCCGAACAGCAGCGGATTGTTTTCCAGTGTCCGGGTCGGCATGGCCAATTCCTTCGCGTAAAAAAACATGGGACAGCCTGCGCCGCCCCATGTTTTTTACTGGTCGCTTGTGGCAGGGATTTATATTCCGGCCTTCTGCTTCAGAAATGCGGCCTTGTCAGTTTTTTCCCAGGTGAACTCGGGGAGCTCACGGCCGAAGTGACCGTAGGCAGCCGTCTTTCTGTAGATCGGACGGAGCAGGTCAAGTTGTTCAGTAATGGCAGCCGGACGCATATCAAACGCTTCACGGACCAGCTCTGCCAGACGCTCTTCGCTGACCTTACCGGTGCCGAAACTGTTGACGTTGATCGATACCGGCTGAGCAACGCCGATGGCGTAGGCGACCTGAACTTCGCAGCGGTCGCACAGTCCGGCAGCAACCAGGTTTTTGGCCACGTAGCGCCCCATGTAGGCAGCCGAACGGTCCACCTTGGAGGGATCCTTGCCGGAAAAAGCTCCGCCGCCATGACGTCCCATGCCGCCGTAGGTATCGACGATGATCTTGCGCCCGGTCAGGCCGCAGTCACCCATCGGGCCGCCAACCACGAACCGGCCGGTCGGGTTGATAAAGTAGCGGGTATTTTCGTCCAGCAGGTGGGCCGGAATAACGGCTTTGACGACCTTTTCGATAACGTGTTTTTCGATGTCGGCATGGGTTACGTCCGGGGTGTGCTGGGTAGAAATGACCACCGTGTCAATCCGGTTCGGCTTGCCGTCCACATATTCGACGGAAACCTGTGATTTGGAGTCGGGACGAAGAAAATGAAGCTCGCCGGATTTGCGCACTTCGGAAAGCTTTGCCACCAGCTGATGGGAAAGCTGGATCGGCATCGGCATCAACTCAGGAGTCTCGTTACAGGCGTAGCCGAACATCAGCCCCTGATCCCCCGCTCCCTGCTCCTTGTGAAGTCCCTCCCCCTCGGAAACACCCTGGGAAATGTCGGGGGACTGGCGGTCAATGGATACCAGAACTGCACAGGTCTCGGCGTCAAAACCCATTTCGGAATCGGTATACCCGATCTCCTTGATGGTCTGGCGGGCAATTTCGGAATAGTTGATGATAGCATTGGTAGTTATCTCGCCGGCAATAATCACCATACCGGTGGTTACCATGGTTTCGCAGGCCACGCGAGCTTTGGAATCCTGTGTCAGGATGGCATCGAGAATCGAATCGGAAACCTGATCAGCCACCTTGTCGGGATGCCCTTCGGATACAGACTCGGAGGTAAAGATGAATTTTTCAGCCATAACTGCGTACTCCTCTCAATCTATGAATGTGATGGTTTTCAGCGTCGTCTGCATGGTAAACGGGGTCGTTACTTTACAGAACAGGCCACTGATTTGTCAAGTAAAGAGCTCAAAACAGCAGGCATGATGGCCTGTTTGCATATTACGTTTGACTTGAAAGGTTTTTACTGGGCAGAATGGCCGGCAATTTTTTATATGATGAAATCTGCATACCTGATTTACACCAGCTCCTCAGGCGGGAAGAACGGACGAAAGATGAAAATGTACCTGGTCAGGTTTTTTCTGACAATAACGATTGCACTTGCTGCGGGTTCGTACACCGTCTTTGCCGGTACACTGGACGACTACTACCTCACCGCATTCGGGGAGCGTCCCGGTGATGCGCTGCAGAAGGCGGTACTCTTTCCGGCTGTCACGGACAACCAGCCGCACTGTGGTACCCCGCTCAAGCATGGCCTGCGGCGCAATTGGGAGAAACTCGAACCGTCGACCCGAAAAACGCTGGCCAAACAGCTGGCGGCTCCGCTGATTTCACGGGAAGCGACATACTCTTCGCCGGAAGGGCACTTCCTGTTCCACTACGCAACATCCGGCACAGATGCACCGTCGCCGCCGGACGGCTATACCCTGCAGACGTGGCTTGCAACCGTTGCCGCCACGTTTGAGTCGGTTTTCACCTCGTACACCGCCACCCACGGTTACCGCCCGCCGCCGGTCAACGGCCGCTATGACGTCTATTTGCGTGACATGGCCTCGCGGCAGATGTACGGACAGACGACCAGTACCGATCCGCTTCCTGCAAGCGGCTTTCAAAACGGCTACGGGAGTTACATCGAAATCGACAAGGATTTCACCGCACCGCTGTTCACGGGGGCGACCAACGGTCCCTATCTGCCACTGCAGAGTCTGCAGATAACCGCTGCCCACGAATTCCACCACGCAATTCAATACGGCTATAACTACTATTTCGACATTTGGTACGCTGAGGCAACCTCGACCTGGTATGAGGACGAACTGTTCGACCAGGTCAATCAGCTCTACAACTACCTGCCGCGCTGGTTCGGTAACAGCACGAGGGAAATTGACCTCGGGCTTGATGGAACAACATCCGCCAGCGGAGCAGGATACAGCAGGTGGATCTTCAACCGCTTTCTGACTGAACGCATCGGTGGACAGTTCGTACGAGGAGTCTGGGGGAAACTGGCCGGCATTAACCCGGAGGGAACTGCCGACATCCCCATGTTGCCGATTGTCAGCAATCTGTGTGCAGAGCGCACCGGAGATTCGCTTGGGAGTGCTTTCTTCGATTTCACCAAAAGGGTGTACACGCGGGACTGGACGAGCCATACCAATGAAATTGGCCGGATTCAGCCCTATATTCCCCTTAACACGCTCACCACCTATCCGCTCACTACCGCCCCGGCCCCGTTGATACTGCCCCGCTATTCCTTTGCGTTTTACCGGCTTTCCCCGTCCGGTTCGTCACCTGACAGTCTCGCTATTACCCTTTCAGCATCACAGGGAATTTCCGCTACAGCTTTTCAGAACACAGGCAGTCGGATCAAGGAATTCAGCTTTGACCAGGTCGATGGGGGAACCGTCACCATTCCATCATTCAACGCGTCTGATGAAGTTGTGCTGCTGCTGACCAATTCGACCGCATCTGACAACCTGACTGTCAGCTTTGCTGCGGGGGCCGCGGGCGGGGTAACGCCCGAACCAGGAAATACGGCATCCTCGGGCGGTGGTTGCTTCATAGCCACAGCCGCATTCGGAAGTTATCTGCATCCCCAGGTGAAGCTTCTGCGGGAATTTCGCGACCGGCATCTCGTCACCAACCGCCCCGGTCGGGCATTTGTGTCGCTCTACTACCGTCTCAGTCCGCCACTTGCCGAGATCATTTCACGCCATGAAATCCTGCGCGTGGCTGCCCGGCTGCTGCTGACTCCGCTCCTGTTTGCCCTGTCCCATTTCACGGCGGCGGTGATTCTGCTGATAGCTGCCGTAACCGGTTTATGGTTCCGGCGCCGCTATTCGCCGGCTACTGCTGCAACGGCAGCTCCATCTCCATAATCAGTCCTCCTCCGGGGGCGTTGAAAGCGCGCAGGCTGCCGCCGTGCAGACGAACCGCCCGGTCCGAGATTGCCAAACCGACGCCGGTGCCACCGCTCTGCCGTTCGCGGGAGTCATTGACGCGGTAAAAGGGACGGAATATGTCGTAAAGTGCGGCTTCGGGAACGCCCGGCCCCTGATCCCTGACTTCGATATGCGCCCAGCTGCGTCCCCCCGTATCCTTCCTCTTCAGCGATATCTCTACGGCAGTCCCTTCCGCAGTGTACCGCACGGCGTTACGCACCAGATTTTCCAGCGCCTGGCGCAGCAGTTCCCGATTACCGTTAAGCTTCAGTGATTCAAGAGGGGACGTCACGACCCGTCGATCCCTGCTCTGCGCTTCAAAATCCACATCCTGAGCTGTCTCGACTATCAGAGTGGCGATGTCAAGCTCTGTCCGCTGGACCGTGGCGCTTTCGTTTTCCAGCTTGGTAAGCATCAGCAGCTGTCCGATCAGCTCATTCAGACGGTCGGACTCACGCTCGATCCTGTCAAAGGGTGCCGAATGCCCCGCTCCCGCTGACTGTCGAGCCAGCTCCAGAGCAACATTCAGACGTGCCAGTGGAGAGCGTAATTCGTGTGAAACATCGCGGATCAGCCGTTGATGTGCACCTACCAGGCTCTCAATCCGTTCTGCCATGCGGTCCACATCGCGCCCCAGATCGGCCACCTCATTGCGGCGCTGAACAAGCCCCTCTCCGACGCGTGCTGAAAGATCTCCACCGGCCAGTTGCTGAGTAACCGCCCGCAGTCGGCGCAGCGGTACGGTTGCATAGCGGTGGAAGCCATACCAGGTCAGGAGGGCTGACAGCAGAGCCGCGACGAGACATGATCCGGGGCCGCCCATGTTCCGCAGCAACGGCTCCATAAAACCGCCAGAAGGGGAGTGAACCGGGGGTGGGGGAGCCGCCTGCGAGGGGCGATCATCCTGTTGCTGCGTATGTATCGGCGCCGCTTTATCCGGAATGGTGCTTGAATTGACCGGCTGCTGATGTGCCGGCGGTCCCGAAGGGTTTGTTGCATCGTTTGCCGGCGGGGGAGGTGGTGCTTCTGCAGGATGAGAAGCAACGCGTGGTTCAGGTTTTTGAGCTGGCTGGCTTTCCTGGGGAGCAACGGATTGAGGCTGCCGCTGCGCCGGGGCGTTATCTTGCTGCTGAGTCCGGCCGGGTCTGCAGGCAAATACATTCTCTGCCCCGGAGAGACAGACCCCCTCCAACAGGCCGCGAGGAGTCATAACCGAGCAGGGATCACCCTCTTTTTTCCCGTTACATGCCTCAATGGCCGGTCGGGGCGGGGGCCTGCGGGGCTGCAGATCCCGGTCGATCGTGGCTCCCTGCTGGCCTGCGGCACCACGTTGCTCCAGCCGATGTGGAGGTGGCACGGCACACACCACGCCAGGCACCGTCATGCCGACCACCACCAGAACCTGCAGCAGAGTTGACGTACTGACAAGGCTGATTGCTTTATTGAATAAGCACGCTTTAAATGTCATGGCACCTTCGCCTTCTACTCACCGGCCGAATACAGGTAACCGATGTTGCGAACTGTCTTGATCCGTTCCGTTTCAGCTGAACCTTGTCCCAATTTCCTGCGCAGGCTGCTTACATGCACGTCAATACTCCGGTCGTAGGCGGAGAGATTGCGACCCAGCGCCTGTTTGACCAGGTCGTCCCGGCTGACCACCTGCCCCGCCATTTTCAGCAGGGTCTCAAGTATGGCAAATTCCACCGACGTCAGATCCACTTTGCTGCCAGCCCGCACCACGGTACGGGTGCCGGGGATAAGTTCGACATCTCCTACCGCCAGTTTTACCGGTTCGGCCTGCTGTCGCGGTTCCGCCTCCAACCGTCGGAGTACGGCCCGGATCCTGGCCACAAGCTCACGCGGGTTGAACGGCTTCGGGAGATAGTCGTCAGCCCCGATCTCCAGGCCCACTATGCGGTCCACCTCCTCGCCGCGGGCGGTCAGCATCAGCACCGGAATACGGGATACGGCGCGAATCCGCCGCAGCACTTCAAATCCGTTGATACCGGGGAGCATTACGTCCAGAACCACCAGGGTGTGCTGACCGGCAACGGCCCGTTCCAGCCCCTGCAGGCCATTATTGACCGCTTCCACCGCGAATCCTTCCGAACCGAGGTAATCATTGAGAAGTTCGCACAGATCCACATCGTCATCAATGATCAGGATGGTGTTCATAAGGCCTCCGCTCTGCATCTGGTGGTATATCAGGTGCGGCAAGTATAGACGGTAATTTGAAATTTGTTTGTAAAATATTGTAAAGATTTTGAGCAGTATGGTTTACAAAACTTTACATTCAGCATCGGTAGAAATTGTTGATTGAAGATTTGTGCCTGCGGTGATATTTTCCGTTGCGGTGAGTCAATTCAACAGGGGGGTAGCAGGATATGAAAAAAGCAGGTGTGGCGGTAATCATGGCGTGTGCATCTTTGACCCTGATGGTGGGCGGATGCAAGAAGGCAGCGGAAAAAGCGGCAGAAAAGGCCATTGAAGCCGGGATTGCCAAAGAGAGCGGCGGCAAGGCAAACGTGGACCTGTCAGGAGGGAAGGTAACCATCCAGACCAAAGACGGCACCGCAACCTATTCCGGCGGCAAGGACGCCAAGTTACCCGACAATTTCCCGAAAGATATTTATGTGCCTGAAGGGGCGTCGATTATGGCGTCATCCTCTGCCCCCGGCGGCTTCACCGTCAGCCTGGAGTCTAAAGACGCTGCCGAAAAACTGTTGAGCGCCCTGAAATCAAAAATGACCGCTTCCGGGTGGAAAGAAGAAGCAACCTTCAACCAGGGTAAAACCAGTATGATTTCATACAAACAGGGGGAGCGGGCTGTGAACTTCAGCGTCGATTCACAGGAAAAAACGACCGTCATGACCATCGTCGTCTCCACGGGGAAATAGCGTGGCACCACGTTCTGACCTGGGTTCGTCTCTCCCCTGCCGGTTCGGTCAGCAGTAGTGGAGCGCGTTTCGCTGATACGGTCCGGCAACTACGACCCGGATGTGGTGCGTACCGACGTAGAACGCCTGCTTGAACCGTTGGGGGGGATTGCAGCATTCGTCTCTCCTGGTGAGCGGGTGCTGCTGAAACCGAACCTGCTGGCGGGGAAGAACCCTGAAAAAGCTGTTACAACTCATCCGGCGATCGTACAGGCTGTTGCCGGACTTGTCAGGGATGCCGGCGGAGTCGTGCTGATCGGCGATAGCCCCGGCATCGGCGGCTTTCAGCGCGTTGCCGAAAAGAGCGGTATTGCGGAGGCAGCCCGCGTGAGCGGCGCGACGCTGGTCGAGTTCGGCGAGACCGTGGAACTGCAGGGGAGTGGGACGTTCCGCAGAATTCACCTGGCCCGCGCCTACCTGGAAGCAGATAAGGTCATTAATCTGCCAAAACTGAAAACCCATGAGATGATGACAATGACCTGCGCAGTCAAGAATTTGTTCGGCGCGGTGGTCGGCACTGAAAAGGCAGGGTGGCATTTAAAGGCCGGTGCTTCGCGCAGACAGTTTGCCCGTCTGCTGCTTGAGATTTACCTGCTGAAAAAACCGGTTCTCACGATCGTCGACGGTATCGTGGCCATGGAGGGGAACGGACCGGGCAGTGGAGATCCAGTTGAACTGGGCGTCCTGCTGGCCGGCTGCAATCCGGTGGCCGTGGATGTGATTGCCGGCAGGGTGGCCGGTATCCCTCCTGATCTGCTCTACGTGGAACAGGAGGCACGTGTGTTAGAGTTGCCCGGTTCAAGCCTTGAAGAGATCGAACTGATTGGGGCGCAGCTGGATCAGTTCGCTGCCATCCGCTTTCGCCTCCCTTCCGGTCTCGACGCACAATTCGGCCTCCCCGGATTTCTGGCCGCTCTCCTCAAAAAACAGTTGACCACATACCCGGTCGCTGACGTGACAAAATGCGTCCTGTGCGGTGTATGCCGCGATGCCTGCCCGCCGGCTGCAATCACCATAAAAAACAGCGCGCTGTCGGTTGACAATGCGCGCTGTATCCGCTGCTGGTGCTGCCGTGAGCTCTGCCCCCATGATGCTATGGCGGTCAAGCAGGGGAGGTTGCTCAGGCTCATGAAACTACTGGGCGTTGGAAAGGTTTCTCAGGCCTCGTCTTCATCAGCTCCCAGGGGAATTTCGCGATAGGCCCGCTCCTCTTCGACACGACGGGTCTGGGCCTGCTGTTTTTCCAGATCTGACTTGCATTTCACGCAGTGACGTGTGAACGGCATGGCTTTGAGTCTGCCACGCGGAATATCCTCGTCGCACTCCTCACAGATGCCATAATCTCCGTCATTGATTCGCAGTAAGGCTTCCTCTATGTTGTGAAGTTTTTCCCGCTCCCGATCCCCCAGCAGCAGTCCAAGTTCCCGGTCACGTTCGGATGATGCCTGGTCATAAATGTCTCCGCCCGGTTCCAATATTGACGCCGCATCTGTCCCGTTCTTCACCGTCCTGCTGATTTCCCGGAGCGCATCTTCCTTGATACTTGTGAGAATCGCCTTAATCTCCGACCATTTCTGATCGCCTGACGGAGTTGTAACAGGTTCGGGCGTTGCAGGCGGAACTGCTACAGCCGGCGGACCGGCCGCACGGGGTGCAGACTTCGCTGCCGGTTTGGCTACCGGTTGGTCAGCTGATTTGGTCACTGGCTTGGCAACCGGCTTCGGAACCGGTTGCTGCTCGGGTTTCCGGGGCTTCGCGGTCGCTGCAGCAGCACCTGTTTTCGGAGGAGTTGCTGCCGGTACTTTGGGGGCCACAATGTCAGATTTAGCAACTACCGGGCCGCTCTTTTTCGCTACTGGAGCTACCTGAGCACCTTTTTTTTCTGGTGCAACGGCAGTAGCACCCTTTTTGGCCACGGCGACAGCAGGCGAAGCTTTTGGGGCGGCAGCAGCAACGGGTGCGACTTTTTTTGCCGGCGGAGTGACAGCTTTACCTTTGTTGTCAGATGTCGGCGCCGGAGCACTTTTTTTAACCGCTGGTGATGGCGAACCTTTGCCCGCAGCGGTGGACGCCGGCTTGGAAACGGTTTTTTTGATCTCGACAGGTGCCTTCGCAACTGCCGTTTCGTCACGCTTCACAGGTTTTTTTGAGCTTGCGGGGGGGGGGGCCGCCGTGACTTTTTTTGCCGGTTTCTGAGCGGTTTCCTGCTTTGCCTTCGGTTTAGTTGCCATAACGTGTCCGTCTCCCGCGCAGTAGATAGAGTCGCCTGAAAAAAGGCGGCAAACTATTACAAAAAACGGAGGCATTGTCAAGCATGGCAATCGGAGTGGCAGAAGGCGGACAATCACGTGTTTTTTGAAAGTCGTGAAACGGTCGGCTCAATTCAGGCGCTGGGCGATGTGTCGGAAGAATGGGCTTTGGGGTGCGCCTTGTCGTAGACCTCCATCAGGCGGTCTATGCCGACATGGGTATATTTCTGGGTGGTTGAGAGCGAAGCGTGTCCCAGTAGTTCCTGAATTGCCCGCAAATCCGCTCCCCCTTCCAACATGTGGGTGGCAAAGGTGTGCCGCAACGTGTGGGGGGAGATTCGCTTGAAAGCGGCAATTCTCAGAACGTGGACGTCGACAATCCTCTGCACGCTGCGGCGGTTAATGCGCCTGCCCCGTTCGTTGAGAAAGAGCACATCATCCCGACCCGGTGCCATTCGCTGCTCCAGATAGCTACGGACGGCATCGGCAGCGTGTTCACCGATCGGAATTATCCGTTCTTTCCCCCCTTTCCCCAGCACCCGTACCATCCCGGTTGCCAGGTCGATCTCACTGATATTCAGACCGGTCAGTTCGGAGACACGCAGTCCGCTGGAGTAGAGCAGTTCCAGTATTGCCCGGTCGCGCAGGACATGCTTATGTTCAGGATCCGGTGCCTCCATCAGCGTGGTTGCCTGGTCGATATCAAGGTGGAACGGCAGGCGTTGCTCTTTTTTCGGGGTGGCAATCAATTCTGCCGGATTTTTTTCCAGGATTCCCCGCCGTACCAAGAAGCGGAAAAACGCGCGTATGGCGGCAAGTTTTCGTCCGATGGAACTTTTTCGGGACGTTCGTGCCAGATGTGCCAGATAGCGACGCAGCGTGAGATGGTCGATGTCGCCGGCGGTGATCGCCGCACCTTTTTCCTGCAGCGAAAACGCGAGCAGCTGCCCCAGGTCGCTGCGGTAAGCCGCCAGTGTGTGCGGAGATACGTTCCGTTCCGTTTCCAGATATGCGGCAAAGATCCCGATCTGTTGCGCCAGAGAGTCCACGGTCACTCCTCGAACGCTGGCAGCCCGCTGGAAAGTTTCCAGTTTTTGATCAAATCCTGATAAATCCATTCCTGATGATAGGTAACCGTTTTGATTCGGTTGGAGGGGAGAATGTAATAGTCGAATTCAGCCGTCACGTCGCCGGTTTTCTTTTCCGGGAGACATTCCGTGGTCAGGATGCGGAAATCGGTGATGGTTACGCCCCGCTTCTTGAGTAATTCAGCCCGCTTCATAAATTCGCCCCGCTTTTCGGGCTCCATGTAGAGCATTCCGGCATTTTCAACTTCCTGCCAGCGCAGCATGCGGTTATAGGCCTTGGTGCTCTTGTCGAATTCCTCCCGCATGGTGCTGTGGGTAAGCTGCGTGCAACCGGACAGCGCCAGGCAGCAGGCAATCAGCATTACTATGACGTTAACTGGCCTCATCATTGGTTCCTTTCACCTCGCCGGTCCGGCGGATTGATTATCAGCTGTTGCCCGAATATCATATATGCGGTATAAGCGTGACCTACTAACAAGACATTAACGGGAGTTCGGGATGCACACCCTTATTCAGTGGCTTTTGACAACCATCGGTGCAATGGGGTATCCCGGCATCCTGCTGTTGATGGCCATGGAAAGTTCGATCATACCGGTGCCGAGCGAACTGGTCATGCCGCCGGCCGGTTACCTTGCTTTTCAGGGAAAAATGAGCATGCCGCTCGCTATCCTCTGCGGCACTGTCGGCAGCCTGGTCGGTGCCTACGTCAACTATTTCGTATCACGGCATCTTGGGCGGCCGCTGATCCTGAAATATGGTAAATACGTGCTGATTCCCCCCGCCAAATTTGAGCGGGTGGAGCATTTTTTTCTGCAGCACGGCGAAATATCGACATTCATCGGCCGCCTGCTCCCTGTCGTACGGCACCTGATCTCCATTCCAGCCGGGCTGGCCGGAATGAATCATTTCCGTTTTTCGCTTTACACGCTGCTGGGGGCCGGCATCTGGTGCACAATCCTGACCTGGATCGGCTACGCCATCGGCGAAAACCAGAAACTGATCATGCAGTACTCACATAAAGCACTACTGTGGGTGGTTCTCTGCTGCGCCATCCTTGTTCTGGTCTACGTATGGCATCAGCGGCGTAGCGGCAGTAAAGCCTAAAACTGCACAGAAGGCAAAAGTATTTTTTAAGGAGCGGGACCATGCAGATAAAGCGACTCGGTCGCATACAGTACATATCCATTGATTTCGGCAGCAATAACTGCTCGCGACAAGGATTCACCACCCGGCATGAGGGTGTTTCGCGGCCCCCGTATAACTCGTTTAACCTGGGGATGAACACCAATGACCAGCAGTCCAACGTCGAGGGTAACCGCAATCTGCTGACCCGCGCTTTCGGCATCAACCAGGCCGCCCTGGTGGCGCCGCGCCAGGTACATGGCAGCGATATCCTGGTCATTGACGAGCCGAATGAAGATTTCAGTCACTTCCTAAGTGTCGAAGCAGACGCCGTCATCACCAATCAGCCGGACGTTATGATCGGCGTCTGTGTGGCAGATTGCGTACCGATTCTACTGTGCGATCCAGGTAAAAAAGTCATCGCGGCCGTCCATGCCGGCTGGAAGGGAACCGCCGCGCAGATTGTCTCCCGCACGGTGGCCGGGATGCAGTCGGTATTCGGCTCGGATCCAGCCATGATTCAGGCGGCTATCGGTCCCTGCATCCAGAAGTGCTGTTATGAAGTCGACGAGCCTGTCAAAAAAGCCTTTGCTCAGGCGGGGATCGCATGGGAAAGCTGTGCAGATCCGAAATCTCCCGGTAAATGGAACCTTGATATGGCTGCTGCCAATCGCGCATTGTTGTTGTCTGCCGGAGTTTCGGCGAATGCCGTACAACGTTCTGAACAGTGCGTCTGCTGTCATAGTGAACAGTTTTTTTCCTACCGCCGCGACAGGGACGAATCGGGGCGGCAGATGGGTTTTATCATGCTGACACAATGAATCCCAGTTGGAATAGCCCGTCCGCCCGAGAGGTGAACACCGATGCTCGCAAAAGTTTTCAGCAGCGCCCTGATCGGCATTGATGCCATTTTAGTAGATGTTGAAGTCGATCTGGCTCCCGGATTACCGGCATTTGCAACCGTCGGCCTGCCTGACGGGGCGGTCAAGGAGAGCAAGGATCGCGTCAAGGCCGCGCTGAAAAACTCCGGCTACGATTTTCCGGCTCGCCGCATAACCGCCAACCTTGCTCCGGCTGACATTAAAAAAGAGGGCGCCGCCTACGATCTGCCGATCTCGATTGGCATACTGGCCGCCACTGGAGTGCTCAAAGGGCAGCGACTGCATGACTACATCCTGCTCGGTGAGCTGTCGCTGGATGGTGGGCTGAAGACCATTCGCGGAGCCCTGTCGATGGCGGTTGCCGCCAAACGCGCCGGACTGGCCGGACTGATCCTGCCGGCCGAAAATGCCCAGGAAGCGGCTGTTGTCGAAGGAATTGACGTGATCGGCGCTACCTCGCTTTCGCAGGTGGTGGAGTTTCTCAGTGGCCGCGAAGGTATTGAGCCGTGTCGGGTGGATCTGCAGGGGCTTTTCTCCAGCGGTTGCGAATATGGAGAGGATTTCAGCGAAGTAAAGGGACAGGAGCACGCCAAACGTGCTTTGGAAGTTGCTGCCAGTGGTGGCCATAACATTTTGATGATCGGGCCTCCCGGTTCGGGGAAGACCATGATCGCCCGCCGCATCCCGACCATCCTGCCGCAGATGTCCTTTGATGAAGCCATTGAGACCACCAAAATTTTCAGTGTCAGCGGCATGCTGGAAAAGGAGCGGGCGCTGCTGGCCGTACGCCCCTTTCGTTCTCCTCATCACACAATTTCAGACGTCGGATTGATCGGCGGTGGCACGACGCCCAAGCCAGGCGAGGTCTCACTGGCCCACAACGGCGTCCTGTTTCTTGACGAGCTTCCCGAATTCAAGAAAAATGTCCTCGAAGTGCTGCGGCAACCGCTTGAAGATGGCAAAGTCACCATTTCCCGTTCACTCCTCTCCCTCACCTACCCCGCCAGAGTCATGCTTGTTGCCGCCATGAATCCTTGCCCTTGCGGCTATCTCTCCGATCCGACTCACCCCTGCACCTGCACCCCGATTGCCATCCACCGCTACCGTTCGCGCATATCCGGCCCGCTGCTCGACCGCATCGACATTCACATCGAAGTTCCCGCTGTCAAATACCGTGACCTGGCTGACCGTGGCGAGGCTGAAAGCTCCGCCGCCATTGCCAAACGGGTTGAACACTCCCGTGAACTGCAGCTGGAGCGCTACAAAGGGACCAAAATCCACTGTAATGCCCAGATGACACCCCGCTTCATCAAGAAATACTGTGAACTCGACGCCTCCGGCAACCGGATGCTGGAGCTGGTCACCGACCGCCTCGGTTTTTCAGCCCGTACATACACCCGCATCCTCAAAGTGGCTCGCACGATTGCCGACCTTGAAGGCAGTGTTTCGATCCATGAACAGCACATCGCCGAGGCGATTCAATACCGGAGTCTGGATCGGAAACCATCGTAAGATACTGCCACGTCGTCGTATTCGCTGGACGCAAAGGGGAGTAGAATCCACTGTTGAGGAAACACCATGATATTTGATTCTTTAGAAAATTTGGGGAGGTATGCCGGAGTTCAGAGCGGTTTAGCCGATGTTCAGAAGTTCATTGACACGACCGACCTGGCGGCACTCCCTGTTGGTAACCACCTGATAAACGATCATGGTGCCTACGCCTCGGTGAACGAGTACCTCACCAAGGCAAGCGAAGAAACCTTTATCGAATGTCACAGAAAATATATTGACGTGCAGATTACCGTCTGGGGCGAAGAGAAGATTGGCGTAACACACACGCAGCTTTGTTATGAACAGCCGTACGACGACGGCAAAGATTTACAAAAACTTACCGGCAGAGTTAATTTTATTACATTGCTGCCCGGATTCTTCGCTCTTTTCTTCCCGCACGATGCCCATCAGCCAGGTGTTATCAGTGGAACAGCGGCGGTTGCCGTTAAGAAAATAGTGTTTAAAATTCCTGTTTGATCTACGGTGAATCAAAGAAAAACCTTGCAAATCGATGATACAATCACTAATAGGCGTGATCTGTCCGGAATTAATGCGCTAAATGCAGCCTACCCTGGACGCCGCATCGAAGTGGGAGCGATGATTTGCTCTGTAGAAAATCCATACTGGATATCAAGCGAAGTAATGGCGATCCCGTTGAATTTGCTTTGATTTGATGTATGGCGGCCCAGAAACCCAGCCGCTGGGGGGCATTTCCGAAGGCGGTTTTGTGGGATGTGAAGAATCACTTATAGTTGAACAACAAGGGCAAGACAATATTCTCTGTCGCCCATCAGTTATCCGCTTCTTTACGTGCGCTCATTTTCCTGTACAACTCCATCTGAAACTGCCAAACCAATTGTTGCCGCCCGGACGGTGGAACATTCTCAAGCGCTTCTGGCGTTATCCCGAGCTCCGTTGCCGACACTGCGGCTGCCTTGCACGCAATATCCCATCCCGGCATCTGATTGTCAGCATTACGCAGGCAGAGACAATCAGCGGTAACCAAGCAGCAATGCCGCTTTTCAGTGACTGTCGCGCCAGCTTTAGTTTAGTACCCGGTTTCAACTCGAACCATCTACCGGCTACCAGGTGTAGAGCATTAACAGTAGCAACGGCACGACAGTACGACGTCGGCAGTTTCAGCCGGAGGCAGACTTCTTGTGCAGTCGCTTCACCAGCAACGTCGTGGCCAATGTGTCGTGGCAACATTTCTGGTGGCGTAGACAATTTGCCCAAGTCGTGAAAAAAAGCAGCAAGACGGGCTAATCGGCTATCAGTAAGCGCTGTAATGCGGCGCAGTGCATCCCGTGAGTGTGAAAAAACGGTGTCCTCGCCGTGATACTTGCTCGGCCCGGCTGGCACATCCTTCATCAGAAAGATTTCTGGCAGATAGCAACGCCCTACATCCAACTCAAGCATGCGGGTGAAGAAGATATCGGGTTGCTCCCCTTCCAGGGCCTTGAGCATTTCCCTCGTAAACCGCTCTACCGGTATCGTAGAAAACTGTTCATCCCAAGAATGTGACCTGATGGCCGCTAGTAATTCATCTGTCATTCGCCAGCCGTGACTTTCAAAACGGAAGGCTCGGAACATACGAAGCGGATCTTTTTCTAAAATATCTACTGAGCAGGGAGCCAACAATTTCTCTTTGATATCGCTCAACCCATCAAGCGGATCAACGATGGTACCGCCCAGTGCCATTGCAATTGCATTACAACGGAAATCACGCTGGCGAAGATCATCTTCCAGAGTCTGCTCGTGTTCAAGAACAGTGACTTCCAACTTGCCAAATTGAGGATGGCTTTTGAAGTAGATTGGTGCTGTACTCTTGCTGTGCACATGATGAAAGCCTAATTCAACCAATTGCTCAACCGGTAAATCGGTCACAAGATCAACATCAGAAATTGGCTGTTCCATGAGATGGTTGCGGACTGAACCACCCACCAGGAAAACGTGCAGATAAAATGCTGGGGGGAAAAGCGCCTTTATTGCTTTGATTGCATCGTTGGCACTCATGACGGAAACTGTATTTTCAGACACAAAAATTCTCCTCTGCACTACCCTCACACCGTCGGCATCAGTTGCTGTAAACGAACCGCAACTGACGACTGATATTTTGACAACCATAGACACTACCAGCGCTTATATATGGATGCCGTTTGTTTCATCGCACTTCAATGATAGCATGCCCGTTGGAATATTTAACTGCTGTGTTTCAATTCTTGCTACGCCGAAAGATTTTAGAGTGTACATGGATTTTGGTGGCTATGCTGATAAGGAGCGCTTTGCTTATTATCAGTTTCTTGAAAGCAAGGACTATTATGATTTTATGGAGACATTCAAGGGAAAAGAGCAGATGGAGGTCTTTGACGTTGATTGGTTCAGTTTTATTGCAAACAATTCTATGCTCGAATCTCATTGTGCCGTTATTATACAGAAAATAGTTTCTGCAAAACGAAAGCTGAGTGACAGTAAACTCCCAATTACGTGGAACCGAATGTTGCACGGATATATTCTTAAAATAGACAATGTGCCAAAGAATGGAATAACTCTTGAGTGGATAACAGAACGACTTGGATGGATCGTACAGTTTTATAAAAAGTTCAAAGAGTTTAAACCGTCCATGACTTTGGAGGATTATAAGAAAAAAAAGGATCCCGAAAAATGAAAACAAAACCAATTCAAAACAAAATTAACGCAGCCCCTGAGCAGATCGACCGTTACCTGACACTTCTTGCCGACGCCCACAAGGCTAAAGAAAACGCCTATAGCCGTTATTCCAACTTCCAGGTTGGCGCAGCAGTCCTGGCTAAAGACGGGAACATAATCAAGGGTTGCAACGTTGAAAACGCATCCTACGGCCTGACCATGTGTGCCGAGCGAACAGCTCTTTTCAAGGCGACGTCGGAAGGTTATAAGCCCGGCGATTTTGAAGCAATTGCTATTGCAGCCAGCGCCGATGATTTTTCACCTTGTGGTGCTTGCCGGCAGGTTATCAACGAATTTGGCGATGATATGATTGTCATTTTCGAATTTGGCGGAGAAACAATAATTACAACACTTGCCGGTATTCTGCCGTATAACTTCAAACTCTGATGAAAACGTCGTACAAAAAAAGTTGGATGCCATCTATCCGCATACCTGTTGCCCCACCAGGAAATTTGGCTGGCAAAGTAATCCATCAGAACAGAGAGAAGATTTCCCATGAACCCTCGAGAAAATGACGGCCCGTTCCCCAAAAGCGTATTTCCGCCCAGCGTATTCCCCCGCCGGATTTTCCCCTGGATGGGCGGCGATGATGAGGATCCTGACTCTGACAAAAGTGATCGGGACAGAAAAAAAGAGAACGACGAGAGTAAATGAACGTCATTCCCTTTGACCTGCTTTGGCAGTACGTTGCACTCGAGTTTAAAGAAGACATCAACGGTTGCCACGGATTGAGTCACTGGAAGAGGGTTGAAAAATATGGGCTCAGGATTGCCCGGCACTCCGGTGCCGATGAATCAGTTGTGAGGCTGTTTGCCCTGTTTCACGATGCCATGCGGATCAATAACGACGTTGACGAAGACCACGGCATGAAAGGTGCCGAGTTGGTGGTAGATCTTCGCAACGTACTGTACACCCTTGATAATACTCGTTTTAAGCTGCTTTTCGATGCATGCAGGTTTCACACAGACGGCCATGTATCTGAGGACCCAACCATCGGTACTTGTTGGGATGCTGATCGGTTGGATATGTGGCGGGTTAATATGCAGCCAGATGAACGATACATGAGTACCGAACGTGGCCGAAAACTGGCCGCTCGATATTACGCTATGGCAATTCTTGACCCCAGTAAATTTGAGATCCCACGGTGTTTTCTTTATACCGGATAGACGGCAGGATAATGAAGAAGAGGGAGCCAGTTGCGTCATTGAACCGAACTTTCGTCATTCCCGATATTCACGGATGTTGCCGAACCTTTCGGCAGCTATTGTTCCACAAGCTGGAACTTCAAAAGTCCGACACACTCTATCTGCTGGGAGACTACATCGACCGTGGACCCGACAGTAAAGGCGTGATTGATACCATAATGGATCTTCAGAGTGATGGCTATGACGTTCAACCGATCAAAGGGAATCACGAACAGATGCTGATTGATTTTGTTGAAAGTAATTCGGATGAGGATTTGATGGATTGGCTCGAAAACGGCGGTAACACAACAGTGCGAAGCTATGACCTCGAAAACGGCGGCTCTATTCCGAGCGAACATATTGATTTCATAAAGGCGCTTCCTGCGTGTATCGCAACGGAGTCACATGTTTTTGTTCATGCTGGCCTGGATTTCAGTCGTGATGACCCAATGACAGAGACCAGTCAGGGGTTCATGCTGTGGAACAGGAAAAAACAGTACGTGGATTCCGAAAAAATTGGCGGCAGAAAAGTGATCGCAGGCCACACACCCAGATTTCTCGATGAAATTGAATGGAGTTTGGATACTGATTTTATTCAGTTGGATAATGGCTGCTTTTTGGGAGATTGGATTTACGGAAGAGGGAACCTGGTTGCACTGGAGTTGAGCAGCAACAGACTTTATGTTCAGGAAAATCTTGATAAACTGAACTTTAGACTTCTGTAGTGTTCTTTGAAAATTTTGCACTGCCAAAAA
>JBAXVE010000054.1:0-23501 GCA_037129245.1 Desulfuromonadales bacterium
TTAGCAAGGGGCGAGTCCTTTTTTTTATTCTACTGGCGGACATTATGTCTAATACCGCTTGCGCCTGTTCGACAAGGATATCGCTGATCATTTGCTTGCTCCTGCCTTTATTTCATTTCTTGATTGTTCAACGTGGAAAGGCACACCGGCTCGGCGGGGGCTTTTTCCCGCTGACCGGTGCTGCCGTTAGTTGGAACTTTGGTTTTTTCTCTGTGTGTTTCCGTAAAATTTTACTCTGATGCAGGAACTCTAACCGACGCGTACTTTTTTGGTGCGGCCGCTTGATCTTGTAGTTAGGCAGGTTTCAAGGGTTTCATGGATAGCTTCGCGTACTATGTCGGTAAGTTTCAATCCTTGACTGAACTGCTTTAACGCCTCATTCATCAGGGTCTGATAATTGCCTCCGACCATCTCAGCTCGTACTTTGAAGGTCGCTAGCACATCGTTGTCCACTCGCATGGTAATTCGTGATTTTCCTCCGGTTTCCGCCTGAAGCTTTGCAAGATGTGGAGTTTCACTTACTGATTTTGCATCTGTAAAATCAAAGTCTTTGTATTTTTCATGCATTTTGTCAGAACTGGTTTTCATAGCGCCTCCGTTGCGGTTCATTTGCTTTCCAAGCAGATATGAGTTGTATTGTTTCATCTCTGTAAGTGTAGACAACCATTAGAATCCGCCCTTTACCGCCCTTTCCCAAAGTGATGAATCTTTGTTCGTCTACTGAATCACTGTCCTCCCGCGTCAATGCGAATAGGTCTAGCAGGACGTGCTGAGCTTCCTCGAAAGCAACGCCGTCGTGATTTTTCGGATTGGCGGTTGCTTTTTTGGAATCCCAAGTGATTTTCATTGTTTAATTGTATGTACAAATGTATGTACTGTCAAGACCGTTTTCCGATGTAAAGTAAGTTGCATGTCAAAAGATGCCAAGAATTTCCCATTTGTTTTGCCAGCTTTCTAATTGGTTCTCATTGATTGAATGGTAATTTGAGTCATCGTTTACAGGACGGTGCCCACCGTGCTTGTTTAGATATTGTTGATGTTTTTCGAGTATTTCGTTGCGGATCCACCAGTAGGGTACGATCCAGTATCTGGGTGCGCGATCAAGATAAACAAAAACTCAGAAATCCCTTACGTTCTCCTCGTTTGGTGGCGTTACGGACAGACCACGCCTCCAGCCACGGTTCGAGCAGGTGTACATCTTCTGGATTGGTGGTTCCGTGATGAGCCAGAGTGGTCATGGCGGCATAGTGGAGGGAGCGGATCATACCGGCAACATAAAGGAGTGGAGTGCGCTTCAGGCGGGCAAATTCAGCCTCCAGTTGCTGCACGCGCGCAAAAAAGAACATCTATGCATTTATTGAGCTGTTCTTCACTTCTCACGGCTGATTCTCCAGAAAAGTCTGATCATCAAAGCAACCGTCTGCGTTCAGCCCGCGAATACGGTAGTATTTATCCAGCTCCTCGGTGAAGCGGGTGCGGTCGATGGGGGTGATGTCGATGCCGTCACCGCTGGAACCCGGTTCGTTGAAAAACCTCTCCGGCAGCATGTCGTCCTTACGGGAGAAACCGTTGGCGCAGTTGTAAAAGCGTTCGGACAGCACGATCCGGCGGCCGATCTCCTTCAGGCGTTGGGGAGAATACTCAACCCCGGTGGTCGCCGTCATCAGCTCGGCATACTCCTCCAGGCTGGCGCCGAAAAATGCAAATTTGCAGGCCACAAGCGAGTCTACGGTGGCGTTGGTATCCTCGGCGATGGATATGATGCGGGCTTTGCCGGAAAAAGAGAAACGGTCGGTCGGAACCGGTTTTCGCAGGATTTCATGGGAGATCGGATAGGCGCGCAGATGACAGCCGCCGCGGTTGCTGGTGCAGTAGGCCAGCGCCATGCCGTAGGCGCCGCGCGGGTCGTAGGCCGGCAGCTCCAGCGATTTGACGCTCATGGAGCATTCCGGCCGGCCCAGTTCGTTCGATACCCGCCGGGAGCCTAATGCAAGCAGTTCTCCGTCATTACGCCTGTGAGCCATGTCCTCCAGCAGGGCGGGAATCTCATCCCCGCGCGGAAAAATGCCCCTGATTTCACCCCAGGCCGAAAGTGTTGCGGCGGCGGTGATGGTGTCCATGCCAAGGTCGTTGCAGATCCGGTTGGCCGTGACGATCGCTGTCAGGTTGCTTACCCTGTTGAGGGCACCGAAATGGGAGGCGCTCTCGTATTCCGGCAGGTGGCCGCCGTCCCCCGCCGACTTCTTGCACTGGATCGGGCAGCCGTAACAGCCGTCATTTCTGGCTTGGCAGGCCTCTTTAATGGCCGGACCAGAATAATTGGCCGAATGCTCGAAAAAAGTTTCGCTGAAGTTGGCGGTGGGGGCCATGCGGCGCTGGGCCATCAGATCCACCAGCACCGGGGTGCCGAAAGCAGCTATCCCCAGCGGGCCGAAGAGTACCGGAGATGCCTTGAACAGGCGCATGACGTCGGTACGGGCGTTGTTGAACAGCTCCCTGTCGGCAATGCCGGTCTTGATATCCCCCTTCACCGTCACAGCCTTGAGGTTCTTCTGCCCCATGACGGCCCCCAGGCCGCCCCGTCCGACGGAGTTGCCCTCGCTCATCATGATGTTGGCGAAGAGCACACCGTTCTCACCGGCAGGTCCGATGGCCGCTACGCTGCCATGCTTAGCGAGCGCGGCGGTGGTGGTCGGAATGTCACACCCCCACAACGGCACTGCTGGAATGATTTCAGTTCGATCAGGGGTGATGGTCAGGGCGACCGGCCAGGGGCTCCGTCCGCTGATAAAAATGACATCCAGACCGCAGGCCTTCAGGTTCCAGGCGAAGCGCCCGCCGGCCGAGCAGTCGTAGATTGTGCCGGTCAGGGGCGAGCGGGAGACGACTGACAGACGGGCGGAGGTGGGGGCGGGGGTGCCGCAGAGCGGCCCGACTGCGAAGATCAGCGGCATGGTCGGGTCAAAGGGGTCGAGCCGAAAATAGTCGCGCATCAGACGTACACCCAGCCCGCGCCCGCCGAGATACTCTTCAAGCAGTAACCGGGGAACTGACTCGCGCTGAACTCTCCCCGCAGTCAGATCAACCCTCAACAGTGATCCGCTCCAGCCGTTCATGCCGCCTGTTCCAGTTCAATCAGAGTTGAAATCAGTTCATCGCATGAGTCAACCTGGAAGGTAGACTGACTCAGCTCCTCCCGATTCCCGTAGCCCCAGTTGCAGCCAATTGTCACGATGCCGGCCCGGTTGCCCGCCTCAATGTCGTTGATGCTGTCCCCCACCATGACGCACTCCGTCGGGAGTACGCCGAGTTGGTCCGCCACCCTGAGCAGCGGCAATGGGGATGGTTTACTCTCCGCAAAGGTGTCACCACCGGCGATCAGTTCAAAGTAATCGCGAACTCCCAAAGCGCTGAGAATCAGCCCGCTCAGGGATTGGTTCTTGTTCGAGACTACCGCCAGTCTGATTCCTTTACCCTGCAGAACGTCCAGTGTCTTTCCGATACCGGGGTAGAGACGGCTCTTGTCGGCGATATGATGTTGATTGAAATCGAGAAACAGCTGCAGGGCACGATCGGTCTCTGCATCGTCGAGATCCGGCACAGCCTGTCGAATGAGGTGTCGCGCCCCTTTTCCGATCATGGCACAGACCGTGGGGGAGTGCAGCTGCGGCAGGCCAAACGCCGCTCTGGTGTGATTGACGGCTGCGGTAAGATCATCGAGTGAGTCAACCAGCGTACCGTCAAGGTCGAACAGAACTGCGCGCACCTTCATGTCACATTTTTCCGGTTGTCGTTCCGCCTGACGGAAGAATGATCACCGGCGGGGTGCCAGGGCGGTAGAGCAGGAATGTTTTGCCCACAATCTGGGCGATGTCGGCCTGACACTCAGCCGCGAGTTGTTCGGATGCCTCATGCTTGTCGAGCGTGCAGCTTTCGAGCAGTTTGACCTTGATCAGTTCATGGTGGTCGAGAGAGCGGTTGGCTTCGGTGATCAGGGCCTGGTCAATATCTTTTTTTCCGATCTGAATGATCGCTTTTAGCGAATGTCCGATGGCGCGCAGATGCCGTTTCTGTTTTCCTGTCAGCATGGGGTAGTCTCTCCTCGGGTACGGCATTATCAAAATGAGGCGAACCTTATAGCACAGTGGACGCAGTCGAGGCAAACAGCAAATCCCCAGAGCCGTTCACAATTCTGCGTGATCGCTGTCAGCTGTCGGTTCGAAAAATGGATATACAACACTCCGGTTTTATGATATTAAGCCATAATTTTGCCTTATCAAAGCCTGTGTGCATCAGAAGCAAGCGCTGGGCAGCTGCGAACACAACGAAGGAGTTGTTTGGATGGAACTGCGAAAATATCAGATTTCTTCAGCCCTGACATCATTTACCACCGAAAGTGCCGCCCCTGTAATCGAGCCGCCCCGTAAGGTCCCCGGAAAAGTTCATCACCTCCCTCCCTCCATCTGGAAGAAAATGGCCGGCGAGTCGAAGAGTCCGCTCGACCGTGCGATTGAGCGCACCCGCGATTTTTTCTTTCGCGAGCAGCTGCCGGATGGCTACTGGTGGGCCGAGCTGGAGTCGAACGTCACCATAACGGCCGAATACATCATGCTGTTCCACTTTCTGGGGATGGTTGACCGTCATCGTGAGCAGAAAATTGCAAATTACATTATCAGCAAGCAGACCGAGGAGGGAGCCTGGACCCTCTGGTACGGCGGTCCCGGTGACCTTTCGACGACAATAGAGGCATATTTTGCACTCAAAATGGCCGGTTTTTCCGCCGAGCACCACGTGATGAAGCGGGCCCGCGATTTTATCCTTGCCAACGGCGGCATCCTCAAGGCCCGTGTATTTACCAAAATATTCCTGGCACTGTTCGGCGAGTTCTCGTGGCTGGGTGTTCCCTCCATGCCGATTGAACTGATGTTGCTCCCCAACTGGGCCTATTTCAATCTCTACGAATTTTCGAGCTGGTCGCGGGCGACCATCATCCCTCTTTCGGTGGTCATGGCCGAGCGACCGGTTCGCAAACTGCCACCGCGGGCCCGCGTACAGGAACTGTACGTCCGTCCGCCACGTCCGACCGACTACACCTTTACCCACGAAGACGGAATCTTGACCTGGAAGAACTTTTTCATAGGAGTCGATCACATCCTGAAGGTGTACGAATCCTCACCGATTCGTCCATTCAAGAAAAAATCGGTTTCCATGGCTGAACAGTGGATCCTTGACCATCAGGAACCGAGTGGCGACTGGGGGGGGATCCAGCCTGCCATGCTGAATTCGATTCTGGCGCTGCACTGCCTGGGGTACGCCAATGATCACCCTGCCGTGGCCAAGGGGCTTGAGGCGCTGGCCAACTTCTGCATTGAGGACGAAGAAAGTCTGGTGCTGCAGTCCTGCGTGTCGCCGGTGTGGGATACGGCGCTCGTGCTGGTGGCCATGCAGGAGGCCGGTGTGCCGGCCGATCACCCGGCGCTGGTCAAATCTGCCCAGTGGCTGCTGGATCTGGAGGTGCGCCGCAAAGGGGACTGGCAGATCAAACTGCCGGATCTGGAACCGGGTGGCTGGGCCTTTGAATTCCTGAACGACTGGTATCCGGATGTTGATGACTCCGGTTTTGTGATGCTGGCGATCAAGGATATCAAAGTCCGGGACAAAAAGCATAAGGAACAGGCCATCAAGCGCGGTATCGGCTGGTGTCTGGCAATGCAGAGCAGCAACGGCGGCTGGGGGGCCTTTGACAAAGACAACACCAAGTACCTGCTGAACAAAATCCCCTTTGCCGATCTGGAAGCGTTGATCGACCCCCCCACTGCTGACCTTACCGGCAGGATGCTGGAGCTGATGGGCAATTTTGACTATCCACTGAGTCATCCGGCAGCTGTCCAGGCCCTGGAATTTCTCAAACAGGAGCAGGAACCAGAGGGGCCCTGGTGGGGTCGCTGGGGAGTCAATTACATCTACGGTACCTGGTCGGTGCTCTGCGGTCTTGAAGCCATCGGCGAGGAGATGTCGCAGCCCTATGTCAAAAAGGCGGTCAATTGGATCAAGTCCAAGCAAAACCTGGACGGAGGATGGGGCGAGGCGTGCGAATCCTATTGTGACCGCTCGTTGATGGGATGCGGGCCGAGTACGCCATCACAGACCAGCTGGGCGCTGCTTTCGCTTTTCGCAGCCGGCGACGTTTGCTCAAAGGCGGCTTCTCGCGGTGTTGAATATCTGATGAGCACCCAGAAACAGGACGGTACCTGGGACGAGGATGCCTTCACCGGTACCGGGTTCCCCAAATACTTCATGATCAAATACCATATATACCGCAACTGTTTTCCGCTGACGGCGTTGGGCAAATACCGGCGTTTGCTGGCCGAGAGCGTTGCTGTGGGTGACTGATGGAAACTGCATCGCCCGCATTGTGTATTGCAAAGCCCCGGAGTAGCCAAGCTCGGGGCTTTGCGCTTTCAGCAGAGCTTCTTTCAACAACCACAGAAAGTTCCCTCCCCCCTGGCGGGGGAGGGTCAGGGTGGGGGGGAGGTTGCTATGAAACCAGCAAGTTGCAGCTTCACCCACCCCCTGACCCCCTCCCGTCAAGGGAGGGGGGACTGAATTCGGGTGAGTACGCAAGAGACCCAGCATGAAAACCTTTGTGACCGGGGCGACCGGGTTCATAGGGGCCAGTATTGTCCGAGAGCTGATCAAAGACGGACGTCAAGTGCGCGCCCTGGTGCGCCCCAGTTCCGATACCGCAAATCTTGACGGGCTTGACGTTGAAATCTGGCCGGGCGACCTGCGCGACCGGCAGAGTCTGTCCCAGGGGCTGCAGGGGTGTGATGTTCTCTACCATGCGGCGGCCGATTACCGGCTCTGGACGCGCAACTCGGAAGAGATGTACCACATCAACGTCGGCGGAACCGCTGCCATTCTGGAAGCGGCCTGCGAGCGCGGCGTTTCACGGGTCGTCTACACCAGCAGCGTCGGTACGCTGGGCAATCCGGGGGACGGAACACCCGGCCGGGAAGATACGCCTGTCACGCTGGCCGATATGGTGGGACCGTACAAGAAGAGCAAGTTTCTGGCGGAGCGCGAAGCGGAGAAGTTTATCTCCCGCGGCCTCGATCTGGTGATCGTAAACCCGTCAACCCCCATCGGGCCGCGAGATATCAAGCCGACCCCCACCGGCAAAATCATTGTTGATTTTCTGAAGCGGGCGATGCCGGCGTACCTGGACACGGGGCTCAACATCATCGCGGTTGAGGACTGTGCTCGGGGCCATATCCTGGCCGAACAGCGGGGGCGCTGCGGAGAGAAGTACATTCTGGGCAATCGCAATATTACGCTGCGCGGCATTTTTGAAATGCTCGCGGAGATCACCACGCTTCCGGCGCCACGGGTCCGTCTCCCCTACACGCCGATTCTGTTGGCTGCGTATCTGAATGAAGGCCTTTCGCGGATTACCGGCCGCGAGCCGCTGATACCGCTTGCCGGGGTGCAGATGGCGGCCAAATTCATGTATTTTGACTCGACGAAGGCGGTGAGCGAACTGGAGCTGCCGCAAAATTCGGTCACGGACGCCCTGCAGAGGGCGGTTAAGTGGTTCAGGGATAACAGATACACCTAGACAGATCTGTCTTATTCGCGGAGTAACAACATCATGTACACATATCTTGACGACATCAATTCGCCTGCCGATCTCAAAAATCTGACCATTGAACAGATGCAGGAGCTTGCGGAGGAAATTCGCGCATTTCTGCTGAAAACGCTGTCGGTAACCGGAGGGCACCTCGGCTCCAACCTCGGCACGGTTGAGCTGTCAATCGCCCTGCATTACTGTTTTGACTCTCCCCGTGACAAAATCATCTGGGACGTGGGCCACCAGGCCTACACTCATAAAATACTGACCGGCCGGCGGGATCGCTTCCACACCCAGCGCCAGTACAAGGGGATTTCCGGCTTTCCCAAGCGGAGCGAATCCGAGCATGACGCGTTCGGCGTGGGGCACTCTTCGACGTCTATATCGGCGGGCCTCGGCATGGCTGCTGCGGCCGACCTGAACGGCACCAAGAAACACTCGATTGCGGTGATAGGTGACGGCTCGCTGACCGGCGGCATGGCATTCGAGGCGCTTAACCAGGCCGGGCATCTTAAGAAAAATCTGATCGTCATTTTAAATGATAACGAGATGTCGATTTCAAAAAACGTCGGAGCCTTCTCGGCTTTTATTTCCCGGAAAATGACCGGTCACCATTACCGGGAGCTGAAAAAAGAGATGCAGGGGCTGCTCAAGCACATTCCGGCGGTCGGCAGTGACTTACTGCAGTTTGCCCGCCGTGCGGAGAATTCCCTGAAGGGTTTCCTGACTCCGGGCTCATTATTTGAAGCACTCGGTTTTGACTACCTGGGGCCGCTGGACGGACACAACCTGCCGCAGTTGATCGACGTGTTCAACAACATTAACGACCTTGACGGCCCGCTGTTGGTGCACGTCATGACGACCAAGGGGAAGGGGTACGGGCCGGCCGAGGAGACCCCCGACAAGTTTCACGGCGTGGGGTCGTTTGATATTGCTACCGGGAAGGGTGCTGCCAAGGCCGTTGCACAGTCGTATACCGAAGTATTTGGCGAAACGCTGGTTCGTCTGGCGGAAGAAGATCCGAAAATAGTGGCGATTACGGCTGCCATGCCGGACGGTACCGGATTGGCTCCGTTTTCAAAGCGCTTTCCGGAGCGTTTTTTCGACGTTGGAATCGCCGAGCAGCACGCCCTTGCTTTTGCAGCCGGACTTGCAGCGGACGGCTTCCGTCCGGTGGCCGCCATTTATTCCACGTTTGTCCAGCGGGCCTACGATCAGGTGTTTCATGACATCTGTCTGCAGAAACTGCCGGTGACCATCGCCATGGATCGCAGTGGGCTGGTCGGGGATGACGGCCCCACCCATCACGGCGTATTTGACCTGTCCTACCTGCGGCACCTGCCCGGTATGACGCTGATGGCGCCACGGGATGAGAACGAGTTGCGCCGGATGATGAAAACCGCCATCTATTCAGGAGTGCCGGCGGCTCTGCGCTATCCGCGCGGGACAGGCTACGGTGTTGAGCTGGACGAGGAATTGAATGTGCTGGAGATCGGCCGGGGAGAAGTTTTGATCGATGGATCGGATGCAACGATCGTTGCCATCGGTTCTACCGTTTACCCGGCATTACAGGCTGCTGAGCAACTGAAACAACAGGGAATTTCGGTCGGAGTCATTGATGCCCGTTTCGTCAAGCCGATCGACGCCGATCTGATTCTGGCAGCCGCCCATGCCACCGGCGCGATTATTACGGTGGAGGAGAACGCTCTGCAGGGGGGCTTCGGCAGCGCCGTACTGGAGCTGCTCAACGACAGCAGACTGTACGATGTCAGGGTCAGGCGTCTCGGTATTGCCGACTCGTTCGTCGAGCAGGGGAGCCAGGCCCAGTTGCGCAGGGATGTGGGGATCGATGCCGACGGGATAGCCGCTGCTGCGGCCGAATTTATCAAAAAGGGGCGGCCATGAACAACGGACAGATTGACAACAGGATCATATTTGCCCTTGATGTACACGGACTGGATGAAATCGACCGTTGGTCCGGGCTGTTGGCAGGGCGGGTCGGCATGTTCAAAATCGGCAAAGAGTTGTTCACCTCCTGCGGTCCGGCGGCTGTCAAGGCGGTTCAGCGTCACGGCGGCCAGGTCTTTCTTGATCTTAAATACCACGATATTCCCAACACGGTCGCCAGGGCGATGGTTGAAGCGGCCAGAATGGGCGTGCAGTTGACCAATCTGCATGCTCTGGGAGGGGCGGAGATGATGGAAGCCGCCGTTGCCGCCGTTCAAAAAGAGTTTGGAGATGCCGCGAGGCCGAAATTGCTGGCGGTGACGGTACTGACATCTTCGACCGTCGAAACTCTGCGGCAGGTGGGTATCGAGCATTCCGTCCCTGACATGGTCGTCCGACTGGCGCGACTTGCCCAGGCATCCGGTATGGATGGCGTGGTTGCCTCGCCGCTGGAAATCGGCCTGATTCGTGAAGCCTGCGGTCCTGGATTCCTGATTGTCACCCCCGGAGTGCGCCCGTCGTTTTCTGCAGCCGACGACCAGAAACGGATTATGACGCCTTCCCAGGCGGTGCAGGCGGGAGCTGATTACCTGGTTATCGGGCGGCCGATTGCTTCTGCTGCGGACCCGCTTCAGGCTGCGGAGCTCATCAGGGATGAGATACGGGACGGCGGACGATGAAAGGTGAGCTGATTTTCGGAGTCAATCCGGTCAAGGAATCGTTGCAAGGGAAACGGGGAGCGTTCAACCTGTATGTCCAGAGCAATGCCAGCGACCATCGTGTGGAGAAGGTGATCCGGCTGGCGGAAAACCGTGGAGTGCCGGTCCACCGCCGTGAGAAAGCCGACCTGACCAGGATGTGCGCTTCGTCCCATCACCAGGGGATCGCCCTGGAGGTGGAGCCGTTTGTCTATGCGGATTTTAACGACCTGCTGGCGGAGTCCGGGCAGCCGGAATCAGCCAACCTGCTGCTGGTGCTGGATGGTATTCAGGATCCGCATAATCTGGGGGCGCTGATCCGTTCGGCTGCCTGTGCCGGGGCTCAGGCGGTCGTGATCCCTAAAGATCGTGCCTGCGGCGTTACTGCAGCGGCGGAGAAGGCTTCCGCCGGTGCGGTGGAGACGATTCCAGTGGTGATGGTCACCAACGTAGCCCAGGCGCTGGAGGAGTTGAAGCGGGGTGGTTTCTGGGTGTACGGGCTGGAAGGAACATCTGGTACATCGCTTTATGATGTTACGTTCTCCGGCAATGTTGTTCTGGTGGTGGGTGGTGAGGCAGAAGGTATCAGGCCACTGGTGCGCAAGCAGTGTGATGTGCTGATGTCGATTCCCCGCTACGGCGGAGTCAGCTCACTGAATGCCTCGGTTGCCGGGGGAATCGCACTGTTTGAGGTAGCGCGGCATTTGCGATCATAAAGAGGCTCTTTTGCAAAACTCCAAAAAGTCCCACCCCCCCTGGCGAACCCTCTGGGCCTAAGGGGAAAATGGACTGAATTTTTACCGCACGAAGCTCAGTTATAATTTTTTTTGCATGCAGACGCATAATTATGCAAAATTGTGTTGACATGTGCTCAAATTATAGTAAATGTAGCGCCGTACTCAATATACTACGTGGATACTGTGTGCATGAAGAATAAAAATAGAGTAAAATCAATACGGGAATCCAAGCTGATGAGCAAGTCAGAGCTTGCCCGCAAAGCCGGCGTCTCCGTATTGACCGTTGACAGGGTCGAACGCGGTGAAGTGTGCAGGGTGGAGACGATGCGTAAGATTATTCTTGCACTTGGTTTCACTCTCGAAGAAAAATGCAAAGTATTTCAGGATACCATGTAACGGGACCGACTATGTTTTTTTTCAAGCAGAAAAAAGAGGTTATCGGCATTGACGTAGGCTCCAGTTCGGTAAAACTGGTGCACCTGAAAGAGGGTAAAGGGACATTCCAGCTTTTGAATGCCGGAATACTTCCATTGCCGCCCGAGGCGATTGTCGACAATAGCCTGATGGACAGCACCACCATTGCTAAGAACATCAAGAATCTTGTTGCAAGTTCTGGTGTCAAGGTTAAGGACGTGGCCTGCTCCATTTCGGGGAACTCCGTCATCATTAGAAAGATACTGTTGCCGGTCATGCCGCAGGAAGAGCTTGAAGACCAGATTGCCTGGGAGGCGGAGCAGTACATCCCGTTTGACATCAATGATGTCAACATGGATTTCCAGATTCTTTCCCCCGATAATAATGATCCTTCCAAAATGAATGTGCTGCTGGTGGCCAGCAAAAAAGACATTATTAACGACTACCTGGCTGTATTCAACGAGGCAGGGCTTGCACTAACGGTTGTGGATGTTGATTCTTTCGCAGTTCAGAATGCGTTTGAAATCAACCATGACTTCCGCCCTGACGACATTCTGGCCTTGATCAATATTGGTGCCAGCGTCATGAACATCAACATCATCAAGGATGGGGTTACTCTTTTTACCCGCGACGTTCAGATGGGGGGCAACCTCTATACCGAAGAAATTCAGAAACAGCTCGGCTTGAGTAGCCAGGATGCTGAGGCTCAGAAAATTGTTGCCGGCAATTCTAATAACCGGCAGTTGCTGGATGTAATTGGGAAAACCAACGAAACGATTACTCAAGAGATTCGTCGTTCGCTGGACTTTTATAACTCTACGGCCAACGATGACCGTATCACCGGCATCTTTATTTGTGGCGGATGTTCTAAGGTTCACAATCTGGCGAGTACTATTTTCGAGAGGATCGGCCTGCCGGTGGAGCCAATCAGGCCGTTCGCCAAGCTTTCCTACAACGAAAATGAATTTGACCCTGAATACCTTCAGGAAATCGGTCCGTTGATGGCTGTTCCCGTCGGACTCGCCATGAGGAGGGTAGGGGACAAATGATCAAGATCAATCTGTTACCCGTTCGTGCGGCGAAAAAGAAAGAGACTGCAGTCCAGCAGATAGTTATTGCCTGTGTCGTTGTCGGGGTAGTCGCTGCTGTTGTCATGGGGATGTGGTCGTTCAAAAAAATCCAGATCAGTGGTGTAAAGGGTCAGATTACTACGGCAAATAATAAGATAAACGAGCTTAAATCGAAAATCGGCAAGCTTGAGGAACTGAAAACCCTTAAGGAACAGGTCAAGAAAAAACTTGATGTTCTCGCGCAGTTACGCAAAAACAAGGCCGGTCCCGCACAACGTCTGGTAACGTTGAGCGACCTCACACCTGACCAGCTCTGGCTCACAAGTTACTCAGAGAACAACCTTGATGTCAGATTGTCAGGCATTGCCTACTCGGAAGAGTTGATTGCCCAGTTCATGCGGGCTATGGAGGCGTCAAGCGAATATACTGCTGTTGAGCTGGGCGTGTCCGAGCAGATCGATGTGAGTGGCGCCAAGCTCAAGAAGTTTGACGTTACGATGAAACTTAAAGCTGCAGCAGTTCCGGCACCGCCGGCGGCGAAATAGTCGCTAAACCTTTACAGGTGGTCTGATCTATGGATCCTCAAGTTGAAAAAATTCTTAAACTGCCTACCAAGCAGAAAATAGCCATTCTGGCTGTTGTTGCGATTCTTGAAGCGGCGGCGATGGTCTGGTTCCTGTATATTCCGAAGCACAAGGAACTAGCCGGGGCGAGGGCTGAACTGGCCAAGTTGAGCAGTGAAGTTGAAGAGAAGACCAGAATTGCCAACAACCTGCCGAAAATGCAGGCTGAATATGAGCAGCTTAATAAGGAGCTGGCCCAGGCATTGACTGAATTGCCGAACTCAAAGGAAATACCGTCGCTGTTGACTGGTATCACCTCTGAGGGGAAAAGAACGGGACTTGACTTCAACGTATTTCGTCCCAAGGCAGAGGTGCCCAAAGACTTTTTCGCCGAGGTACCGGTTGATATCGTCGTTTCAGGCTCCTATTTCAATGTGGCCAATTTTTTTGCAGCAGTTGCAAACCTGCCGCGGATTGTCAATATCACCAACGTAGTATTCTCAGATATCAGAAATGTTAATAATCGCATGATGACAAAGGTTACCTGTCTTGCTACAACATTCCGCTTCCTTGATAAGAAAGAGATTAAGGATGACAAAAAAACAGCTCCGAAAAAATAAGACGGTTGTATATGTGTGCATGGCTGCTGCCTGTATTGCCATGTTTTCGGCGTGCAAAAAGGCTGATGCTCCTCCCGCTCCCGCTCCAACGCCGGCTGTCAAGGAGGCTCCAAAGCCAGTCCAGAAAGCGGTAAGTTCCGTTGCGCGCGTTGCTGCCCCACCGGCAAACCAGTTTGATTTCAGTAAGAAAAAAGACCCCTTCAAGCCGTATATACAGCCAAAGCTGAATGTAAAGAGCACTCCTGATGCTTTGAAGAAGGCACAACAGGATGCGTTGCCGATACTGAGCTTTGATGTTAATCAGTTCAAGCTGATCGGTGTTATTACCGGCGGAAAACAGAATCAGGCAATGGTAACCGATCCTGCCGGCAAAGGTTATGTTCTCAAGATCGGTATGACCATCGGCAACAAAAGCGGCAAGGTGACGGCGATTACCACCACCGGGGTAGACATCACTGAAAAGTACACTGATGACAACGGCAAGGCCAGCAGTCAGGTAACCCAGCTGGTTCTTCCCAGGAAACAGTAAGGAGTCCCGCATGAAGTGGATCACTAAGGCATCGATACTGACGGCATGTATGTGTATGTTTGCTGCCGGTTTATTCATTGAGGCGACGAACTATGCCCATGCGGCCGAGGTTGCACCCACGACACCGATTGCAGCTATCGAGTCGATAACGGTCTCCGGAGACGGAGCGGCAACAGCGTTGATCATCAAGTTGTCGGGCGTTGCCACATTCACCAGTTACAAAACCACAGCGCCGCTGCGATTAGTGATTGACTTCTCCCAGGCATCGCCGGGAGCCATCAACAAACCGGTGGTAGTCAACAAGGGCAACTTCAAGGCGGTCACAGCAAACCGTTTTGATACGGATGCCGGAATGTTGACCCGTGTGGAAATAGAACTGTTGAATGATGTTGAGGCAGTTTTGGCAGCATCGCCGTCCGATACAGGCGAGGTGCGGGTCAGCTTCCCTGTGCCGGTTGATACTGCAAAAAGTGCCACTGAGCCAGAGACGAAAACTGCTCAAGAACCCGTTGCTAAGCCGGTTGTCGCGGAACCAGCCGCTGCCGCGCCGGCTCCCGTTGCTTTGCCTCCGGCCAAATTTCTGACCGGCATCAGCGCTGCCAGCAGTTCAGTTTTACTGGCTCTTGATGGAGCCGTCTCGGATATCAAAACCTTCCGGCTTAATAAACCGGAACGCTTCATTATCGATCTATTTGATGTCAAATGTGCAATTCCGACGCGGATTGTTCCGTTAAATACCGCCGGTGTAGCTTCTGCCCGTATCGGCATCTATCCTGACAAGGTACGGGTCGTGCTTGACGCGGTCAACGGTAGTTTCCCGGAAGCCAGGGCCATCAGATCGAACAGTGGTGTTGTTGTATACCTGGGTCCTGTTTCAGCGGCAGAGCAGATGGATGCGGCGCCGGTTGTCACTTCGGTGCCGGTTGCTGAAAAGCCGGCGCCTGTCAAGCAGGAACCGGTAGCAGAAAAAAGCGCGCCAGTTGCAGCCCCGACAAAAAAGAGTGCCAAATATTTCGGCCCGACAACGGTCGAAATGATTGACTTCCAGGTAATCGACAACATTTCGCGTGTATCGGTTAAAGTGCGCGGCGAGATTGAGTCTGAAGCCCCCGTCCAGTCACCTGGCTTTGTGACGCTGACGATAAAAAATGCGGCACTCCCGAAGCATCTGCAACGCTCACTGGAAACTCGTTCGTTCGTATCTCCGGTTCTACGTGTTACCCCTGTCGCTGTCAAAAACAAGAAGAAGGGTGAAACGCGGATTCGCATCGCAATGCGGGCCTCTGCCGGGTTTGATTATCGTCAGGAAGGCGATATGCTGTACATCGACTTCAAAAATCCTGCGGGGATGACTGCCGAAACGCTGGCTATCGAAACCGCTGATGCAAAACCGCGGATTGCAATTCTGAAACCGGCAGCAGCCGACAGCAGGGGAGATGAGATTGCAGCAGAGCTCGCTCCTGCAGCAGGTGCCGCAGCTGCAGCTGTCAAGCCGGGTGGTAAAAACTACTCCGGTCGTCGTGTGACGCTTGAATTTGCCGATGCGGAAGTTCGAAAAATTTTCCAATTACTGTCGGAAGTCAGCAATAAGAACTTTGTTCTTGGCGATGATGTTACCGGCGCAATCAGTCTGAAGCTGGTCAACGTCCCCTGGGACCAGGCGCTTGATATCATCCTGGATACCAAAGGCCTGGACAAGCGTGAGGATGGCAATATCATCCTGATCAAGGGTAAGGGCAAGTTCAAGTCCCAAGCTGAAGAAGAGCTGGAAATCAAAAAGACCGCTGCCAAATCCATCGAATTGAAGACGGAAACGTTCTCGGTAAACTATGCCTCCATTGGCGATATTACCGGTCAGTTTGATAAATTGAAAACACCTGAACGCGGACAGATTTCATCCGACGCTCGCACAAACAAAGTGATAGTCAAAGATACACCGCAGGCGCTGGAAGATATGCGCAAACTGCTGGCCCAGCTGGATGTTCCTGAGCGGCAGGTGATGATCGAAGCCCGGATTATTGAGGCAACATCGACTTTCACCCGCAACCTTGGTGTCAACTGGGGCATTCATTTCAAGGACGGTACCGGTTCGATACTGGGGATCAACGCCCTTGATACCGGTTTTGGCGGATTGACTTCTGCTCCTCCTACCACGGGTACCGGTCAGGCACCTGGTGGCAGTATGGGAATTTCGTTCGGCACGCTGGGAAGCAACGTACAGCTTGATATGCGTCTGAATGCAGCTGCCAGTGCCGGCATGATCAAGATCATCTCATCGCCGAAAGTGGCTACCCTGAATCATAAAGCGGCCAAAATTTCTCAGGGGCAGAAAATCCCCTACCAGAACACAACTTCGACATCCGGTGCAACCACCCAGTTCATCGATGCAGCTCTGTCGCTTGATGTTACTCCACACATCAACGCCAACGGCACCGTTGTAATGCAGATCAAGGCGACCAACAGTTCAGCCGGTTCGGGCAGTCCTCCACCGATTAACACCAAGGAAGCAACGACGGAAATGCTGCTGAAGGATGGCGAGACGACAGTTATCGGCGGTATCTATGTGGACAGCGATACCCAGGGCGATGAGGGCGTGCCGTTTCTGATGGACATCCCGTTCCTCGGCAAGTTGTTCAAATCGAATACGGCTACAAAAGTCAAAACGGAGCTGCTGATTTTCATTACCCCACGGATACTCGGAGCGGTTTGATCCAGCACTATCAGAGCAGGTTTTCCGGATGGCGTATCCTCAGGCACACTATGGTGACAAGTTTTCGTATGCCGACTATCTGACCTGGCCTGATAATGAACGCTGGGAGATTATTGATGGCGTTCCTTATGCGATGAGTCCGGCACCAGGTTCAAAGCATCAGCAGATTCAAGCGGGATTGATTGCGCAGCTGTATGTACAATTAAAAGGGCGTCAGTGCCAGGTATACGGTGCGCCATTTGATGTTCGGCTCTGTGAAAACAAGGATCAGCAGGATGACGAAGTTGAATCTGTTGTGCAGCCTGACGTTGTGGTTGTCTGTGATAGAAATAAAGTCGATGAGCGTGGATGTAACGGCGCACCTGATGTTGTTTTAGAGATTCTTTCACCAACAACTTCAAAATATGATCTTTCTGATAAGCGCTACTTGTACGAGAGACACGGGGTTGAAGAGCTTTGGTTTATTCACCCGATTGATAAGACAGCAATGATCTTTTATCTGCAGAAAAACGGTAGATATGAATCGCCTGTTGTGTATGGTTCCGATGCTACAGTTTCTTTAAAATCGGTGAGCGAAGTAAAGATTGATCTCGGCTCTGTTTTTGACGAAGGGTGATGGAGTAAGCAAGAGGTCTCTCGTGGCGTATCCTCAGGCACATCAGAATCAGAAGTTTACCTACGCCGACTACCTGACCTGGCCGGATGATGAGCGCTGGGAATTAATCGATGGTGTGGCCTATCCCTGGAACGGTATTCATGCCATGAGTCCCGGACCGAGTAGATCGCATCAGGCTTTATCACGTGAGCTTTTGATGCAGTTCGCAAACTATCTGAAAAACAGAACGTGTAAAATATACAATGCTCCCCTGGATGTTCGTTTAGCAGATGTTTCTGATGCCAGTGACAATTATGTTGAAACCGTAGTTCAGCCGGATCTTCTGGTAGTGTGTGATCCTGCAAAGCTTGATGAAAAAGGATGTAACGGCGCACCGGACCTGATTGTTGAAATTGTTTCAAAGTCTACAGCCTCCAAAGATTTGCAGCTAAAGTTTGAGTTGTATCAGCGTAACGGTGTGAAGGAATATTGGGTAATTCACCCTGCGGAGCATTCGCTGCTGGTTTTCAAACGTGGAGAAGACGGTAGATACGGCGCTGCTGATAGGTATGCAGATAAAGATGCAGTTCCGGTAACGCTGCTTGGCGATCTGGTTGTGCATCTTGATGAGGTTTTTGCTGACGAATAGGTTTGCTTGGTGTAGACTGCCGGGCAGTTTTGTTCAGAAGTTTCTTTTTATTACTTTACATTTAACGATATTTCACAGTTAGCGGGAGGTTTCATGACCAGGTATGTACGTTTTATGACGCTGGTGGCAGTAGCTGTTATTACTTTTGCAGTTGCCGGATGCGGTGGTAGCGGATCCTCTACAGGTTCATTGACGCTGGCAGTAGATAATGCAGCTGTAACCGGCGGGGATGTTATTGTAGCTACGGTTACACTTACTGCGGCCGGTAAGTCAGTGCGTGGAATCGGTGTGCGGGTAATGTCATCTGATCAGTCGGTGATTGCCGATGCTTCCGGTAATGTCAATGAAGACGGCACAGCTAAGATTCTGCTGAAAGTAAACAATGTCAGTTCCGACAGATCTATCTACCTGGTTGCGGGTTCAGATTATTCGTCTGAGAGCACATCAGTAAAAGTGACGATTACTGCTCCTAAATTGACGGTGACGATTCCTGGTACGATAACACCGCCAGCATGGAGCAATAACTTCGCTTTTATCGGGAAAACAATCGTTTCCAACTATACTCTCAAGTTTGCTAAAGGCAACGGTGATGTCATCCCGAATCAGGTAATTTCACTTTACATTGACAGCATAACCAACAAAAACTTCGATGACATGATCGTCTATACACCATTCCAGGGCAATCAGATTGTTGCGCCGCCGGGAGTATTTACGGGTACGACTGATTCATCCGGAAATCTCATAGTCCCGATGTACGTTCAGATGTACTTGAATCTGCCTTCGCCCTGTTCGACAAACCCCACAACAGGAGTATTTTCGTGCACCGGTACTGCCATAAGTGTCATGACGGTCAACTGGCGTGCGGTTGCCCAATATGCCGGACAGACGATTACCACGACAGCTTCGAGTCTGGTAACATTTACTAATACCGGAAAGTAATTCAGTAACTGATCTTTCAGTTTAATTTGAAAGGAAAATATATGTCATTCATTCGCCTGGTAATAATGCTCATGATGGCGGCGCTGCTTGGAGCCTGCAGCAGCGGTGGAGGTTCCAGTACTTCAATATCGACACCGGTGCCGGGTGGTGGTAGCGTAAATACGACGCTCACCATCATCAAAACTAATCTTTCATCCAACGGTACAACCACTGTCAAAGCGATGTTTATGGATGGTGACAAGCCGATTCCTGGGCTGGTGGTCAATTTCTCCGCGCCACCGGATTTGGCTGTCTTTAACCCGATAAATGGCCAGGTGATGACCGATGGAACCGGCACTGCGGTTGTGCAGATGACCGCTACTAATTCAACCGGAGTCGGCCAGGTTACGGTTTCAGCCACCTACAACGGCAGAGTCATTACCCAGTTGGCGCCGTTCTATCTCAATTCGCCGCCGCTGCACCTCGGTAATATGACCTACAACAAATCGGTTACCAGGGGTGGTTCGCTGGTTGTCTCTGCAGATATACTCGATTCTGATGGCAATCTTTATACGGACCAGAATGTTGACGTTTATTTCAATTCCGGTTACGGCCGTTTTGTTACCGACAACAATGTTGGCAAGGTTCGCAGTTCCGGCGGCAAAGTCATCGCTACATACTTTACTGATTTCACCTTTTATCCCGGTTCTTCAGCATCACCGTATGCTGACAGTTTTACATTAACCCTTGGCTCATCAACGTTGACCGGCAATCTTACGATCAAACCTCCAGCAGCAGTCAACATCAAATACTCGACTGCGCTGCCTGCTAAGACATCACTTGGTTACAATGAAACCATGACGTTTACTTTCAATGTTGTTGATACTGAAGGTGTTGCCGCTCCCGACAAACTGGTTAGTTTTGTAATGTCAGGCACAGGAGCTAACCTGCAATCAACCTCAGCCTATACTGATCGTAGCGGCAACGCTATAGCAACAATCAAAGCAGGTACTGCGAATGCCTCAGTTTGGGTGATTGCATATCTTGGAAGTTCCAGTGACCCGACAGCGCCTGCGAGTACATCGGCAGTTGTGTCGATCAACCCAAGTCCCGGTAAAATTAAACTGGGCGCAACTCTAGCAGCAACAACGCTCACAAGCGGCCAGACGCTGCCAATTTCTTTTGTAATTACCGATCTGAACGACAGATTGGCAGTACCGAATCAGACAGTTAACTTTGCGTTGCTGAATCTGGATGGTACCCCTGCGATTGCGACAAATGTCAGCCTTCAGAATATAACCGGTACGACAGACACTACCGGTTCGGTATCGACGGTTGTTGTAGCGAACTCTACTGCAACGGCGGATTCTCAAGTCTATGTTAAGGCCACTGTTGCGGGTACAAATATTTCCCTCAATTCTCCGACGATTACCGCCAAGGCACCGCTGACTGCAAGCGGAATTAAGTCTACATTGCCGACGAGTTACACGGTGATTCCGGCTGCTACTGCATCATATGATGTGAAATTCCAGGTGTACGCCAAGGATGGTACGGCGGTTCCTAATGTAAATGTAAATTTCACTCTCGTAAATGCATCGGGTGGAGCAGTTGGTGCTACAACCGCACTTTTGCAAAGTACATCGGCCACCACTGATTCCGGCGGCAATGTGACGGCTACCTTGCTTCCAAAAACAGTCGGAGCAGACTTTTATGTCAAGGCAGATGTGTCAGCTGGTGCAGGAGCAGCCGGTGCTATTTCGGCACAGAGTGTGTTGCTGACAATTACCGGTACGACAACCTCGGCAGCTAATCTTGCCCTGGCTCTTGCACAGGCATCGCCGCGCCCTGGTGACTATATTACGGCGACAGTTACTTATACCAACACTAATCCTTCAGCTACGTTGTCAGGAATTCCTATAACCATCAAGTCGAATTACGCTGCAATAGCTGATACGTCAGTTACTACTGATTCGACCGGAAAAGCGATCGTAAATATTCAAGTTCCGAATACTGCTAAAACAGGTACTGTTGTCGGTTTCTACGCAACTAACGGCACAATACAGAGTGCTACCACTACTGCAACAATCAGTGCTGCAGTAGCTGAGGCTTCTACGCTGACATTGAGCATGGTTGCTAATACTTCATTTGTTGTAAATACAACCGCGGTTGTTCCTGGTAATAAAGCGACATTCGTAACGTCGCAAGGTATACCGCTTGTTGGTCAGGATGTTACATTCAGTATCGACCGCGTTGCTGGTTGGAATACTGCGTTTACGACAACCTTAAACGGCGTAACTTCTACCGATTCTGCTACTCCGACATTCACCCCGGCGGTTACAATGAAGACAGACACTTCAGGTACGGTCTTACTGCCGACTGTCTTTAATTCTACTGCCACCGGCACATATGTAGTGTACTGGAGGGCCGTAGCTCCTAGCACCGGAGCAACAGCATTCAGTTCAACGGTTGTATCTGTTAATTCACCAACAGCACCTAGTGCTCCGACAATATCTTCTGTCACTAAGACTGGTGCAACCACTGCCACAGTAACTTTCATCCAACCTGCATCTAATGGAGGCTCTGCAATTACCGGATATACTGTTACTTGCTCATCTTCGACAGGAGGAGCTACTGGTGTCGATACCAATAGGATTGGTCAGGCTGGTACGACCGGATTATCGCATTCAATAACTGTAATGACTGTCGGTAATACTTACACTTGCGTTGTAACAGCTGCGAATGGTGTTGGTCTCAGTCCACAATCAGGCGCATCTGATCCATTTACACTGCCGTAAATATTTTACACTCAGTAATTTGAAGAACAACAAAGGGCGCATTTCGATGCGCCCTTTCTGTTTGTGCGCCCGGCAGGGCGCGTGGGGCGCAAGCCCCATCGAATCAGCTATGGTGGCTGATTTGTGACTTGGAGGTGCAAGTCCTCTACGGACCCTGATGGTGGGAACCGTTAGCCGAACGGCAAGGGTGTGATGGAACTACTAACTCTATCTAAGGCCCTCAGGCGCCAAGATAGAGTAATCCGGGGTGACCCGGAATCTGAAGGAAGCCGCAGGCAAAACTCCGGTCCGACGAACAGAAATCGCATACGAGGCAGGCATATCCGGGCGAGGAGGCGCAGTTCTTCAAAACCCGATAATGTAGCATTAACATTTTGGAAAATGTGCTGCCAAAAAATGATTGCAAGCTGGCTTTTCTCCTGATAGTTTATGAGCATGAACAGCCGTAACAAAAAAACGCTTGAAGCCATATTTTCTGACCCTGTAAACGGCGCCGTTCAGTGGCGCTTGATTGAAACACTTCTTATATCGTTTGGTGCCGTGATGGTTAAAGGCAACGGATCGCGTGTTTCGTTTTTACTGCGTGGCCGAAGAGCTGATTTTCATAGACCTCATCCGGGAAAAGAAGCTCTGCGGTACAGAGTTCGTGCTGTTCGTGACTTTCTGATAAAAGTGGGGATACAGATATGAATGCCATGATGTATAAGGGGTATGCTGCGCGAGTTGAGTTCGATCCAGATGACAGGATTTTTACCGGTCGCCTGGCAGGAATTGACGATATTGTTACGTTTCATGGTGAATCGGTAACGGAACTTGAGCGTGAATTTCAGATTGCTGTCGATGGGTATCTGGAAATGAGCCAACAACTTGGCAAACAGCCACAAAAGCCTTATTCAGGAAGAGTGATGCTTCGTGTGCCGTCAGAAATTCATGCTGCCGCCGCCATCGCTGCTGACGCAAGCGGCAAAAGCCTTAATCAGTGGGCAACTGAAATTATCCGGCGAGCTGTGAGCTGAACAGGTTTTCTGCGTGAATTCTCTGTTATGAACGAAGTGTGGGTGCGATACACTCGGAGCGTACTTTTTTGCAGTATCACGGGGAGAGAACCGTGGGATATGTGGTTAATACTACCGCTGAAAAATGGACGTACGCGGATTATCTGACCTGGCCGGAAGGTGAGCGATGGGAGTTGATCGATGGTGTGGCCTACATGATGTCTCCTGCTCCTTCGAGAAGGCATCAGGAACTCTCCGGGAACCTCCAGAGTATTCTACATCAGCATTTAAAGGGCAAACGCTGCAAGGTGTATGACGCTCCTTTTGATGTTCGTTTGCCCGATGGGGTGGACGAAACAGCTGAAGCTATCGAGACGGTTGTGCAACCTGATATTGTGGTTGTTTGTGATCCTGAAAAGCTGGATGATCGAGGTTGCAAAGGCGCGCCGGATCTGATCGTAGAAATACTTTCTCCCAGTAGTGCAGACCGCGACCTGAAAGAAAAGTTCTATTTGTATCAAAGAGTCGGAGTCAGGGAATACTGGATATTAAACCAGACCGATGAAACTCTGATGGTCGGCGGTTTCAAGTTCCAAGTGCAAAAAGTGCAGCATGATGCTGTTTGAAGTCA
>JBAXVE010000055.1:0-23025 GCA_037129245.1 Desulfuromonadales bacterium
ACTTTTTTTGGCAGTGCAAAATTTTCAAAGAACACTACAGAAGTCTAAAGTTCAGGCAATAAAGTCAAAGTGATTAAAATCAAAGGCAGAAAAAGCAGAAAATCAGAGAGTGAAATCGTCTGTAAAGTGAAAAAGAGCCAACTTGAGACTGTAAAAAAACAAGACAGATAGAAGCAGAAAAGGCATAATGAAGTCACAAAAACCACTGGGGGATTTATGGAAGAATTCAAGAAGAAGGTGCTTGCACACGTTGAACACATTAAGACAGTCGGAAGCCACTGTACAACGGAGGAGACCACAAAGCAGGCATTGATACTACCGTTACTCAACATTCTCGACTTCAATCCCTTCGATCCTCAAAAAGTCAAAGCCGAGTTTGGTGCAAATTTCCCCGGCGCGAAAGCGAGCGAACGGGTAGATTATGCTCTGTTTTCAAGTGGTACTCCGGTTATGTTCATTGAAGCAAAACCCTACAACAATAAATTAACTAACCATGATGGGCAACTATCTCGCTACTTTAACTCAACACCCGGCGTTACCGTTGCAGCCATAACAAACGGCACTGAATGGCGATTTTTCACCGATCTCAAGCTTCCTAATGTCATGGATAGTACACCATTTCTAACAGTGAATTTTGAAATGCTTGAAGACAAAGATATAGAGCAACTCTCAAAATTTCGTTACGATATGTTCAATCCTGATAAACTCAAATCATTTGCGGAAGAACGCAACCTTCTTGATCTTTTCACTTGCACCATCGGAAACTGTTTGAGAGAGGTTGATCAGGATTTTGTTCGATTCATCGCCACTAGGGCGAATCTCACACCAAAGCTTACTACAAAGTTTCTTGAAACAATTGCTCCTCTAGTCAAGCAATCCTTAAAAGATGCTATCAGTGAAATGGTTGTAAGCGGATTGTCAACACCACAACCTGTAATTACTCCTACCCAAGCAACAGCGGCAAACCAACCAGATGCTACAGAAGAAACTTCTGAATCTATTGATATTATTGATCCCGTAAATCCCAAAATAATAACAACAGCGGCTGAACGGAAAATTTTGACAATTATTAAAGACATGTTAAGCGGCGTTGTAAATGAGGAAGAGATTGTCGGAAAAGATACAGAAAGCTATTATAGCGTACTCTACCAAAACAAAACAAACCGCTGGATCATTCGCTACGTTGGTGACAAAAAGAAAACACAAGTATATTTTCCCATCGAACTAACTGAACAACACAAGGCAGGGATCAATAAATGCGGCCTTGAATTTGGTTCAGGTGGAAGTATAATTCTTGACAAGCCAGAAAGTGTCATGCGTCTATCTGTTGTCATATTTGATGCTCTCGCGTACTGTCTCGACGATAACAATTTCAAGCGAGAGCGAGGTAATAAAGGTGAAGTGCTGGAGACTCAAGACGGAATATAGTTTTAACACTTACAGTAAAATAAATACATTGATCCAGATTTGAGATTGAAAGTGAGGAATCCAACTATGCAACCTTTTCGTCAGATAATTAATGATGCACCCCCCTCGTTCCAGTTACCAGTGGAACTTCATCACAAACGGCTTGAGATAATTATCTGGCCACTTCCCGAACAAGCGAAACCAGCAACCAGATCATTCAAGTCTTTGCTCATGAAGATGCCAAATGTCGGAGACGATAACGATTTTGCCCGACAGCGTGATTTTGGTCGCGGAGGCGAAAAATGGGATTTCTGATTGACACGAATGTGCTTTCGGAACTTCGCAAAGCCTCAAAGATGGATAATAACGTACGAGAATGGTTTGATGCCGTCCCGTCAGATGAAATTTACCTGTCAACATTGACAGTAGGCGAAGTTCGCCACGGGATTGAACTATTACGCCGCCGAGATCCGAAAGCCGCTGTGCGTCTGGAAACTTGGCTTAACGAAGTACAGAAAAATACTGGCGATAGGATTTTGCCCATTACAAATGAAATTTCCGAGCAGTGGGGACATTTCGGCGTACCTGATCCGGTTTCAGTTATTGACGGTCTAATTGCTGCAACTGCTATGGTTCATGGTCATATTTTAGTTACACGTAACGTCCGTGACATTGAGCAAACAGGTGTAAACTTCATAAATCCCTTCAATCAAAGAGAATAAACCGAGTAATCTGTTCCTGCCCCTTCTTGAGTAAAGTATGAGTACAGAAAAACCAAATTTCCAACCAGAAAGTTAGACCCGCCCAAAAACCGGCGGGTCAACTTCATGCCCGTTAGGCCTCACACAAGAAGGAAGCGTTCTCAGTCACAGTAGTTCAACAACCCATCACCACATCCGAAAGGAGCGCCATGGCTATGCAGTTGAATCGCACGAAGGACAACCCTTTGAAGTTGAATACACCGCCCGGAACATCGGAGTACACGATGCACATGGACGAGAGGGACGGAAAGGCAATCATTGTTTGCACTGTCGGAAGTACAGTCTTGCACTACGATGCAAGATGCATTGAAGATCTACACGCAATGCTCAAGAAGGCAGGGGACTGGGTAGAACTGGGAGGTGCAGATGAGCAGAAGCCGGCCAAGGACGGCACAGTCGAGGCCTGGGGCCGCTCAAGCACTAACCCGGTCGGAGGCTGGTACGGCTTGAAGAAGGGTTTGCGTGGTCGGTTTGGCGTCTATGTGCCGCCGCTTATGGAAGCACTTGGTCTGTGCGAGTTGGAGCATAACCCAAAGGGCAATCGCATGCGAGCGCGGTGACGCCTAACCCTTCGCTCGAGCGGACCTCCACTGGCTTGCCCCGCTCAGCTCAAGAAGAATGAAGGGTCAAATCTCCATTTTCCATTTTTGAGAAGTAAGGCGGAAAGTGAAATTGCCAACCAGGTAGCAGGACCGGCCCTTGATAAAACCGGGCCGGTCAGCTCCCAATACGTTGGGCGATGAGGAAAATTATGACACTTGAAGAGCAACTACATCAAGAAATGTTGAATCTCTACAGTCGAGCTGGGAAAGAGACGGGCTATTGGGGCAATTACTATCTCCGCTCTGTGAAGAATCACGGTGGGCTTGCAACTGCAAGGAAAATGTTGGTTCCAAAGAAAAACCAGAAAATTGATAAAGGATTACAAGCGCTCATAGATGCAGGGCGAGCCGATGAGTTATCGGTTGAAGCGATAGCATTGCGCCCTGAGTTTCGCCCTCTTTTTACTGCTGCAGAAATTGCTGAAGCAAGTAACCGCATTGGAGCACTTCCATCGAATACTATAAAAACCCCGATCGCACCCGAATCAATTTTTCCTGAAGTATTACCGGAATCAGAAACATATGCCGAAGGCGCGGTTCGAAGCATCGTGGTAAACGCTTATGAGAGAGACCCAAAAGCTAGAGCAGCCTGCCTTGTGAAGCACGGTAGTAGATGTGCGATTTGTTCCATGAGTTTTGAAGAGCAATATGGAGATATCGGAAAGGGATTTATCCATGTTCATCACAAGAAACCTCTTGCCGCCATTCGTTCTGAATATTCTATAAATCCGAAGATTGACTTAATTCCAGTGTGTCCCAACTGTCACGCTATGCTTCATTCTTCAAATCCACCGCTATCAGTTGAAAAACTAAAAATGATTTATGAAAGCAGAAACCCCGGTTCTAAAGCAAAATAGAAACATCTTCTCGAAATAATGGCCGGAAAAACTCCCCGGCCATTATTTGTATTGAATACTGCACCAATTATGGTACATTTTTGATATGGAACAGACCAATTTTATTCTTACTGTGAACTTTTATCGTACCGATGCCGGAAATGAGCCGGTACGTGACTGGCTCAAAGAGCTTCGCCGAGATGATAAGCGAATTATTGGCGAAGACATCAAAACAGCTCAACTTGGCTGGCCTTTGGGAATGCCGCTTATCAGAAAAATTGACAAGAACCTGTGGGAAGTCCGCTCATCATTGCCGGACGGCATAGCGCGGGTTTTATTCACCGTCGATGGAAGCCAGATGCTTCTGCTTCATGGATTCATCAAGAAATCAAATAAGACACCACAAAACGAACTCAAAATGGCAACAGCAAGACTCAGTAACTATTGGAGGAACAAACAATGAATAACATTCACTCGGGATCAAACTTTGACGATTTTCTGCAAGAGGAAGGTTTGCTGGCTGACGTGGAGGCCACAGCAATCAAGCGAGTTGTCGCGTATCAAATTGAGCAGGAGATGCAGAAATCAAATCTCTCAAAAACTGCACTTGCACATAAGATGCATACAAGCCGGTCGGCACTGGACAGATTGCTCGATCCTGGGAATGTTTCTGTAACACTGCAAACATTGGAAAGAGCAGCACTGGCGCTTGGTAAAAGATTAAAAGTAGAACTCGCCTGAATAGCCCAACAATCGGCGGCACACAGTCGGCGCGGAAAAACCCCGCGCCGCTGGTGCGCCTCATAGACGTTGTACGATATTACCAGCAATATTGAGAGCAACTGACATGACAAAAGAGAAAAACCTTCGCATCAGAAACAGCACCGCCGAATTTCTGATTTTTTCCAGCCAGGCCGGAGAGAACAGTATCGAAGTGCGTGTTGAGGATGAGACCGTCTGGCTGACGCAAAAGCTGATTGGGGTGCTGTTTGAAAAAGGGCGCAGCACAATCACCGAGCATCTGAAAAACATCTTTGAAACCGGAGAACTTGATGAAAATTCAGTATGTCGGGAATTCCGACATACTGCCGAAGACAGTAAGGAATACAGCACAAAATTCTACAACCTCGACGCAATTATTTCAGTCGGCTATCGCGTCAACTCAACACGGGCAACGCAGTTCCGTCAGTGGGCCACCGGTATTTTGCGTGATTTCGCCATCCGTGGCTATGTGCTGGACAAGGAACGCCTCAAAAACGGCGCAGTGAATTTGAAAAATATCGTATTGTGCAGGACAGGCTGTTTGAATCGGACTTTGATAAACAGATCAAGCGGCTGCTGGAAGTGAATTAATATGAACAACTAATCCTAAAAAAAAGCAGTTTCACGCAACGGCGCAACGAATTAAATCAGCAACTTAAGTCATTATTCAGGTTCACCAGATTGGTTAATCACTATTTTGCTATAAGTTCTTTGTTTTTCGTTGCGTTCGTTGCGGCGTTGCGTGATCAAATGCCGTATTTGATACTGTTACAGGAGCCGATCATAGCTGCTTTTCAAATCTCCGGAGCAGTATCGAGTTCACTACGACCGAGACCGAAGAGAGCGCCATGGCCAGTCCGGCGTATTCGGGTTTGAGCGTGATGCCGTAGCGCGACAGCAGTCCGGCCGCCACCGGAATGCCGAGCATGTTGTAAAGCAGCGCCCAGAAGAGGTTTTGCCTGATTTTGGAGAGCGTTGCCCGCCCTATTCTGATGGCCCGCACCGCATCAAGCAGATCGTCACGGATCAGTATTATATCACCGGTCTCTTTGGCAACGTCGGTCCCGCCGCCGATGGCGATGCCGACATCGGCCAGCGCCAGGGCGGGAGCATCATTGATGCCGTCGCCGACCATGCCGGTGATCATCCCGCTCTGCTGGTATTCCCGGACAATTTCCTGTTTCCTCCCCGGCAGTACCTCCGCTTCGAAACGCTCAATTCCCGCCTGGCGCGCAATTGACGCTGCCACATCGGCATGGTCGCCGGTAATCATGCAGGTCGTAATCCCCATCTGCTGCAGTTGTCTGACCGCTGGTGCCGAACCCGGCTTGAGCATGTCAGCAAAGGCGGCCACCCCCACCAGAGCGTTACCGGCTGCCACGTAGACCAGCGACTTGCCGGAGGCCGTCAATTCTCCCACTTTCCGCACCAGAGGGGCCAAGTCGATTCCCGCTTCCGCCATCAACCGCTGATTGCCGACCGCCAGCCGCACCTCTTTGTAGGTGCAGGTTATTCCATACCCGCCCCGCTCCTCGAATTCTGTCGCTTTACCGGGAATAACTCCCGCATCTAAGGCCGCAGACACTGCCGCCTGTGCCAACGGGTGAGTGGAGCAGGATTCTGCGGTTGCCAGACACTCCAGCAGTCTGGCCGGATCGATGCTGCGGGACACCGGCAAAAGGTCAGTCATTTCCGGTTTTCCCCGAGTGAGGGTACCGGTCTTGTCGAGCAGCAGTACCTGCAGGCGGGCAATCGTTTCCAGGGCCGAGCCTTTTTTGACCAGTATCCCGCGGCCGAGGGCGATGCCGCTGCCAACCATGATGGCGGTCGGTGTGGCCAGTCCCATGGCGCAGGGGCAGGCGATCACCACTACGGCAACGGCGAAGCGGAACGCGGTCAGAAAATCGCTGGAGAGCAGGTAAAACCAGACCGTAAATGTGGCCGCAGCGAGCAGCAGCACGATCGGCACGAACCAGGATGAAACCGCATCGGCGAAACGCTGGATCGGTGCCTTGTCCCCCTGGGCCTCCCGCACCATCCTGATAACCTGGGCCAGCAGGGTGTCGCCGCCAATTCTGGTGGCTCTGATCCGCATGACTCCGTTGGTGCTGATCGTCGCTCCGCTGACTTGGTCGCCGGCCTTCTTCAGCACCGGCAGCGACTCGCCGGTCACCATGCTCTCGTTGACGGCACCCCCGCCGTCGATTACCTCGCCATCAACCGGGATCGTATCGCCGGCCCTTACCAGGACGATATCTCCGACTCGAACCAGCGATGCCGGCACCTCCTGCTCCCCCGTTTCGGTGACAAGCACCGCCCTGTCGGCCTGCAGCTGCAACAGTTTCCTGAGAGCTTCGCCGGCTTTGCCCCGCGCCCTGGCTTCCAGGTATTTTCCCAGACGGATGAAGGCGATCAACATGGCCGAAGTCTCGAAAAACACCTCGCGGTGAGGCCCCATAAGTCCGAAGTATGCCAGCAGAGAGTAAAAATAGGCGGCTGATGTGCCGAGGGCCACCAGAACATCCATGTTGGCGCTGCGGTTTTTCAGGGCGTTCCAGGCACCGCTGTAAAATGCCAGCCCCGCTGAAAACTGTACGACCGTTGCCAGAAGAAAATTGAGCTGCATCACGGCCCGGTTGGAGTGCATCCCCATGGTGAGCATGATCGGCAGCGAAAGCAGCAGCGAAAAGAGGAACCACCTCTTTTGTGCGGTGAGCCCTTCATCAATTGATTGGGCAGCATCTTCCACCGGAACAGCAGTAAAGCCGGCTTCCCGGACAATACCGAATATATCGTCCGGAGTTATCAGTGTGTGGTCGAAGCGGACAAAGCCGCTTTCAGTCGCCAGATTGACGATGGCGGTGCTGATGGCCGGGCGTACCAGCAGTTTCTTTTCAAGGGTGTTGACGCAGGAGGCGCAGTGCAGGCCCTGCACTCCAAAGGTGAGTTCGTTTGCGGTTGATGAGGAGGTAGTGCGCATAAATGTGTCAGCTCAGTGGCGTTTGAAATCACCCTTGATGAAGTGTCCCCAGGCGATTTTTATTGCCGATGCGATCGGCAGGGCAAGCAGGATCCCCCAGAACCCGAGGGTTTCTCCCAACGCCATGACCATGATGATCGTCACCAGGGGGTTGAGATTCATGGACTCTTTGAATACCAGCGGCTTGATGATGTATCCCTCGACAAAATAGATCACGGCAAAGGCGATGCCGGTCTGGAGTATCACATCAACCGACTGGAACTTGAACCAGGCAAAAAACAGTGCCGGAAGTGTGGCAATCAGGACGCCGATAAAGGGGAGAATCGATGCGGCACCGGCAAAAATAGCGCAGAAGAACGGGTGCGGAATCGACAGCGTCAGCAATGCCACGGCCGAGAGAATCGCAACGATGATCGAGATCACCACCTGGCCGCGCAGGTATCCGCCGATGCTGCTGTTCACTTCCCGCCCGATGCCGAGGATCAGCTCGCTGCGGTAGGACGGAATCCATGAGGCGAGCGTGTCAACGACGGTCTGCTTGTAGTAGAGCATGAAGAAGACCAGAATCGGCGACAGCACGATATTGAAGAGGTTGAAGAAAATCCGCGTACCGAAACTGTATGCCCAGAACCCGGCATTCTCAACGATGCTATCGACCTTCGCCGAAAATTTTTCGATCAGCCATCGGATCTCATCGGATCCGTAGCGGTCAGGAACGCGCTCTTTCCACTGCAGGGCGGTGAACTTGATCTTCTGGATGTAAAGCGGCAGGTCGCGGATGAAGGCGTCCCAGTTGATAGTTATGGCAGGAACGATAAATGTCAGAAAGAAAAATGTCAAAACGGCAAGCACAGCATACAACAGCCAGAGAGCGTACACCCGTTTCAAACCCTGGCGCTCGGCCCTGATGACCAGGGGATCAAGCAGGTAGGCTATCACCCAGGAGAGCAGAAAACAGGAAATGGTGTGCTGCAGTGCATATCCGGCGCCGGCCAGTAGGCATAACACCAGAATGGCGGCGATGAATCTTCCGTAGTCGTTTCGTGGAGCGTGGCTGTGGGGCATGACGTTACAGATTCAGCATGCTGTTGAGAGGAGAGTCCAGCGTGTAGAGATTATTCTCTTCCATCCAGGTCTTCACACGGCGCGACAGGAACTGATCCCGCAGCAGCGTGAGCTGCTCTTCCTCTTTGGGAAAAAACGAGACAATATCTTCGATTTTGCCGTAGGGTCTGCTACCCGTCAGCAGATTGCCAAGTAGGAACTTCAGTTCAGCGTTTTCAACGGTAGCGGTAAATTCGAGGACGATCTGGCGCTCCACCCGGAAATCAAAGGGGGGGATTTCAAGAAAGCGTTCATGATTGCTGTCCAGCTGACGGCGGACGTCATTGGTATCGAAGGTGGAGGGAACAAAAAATATCTCTCCGGTGAAACGATCCAGAAAATAGATGCGATCCGCTTCCCCGCTACTGAAAGCGGCCAACAGATCTTCCCACGATATTTCAACCCGGTGCAGTGCGGCCATTATGACTCCTTGTTTCTTGCGTATTGACTTTTTACATCATCTGACGGCAGAATCAGCAACATGCGTGCCATTTTTCTGGCCGATGCCCACCTGGCGGCGCCGGCCGACAACAACTACGTCAGGCTGCTCGACTTTCTCCACGATCTTGAGGGAAACGTTGACGAACTCTTCATTATGGGAGACCTCTTCGATTTCTGGATCGGGTTTCCGTCGAATCCGTTCGTCCAGTACGAAGCGGTGCTGGCAGCGCTGGAACTTCTCGTGGCCGGAGGGTGCCGCCTGACCTATTTCGAAGGGAACCATGATTTTCATCTGGGGGAGGCGATTGCGCATCGCCTCAAGGCCGAGATTCACACCGGTCCGATCATACGCGATATTCAGGGAATGCGCCTGTATCTCTGCCACGGCGACCAGCTCAATCCCGCCGACCGCGGCTACCGGCTGCTACGGCTGCTGCTGCATAACCGGTTGGCGGCACAGGCTGTCAAGGTGATACCACCGGCATTCGCTTTCAAAATCAGGGATAAGCTGCAGCATTCAAGCCGTCGGTCATACCACAGCAAAACAGCCCGCTGGGACTATCGCACAATCATTCTCTCAGCCGCTCGAACAGCCGGCTTACGAGGATGCAGCGGGCTGGTCACCGGTCATTTCCATCTGGCTTTCTGCGAACAGCTTGATTGCGGAGAAACCGCCCCTGCTTTTACCGTGCTTTCCCTGGGGGACTGGATCACGCAGTTCACCTACGGCGAAATGCGTGACGGCACGCTGCGACTGGCAACCTACTGACAGCAGTCTGCCGCACCACCTATTGCCTGAAAAACTCCTCCAGTGCCTGCTGCCCCACCTGGGATGCCTTTATCTTCCACTTATCCTGGTTGATAACCAGCGCAACCAGCGCAATGCGGGGATTGTTTATCGGTGCAAAGGCTGCGAACCAGGAATAGTGCCCCTTGGGATCGGTACCGTTGATCGAACCGGTCTTTGCTGCGATTGGCACATTGATCAGCGGACGCCCGCGGCGGTCGTGAAAAGCCTTGCGCGAGGTACCGGTCACTACCGTGCTCGACAGCATCTGCTTCAGTGAAACTGCCGTGTCGGGAGTCACCAGCTGCCGCACAGTCTTCGGTGTAAAGCGATCTCTGTAAATGCCTCTTTCGTCGATGATGCTGCTGGTCAGTGCCGGTGCCATCATTTTACCGTCATTGGCTATTGCCGACATGACCACGGCGGCGTGGAGCGGTGAAATTTTTACCTCATGATCGAGTCCGGCACCCATCAGCATTAGACCGTGATCACTTGCCGGCCCGGCAGCCTGGCTTGGTCTGGCGGGGGTTCCGGGCAGAAGCTGCTGGTTGAAGCCGAACCTGTCGACGCACTCCATCACGGACGCTCTACCGGCAATGTCGCAAGCCAGACGACCGTACACCGGGTTGATTGATTTGCCCATGGCGTAGGTGACGTCCAGCCGGTTGTTTTTTCCCCTCCGCGCGGCGCTCCAGAAACGCGGATTTTCGGAAGTGGATTTCCCGCGGAACTCAACAACGGTCTGTGGGGTTATCTTGCGGCTTTCAAGGGCGGCGGTCGCGGTAACGATCTTGAAAAGCGATGCCATCGGGTAGAGGCCGTAGTAAGATTCCCGTGCCCACTGGGGGTTAACGGCCGAATATGATGTCATGCCCAGGATACGGCCACTCGATGGCTCCATGGCAACAAAGACGCCGTAGGGAACCTTGTACTGTTCGAAGTAGTCGTGAACTCGCTTTTGCAGACCGTACTGGGTGGTGTAGTTAAAGCGGAGACCGTCCGTGCTGCGGGCGGTCGTCAATCCGTCACTACCGACCTCGGCCTGCTCAAGCAGAATCCCGGCCGTTTCGAAAAGATCGGCTTGAGAAGCCGGTAAGGCATCTGCCGGTGATTTCGGAGTTTGAGCTGCCTCAGCCCGGACCGGATTCCGGGCAGCATACCTGTTCCATAACGGCACGACGCTTTTCAGGGCCGGCACAGCCAGCGGAACAAGTGCCAGAACCACCGCCAGAATTACCAGCCCCCATTTGAGCCGCCGAAGACGCTGTCCTACAGGAAGAGAAAGGTTGAAAGCCGGGGATGGCCTCATCCGCCTGTTACGGCTGCCCATGAACGTGAATCCGCTGAAACGTTTCGGGCCGGATAAATTTTTGAGATCCTTCATGGTGCCCCGGAGCGTGTGTGATAGCCGACTATACCGTCAAGCACCCGCCTTTGTCAATCAAGGCGAGTCCGGATATCAGAGCAGCATGCGGATTATATCGAGCATACGGGATGCACCGGGGAAATAATGATGCATGGCCCAGCCGGAGACGATTGCCAGCAGCAGTACTATTGCAAAAGGTTTCCAGGTCGCTTTGAAAATACTTCCCACCCAGTCCGGGTGATTGATCCTGCGCGACGAACGAACCAGACTGGCGGCCAGAACAGCGTCGAAAGCCGCTTCCGCAAGAATGGCCGGAGCCTGCCAGATCAGGAAAACTCCCGCCCCCAGCACTGAAAAGAGCAGCACGGCAAGCAGACCAAGAACGACAATCAGCAGCAGCCCCCCTTCGTCATCCGCGCCCCCTTCAGCAACTGCACCCACAACATCGCCGACTCCCCCCAGGGCGTCACCGGCGCCGGAGGCCATATCCCCCAGAGAATCACCAAAATCGGCACTGGCGCCACCACCGTCAAATCCCCCACCACCGCCACTGAACGCCGGCTCAGCTGAACCGCCCGACGGGAGCGGAAAATCGATGCAATCCGTGACGCTCGTGCAGGAATCGCGGCTGTTACGAACGGGGGCGTCGGTTACAAGCCAGAGCCATACTTTTATCGCGAAAAAGAATACCAGGTAGGCACAGAGCACGGTAATCGGGTACCGCAGGGCGACGTTGTGCAGGCCGATGGCAAACATCCCCTTGCTGGCGAGGACGCCGGCCATGGATGTGGCAAACAGAATCAGCGACATGTGTAATCGCAGTGAAAAACTTTTTTTCAGGTTGCTGATGAATTTCTTACGGTTCACGGCACCTCCCTGAGGAAAAACTGCGGAGTGGATTCAGTTCGCTTTGGACAATACTACGGGTTCAGGGTGAAGATCCACCGGTACGAACTTTAACATTTCTTTCCGAATAGAAATTATTTTTCTTGATGAGTCGTTTATCAAGCTTTCCCGATTCGTTTCGTCCGTCTTACTCAAGAGCATTTGATAATGGTTTTCATTTGCATTTATTTTTCAAAGGTGGTACTGTCAAACCATAAAGAAAGTCAACTAACGATAAAGGAGATGGCCATGAGACACGTAATCCGTAAAATTGTTCTTCTGTCAGCCGCTCTTATGATAACAGTATTGCCTGTTATGGCTGATGATGGTGCTGTAAGGCAGGGGATGGATCCGGCTCAACAGGGTGAAAAGAATGAGTGCCTGCTGGTAGCCATGAACTGCGGCAACCAAGTCGATTCGATACAGCAGAGGATCGAAAGGATTCAGCAGGAAATCGGCAGGGGAAGTGCCGTCTACACCAATGATGAGCTCAGGAGACTCCAGGGGCAGCTTGACGATGCGAACAGAACGTTAAATGAACTGACTGTTGGCAGCGGCGCATAACTTGTAGTAGTTTACAGGCAGTATGTTAACATAGAGAAGGGGCACGGTCGCAAGCTGTGTCCCTTCGAGTGTGAAACGGAGGGCCTGACCATCAAGCACCCTGATTTTTTCATAAATAAAGCCCGCCTGCTGTTCGGGAAATATGTGGACGACCGCTGCACCACGTTTGCCGCAGCCCTTTCGTTTGCCAGCCTCCTTTCCATAGTTCCTTTCCTGGCGATTATTTTTGCCGTTTTGAAGACCATGAATCTCCACACCTCGCTTAGCCCGCTGATTCTCAACAATGTCGCGGTAGGGTCACACGAAATCGTGAATTCTATTCTTCGCTATATCCACAATACCAGAGTCGGTTCACTCGGCGTGGTCGGTATTGCCGCCCTGCTTCTGTCGGTGATGGCAACCCTCGATACTGTTGAGGATGCATTCAATCAGATATGTGACATCGAAAAGGGGAGGGCCTATCACCACAAAATCCGGGACTATCTGCTGATTATTTTCGGCATTCCGCTCCTGGTGGCGGTGTCGGTGACGATCTCCACCGGTCTGCAGCATCAGGAAGTCGTAAAATGGTTTATTAAGCTTCCCGGTTTTGGCAGAATGCTGCTGGCCCTCTTTCGATTGACCCCCTTCCTGAGCACCTGGATAGCGCTGATATGTCTCTACAAGCTGGTTCCGTATACCCGTATCAGCTACAGAAACGCCGTAAACGGAGGTTTTGCAGCCGCTGTGCTGTTGCAGACGGCCCAGTGGATGCACATCCATTTCCAGTTCGGCGTTGCCAGATACAATGCGGTGTATGGCACGCTGGCTCTGTTGCCGGTTTTTATGATCTGGCTGTATATCAGCTGGATGATCGTGCTGGCCGGCATGGAAATCGTCTGGCACCTGCAGAATGGCAGCTCAGAGCCGGCTGACGTGCGACGAGATACGCTGCCGGAGACTGAACAGACGGAGGTTTGATTTCTGTGCCCCACAGCAGGATTGACTTTGAAATCGGCATGTCATATACTTCCCCTCCATGAAAAAATGCGCTGGTATGATAGCGGCGGTTTTCGCGCTGCAGACGGTCATTTTGTGCTCTTCCGGGCATGCCGCCGAACCGGTACAGCCGCTGCTGGCCGAGTTGACTCGTCCCAATGCGCCGCTTCTTGTTCCGGCCCTGCAGCCTGCGCTGATACCGGGTGATGAGCTGGCAGCTGATGTCTCCCGGGAAAACAGCGCTTTTACCGAGCTTTTCCCCCTCGAAGAGCTGCACGAAAAAAGCGCGTCAGTTGACGACCTGGCCCTGCCCGATGTGGATCTGCCGATTTCCGACATACCGATCACCCTCAACAGCAAAGTCGAATATTTTCTCTATTATTTCCAGACCAGTGGCAAACCGTCATTCTCACGCTGGCTCTCCCATTCTTCCCGCTACATCCCCATGATGAAGGAGATACTGAAACGGGAGGGGATGCCGGAAGATCTGGTCTACGTCGCCATGATCGAAAGCGGCTTTCAGATGCACGCCCGTTCCTGGGCCAATGCCGTCGGTCCGTGGCAGTTCATCTCCGACACCGGCCGGCGTTACGATCTGCGGATCGATCAGTGGATTGACGAGCGCAAGGATCCGGTCAAGGCGACTACCGCTGCCGCCCTGTACATGAAGGAGCTTTACGGCATGTTCAACGGGGACTGGTATCTGGCAGCCGCCGGGTATAACGCGGGCGAAAACAAAATCCTGCGGGCGATCTCCATGTACAACACCAGTGATTTCTGGGAAATCTCCCGTGGTGCGTACCTGAAACGGGAAACCAAGGAGTACGTTCCCAAACTACTGGCTGCGGCAATCATCGCCAAGGACCCGGCCCGTTACGGCTTCGCCGACATTGCCTACCTCAATCCCATCGAATTTGATACGGTCAACATTCCGGCCCGTACCAATCTGGACATAGCAGCTAAAATCTGCGGGGCCACCTACGAAGTGATCAAGGAGCTGAACCCCGATCTCCGGCACTGGTGCACCCCCCCCAATTATCCCGACTATCAGCTCAAACTTCCCAAAGGATGCAAGTCACAGTTCGAAACGGAATACGCCAAGATCCCCGAGGATCAGCGTTTTACCGACAGGGTGCTGTATACCCGTTACAACGTCCGCAAGCGGGGCGAGTCGCTGAAAACAGTTGCCCGTCGCTTCGGCACAACGGCTGCCGTGCTCGCTGAGGTCAACGGTATTGCCAGCAACAGCCGCATTGCCGGAACGACCCTGCTGGTGCCGGTCAAACAGACCGTCGATTTCAGGCATGAGGGGCGCTCTGCCAAAGCACACCCCGGCAAAGGGAGTTTTGCCAAATACTACACCGTCAAACAGGGGGACACACTCGCTTCCCTGGCCAAGCGTTTCAACGTTTCAACCTCACTGCTCTCCGCCTGGAACAACCTGAAAACCAAAGTGGCACTCAAGCCTGGCCGACGTATCATCATCGCCAAATTTGCCGAGAAGAATGGATCGATGGCTCCGGCAGCGTCAAAAAGCTGATTCCCGCCAGTTCTTCGTCACACATATATGAAAGGGCTCACCGATGTATAATATCCTAATCTCCGCAGCGGCCGCTGCGGCAGTCATGCTGATTACCATGTTCGTACTCAAATCAACCTGGTGGGTAGCGTTCATGATCGCCCTGATCGTTTTCGCCATTGTATTTGTGCTCCTTTCACGCATCACCATGAAAAAAGTGATGACAAGCATCGAAACAGCCGGCAAGGATCTCCAGGCCCAGCCCCCTCGTTTTGAAAAGGCGATCCGCGAACTGAAAGATGCTCTCCAGTACAGCAAATGGCAGCTTTACGTTAACGGTCAGCTCAATTCTCAGATCGGCATGATCTATTATATGAAACGGGATTTTTCAAACGCATTCCCGTATCTGGAAAAAGCGTTCTTCAAAAACTGGGCGGCCATGGGGATGCTGGCTGTTTCGTACATGAAGCGGCAGAAAAAGGATAAAATGATCAATACCTTTGAGAAGGCGGTGCAGTGGAACGGCAAGGAGTCACTGCTCTGGAGCCTCTATGCCTACTGCCTGAACGAGGGGGGGGACGCTGAGAAAGCAAAAGCGGTTATTGCCAAAGGGATAAAAAAGCTGCCGGGCGATGAGAATCTCAAAAACAACCTCAAAGCGCTGGAGCAGGGGAAGAAGATGAACATGCGGGCCTACGGTGATGTCTGGTTTCAGTTTCATCTCGAGAGCCTGGGCGCCCTCCAGAAGCATCAGATGGCATCCATGGGGGGACGCATGCAGCGCCGCATGGTGGTCAGAAAGTAACCTGCTTCTGCAGAACTCTATCTGACCGGTCCCAGTGCCTCTTCAATACGCTTCACGTCAAACCCTTCGATAATCCTGCCGTTGAGCATGAAGGTGGGGGTCGATTTTATTTTCATTTTCTTCACGATTTCCATCTGTTCTTCCTGCAGTTTGATTCCCCGCGCAAGTATACCCTCAAGCTTTGCAGCAGCGTCCAATCTGCCGGTCATGACATCGTGATACGCCTTGCCGCGGTCCGTCTGCGAAAGGATGTACTGGACTTTCTCTTTGGCATTGGGATGGTTGGGGAGCGGGTAGAAAAAAACATGGCGTGTGACATCTTTCCGCCCGTCGAAATAGGCCGATGCCTTGCGGCAGAACGGGCAGTCAGGGTCGGTGAATTCTACAACCACCTTCTCACCCTTACCGATTGTTATCGATTTTGAAAAATCAAGATCGGCTGCAGCTGAGGAAAGGGCCGACAACAGTAAAACGGACAGCGATAGCAGACGTACGAAAAAAATCATGAATAAATTACCCCTGTTGATTGGATGGACACGAACCACTGGGTTCAGCAACGCAAGGAAATAGCATGATGAACTCGCTTCCCCGGTCGATGGCGCTCTCAACCCAGATCATGCCTTTAAAATTTTCCACAGCGTATTTACAGTAGGCAAGTCCAAGTCCCGCCCCCCCCCGTTCCCGCCCTTCGGCAATCTTGGACTGGGTGTATCGGTCAAAGACTCTCTGCTGCTGGGTTTCGGGGATACCGTCTCCGCTGTCCCGTACGCATATTTTTACAAAGCAGCGCCTCTGCGCCATGTGATCCGGCAGTCCCACATACGGGGGAATCATCAGGTCATGCACATCTACATCGGTTATGCAGCTGCACGATACATCGATGGTTCCCCCCTCCGGGGTAAATTTGAGAGAATTGCTCAACAGGTTACCCAGTATCCTGCTCAGTGCGGTGCGGTCGGCGGAGATACAGAACGGTGGGTCGATGATGCTGGTTGTCAGGGTGATACCGTCATATTCTGCTGCCCGGCTGAATGTATGGGCTACTTTTCTGGCAATTTCAGCCGGGTTGATGTCGTGCAGGGTCAGGTTAATCTTTCCTGCTTCAAAGCGGCGGATATCGAGCAGATTGTCTATCATCGTGACAACTTCGTTACAGCTGTCGATTGCCGACTGCAGGTAATCAACCTGTTCGCTGTTGACCGGACCCAGACGCCCTTCCCGCACGATGTCGATCGCACCAATAACGGCGGTCATCGGGTTTTTGAGATCGTGGGAGAGCATGACAAAGAAATCATCCTTTTCCCGTTCGCGTTTCAGCTCTTCAACAAGCTCCTGACATTCCGTCATACCCTTTCCTTTCAGCCTTCGGCCAGAAACGCCTCAGCCATTATCATGTCTTCGGGGGTGGTTATCTTAATGTTGCGGTAATCCCCGGTAACAACGCCGACCCTGCCACCCGTCCGTTCTACGAGCGAGGCGTCGTCGGTACCGATAAAACCTTCCGCCTCGGCTGCCAGATGAGCGGAGTGTATGATACCGAAACGAAACGACTGGGGGGTCTGGGCCTGCCAGAGCGTCTGCCGGTCAGGAGTATCGACGACAGCTCCGTCACGCACCACCTTGATGGTATCCTTGACCGGAACCGCCACCAGAGCGCCATCGCGCTCTCTGGCGGTCGCTATCGATTGGCGCAGCATTTCATCAGTTACGAACGGCCTGACGCCGTCGTGAATCAGGATGACGTCATCGTCCGACGCAAGTGGTCGTATGGCGTTCAGGCCGTTCATGACGGAATTCTGGCGCTCTTTTCCCCCCGGCACGATTGCAACAACCTTGCGAAAGCCGCAGGCCGCGACCACATGTTCGCGGCAGTAGGGAATTTCGTCGGCCGGAATCACCAGATAGATTGAGTCGATCAGCGGGGAGTTTTCGAACAGCGAAATCGTACGGGCAACAATCGGCAGACCGCGCAGCTGCAAATACTGCTTGTTGATCGAAGCTCCCATCCGTTTGCCCATGCCGGCCGCCGGAATCAGAGCTATTGATTTGAATTCAGCCATTAATTATTTCTCCGCAAGAAGCATAGCAGCATTCTGCAGAGATGCAAGTAGAGAAGTTATTTCCTCTTCCCGCAGCGTACGGACATCCAACACGTAGCGGTCACGATGGATTCTTCCGATGAGCGGGGGCGATGACCTGCGGAGGATTTCTTCCAGCCGGTGCGGCGGTGTTCCGGCTATGGTCACTTCTATCAGGGCCGTCGGAAGCCGGACCAGCGGGGAGGAACCGCCGCCGGACGTTGATTCACCCTGCCGGCGTACGAGAGTAACGTTTTCAGGCAGATGCCGGCGAATCCGACGGATGATGCCGTCAGCGCGCCGGATAAGCTCCCGTTCCGGTACGATCAGCATCTGTAAGACAGGGACAGAGGCCAGCGCACGACGCTCATCGCGGTACAGCTTCAATGTCGCCTCCAAGGCGGCCAGGCAGAGTTTGTCGATCCTTAGTGCCCGTAGCAGCGGATGACGCTTCATCGGATCGACGAAGCTCTTTCTGCCGACGATAATGCCCGCCTGCGGCCCCCCTAAAAGCTTGTCACCGCTGAAGGTCACTACATCAACACCGGCGGAGAGGTGCTGTCTGACGGTCGGTTCTCCGGAAATGCCGTAGAGAGAGAGATCCAGCAGGCAGCCGCTCCCCGCATCCAGCAAAACGGCGATTTTGCGCTCACGTCCGAGAACCGCCAGTTCGGCGGGCGAAACTTCGGCCGTGAAGCCGATGATGGCGAAGTTGCTGGTATGCACCTTCATCAGCAGGGCCGTATCATCGCCGATGGCGGCTCGATAATCCCTGATGTGGGTGCGGTTGGTGCAGCCGACTTCAACGAGCCGGGCACCGCTCTGGCGCATGACGTCCGGAATACGGAATGAACCGCCGATTTCCACCAACTCGCCCCGCGAGACAACAACTTCCCGACCCGGTGCAAGCGACGAAAGCGCCAGGATAACGGCAGCGGCATTGTTGTTGACCACCAGTGCCGATTCGGCACCGGTCAGTTCACAGAGTAACGATTCTACATGGGAATAACGCGAGCCGCGCTCACCGCGGTCAAGGTCATATTCGAGATTTGAGTACCCTGCCGCCACGGATACGATTGCATCAATGGCTTCCGCAGCCAGCGGAGCACGACCGAGATTGGTGTGGATTACCACGCCGCTGCCGTTAATCACCCGCCGCAGACTCGGGGAGGAACGTAGCGTGATTTCCTGTAGAATCCGTGCTGCAATTGCTGAATCATCCGGCTGGTTGAGCTGCCGCCCCTCTCTGATTTCCCCCCTCAGCTGTTCCAGGACGTGCCGGACCGCCGCAATGACCACCGGTCTGGTAAAGCTGCCCAGCAGTGACTGAATCTCAGGCCACTCCATGACCAGGTCTACTTTCGGTATCCGTCTGAGCTTCTCGTGACCTGCAGGCATGGGCCGACTCCTGAATTACGCGTTGAAAGGGACGGTTGGTATGGGGACAACCACCTCACCGATCAGCACTTTGCCGCCGTATTCGGCATTGGTGCGAACCAGTGATTCAGCGGTGTCGGCATCTTTTCGGCGGAAAGCCTCAATAATTTTTTCATGTTCCTGGACGGAAATCAGCATCCGTCCCGGTATGTTCAGCGACATGAACCGCAGACGCTGGAACTTGGTAACCAGTCCGGCGATCAGTTCCCGCAGCTTCTCGTTGTCGGCCGCCCTGATGAAAAGGTCGTGAAAATCGCTGTGGACCTTGAAGAAATGTTTGATGTCATTCAGGGATGCCAGCTCGGCCAGCTTATCATTGATTGACTGCAGGCGGACGATATCCCTGTCGCTCAGCCGGGTACAGGCGCAGCGGGCGGCATATCCCTCCATGATACTTTTGATGGCGTAGAACTCCTCCACATCCTTCTGGCTGAATTCACTGACCACCGCTCCCCGGCGGGGGATAACCGTCAGGTACCCCTCAGATTCGAGCTGCCGGAATGCTTCTCGAATGGGCGTCCGGCTGATTCCGTAGCGTTCGGCCAGTTCTGGTTCCGAAACACGGCTTCCGGCTTTGAGCGAGCCGGAAACAATGGCATCGCGGATATGTTCGAGAATTTTTTCGCGCAGGGTCAGATGTTTTTCCATCGGCTTTTTCATTGCGTGCGGGGCTCCTGAAAATTTTGAGATATTGTATACTGTATGCATAATTTGTCAATGTTAACTCGCGTACCGGAAGGGGAACCTGCTGTATGCCTGACAGATTAATGCAGGCGATTCAGATAATAGCTTGCCAGCTGCTAAAAAATCTGACATAGTTACTTGTTATCGACGGCGCAGCAATGCCCGTCGTTTTATTTTGAAACATCGAGGAGTTTTCCATCATGCAGGAACGTATCAGGAACATCGCAATTATCGCCCACGTCGATCACGGAAAGACCACGCTGGTTGACGCCATGCTCAAACACTCCGGGGTTTATCGTGAGAACGAGGCCATCACCGAACGGGTCATGGATTCCAATGACCTTGAGAAAGAACGTGGCATCACCATTCTGGCCAAGAATCTTTCCATCCATCATGGCCCCTACAAAATCAATATCGTTGACACCCCCGGCCATGCCGACTTCGGCGGCGAGGTTGAGCGCGTGCTGAAGATGGTAGATTCGGTGCTGCTGCTGGTGGACGCCCTGGACGGTCCCATGCCCCAGACCCGTTTCGTGTTGAAGAAGTCGCTGGATCTCGGCCTCAAGCCGATCGTCGTCATCAACAAGATTGACCGCCCCGGCTCCCGCCCTGACGAAGTTCTCAACATGGTCTTCGACCTCTTCTGTGAGCTGAACGCCTCGGACGACCAACTGGATTTCCCGGTGGTCTACACCAGCGCCAAGCTCGGCTATGCCATGCTGGATGTGAAATCCAAGGCCACCACCATGGAGCCGCTTTTCGCCGTGGTTGAATCCAACGTCCGTCCCCCTAAAGGCGATGTTAACGCCCCGTTCCAGATGTTGATCGCCAACATCGACTACAACGATTACATCGGTCGAATGGCCACCGGACGCATCTTCAACGGTAGGATCAAAGCCGGTGAAACGGTTACGATGATCAAGCAGGACGGCAGCATGACGCGCGGCCGCATCACCAAACTGCTGGGATACGAAGGGCTGAAGCAGGTGGATATTGAGGAAGCGGGTACCGGCGACATCGTCACCGTGGCCGGTTTTGAAACCGTCAGTATCGGCGAGACCCTGGCCTGCGCCGAAAACCCGGTTGCCGTCCCCTACGTCTCCATCGATGAGCCGACCCTGGCGATGAACTTCATCGTCAACACCTCACCCTTTGCCGGCCGCGAAGGGAAATGGGTCACCTCGCGCAACATCCGCGAACGATTGACCAAGGAGCTGCGCACCAATGTGTCGCTGCGGGTGGAAGATACTGACAGCCCCGACACCTTCAAGGTTTCCGGCCGAGGCGAGCTGCACCTTTCAATTCTGATCGAGAATATGCGCCGCGAAGGCTTTGAGCTTGCGGTTTCCAAGCCGGAGGTCATCATTCGCGAGAAGGAAGGGGTCAAGATGGAGCCGATGGAGTACCTGGTGGTGGATGTTGCCAGCGAATTCCAGGGCGCCATCATCGAGAAGATGGGGCCGCGCAAGGGTGAGATGGTGGCTATGGCACCGATGGGTGAAATGGTACGTCTGGAGTTCATCATCCCGGCCCGCGGACTGATCGGGCTGCGGGGCGATGTGCTGACCGATACCCGCGGTACGGCAGTCATGACCCACACCTTCCACGAGTACGCGCCCTACAAGGGCGAAATACCGGGCCGCAAGAACGGCGTGCTGATGGCCATGGAACATGGTGAAACCACTGCTTATTCGCTGGATGCGTTGCAACCGCGCGGAACCCTCTTTATCGGTGCCGGCGTCGAGGTCTACGGCGGCATGATCATCGGGCAGCACGCCAAGGACAACGACCTTGATGTCAATCCCAACAAGGGGAAAAAGCTGACCAACGTGCGCGCTTCCGGAACAGACGATGCTATCAAGCTGACTCCGCCGCGGATTCTGACACTGGAGCAGGCGCTGGAATTCATTGACGACGACGAACTGGTTGAAGTGACTCCACAGTCGATCCGGCTGCGAAAAAAAGAGCTGGATCCGACCAAGCGCAAACGGGCCGCCAAAAGCTGATACTATTGATTATCCGCTCTCCCGCAGGTATGCCAGCAGTTCCTGCATATCTGCCGGGGGCTCCACGGTGAACTCCATGTACCCGGACGTCGTCGGGTGGATGAACCCCAGACAGCGGGCGTGCAGCGCCTGGCGACCGAGGCGGTTGATCATGCCGCGCAGCCGGGTGTCGCTGAGATTGTTGCAGCGGCCGCCATCAGGGTAGAGCGGATCCCCCAGCAGCGGAAAACCGGCTTCGGTGAGATGCACCCTGATCTGGTGGGTTCGTCCGGTCTCCAGCCGCAGCTCCAGCAACGTTATCCTGCCGTAACGCTCCTTCACCTTCCAGCGGGTAACCGCATGCTTTCCATGCTTTGCCTTACCTGACAGCCGCAGCCGCTCAGTCGGGTGACGGCCGATGATCCCCTCAATCCTGCCGCTATCTTCCTCCGGACGCCCGTACACCAGCGCCTGGTAGATCCGCTTGACACTGTGCACGCTGAACTGGGCCGAGAGCCCTTGATGTGTGCGGTCGTTCTTGGCAACCACCAGCACGCCGGATGTTCCCTTATCCAGGCGATGCACGATGCCGGGGCGCAGCTCACCGCCGATGCCTGCCAGGTCATTACAGTGGGCCAGCAGAGCGTTTACCAGAGTTCCGCCGCTGTTACCCGCTCCGGGGTGTACCACCATGCCGGCTTCCTTGTTGATCACCAGCAGATCACGGTCCTCGTACAGCACCTCCAATGGGATATTCTCGGCCTGCGGTTCGGCGGGCTGGGGTGGCGGAACGGTCACGGAAATTTCCTCCCCGCCTTTCAGCTTCAGCGAAGGGCGCACCTCTTTGCCGTTGACCAATACGTTCCCCGCTTCGATCAGCCGCTGTACCATGGCGCGAGAATCTCCGCCCATTTCGCGGCTCAGAAACAGATCGAGTCTCATGGATTCAGATTCAAGCGGAAATTGCAGCGAAAAGTTGTTCATATACCCCTGGCGCGCTCAAACTCCAAGTGCAACATCCTTGGGAGATAATGTTGCATGGGG
>JBAXVE010000056.1:0-22920 GCA_037129245.1 Desulfuromonadales bacterium
ACTCATTTTGTTATCGGGAAAAAGTGGTAGAGTGCGACTCTATCGCACTCTCAGTAAATAACGATGGGGCGGGGACCGATGGGGAGCACGCTGCCGACTTTGCAAGCATAAATCCCCCGTTCTTTTGCTTGCGACATGAACAGGTCAACATGCTCCTGCGGTAGGGCGATCAGCAGACCTCCCGATGTCTGCGGGTCGTAGAGGGGCAATAACTGGTCGTGACACTCACTTCGCAGCAACGGTGTGGCGACGCCGGCAGAAAAATGATCCCGGTTGCGGTAGCAGCCCGCCGGAACCATACCGTCGGCGATAAGTTCGTTGACACCCCGCATCAGGGGGATTGCATCAATTTTCAGGGATAGCGTGACATGTGCGCCACGGGTCATTTCGGTGGCATGGCCAAGCAAACCAAAGCCGGTCACGTCGGTTGCCGCCGTACAGCCGCACTCACGCATCAGGCTGGCTGCATCGCGGTTGAGAGTCGTCATCCAGCGGATCGCTTCGTCTGCTGCCGCTTCCGGTGCAGCATCCCCCTTGATAGCGGTGGATATTATTCCGGTTCCAAGCGGCTTGGTCAACACCAGGACATCACCGGGACGGGCGGTTGAGTTGCGGACAATTTTTTCAGGGTCAATTAATCCGGTTACCGACAGACCGTACTTAAGCTCATCATCCTCTACCGTATGGCCGCCCAGCAGGGTCACTCCGGCTTCCTTGAGAACACTTATTCCACCGTCCAGAATTTCCCGCAAAACTTCGGCGGCAAGGGTGCATGCCGGGAAGAATACCAGGTTAAGAGCGGTGATCGGCTTCCCACCCATGGCGTACACATCAGAAATAGCGTTGGCGGCAGCGATGCGGCCGAAAGTGTACGGGTCATTCACCAGCGGAGTGATGACATCGGCGGTTTCAACCAGGGCGCAGTTAGGCGCTATCCGGTATACGGCCGCATCGTCGGATGTTTCAGTACCTACCAGCAGATTTGTATCATCGGTTTCGCAAAGCCCGTCCAGGGCCTTCGCCAGACCCGCCGGGCCCAGTTTGGCGGCTCAACCGGCCGATTTTACCAGCTGTGTCAATCTGATCATGTAAACCTCATGTGAGATACACTCGCGGCACACGTTTGCTGACACCGCACAGAATTTCGTAGGGTATTGTTCCCGCCCAGCTTGCCAGTTCATCGGCATACAAAGCGTTGCCGAGTCCATCCGGCCCCATCAGCACAACTTCATCACCTGCGGTTGCGCCTTCGATGTGTGTCACGTCAAGCATGATCCAGTCCATGCAGACGGTGCCGGTGATTTTTGCCCGCTGTCCACGGATCAATGCTTCGCCTCGATTGGTCAGTGAACGGGGATAGCCGTCGGCATATCCAACCGGAACACTTGCGATCAGTGTGGGGCCCGAGGCGGTAAACCGGCGTGCGTAGCTGACAGTTTCACCGGGTTCGATCCATTTTAACATGGCAATCCGGCTTTTCAGTCGCATGACCGGGATCAGGTCCACTTTACCGATAAAATCACCCGACGGGAAACCGCCGTACAGGGCGATACCCGGCCTGATCAGGTTGCAGCCCGGTACGTCACCTGTCAGCGTCGCCGCACTGTTGGCAATGTGGATGTAGCGAGGGGAATAGCCTGCTTCCCGGATTTGAGATACGGCGGTGGCAAATCGTTCGGATTGTAGTTTTGTGAATCGGGTTCCTGATTCGTCAAGTTCATCGGCAGAGGCAAAGTGGGAAATGACTCCTTCCAGCGCCAGATGCTGAAGTTTTTTCAACTCTATCAGAAATTCGGGGATTCGCCGGTATGGTACACCCAGGCGTCCCATACCACTGTCAACCTTGATATGTATCTGTGCTTTGCGAAACAGCTTGCCGGCGGCATAATTGAGCGCCTGGGCCTGTTCCAGGGTAAAGACGGTGGTGGACAGGTTGAAACCGACACATTTGCGCTCCTGATCGGGGTAGGTGCCACCCAGCAGCAGGACCGGTTTGTCGATGCCGCTCTTGCGCAGCTGTATACCTTCGGCAAGAAATGCGACGCCGAATGCGTCAACGCCCAGGTTTTCCAGCTCACGACTGATGTCCATGAAACCGTGGCCGTAGGCGTCCGCCTTGACAACGGCCAGTATGCCGGAATCCGGCGAGACAGCTGCCCTGATGAGCTTGTAGTTGTGCTGCAGTGCCGCCAGGTCTATCTCGGCAAATGTGGGGCGTCCATCGTACACGGTGACAAAACCTCGAAATCAGTTACAATCGTTTGCGCGCGTCTGCCAGAAAGCGTGCCACGTCGCTGCAGCTGCGGCAGGCAAGGGCCGTTTTGGCCAGCTTGCGGCACTCTTCGATAGAGTGGTTGCGAATGGCCTGCTTTACAATCGGAATACTGGGTGCTGAGAGGCTGAACTCGCGAATTCCCATACCGATCAGCACCAGCGCACTCAAGGGATCGGCGGCCATTTCACCACAGACGGAAGCCTTCTTGCCGGCTTTAGAGGCGGCATCGGCCACACGTTTGATCGAGTGCAGAATGGCAGGGTGGTGCGGGTCGTAATACTGTCTGACGCGGGCGTTGTTCCGGTCGGCCGCCAGGGTGTACTGAATCAGGTCATTGGTGCCGATACTGACGTAATCGACTTCCTGTATCAGAAATTCAATGATCTGGACCGCTGCCGGCACTTCGACCATGATGCCAAAGGGTATGTAAGCGCGTACCTCATGTCCCTCGCGGAGAAGGTCGTTTCTGACGCCGGCCAGGATTTCGCGGATCTGGCGGATTTCGTCGAGGCTGCTGATCAGCGGGAACATGACCGTCGGCAGGCCGTGCGGAGATGCCAGCAGGATGCCGGCCAGCTGCTCCCTGAAAATATCCTGTCGCTCCAGGGAAACGCGAATAGAGCGCCACCCCAGAAATGGATTCTCTTCGTGGGGGTGAGAGAAATACGACAGCCCCTTGTCTCCGCCAATATCCAGCGTGCGTATATTCACGGTTTGCCCGGGGAAGCCTTCGAGAATTTTTCGATAAATGGCTGCCTGGTCACTGCGGTCGGGAAAGGCCGAGCGCGCCATGTAGGGAAATTCGGTACGATATAGGCCAACCCCTTCAGCTCCGTGCAGCTGGGCAATACGCACATCGGAGACAAGCCCGATGTTTGCGCTCAGTGTGACTGCGATGCCGTCAGTGGTGACAGCCGGGAGATCACGCAGCCCCTCCAGCTCTTTCATCCGCACGGCGTATTCCTGCTCCAGGCGAACGTACTCTTTCTTTACCGCCGAGTCCGGGTTCAGGTACAGGTGTCCCGACGTGCCGTCGACGATAATTTCATCTTTGACATTGGCGGCGTCAATCAGCCCATCGACTCCCAGAATGGCGGGTATGCCGAGCGACTTTGCCATGATTGCTGCGTGCGAAAACGAGTTCCCTTTTTCCGTGACTATACCCAGGATCTTGTCGTGATCAAGCATGGCAAGATCTGACGGGAATATCTCCTCAGCAACAATCACCCGCTTTTCTTTGAGCGTGACCGTGCTGGGGTCGTTGCCTTCAATGACGTCGATAATCCGTCTGCCAATATCCTCCATATCGGCGGAACGCTCTTTCAGGTAGGGATCTTCCATGGCAGAAAAGGCCTGAACGTAATGATGGACGACATCCTGTACCGCGCGGGATGCACCCATACCCTGTTCGATCAGGTCATGCACCTTGGTTGAAAAACCTCTGTCCTCAAGGATCATCAGATGGGTATGGAAAATGGCAGCGTCATCAGCCGTCAGTGTCTCGCTGACCCGTTTCTCCATGTAGAGAGTCAGTATTTTAGCCTTTTCGAGAGCGATGGAAAATTTCTTCAACTCTTCAGCCGGAGTTTCAACCTTGGCCAGTTTAATGACCTTGTCGTTAAAGCGATCGAGTATATAGACTTTCCCGCGGCTGAAACCGACCGAAACCGGGGTACCTACGAGCATGCGGGATTCGGGAAGGCGTTTGCCCTTTTTACCGGCAGCGGAAGCGTCATGCGCGGCGGTGCCTTTGATCTTGGCGAGTTCCTGCTCAAACCAGGCGCGCTCCTGCTCCTTGTTCTGGATGGAGTCGAGCAGTCGTGCGTTATGAACGATACTGCCAATTTGAAAGGAAATGGTTCGCAGGGCGCTGACTTCGTCAACGGTGAAGCTGCGTGCTTCGCGGGTTTGAATGACGATGGCGCCGATGGGAGCCTTATGTTCGAAGAGCGGCACTCCGAGAAAGGAAAGGAATTTTTCCTCTTTTGCCTCTTTGAAGTATTTGTAACGAGGGTGGGCTGGTGCGTTGTCGGTCATGACCATGTCGCGGCTTTCTACCGCCAGGCCGGTCAAGCCCTCGTGGACTTTCATTGATACGCGATTGACAGACGATTTTGACAGGCCGCGCGTAGCCTTCAGTACCAGGGTTTCGCCATCTTTTTCAAGTAGATAGATAGAACAGACATTGGTGCCCATTCGTCGGGCAACCAGCGCGACAATGTTGTCGAGCGTTTCCTGCAAATCATGCGAGTGCAGAATGATGGAACTGATATCTTCCAATGTGCGCAAGCCGAGTGATTGCTGGTCATCTTTCATGAAAATGCCCCGTTATTACTGATTTGCGCGGAGTATAGACGACTTTTTGATGATTGTAAAATAATCAGGAGCCTCTTGCAAAACTCTTGGAATTACACTCCCCCTCACCCTAACCCTCTCGCGCCAGGGGAGAGGGGACTTTTTAGGATGATAACGAACTTACTGAAACATAAGTGTTCACTTTGTTGGCAGGTAGTTCCGGTTATTATACAGGCTCATCGATTTGGGCACCCCCTCAGTCATCAGCGTTTTCAGCGCGTCGTACCCTCCGTCAAAAATTGCTGCAATGTGCTCCATCTCAGGGGGAGAAATTTTGCCAAGGACGTAGCTGGTGGTGTCACCGTGGAGAGGTTTGCCAATACCGATGCGTATCCGAAGGAAGTCTCCTTTTCCAAGCATCTCGATTATCGAACGCAGGCCGTTGTGTCCTCCGTGCCCGCCCCCCTGTTTGATACGTAACGAACCATACGGGAGGTCAAGCTCATCATGAACGACAATCAGGGAAGAGAGGGGGAGTTTGTAAAACTGAAGGGCTTGCATGACTGCACGACCGGAGAGATTCATAAATGTCTGCGGTTTGAGAAGTATCAGGCGATGACTGCCGAACACCCATTCTCCGGCCAGACCCGAGAATGCTTTGCGCGACACGGAAATATGTTCTCTGTCAGCTAAACGGTCTAAAAAAAGGAAACCCGCGTTATGGCGGGTCCATTGGTAGGTGGGGCCAGGATTACCCAGCCCCGCTAGTATGAAAGTTTCCATGTACAGTTGCTCGGTAATGCTAGGCTTCTGCCGGCACTTCTTCCTTGGCCCTGCCAAGAACGCTGACTACCGGAATTTTGGGATTATCAAGAATTGTGACACCGGCAGGAAGCGTGATCTCACTTACGTGGATTGAATGAGCAATTTTAAGCGCGCTGACATCAATCACGATATGATCGGGGATGTTTGCCGGGAGGCACTCCACATGAAGTTCGTGATGGGCGAGGTCAAGCAGGCCACCCTCTTTTACGCCGATGGCGATACCTTTAATGGACACCGGAACGGTTATCCGCAGCTTTTCATTGGGATTGATCCGGTGCAGGTCCACATGCTTGTAGGTGCGTTTAATGGGATCGCGCTGGATGTCAACTACAATGGCGATGCTCTGATCGAGAGTGCCGCCACCAACCAGGGTAAGCAGGTTATTCTGTCCACCTTCTCCCGATATTGCGTCATTAAGATCGCGATATTTGATGCTGACCGGCAGCGGATCGGATCCTCTGCCGTACACGACGCCGGGAACCATATCGGCGTTGCGAAGTCTGCGGCTTACGCCGGTACCGGTCTTGGTGCGAAGTTCAATGTTCATCTGTTTCTGTTGCATACTGTCCTCCAAGTGTAGTGACAGGAAAATCCTGCCCTAGATCGATATGAGTAATCTAAACAAACAGTGAGCTTACAGACTCGTCTTCGTGGATGCGGCGAATTGCCTCGGCCAGAAGGTCAGCTACTGAAAGCATTCGTATTTTGGTGGTCGATATTTCCTTGTCACCGAGGGGGATTGTATCGGTCAGAACAACCTCCTCGATATCGGATTCGTTGATCCGTTCCAGCGCCGGCCCGGAAAGAACTCCGTGGGTGGCGCAGGCGAAGATGGCCTTGGCACCGTTTGCTTTCAATGCTTTGGCAGCCTGGGTCAGGGTTCCGGCAGTATCAATCATATCATCAAGAATAATCGTGATCTTGTCCCTGACGTCGCCGATCAGATGCATCACTTCGGCTACATTGGGACCAGTCCGGCGCTTGTCGATAACAGCCAGCGAATACTCAAGCCGTTTTGCAAATGCGCGTGCCCGCTCCGTACCACCGGCATCGGGGGAAACCATTACCACCTGCTCTCCGTGGAAGCGGTCTTTCAGGTAGTTGATGATCACCGGGGCGGCATAAAGATTGTCAACCGGAATATTGAAAAACCCCTGTATCTGGCCTGCGTGAAGATCAACTGTTACCACGCGGTCAACACCGGCGGTTGTAATTAAATCAGCAACCAGTTTTGCAGTGATGGGCGTGCGCGGCGCTGCCTTGCGATCCTGCCGTGCATAGCCGTAATAGGGGATCACAGCAGTAATTGTAGCTGCTGAAGCCCGTTTGAGGGCGTCGGTGATAACCAGCAGCTCCATCAGATTATCATTAGTCGGGGCGCAGGTGGATTGCACAACATAGACGTCACGGCCGCGAACGTTTTCACCGATCTCCACCATGACCTCACCGTCTGAAAATCGTCTGACGCGCGCCGTGCCGAGGGGAACGGAGAGACTGTCGCAGATTTTCTGCGCAAGAACCAGGTTGGAGTTGCCGGAAAAAATTCGTATCTTCTCGTGCATGACGAATAGTGCCTTTCAGAGGTGTAGCAAAAGAAGTCCGCAGCCAAACGAAATGAAAGATATACTAAAATAATTACGAAAATGCAACCACTTTTAAGCACTTCCGCTGCACCATTCCGAATAGAATCATTTTGTTGATTCCCGGTCCGTTATTATTCCTTCCTGATAGGCGACTGCCAGAAATCGAATTGTCTCATCAAGAGGAAGTCCGCATACTGCGATGAGAGGTTCCAACCGGGGTGAGTCATCCAGTTTTTCGAGCAGTTCTGCGTAACCAGGATCGAGGGACTCCGTGAAGATTCTGCCGTCAAATGAATAGATGACAGCAGCCGATCCGACGGGCACAAGGGTTTCGACCATCCAGCGTATATCAGGTGCCCCACATTCCAGGATTTCGTCGATGTTGTAGTTGAAATACACTATCACAGCCGATGAAGAAAGTTTCAGCCGTCGCTCCAGCAGCATGGTTTCAGTGATTGATTCAGGAGATGACTGAATAGGTTGAGACAGCAGAGCGGAGGCGTACAGGTAGTGATATTTCAGCAGATCTTCTACGAGCGGCAGCAGTTTCCTAAAAGGTTTAGAACTGAATTTATGCTGCAGAAAAGCACGTTGAAGGTCATAAACTGCGGCATCATCATAAGTAGCTTCGCTGAGTTCTCCACCAAAGTCTGAAGCCATCCAGGCGGAAAATGATTCCAGAAACCTTGAAGGTTTGTCGTTGAGAACATAGAGCACCGAATTGAACCAGGCAACCGCCCGGCCACGGGTGTAAAAAATATCGCAGGCTGCCGCCAGTTTTCCGGCCGCCTTCATATCTTCTGCACTGAAGGTTTCGGAGGAAATCAGTCTGTAGGGGGGGCACTGCTCCCAGTGCAGCCCCAGACCGCAACCATTTTTAGAGAGACGTGTACCGGGGAGCACCGCCAGCGGAAAAATATCGAGATGATTTGGATAAAGCGACAGAGCAAAGTCGATACTGTTTCTGAAACCGTTCAGAGAATCACCCGGCAGCCCATAGATCAGGTCAAAGCCAAATATGGCCCCGCTTTCGTTTAACAGACCGACTTTTCTGGTGAAGTCATTCTTTTTGAATATTCGGCCGACTGTTGCCAGCACGGCCGAATCAGAGCTTTGCAGTCCAATCTGTAGCGAACACGGGATGCAGGCAAACAGCTCGGCCATTTCATGATCAATGAACTCGCTGCGCACTTCAAAATGGAAATGAATCTGCGGTGCCGTCGTATGAATCATGCGCAGAATGGCTTTTGCCCGGTCTGCGTCCTGATTGAATGTTGAATCGAGGACAAATATCTGCGAAACCCCACTAGTGGCAAAAAGGTGCAGCTCTTTTCGCAGCCGCTCCAGCGGGAAGCGCCGAACGCCTTTCTCAGAGCGTGAATCGAAACAGAAGTCGCATGAAAAACCGCAGCCGCGCGACAGTTGCCATAGCAAACCAGAGTAGCAGCAGGCATCTAAGGTACCATCGAGATAGGGGGAGGGGAGATGGGCGAGATCCGCACACGGCGCAGCTTGTCGATCCAGGGGGAAATCGGGGAGAATGACTCCCGGAATACCAGCAACACTTTTTCCGGCGGCAAGCAGCTCGATACATACACGAAACGGAATTTCGCCTTCACCCTGGATGATGAAATCAAACACTCCCGTTGCAAGGATACCCTGGGGATCGGCGGTCACTTCCGGACCACCGGCGAACAGGTGGACACCGGGGCAGGTTCTACGGAGCTCGGCAGCAATTTCAGCTGAACGTGCCCGATTCCAGACGTACACCGAAAACCCGACCGCAGCAGGGGACGACGCTGCAATTTCGGCTGCGCAGCCTTCAACTGAATGGTCGAGAAAAAAATCGATCAGAATGACTTCGACACCGCATCCCGCAGCATACGATTTCAGGAAAGCAGTGGCCAATGGAACGGATTGGGGCGAAGGGGAGGGGTGAATTGAGACAAGCACCACGCGCCCTCCTGTATCAAAGGTGCTGTCAGGGGGGCTGTACAAACGTGGCCGGTCCGGCTTCTTCATGGTTGAAGCCCGAAAACGGGCTACTGTAGCGTATAGGCGCTTTTGAAATCAAAGCGGTTCTGTGACGATTCAATTACGGTCTGTGTCGCTCCGGTGGTCGTATCTACCCAGTCGATTGCCGTGCTTATGTCGCTGAACTTGTAGCTGGTGTTGCCGATAGACGGAGCAGTTTTGCAGAATCCGTGGACCCCTTTGAGAATGTCTTCCCGTGTGAAAAAATGACCACTTAAATTGGTCACCCGCGTAATTTCAAAACCGATCGCCAATTGATTGCTGATCTCGACAACTTGATCTGCAGAGACAGGTGCAAGTCCGGTGTTTGTCATGGTTCCTATAAATGTGCCTGAAGCCGTAATCGGCAGGGAGTAGTTGTTCAGGATGACTGTGCCGAGAAAATTGACGTTATCGGCGGATACCGCTGTGTAGGCGATCTCTTTGCTGGAGTTGTCACTGAGCGTCACGTAGGAGCTCATGAATGATGATTTGGGTATAAACTTTGTGAGATGGGCGGATTGTCCGAGAAATGCCTTGCCGCACTCGTTACCGGTCAGAACAGTGTCGGCTCCGGTTGAAGAAATATTACTCGGACGAATGGAAAATGTTTCCGTCGAGCAGGCGCTTCCCGGGTATGATGTCATGGTGAATTCCGTGTTCAGGCCGCTGATAGTGCCGCTGGAAATTATTTTGGGGCCGGTTTTTACGGTGTATACACCCGACACCCGAGAACCCACCTGATCCATTGTAACTGTCAGTCTGTTTCCTGAAGGCAAATCCGCCTGAAGGATAGATGCCTTCAGATCAATCTGCTCCTGGGAAACGGCGGTTACAGCCGTTGCTGTGTAGTCTATAAACTGGGTTGTGCTGCTGCCACAGGAGATGACGAAAATGGATGATACTACGACCAGCGAGGCACACATAACTTTTTTCATGGTAAGGAACCTTTTAGAAACATAAATTTGTGTAAATGAAGCAGCAAAGCGCTCGTATAGAATTTATTTGGGCATTTCAACCGTCAGACCTGCCTTGCGGATGGTTTCAACGAGTTCAGTGTAACTTTTGTACTCGTGGTCATATCTGTTTCGTGTATCCCGGTACTGAAGTTTCAAAGACTCGATCTGTTCTCTACTAATCCCCTTCGTCTGGGCAAGCTGATTCTGGATCTGTACCAGTTGCTGGTCAATCACTTTAAGTTCATCTTCCTTTTTTTCTTTCTCAGTGCGCCATGCAGAGTAGCTCTTTCCGGCATATAACTGTTTATCATCCTGTGGTGTGGTTGCTACTGAAGCAGGTTGCTTATCGGGCAAAGACGTCTTCTGTACCGCCGGGGCAGGAGGGGGGGATGGATCTGGTGTTGCGTCACCATGCCGATTGACCTTGTTGCGGAACTTCTTCGGGATTTTTGAGTAATCGTCGGTAAAGTTGTAGGAACCGGCCTCATCCACCCATGAATACGTCTCCGCACCAGCCAGCATAGGTATGAGCAGCAGAGTGATCAGAACAATTATGTGACGCATTTCGCAGTACCCTCCTGACACGGCTAACCCGGTGGCCAGGCAAACTCACGCCCTGCCAGCAGGTGAAAATGAATGTGAAATACCGACTGCCCCGCTCCGGCCCCATTATTCTGCACAATTCGGAATCCTGACTCGGCATATCCATTTGATCTGGCAATTTCTCCTCCCTTGCGCAGTGCGTAGCCCGCAACGTCATCATCAAAGGGTGTCATGTCAAGACAGTTGGCAAAATGTTTTTTCGGCAGCAACAGCAAGTGCAGCGGCGCCTGCGGGGATACGTCCTCGATAATAAGGATTTTTTCGTCCTCAAACACTTTTCGTGCGGGTATGTCGCCGCCAATGATCTTGCAAAAAATGCAGTTATCCATGCTGGTTCTCCTTTGCGGTAAACTCCTTACGAGGCGGTATCTGAAGCAGCATCAGAAATTCACGGTTACCGTCGGCCCCGGTAATGGGGGATTCACAGATTCCAACTGACGTCAATCCCATGCCAACAGCCGTCTGACGCATATTTTCAATGACACGTTCGTGAATGTCGGCATTACGAACTACACCGCCTGAATCAACGTCGCGTTTAAGCGCCTCAAATTGGGGCTTGATCAGTGCAATCAAACAGCCGCCCGGCTTAACGAGCGAAACGGCTGCCGGGAGAACCGAGGCCAGCGAAATAAACGAAGCATCAATAACTGCAATATCGGGAACTTCGTCAAGCATATTCGGCGTGACATGGCGAATATTGGTCCGCTCGATGTTGACGACACGCGGGTCTTGTCGTAGTTTCCATGCTAATTGGCCATAGCCGACGTCGATCGCATACACACGGGTTGCCCCTGCTTGCAGGAGGCAATCGGTAAAGCCGCCGGTGGAGGCACCAATATCAATTGCAACAAGCCCGGTTACTTCAACCTGGAATTCATCCAAGGCTTTTTTGAGCTTCAAGCCGCCCCGGCTTGCATAGGGGCCTTTACCACCTTTGATGCGAATTATCGAACAGTCCGGAAACAGGTGCCCGGATTTGTCCACGGTGTGTTCGTCAACGACAACCCGGCCGGCCATAATAAGTGCTCGTGCCGTATCAATTGAGGATGCCAATCCATGTGCAATCATCAATGTATCAAGGCGTCGTTTGGTCATAGCGATTTTAGAGTAATCGCATGTTTAAGGCAACACATCGGTCAGCGTACCATTCGGAGTGCATCCGGTTCAATCGAAATTTTTCGAGAGATACTTTCATCTAACCCCGGGGATGTATCTGCTGGTGGATCTTTTTGAGCCGCTCGCGGGTTACATGGGTGTAAATCTGGGTTGTGGCGAGATCGGCATGGCCGAGCATCAGTTGTACGCTGCGCAAATCGGCACCGTTCTCCAGCAGGTGCGTGGCAAATGAGTGCCGCAGGGTGTGAGGCGAGATACTTTTGTGGATGCCAGCCAGCAGCGCCCGTTTTTTGATGATGTTCCAGAATGCCTGACGGCTCATTGCGCTGCCGAGTCGTGAAAGAAACAAATGGCGGTTTTCCTTTAACGGGTCAAGCCGGCTACGGACAGTTTCCAGATAGGTGCCGACCTGCAGGCGTGCCGATTCGCCGATCGGCACCAGTCTCTCCTTGCTTCCCTTGCCGATGGTCAACAGATAACCGGAGTCCAGATTGACCTCGCGAAGTTTGAGATTGACCAGTTCAGAAACTCTCAGGCCCGTCGCGTACAGCAACTCCAGCATTGCCAGATCGCGTACCTCCTCACCGGTATTTCCCGCGCAAGCAGCAAAAAGTGCGTCAATGTCGCGTCCACTCAGAAAATGAGGCAGTTTGTGTACTGTCCTCGGGGCTTCAATAATGGTTGCCGGATTGCTTTCGGCATAGTTTTCGACCATCATAAATTTGTGGAACATGCGGATTGCAGACAGGGTGCGGGCGCGACTCCTGGCACCGACATTCTGTTGTTTGAGCCATCCCAGGAATGAGGCGATATCGGAAGTTCTGACGTCTACAGGGGCGCACCGTCCTTCTTTCTCGAGAAAATCGAGATAGCGGATCAGATCCCGACTGTAGGCTTCCTGAGTATTTTTTGAAAGCCCTTTTTCGACGATCAGGTAGGAAACGAAGAGGTCGAGAAATGTATTGAGGTTTGATTCACGTGCCATGGTCGATTCCCGGCTCTTACTCAGACCCACTCGTCGATTGCCGTCATTAACCTGCTGCGTATATCATGTAATTTTTCATCTGATACAACTTTATGGCCAAAAATATCCTTGACGTAAAATACGTCGGCCACCTGGTCAACCTTGGTGGAAATTTTTGAAACGCCGATGTACAGCCCCAGCTCAGTCAGCGTGCTGGTAATCAGGTAGAGCAGTCCGACCTTGTCGTGGGCATAGATGTCCATGACGGTGTATTCATCAGAAACTCCATTGTCGATTTCAATACTGGTCGCAAATCGTGGCGCGGGACGGGTTGTCAGGAGGGTAGGGCGCTGGCGCTTTGCAACCAGGTCTGCCACCCGCACATTACTGTAAAACACCTGACGCATATCCTCCTGAATTTTGCACCAGCGCTGTTCATCGGTAATCAGAAATCCCTGAGGGGAATTGACCTGTAGTATGTCGAGGGCTTTACCGTTCTTGCTGGTATTGATCTGGGCCCCCAGAATATTGGCCCCGTTTGCTGCCATGACACCGGTGATCATGGAGAAGAGCCCGGGCATATCGTGAACACAGATGGTAAATTCCGAATAGCCACCGTCAGCCTGATGGGTGACGCGCATCAGGATGCCGCTCTGCTCCTGTTTGATCAGCATCTGTACATGCTCGGCTATCAGGTGAGGAGGGTTGGAGAGCAGCAGGCGGGTCGGCATGGCTTTCAATTCTTCACGAACCGTAGCGGTTGGCAGATCGTTATCCAACAGCTCGACAACTTTTTTGATGACCGACTTGACCCGTTCGCTTCGGGCCTCCTGCTGGAATTCGCCACGATCAAGGATACTGAAGGCCTTCTCGTACAGCTCCTGAAAAAGTGACGCCTTCCAGGTTGACCAGACGTCCGAGCCGACCGCCCTGACATCCGCAACGGTCAGCAGGTAAAGCATCTTAAGATTTTCACTGGTTTCCATCTGTTGCGCGAACTGGGCCACCATCTTTTCGTCATTAAGATCGCGGCGCTGCGATATATGGGCGAAGAGCAGATGCTGACGCACCAGAAACTCCAATCGTTCGCTGTCTTCGCGGGAGAGACCCATTCGGCGGGCGATAGTAGGAATCATGGCGGCACCCTTTTCGGCGTGGCCGCCGCCTTCTCCCTTGCCGATATCGTGGAAGAGTACCGACAGAATCAGCAGTTCCGGTTTGCCTATTTGCGATGCTACCTTGCAGGGTAGCGGCATACTGTCCTTAAATTCACCGGAGAGCATTTTTTCGCACTGCTCAACCGCGAAAAGTGTGTGAATATCGACCGTATATATGTGATAGAGGTCGTGCTGCACCTTGCAGAATATATGCTCCAACTCGGGAATATAGCAGTTAAGAAACTCCAGATGATGCATCAGGCGCAAAGTCTTTGTAACATCCTTGCGGGCTCGCAAAATATTCAGAAATGACGTATTCACTTCGCGGCTGCGGCGGAATTTATCGTTAACCAGGTGGAGGCTTTTTCTGAGCAGGCCTTTGGCACGTATGTTCAGGTTGACGCCATGTTTCTGGGCCAGTTCAAAAATTCGCATCAGTACGAGAGGATCTTTTTCGACCACCGATTCGTCCGGGATGGTCAACTCGCCCTTGATGACAAAGCATCCATCACCAACGGGCCGACGGACAAAGTAGCCGAGAATCTTAAGCGCTCCCTCGTCACGCCAGATGCAGCGTGACACCAGACTGGAGGTGAAATGCTCGACTTTATTGGCGTGCCGGTAATAATCCCGCATAAAATCTTCGACCGCAAGCACCCGATCACTGTCGAGATATCCCAGGAAGCCGGCCAGATGAACCTGGGCGTCAAAGGTGAGCTGGTCGTTTTTACGGCCGTTAAAGTAATGCAGTTCATTGCGAATGCGCCAGAGATAATCCAGCGCGGAACGGTAGACCTCAAGTTCTTCGTCGTCGATGATTCCTTTGATGATCAGTTCTCGCAGGTCGGAGAATTTGAACTTCACCTGCGCCACCCAGACGGCGGTTTGCAGGTCACGAAGCCCGCCTTCTCCCTCCTTAAGGTTAGGTTCGAGCAGGTAGACGGTTGAGCCGTACTTCTCGCGACGTATTTTCATGTCGGAGATTTTTTCCTTGATAAACTTGTCGCTGGACTTGGGAAGTATTTCGCTGAAGATAACCTTGTGGAGACTGTCGTACAGCGGGCGGCTGCCGGAGAGAAAGCGGGAGTCGATCAGTGCGGTTTTTACGGTGCCGTCGTTTGCAGCCATCTCGACACAGTCGGCTGTTGTCCTCACCGAGTAGCCGACATCAAGCCGCATGTCCCACAGGAAATACAGCAGCTTCTGGGCAATGTTCTCGATGCGTGTCGCAGGGATGGTGCCATCATGCAAAAACATGATGTCAATGTCGGAAAAGGGGTTCAATTCGCCACGGCCATAGCCACCCACAGCAACCAGAGCGACGTGCGCCATCAGCTCGCCGCTGCCGTCCAGATCGTAGATGATGGAGTGTAAAAGTTTGTTGTTGAGCTCGTCGATCATGTCGCAGAGCAGGTGGGTCACTTCGGAACCGCTGGCACCTCCATCATGCCGCTTCCTGATTTCATCACGGTAATGGGCCAGAAAATTCTTGCAGCCGGCAAAATAGAGCGGACGCTTCTCATCAAAACTGCCCATACCCGCGTCACCGACGGAGTTGATGTCATCAGGAAAATACGGGTCGATGTAAAATTGCATGCGGCTCCCTTGCAGCGGCAGCACTCAGAGTGACAGGGGAAGTGTTTCCGTATATTGCTCAGATCACGTCAGTGTCAGGAACCTATCCGGGACGACTGACAAAATACCTGAAAATATCATTGTAAAATGCCAGCACCATCAGTCCCAGCAGCATTGCCATACCGATCTGCTGCCCGTATTCACGGATTTTCAGCGGAACTGGTCGGCGGAAAATCAGCTCGACGAAAAAGAATAACAGGTGGCCACCATCCAGAACCGGAACCGGCAAGAGATTGAGTATGCCCAGGTTAATTGAAATCAGGGCTATAAATGCCATAAAGCTGGCACCCCCGGATTCGGCCATTTTACCCGCCATGTCAGCAATCATGATCGGACCGCCGACACTGTCCATCGGAACAATCCTCTGGGCCATCTTGACCAGAGACATACCGGTAAGTTCGATAACTTTCCAGGTCTGCTCCGTACCTTTGGTCACTGCCTGCACCGGACCGAAATATTCGGTCATCAGCTCACCGGCTGAAGCGACACCGACTGCGTAGCTATTGATTTTTTCACCGAAAATATTTTTTACAACGCGTGGTTCCGGAGTTATGGCGAAGGAAAGATTCCGGGATTCGCGTTTGACGGTCAGGGTAAGCGGCAGCCCGTTACTGGCTGCGACACCTTCGGCAATCTGTTCCCATCTCGTTATCGGGTTGCCGTTTATGGCAACAATTTCATCACCTTTTTGAATACCAGCTCTGGCGGCCGGCTTATCCTTAATCGCTTCGCCGATTTTAGTCGTCACCGCAGGAACGCCGGTCATGCAGAGCAGAATAAAGATAATCCAGGCGAAAAGCAGGTTGAACAGCGGTCCGGCCATGACTATACATATCCGGGCATGCACTGGTTTGTGCGCAAATGATCGACTTTTTTCCTCATCCGTCATTTCCCGCAGGGTATCAAGGGGCAGTTCATCGGCAGGCACGTTATCGACGCCATCGGTGGTATGAACCTCTCCCCCCTCAATGTAGCCACCCTCGCCGAACATCTTGACATAGCCGCCCAGCGGGAAGGCTGAAAGCAGATACTCGGTCTCGCCAAATTTCCTGCCGAACAGCTTTGGGCCGAAGCCGAGCGAGAACTTTTCTACCCGTACCCCGAAAAATTTTGCCAGAAGAAAATGACCCAACTCATGCACAAAGATGAGCGGTCCGAGAGCCACAATAAAATAGAAAATTTTACCCACTATCATCATATCATCGCACCAGTTCCCGGCAGATTTCCACTGCTGTTTCTCTTCCCCAGCGGTCGGCCTCCAGCACTTCCTCAATAGTTTTCAGATTGTGAGCATTGTGGGCGTTCATGGAGCGTTCGATTACCTCACCAATCTGGATAAAACCGATTCTGCCGGACAGAAAAGCGTCCACGGCGATTTCATTGGCGGCATTCATGACCGCCGGCATGCTTTCTCCACTGGTAATGGCCTGGTATGCCAGGGCCAGGCAGCGGAATTTATCAGTGTCAGGTTTATGGAATGTCAATCCGGAAAATAATGTCAGGTCGAGCGGCTTTACGCCGGTTGAAATCCGCTCAGGATAGGCCAAAGCGTAGGCGATGGGTGCCTTCATGTCAGGTGTCCCGAGTTGTGCAATAACGCAGCCGTCGATGTATTCGACCATCGAATGGATGATGCTCTGGGGGTGGATGTTGACGTCGATTTTATCGACTGGGGTGTCGAAAAGCCAGCGGGCTTCAATAACCTCCAGACCTTTGTTCATCATGGTGGCGGAATCAATGGTGATTTTTTTGCCCATGCTCCAGTTGGGGTGGTTAAGAGCATCGCGTACCGTGGCACCGGCGAGCTGCTCGACAGGGGTGTTAAGAAACGGCCCGCCCGAGGCGGTCAGTATGATTTTCTGAATGTCACCGCTGCGGTGACCTTCGATGGACTGGAATACGGCGCTGTGCTCGCTGTCAACCGGGTAGAGGCGGACCTTATGGGATGCAACCATTTCCATGAACAGGTGTCCGGCGGTGACCAGTGTCTCCTTGTTGGCCAGAGCGATATCTTTTCCGGCGCGGATTGCGGCAGCAGTCGGAAGCAGGCCGGCTGCGCCTACTATGGCCGCGACCACCATCTCACACTCATCAGCAGTTGCAGCCGCAATCAGCCCGTCTACTCCGGCAAGCGGCAGTACGCCGGTTCCGTTACAGATCTCTTTCAGACGGGGGAACTGGTCAACGGAAGCGACAGCGGCAATGCGTGGTTTGAACTGCCTGATCTGACGTTCCAGCAGCTCAAGATTATTTCCGGCGGTCAGTGCAACGACACGGAAGCGGTCAGGGTGGGCGGCCACGATCTCAAGCGTGCTGACACCGATGGAACCTGTCGACCCGAGAATTGTTATCTGTTTCATGGTCAGCCTCTGAAAAAGTAGATGGCGTAATAGTAGGTGAGCGGTGCGGCAAAGAGGATGCTGTCAACGCGATCCAGAACACCTCCGTGACCGGGAAAGATCGTGCCGGAATCCTTGACGCCGAAGCTGCGCTTTAAGAGTGATTCAAACAGATCGCCGGCCTGGCCTACGATGCCGATAAGCACTGCAGTAACAATGGCATCTGTGAAGGTCAGTCGGGGGAAAAAGGTGAATTTTGCCAGCAGCGTTCCGCAGATGCTGCCGCACAATCCGCCGATGGCTCCTTCGATGCTCTTTTTGGGGCTTACCAGCGGATAAAGTCGATGTTTGCCAAATGCACTGCCGGTGTAATAGGCCGCCGTATCGTTGGTCATGACGATCAACATGATCACCAGCAACCACTGAATACCGAATTCCGTAAGCCGGATCAAGACAAGATGCATCAGCAGAAATGGAATATAGAGAAATGCCAGCAGAGCGTAGGATACTTCCTGTGCCGCACTGGAAATCTCTCTGATGCGGAACAGAAACAACAGTGCGAACATCAGAAAAAGCAGCCCGAGCAGGACAAGCGCACTCCGGTTGTCGTGGCAGAAGGGGGTAAGTATCAACACCGAGCCGCACAGTGCTGCCGGCCACTTCTCGATGGTTCGCTGTGGCAACGCCATCTGGTAGAATTCAACAATGCCGATCGAGGAGAAAACAAACAGCTGAAACGCAAACAGAGGAGCACCACCTTTGATGATGGTCATGATGACTATCGGCAACAGGATGAAAGCCGTAATCAGGCGTTTGATAAGCTGCCCCTTTGTGTGAGCTGTTCACCAGTCCTGCCGAACCTGCGCTCGCGTGACTGGAAATCAGCCAGTGCCTTATGCAGTTCGTTGATAGTGAAATCGGGCCAGTTGATGTCGGTGAAATAGAGTTCGGTGTAGGCGAGCTGCCATAACAGAAAATTGCTGATGCGCATTTCTCCACTGGTCCGGATCAGAAAGTCGGGATCGGGGAGGTTGGCGGTATCCAGATATGCACCGAATACATCCGGCGTAATCGCATCCGGCTGCAGCGTGCCGGCAGCCACTTCCCTGGCAATGCGTGTTGCTGCCATACTCAGTTCCTGACGGCCACCGTAGGAAAGGGCCAGTGTCAATACCATGCCGCTGTTGGCCGACGTCTGGCGAATGGCGTCGTCAAGGGTTTCGTTGACATCATCGGGAAGGTCGCTGCGGTTACCGATGACATTATAGCGGATGTTTTTGCGCATCATGCGGGCGGTTTCCTGGCGAATATACTTCTTGAGCAGTGACATCAGGCCGCGTATCTCCATCATTGGTCGCGACCAGTTCTCGGATGAAAATGCAAACAGCGTCAGGTACTTAATACCCAGCAACCAGGACTGTTCCACTACCATCTTGACGGTTTCCGCACCCCGCTGATGGCCAACGATCCGCCGGAGCATGCGCTGCTGTGCCCAACGGCCGTTGCCATCCATGATAACAGCCAGATGCACCGGAAGCTTGTGCTGATCAAGCGGCTCCATCAGACAGTCAGGACTTCTTTCTCTTTGTGTGACACAGCTTCGTCAACTTTTGCTTCAAAGCTCTTGGTGATCTCCTGAACGTCTTTTTCATATTTTTTTAATTCATCTTCAGTAATTGCCTTTTCTTTCTCCAGTTTTTTCAGACGGTCGATGGCGTCCCGTCGGATATTACGAAGCGCGATCTTGTCGTCTTCAGCTTTTTTCTTTAACCCTTTGACAATTTCCCTGCGCCGGTCTTCGGTCAACGGCGGCAGCGTCAAACGAATCAGCTTGCCGTCATTTGAGGGGGTCAGGCCGATGTTTGAATTGAGAATCGCCTTCTCGATCGGGCCGATCATTTTAGCTTCCCACGGAGCGATGGTAATGGTGCGCGCTTCAGGGATTGCGAGGGTGGCCACCTGGCTGAGAGTCGATGTGTTACCATAGTAATCAATGGTAACCGAATCCAGAATTCCGGTAGTGGCTCGTCCGGTACGAATCTTCTGAAATTCATTTTTCAGGACACCAAGGGTTTTTTCCATATGGGATTTCATATCTTCCAGCACGAGTTTTGCCATGATCAGGCTCCTTCCACGATAGTACCGATTTCTTCCCCACAGATCACTTTTTTGATATTACCCTCAGTGGTCAGGTCGAAGACAACTATTGGCAGATTGTTATCCATGCAGAGCGATATAGCAGTTGCATCCATTACCTGCAAACCTTTTTTGAGCACTTCAATGTAAGAGAGTTTCGGGATTTTAATTGCAGTGGGATCTTTCTTGGGATCTGCGCTGTAGACGCCATCGACTTTGGTCCCTTTAAGGATGACCTGGGCATTGATCTCCATTGCCCGCAGGCTGGCTGCAGTATCGGTGGTGAAATAGGGATTGCCGGTCCCGGCACCGAAAATAACCACCCGCCCTTTTTCCAGATGGCGCATGGCGCGTCGGCGGATGTAAGGCTCAGCCACTTCCTGCATGGCTATGGCCGATTGAACTCGCGTGGAAACGCCCAGCTTTTCGAGAGCATCCTGCATGGCCAGTGAATTGATAACTGTGGCCAGCATTCCCATGTAATCAGCGCTGGCGCGATCCATTCCCTTTGAGGATGCGGCAATACCGCGGAAAATATTCCCGCCGCCGATCACCAGGGCCAGTTGTACTCCCAGGTCGACGACTTCCTTAATCTCGCGGGCAATCGTGCAGATGGTCTGCGGATCGATTCCGTATCCTTGATCACCGGCCAGTGATTCACCTGACAGTTTCAAAAGTACGCGGGTAAATGACTGCCTGCTCATGACACACCTCGTTTCTGCAGGTTTAAAAAAAGCCGACCATTGCTGGCCGGCTTCGGCAAATTACAGGCCGGCGGCTGCCGCCACTTCGGCGGCAAAGTCTGATTCTTTCTTTTCCAGCCCCTCACCGAGGACAAATTTGGCAAATCGGCTGATAGTGATTGTTGTCCCGAGCGCCTTGCCGGTTTCGACAGCGTACTGCTGGATGGTCTTGTCGGTATCTTTGACGAACTGCTGTTCAAGGAGGCAGATGTCGGCATAGAATTTGTTGACCTGACCGTCGATGATCTTTTCGATGATGTTATCCGGCTTGCCGCTTTCACGGGCTTTTGCGCGGTAGATTTCCTTTTCGCGGTCGAGAACTTCGGTGGTTACCTGGTCGCGCTGGACGAAAAGCGGGGATGCAGCAGCGGTGTGCATAGCGACATCTTTAACAAACGATGTAAAGCGAGGGTCTGCAGCTGCTGTTGCGCTGTCGCAGATAGCCTCGACCAGAACGCCGATTTTTCCGCCGGCATGGATATAGGATCCAACTGACCCGGCAGCCGGAACGCTGAAACTGCTGAAGCGGCGGATCTGCATGTTTTCGCCGATGATGGCAATTGCTTCATTCAGCAGGGTCTGGATGGTTTTGCTACCATCAGCACAGTACGGCTGAGCCAGCAGTTCCTCAATTCCGGCAGGTGAAGCCTGCAGGATGTGGTTGGCGACGTCTTTGACGAAAGTCTGGAAGGTATCATTTTTGGCGACAAAATCGGTTTCGCTATTGATCTCCAGCAGAATGCCTCCGTCTCCGTTGGCAGAGACTGCAGCGGCAACCATCCCTTCGGTGGCGGCACGGCCTGCTTTTTTGGAAGCAGCGGCAAGCCCCTTGGTACGCAGGAAATCAACCGCCTGCTCGAAGTTTCCGTCGGTCTGTTCAAGCGCTTTTTTGCAGTCAAGCATGCCGGCGCCGGTAGATTTTCTTAATTCGCTGATCTGTGCAGCTGTTACAGCCATTGCTATTCCTCCTGCCCCGTTACGGGTATTTTTATTAGTGGGTCAAGCAGATCCTGTTTTATTCGCCTGCTTCCTCAACAACGGCTTCTCCTGCGTCGCTGACTTCTTCGGGGATGTATTCGTCGGAACCTTCCGAGTCAGTCTGGAGTGCGGCGTTGCGAGCCTGAACACCTTCAAGGACGGCGTTGGCTATTTTGGATGCGAGCAGCCTGATGGCACGAATGGCGTCATCATTGCCGGGAATAACGTGGTCGATAGGATCGGGGTCGCAGTTGGTGTCGACAACGGCGACTACCGGAATTCCCAGTTTATTGGCTTCCTGTACGGCGATTTCCTCGTTTTTGGGGTCGATGACGAACATGATGCCGGGCAGTTTGTTCATGGTCTTGATGCCGCCCAGTGTTTTCTGCAGCTTTTCGCGGTCGCGCTCGAACTGTAGTGCCTCTTTCTTGGTGTAGGCTTCGATGGTGCCGTCTTCAAACATGGAGTCGATCCGCTTCAAGCGGTCGATACTCTGCTTGACGGTGGAAAAGTTGGTCAGCATTCCACCCAGCCAGCGCTGATTGACATAGTGCATGCCACAACGAGCCGCCTCTTCAGCGATCGAATCCTGCGCCTGCTTTTTGGTGCCGACGAACAGGACGGTGTTGCCATCCTGTACCGACTCTTTGACGAAACTGTAGGCCGATTTGAAGTAACGGACGGTTTTCTGAAGGTCGATGATATAGATCCCGTTACGTGCCCCGAAGATGTAGGGTTTCATCTTGGGGTTCCAGCGTTTGGTCTGGTGACCAAAATGTACGCCGGCTTCCAGCAGTTCTTTCATACTGATACTTGACATGCTCTTTCTCCTTTGGTTTTTCCTCCGTCCCGCCGAATCCCTGCACGCCTCCAGGGACACCGCCGGATAAGTCCGGGACGTGTGAATTGAATAACGGGACCTTATATCATGGCACATACGTGAAACGCAAGCAGAACATTTGGTGAGCGGGGTACATGGCGGGGTACTTGACTGTGTAAAAAAGCTAAGGGTTTTTCGGCATTGCTCCAAAAAACCCATTAATTTCATGATGGTGCGAGAGAGGAGACTTGAACTCCTATACCATTCGGTGCCAGATCCTAAGTCTGGTGCGTCTGCCAATTCCGCCACTCTCGCAGGAATGTCAGGATCAATGACTACCACGCCGGAACCGTAACAGTCAACAGATTATGGAGATTTTTGGGCGTTTATCTGATTTATTGCAGTGTAATGCCGGTCTCTCCTTCCGAAAACAGTTGAACGGAAATCCTGTCTTTCTGAACCAATACATCACTTATTTT
>JBAXVE010000057.1:0-22745 GCA_037129245.1 Desulfuromonadales bacterium
TGTTCGATCATGGTGTCTCCCCTTTCATCTGTTTGAAAATGCATTTCTGACGACATTGCCATTCAACCCTCAAAATTTCAATTGTTCATTAGGCGCCCTGTCGTGTAATTTGGGTTCAGGTAATCCTCTGGGCAAGAACTTCCATTGGGTCTATGGCGTCTATCTGCCTGGCAGCCCTCTCGAAAAGACTCCGCCTCCTCAGGCCACTTCTCCCGCTTTCAATTTCACCCAACCGACTAACAAAAAACCCCGCAGAACGGGATAGCTGAGAGGCTTGAGCATGATGTGACAAATATTGTCATTATATTTTTACGTACGGCCGATTTTTGCATCTTGATTAGCAACCGATATTACTATAAGTAATGTGAATTTGAAAAGTTACTTGCTACATATAACTGGCAAGGTTTCTGCATATTATCATGCTAACCGATAGAACTATTTATTACAGGATACAGCCATGGTTAGCAAGAAACATGCTGGAGTGTGTTGTGTGACCGATTGCCTTGTAATAATTCCCTCTTTGAATAAAAATGCCTCGTTTATGAAATCAAATGGATTTACCCTGGTAGAACTGATTGTAGTTGTTGGAATTATTGGAGTATTGGCTACGACTGCAATCCCCGCCTTTAGTAAGTATATTAAAACAACTAGAAATAATACATGTATTGCCGATATTCGCACAATTGACAAGGCAATTGGAGCGTACTACATTGATAAAGGAGTGCTTCCGCCAACAGCTTCATTTCTTAGCAGTATTGGTATGTCAAATCAATTGGATCCCTGGAAGCGATCATTTGCCTATTTGAATTTAAGTGATGCCGGGGCTGTGCCGCTTGACGATATTGCCGGGAATCCATTGAACACAGATTACGACTTATATTCCAAAGGTGAAAACAACTCCAGCAGTGCGGCAGCAGGTGACCCTAACAATGCGGATGATATTGTGCGCTCAAATAACGGCAGTTTCGCTGGTCTGCGCCCCTAAAACGTGAAACCGAACGACTCTCCAAAATCAGACATAAAACCTCTCGAATCCGACCCGTTTTCTTTTGACGATGATTCGGCTTTTGCTTTTGATGATCCAATAGCTGTTGAATTGTCAATCAAAGACGATAAGAAAACTACTCTTCCCGAATCTCTTCAGGGATCAAAGGACCATTTTACCTTTGAAGATGAATTGGGATTCAACCTTGACCAGCCAAAACCAGACAGCTTAATTCAAGCTGACGATAAACCTGCAGATACGATTGAGCCTTTAAAAATTATCGAATGCGTTTGTCCCAAATGTAAAGGCAAGAATGAAATTGAACTTGATCTTATTCCTGAAGACGGATTGAAAATCGCTTGCAGCACCTGTAACAAGAAAATTCAAATTATCAAAGAATCCTGTGCTTGCAGGGCTATGCGGAGATCAAATGAAATAAATTGTTCCAATTGCGGTAGGCCTCTTGATCGACACTACTATTGCCTATCGTGCGGTGTAATATTCCCCGATTACTTTGTAGCTATTGATCCTGATGACGTGCGACGAAAGTCACAGACTGAGTATTTCAACAATATCTGGACTAGCATCGCGGACCTGAAATTTTCATCAGCCACTTCTCAAGACAGCAGCAAAAAAATTACCTACGATTATACCAGTTCAAGTAAATCCGATGGGACAGGGATAAAAAAACTGTTCGCACGAAAAGTAGTGCTGTCCCTTGTTGCTCTTGTGATAGCAATTGCACTTATTTCAACCGGCGTATACGCGTATAATGCGTATCAATTGAGCAAACAGTACGCTGAGAACTATTTCAAAGCGCTTTACTGCATGAAAACCGGAATTGAAACTAATCTGGGTGTTTGTGAGGCAACGAGAGTCGAGTGGGAAGCTGCATTACAGGCGGGCCGTAATTACATACCCAGTATGAGTAGCAGAAACGAAGTAAAATCGTCAAAGTTGCATGGAGAAATAGACAATCTCCTCAAGAAGATGGCGGATCCACCTGCCAAGTTTGTTCACGCAAACACCAGATTGCTTGAAGTTAACAAAATTTATACCGACACTGAGTTGATTATGCAGACACCACCTGTAACCGTTCAAGATCTTAATAAAACAGCAGAGATTCTAGCCTCGAAGATGCAAAAAGCATCGCAGGAACTGAAAGCCAGTATCCCAAACGAACTAAAACCCGAGCTGGAAATAGCAAAACAAAAGTATCGAGGAATGAAGGATTTCTGAGATAGAACTTCGGGTGGATGGAGACACGCCCAAGTCAATCCACCACCTACCAGACCCCTTTACCCCATCATTCTACTTGACAAGAATCTACAAGAAAGAAACTTCTTCGGGATTGCCGCTTGTGTCGGTTAATTTCAATCCGGCCCGTCCTTATACCCTTCATAATGCTTGACCTTTCCACCAGCCGGAAAGGCCATTACCGTCCTGAATTTGCCACCTGGGGAACGGAGATGAATGGTCACGAAATCACGAAATCCCCCCATGCCCACATCAATCCGTATGTGCCCATCACTGATCTTGCCGTAGCGGGGGATAACCACATCAGCGACCTGCGTACCTTCTTTGAGCGGAGGCTTCTGCAGAAGCGGATCAGCCGGTTCCTTGCCACTGCCGTCACTGCCCAGTTCATGAATGGTGAGTGACTCGCTCCCCGGTGAGAAGACAAGATAGTAATTCGTTCTCTGGGCGGCTGCGCGCTCCTGCATGTAGCGCAGGGTTGCGGCAAGGGTACGGGCTGAGATTTTGAGGTTTTCCTGCTCGGTGGAGGGAAGTCGGGGGATTACCAGCAGCATGACCATGCCGATCAGGGCAATCACGACCGAAATTTCAATGAGGGTGAAACCGCGGCGATTCATCTGACCGAATCAGGCCGCAGCCAGGGCGATTAACTCCTGGCCGAAGAGCTTCTTCTGCCACTCGCGCATACCGGAAATACCGTCGAAGGACTGAATAACCTGTGGTGCGGCATCAGCCAGAGTTTCAAGCAGCCAATTGGGAGCCAGCACCCCCGGCTCTATTCCAAGTCCGGTACAGCGCTGTTCTCGCCAACTTTTGAGATGTGTAAGCCGCTCCTTGGCTCCTTCCACCTGCTCGTTCTTACGAGTGCGGGGAAATACAGGGAGGCATTGCTGCGACACTTCCTCTGCACGACGAACGGCCGCCAGGATAGCAGTACCGTGGCGGGAAATCTGCCCTGGCGTCATCCCTTTTATTGCCGATAGCTCCGACAGGCTCTGTGGTCTGCTCCCGGCAATCTCCTGCAACGTATCGGCAGATAACACCTTGAACGGCGGACGATCGGAAATCCTGGCCATGTTTTCCCGCAGCTGCAGCAGCTCTTCGAGCGCAGCCAGCCCACGCCCTTTCAACTTGCCAGCCCCTTTGCAGTACAGAAACAGCGGGCCGGACTTCTCCATAACTCTCGCCTGGCAGACAATCCGGCATTCCTCCTCCAGCCACGTAAGACGCTCATGCCGCTGCAGCTCATCGCTAAGCTGGTCATACAGCGGTAGCAGGGTTGCGGTATCGGCCACGGCATACTCCTGCATCTCGCGGGTCAGAGGGCGCTTGCTCCAGTCAGCCTTCTGGTATTTTTTGTCCAGTTCGACACCGAAACGCTCCTTCAGCAGCGCTGCCAGGCCGAATTCCATAATTCCCAGGAAGCGTGACGCAATCATGGTATCAAACAGATTTGTTACTTCAATCCCAAAATCACGGTGCAGCGAGCGAATGTCGTAATCCGCACCATGCATGACGATGCGGATCTGCGGATTTCCTAACGGTGCCGCAAGAGCGCTCACATCACTGCAGGCAAGCGGGTCGATCAGCCAATTGGAACTACGGGTGGAAATCTGGATGAGACAGACCTTTTCCCGGTAGTGGTGCAGCGAATCCATCTCCAGATCAACAGCAATATCGCTCTGACGGGAAAGCGTCTCCGCCAGCTCCCTGAGCCGTTCCTGGGAGATGATGATCTCGCAGGCATTTTCATGCTTGTCAGTTTTCACGCAGAAACTCTCGTACGACGGAATATGTCGTATTTCTCTGGGCAGCTGTAAAACCGGCAGCGTGTATCAATGAAATCATCTCCTCCTGCGACATGCGGAAGCGGCAACCGGCAGCTGCAACTACATTTTCCTCAAGCATGGTACCACCAAGATCATTAGCCCCGAAAAAGAGTGCAACCTGGGCCATCTTGGCCCCCTGAGTCACCCAGCTGGCCTGGATGTTCGGTATGTTGTCAAGTACGATACGCGACAGGGCCAGAACTTTGAGATACTCGACCCCCGTGGCAGTCGTTCCCCCCAGTTCCGTATTCCCCGGCTGATAGGTCCAGGGGATAAAGGCGGTAAAAGAGCCTCCTCGGTCCTGCAGTTCGCGAACACGGAAGAGATGTTCAACAATATCTTCCGGCTTCTCGCTGCTGCCAAACATCATGGTGGCGGTGGTCGGCATGCCCAGTGCGGCCGCTTTCTGCATGACTTCGCACCATTGCTGCCAGCCGATTTTCCGGGGGGAGATACTGTTACGCACGTCGTCTACCAGAATCTCGGCCCCCCCTCCCGGCAGTGAATCAAGTCCGGCGCATTTAAGCCGCAGCAGAGCTTCATCCAGCGTTAATCCTGAGTTTTCAGCAATGCAGACAATCTCCGCCGGCGACAGCGAGTGGTTCTGTATCGCAGGAAAGCGCCGTTTGATTTCCCGGAACAGCTCTTCAAAAAAACCGATCTTCAGCTCGGGATTGAGCCCCCCCTGCATCAGCAGCTGCGTTCCCCCCTGCTCTACAAGCTCGGCAATTTTCCAAAAGATCTCCTCCGGCGTCAGTACGTAAGCGTCTGCAGCACCGCTTTCACGATAAAACGCGCAGAATGAGCATTTTGACGTACAGATATTCGTGTAGTTCACATTCCGATCAACTACAAAAGTCACCCGTTTGTACGGATGTTGTTTGCGACGTATTTTGTCAGCACGAATCCCGAGAACCAGTATATCTTCATCAAGCAGCAGCTGAAGAGCCTCTTCCCGCCCGATTCTTGGTATCCCGTTATCTGTCATTATCAGACCTTTTCGCTCAATGCGGCCGTAAGCACAATGCGGATAACCTCACCATGCTGGTTCTTTACCGGTACTCCAGCCAGGTCAACCAACCTGCCGTTGATAGTCTGCTGTTCCATCCGCGCGGGACGGCGCGTCTCCACTATTTTCCTGCAGGCATCTGCAAGAGCCCCCTGCACAACCAACCCCGACGGAATCTCGATCCGCTCGCCAGCAACAGCCACTTCAATGCCAAGAAGTTCGGCCATCTGCCGGTTGCAGTGCACCCCACGCTGACTGTCATCACAGATCAGCATGGCAACAGCTGACATGGAAAGCACGGTAAGCAGTTCCTCGCGAGTCTTTCGAAACACCTCATCAAGCTGCTTTTTCTGATCAATGATATGCTGCAGAGACTCAGCCATAACCCCAATGTGGTCGCTCTCTAACAGGTTCTTATCGCTCTCGTCGGAGCGCAGCGGCAACGTACCCATCACGGCAAGCAGCTGGTTGGTTTTTTTGCGAATGTACACCGCCCGGCGGTCAGCATTCTCCTGCAACTCCCGGTTGTCCGCCTTCAGGCGTTCGGTAGCGGACTCACCCCACCATTTGTTGACGATAGAGCCCATAGTATTCCCTCAGATACCAAAGCCGCCGTCCCGCAGCTCCATGCGGTAATAGGAACCTTCATCCCGTACCGTGACCTTCAACCCCATGTTCGTCGCCGCCCCAGGAATGGTAACGCAGGAATCCCGGTTGTCCGTAAGTACCACCATCACCTGCAGACCCTCCCTGATTCCGGCAATACCGTTGTTGATTTCACGCAGGGCAGCCAGCAGCGTCCCCGGGCAGACCTGACCGCGCAGATCTATCGTTCTATATTCAGGTTCTGGCATCATGCTCATTCCTACGCGCTTTGAACTAGGCCGACCACAGGCAGAGGTGGATATCGGCCGCGTCAGTATCCTTATAAAAGATCAGAATGTCCACTGCTTGATGCACATCCTAACCACAACCGACCGATGAAACGCAAAAGCCTGCAAATAAGGCCTAAAACGCCCTGTAATCAAAAAACAGCCTTTCTTCTGCCCACCATATTATCCTGCTGCCAAAAGCCCCTTAAAAAGCAATTTTGCCACAACACCCTCTGCGCCCTTATTTAATGGGGCCTGGCCGACTTTGATCGTAATCATAACCCGCTCACCCATCGATTGTGGCAACGTATAGCGCTGCACGTCCTCAATCGATACACCAACAGACTGCAGCACACTCCCGACCGCTTCGATTTCATCATCAGCTGCCGCCCCCTTCATTGCAATCAGACGACCGTTATCGGCCAACAGCGGCAGGGCAATCGATACGAAGCGGTCAAGCTGTGAAAATGCTCGAGAGACAATTAATGAAAACTTCTTCTGGCAGGTAGTATTGAGCTGTTCTACCCTGGAAGAAACAGTTTCCATTTTCTGCAACCTGAGCATTCGCACCACATGCCGCTGGAATGAAACTTTCTTCTCAACAGCATCAACAGAAACCATTTCAACTGCCGGCCTGACAATTTTCAACGGAATCACCGGCAGACCGGCTCCGGAACCGATGTCGAGAAGGACATCTTCCTCCTTCAGGAACGACACAAGATGTAGCGAGTCGATGAAATGTTTTATGGCAATTTCATCATCCCTAACAATCGAAGTGAGATTGAACTTTAGATTCCATTTTTTTAGTTCTGCGGCATATATTTCAAAATATTCAATCTCGCGGTTCGTAAGAGCAAGTCCCATAACAGCTGCTTCCCGTCGGACTATATCGCCGATTACCGGATTCACTGATCCGCCTGCCGCTTCCAGGAGTCAGACTTCAGGGAAATCGCCAGGATAGAAATTGCCGCCGGCGTCACCCCCGGAATACGAGAGGCCTGCCCGAGAGTGTCAGGGCGGCTTTTGGAAAGTTTTTCCCGAACTTCTGTTGTCAGACTCGGAATTGAAGCATAATCCAAATTTTTGGGAATGGTTGCATGTTCAAGCTTTTTTGCCTGTTCAACCTGTTCCACCTGACGGTCAATATACCCACGGTACTTGGTCTGGATTTCGACCTGCTCACGCACGATTTTCAATGTTTCACGTGAAACGGGGTCCAGCTCGACAAGGTCATCGTACGAAATATCGCTACGCTTCAGCAGATGCTCAAGCGTTGTGCCCTTTGGAATTTCGCTCAGACCACGCTGACTCAGCGCTTCAAGCTCACTTTCAGAATGCTGCAGACGGGTAACAGAAATGCGTTGCAGCTCATTTTCTATCAAGACACGCTTTTCAATGAATCGTCTGTACTCATCGTCACCCAGCAGTCCCAGGTTGTGGCCTGTTTCGCAGAGCCGCAGGTCGGCATTATCCTCGCGTAGCAGCAGACGGTATTCAGCCCTCGACGTAAACATGCGGTAGGGTTCCCGTGTACCAAGAGTTACCAGATCGTCAATCATGACACCGATATAGGCTTCACTTCTCGTGAGAACAAGTGGTTCCCTTTCCTGCACACGGAGCGCTGCGTTGATGCCGGCAATCAACCCCTGTCCAGCCGCCTCCTCATAACCTGACGTTCCGTTGATCTGGCCGGCATGGTACAGGTTGGCTATCGCTTTGGTTTCCAGCGTGGTATGCAGCTGGATCGGATCGACATAATCATATTCTATGGCGTAAGCCGGGCGCATGATTTCTACGCGATCCAGGCCGACGATAGAACGATAGAAGGCAATCTGAACATCAACCGGTAACGATGTTGACATACCGCTGGGATATACTTCTGTAGTATCCAGACCCTCCGGCTCGATAAATGTCTGGTGACGATCCTTTTCAGGAAAACGGACGACCTTGTCTTCGATCGAAGGACAGTAGCGAGGACCGATTCCTTCAATAACACCGGAATACAGGGGAGAGCGGTCGAGGCCGGAGCGGATAATGTCATGTGAGCGCGGGTTGGTGTAGGCGATATGACAAGGGAGTTGCGGCAGACATATTCCGCTGGAGAAAAAAGAGAACGGTTGCGGCGGATCGTCACCGTACTGAGTCTCCAGCTTTGTGAAGTCGATCGAGCGCGAGTCAAGCCGGGCCGGAGTGCCTGTCTTGAGTCTGCCAACAGAGAAGCCAAGCGACCGTAACTGATCGGAAAGCCCGACCGACGGCTGATCGCCAGCCCGACCACCGGGAAAATTATTAAGACCGATGTGGATGAGGCCACGCATGAATGTGCCGGTGGTTACGACAACCGTACGCGAAAGAACGCGGATGCCGGAACGCAACTCAACCCCACGCAGCTCGCCATTTTTCAGAAACAGGGACGTAACCTCCCCCTGCTTGAGATCGAGGTTGGCCTGCTGCTCAAGAACCTTTTTCATGCGGAGCCGATAGAGCTGCTTATCCGCTTGAGCCCGAGAAGCCCTGACGGCCGGCCCCTTTTTTACGTTCAGGGTTCGGAACTGGATACCGGTTGCATCTATGGCGCGAGCCATTTCACCGCCCAGCGCGTCAATCTCCTTGACAAGATGCCCTTTTGCCAGACCACCAATTGAAGGATTGCATGACATCAGCGCAATCGCATCCAGATTGATGGTCATCAGCAGCGTGCGACACCCCATGCGGGCGGCTGCCAGGGCAGCCTCGCACCCAGCATGGCCGGCGCCGACAACTATTACATCGTATGCACTCTCGCAGGTCATCATATTGTTCCGGGTTTCACGTGAAACATATTCTCATTTCCTTATTTACCAATACAAAACGACGAAAAAATATGATCGAGTATTTCATCAGTTGTAGTATGTCCAGACACCTGGCCTATCGCCACCAATGCGTCACGTACATCTATGGCACACGTCTCCAGCTCACAGTTGAGGCCGGAATTCAGTTTAGGCATAACACACTGCAGAATATCGCGTGCCGTAACCAGCGCATCACGATGCCGAGCTCGGGAAATTACGGCGAACTGCTGGCTGTCGAGAGTGCCGTGCTTAATAAACATGCCGAGAATCGCACGCTTCAGCTCTTCAATACCTGCTCCAGTTAGTGTAGATATATGGCAACACGGTACTGACCGTAACTGCTCCGGCATGTCGAAGCGTTGGGGTAAATCGTTTTTGCTGCAGACCAGCACTACTCGCTTAGCGGCCAGGGCTGCAAGAATATGACGATCCTCATCGTCAAACGGACGGGTCGTATCAAGAACGAACAGAACCAGGTCCGCCAACGGGATACAATCCAGAGCTCGGCCGATACCCTCCCGCTCTACCAGGTCGTCAGTCTGGCGAATACCGGCGGTATCCAGCAACCGAACAGCCAGACCACTGAAACTGGCAGTCTCCTCGATAATGTCGCGAGTGGTCCCGGCAATATGAGTGACAATAGCCCGTTGCTCGCCCAAGAGCGAATTGAGCAGACTTGATTTGCCGGCATTGGGTTTACCGACGATCAGCACCGCCACACCATCGCGCAAAATTCGCCCTTCATCATAGCCTGACAGCAAAGACGAAACCTCATTACAGGCGGACAGAACACTCGTACGGATACCGGCAGCATCTGCTTCACCCAGGTCGTCTTCAGGAAAGTCGATATAGGCTTCAATCATCGCTAGAGAGTGCAGCAACATACTGCGAACGTTGGCGACGCGGCGGGAGAGCGCCCCCTCCTGCTGCCGACGGGCCAACGCCAAAGATGACTCGCTGCGGGAAGATATGATGTCCATGACCGCCTCGGCCTCGAGCAGGTCTATGCGACCATTCAGAAAGGCGCGCCGGGTGAACTCGCCCGCATCAGCAAGTCGTGCACCGCAACTCAACGCTGCTGCAAGCACCTGCTCCACCACCAGCCGCCCACCGTGGCACTGAATTTCGAGCACATCTTCACGGGTATAGGAGCGGGGGGCTTGCATCACAACCGCCATTGCCTCGTCTATGCGGGTTTCTGAAATGGGGTCTACCACGAGACCGTAGTGAAGATAGTGACTGGAAAAATCGGTCGTGGAGCCACCGAAGCGGAAGATGCGAAGGCCAACCTCACGGGCACGGGCGCCGCTTACCCGCACAATGCCGATGCCCCCCTCGCCGTGAGGGGTACTGATCGCAGCTATGGTATCCGCGATGTACAGTGACATGTCACGGAACCACCGGTGCTGGCCCCCCGCATCTCACGGGCTGAATATAAAGATATGATCTGTGTGCCACGAAAACGGCTCCGTTTCAGAAAAAAAGCGCCCATGCCGGTGCACAGACGCTTCGATAATGCCTTAAGCACTGATCAACGTCAATCCTTGACCAGTTTATTGATGTACATCTGCTGCCCGATCGTCAGTACGTTGTTGACCAGCCAGTAGAGTACCAGGCCCGATGGAAAACTGAGGAACATGAACGTGAAGACCACCGGCAGCGCCAGCATCATCTTCTGCTGCATCGGATCCATCTGCGACGGAGTCATCTTCTGCTGGATGAACATCGTGACACCCATGATGACCGGCGTGACGTAGTAGGGATCCTTGTCAGCAAGATCGGTAACCCAGAGAAAAAAGGGTGCGTGGCGCAGCTCGATAGAAAACATCAACGATTTGTAGAGTGCAAAAAATACCGGTATCTGCACGACCATTGGCAGACAGCCCCCCATCGGGTTCACCTTGTGCTCACGATACAGATCCATGACCGCCTTGTTCATGGCATCTCGGTCATCCTTGTACTTATCACGCAGCTTGGTCATCTCAGGCTGAATCTTCTGCATCCCCTTCATCGATTTGTAACTCTTGTGGGTCAGAGGAAAAAATATCATTTTCAGAATAATCGTGATGATGATGATGGCGACACCGTAATTACCAACATAGCGGTAAAAGAATTTGAGCGTGTACAACAGCGGCTTGGCGATTACCGTAAACCACCCCAGGTCAAGAGACTGTTCGAGCGAATTTCCCTGAGCTTTCAGGATGTCGATATCCTTGGGGCCGACGAACAGGCGATGCGTGATGGTGGTCGACTGTCCCGGGTTGACCGTGAACTGAGGGGATGAAACGATCGCCTCGAAAAAGCCGGCGCTATTTTTCTTAAGTTCGACAGTTGAAATGCTCTGTTTCTCATTCAGGATAGCGGCCATGAAATACTTGTCCGCAAAACCGGCCCAAAGTACCGCCTTGTCGTAGCGCTTCGAGGCCGTGGAAACATCTTTGATTTTGTCGGTTTGAAGGGTGTTATCGGAAAACAGGTAGGAACCGGCAGTATCGAAACGGTTGTCTTTTATTTTCGGCTCAGCCGGATAGGTCATCACCTGCTGGATCGCTCCAACGAGGGGGGCGGCAGAATTGTTATACACCTGCACATCAAGCTTGATACCGTAGGATCCAGGAGCAATCGTATAAATTTTACGAATCGTGTATCCCTGACCAGATACGTAATTGAACACCAGCTGGGCTGGGCCGCCCTTGTCAATCGTGAGCCTGTCTGTCTCTGTAGTATAGATGGTGCTGTCGGGAAGATTCAACCCTGTTGCCCTCGAGGAAAAAGTCAGCAGGTTCGGGTCTGCATCGCTCCCCAGCACGACGTTGGCAGCAGTGGGTGCGTTCTGCTCGCGATAGTACTTGAGCGTCAAACTTTTCAGACTCGCTCCCCGCGACGAGAATACCGCTGAATAGAGATCCGTCTCTACCCTGACATCCCGGGAAGCGGCATTGGTCGGCACCTGACTGGCAACGGGGGCTTGGCCCGTAGGAGCAGGCGGTTGTGGGGAAGGTTGAGTAGTCCGGGAACTTTCAACCTTTGCAGACAGCGGCACGGCAGTCTGTTCAGCACTCTGCTTCTGCGGGCCAAAAAGCATTGAAAACAGATAAAAAACCGCTATCGAAAGACCTACTGCCAGTATGGCTCGCTTTTCCATCGAGGCTCCTGATAATTTTGGTTGCGTTAGGGTACCGGATCGTAACCGCCCGGATGAAATGGATGACACTTCGTTATTCTTACGAAGGCGAGCAGCGCACCTTTGGCAGCACCATGCCGAATCAAAGACTCTCGGGAATATTCGGAACAGGAGGGATAAAAGCGGCAGGCCTTTGGAAGAAACGGTGAAATTATCTTCTGGTAAAACCTGATTACAAGGAGCAAACCGCTCTTGAGCATGGGGATACGCCTATGTGTCGGAAAGCCTGTCTGAGTTCCCGCACCGTGTCGCTATAGGTCATCTGCGCCGATTCCCGCCGGGCGATCACGTTGACATCAACGGCCTCCATCAGGGTGCGGTTTTGTCTGAAAAACTCTCTCAGATACCGTTTTATGCGGTTTCGGATGACTGCCGACCCGACTTTTTTGCTCGCCGTTATACCAAGCCGGGCGCACAGCAAGCCGTTAGCGCGCCACACAACTAGAAACCCGCGGACGGAGGTCTTATGGGGTGCTGACGAAAGCTGAAGAAACTCCGGTCGCTTTCGCAGGCGCGCTGACTTTGGAAATGTCGCCGTCCCGTCTGCAGCCACGTTGCAAGATTACTTAGCTGCGACCCGTACCGACAGGTTCTTACGCCCTTTGGCACGCCTGCGCTTGATTACCAGACGACCGTTTTTGGTTGACATGCGGACCAGAAATCCATGGGTGCGCTTACGCGACGTGTTACTCGGCTGATAAGTTCTTTTCATCTCATTCTACCCCTGCAATAAGTTTTTCAGTAAATGGGCTATTAATCACAACTCCCTGCAGGTGTCAAGTTATATATTATTTTACGGCACATTCAGCTACCAGATTTACCTTGAAAAAGAGGGGCGCCTCTGCTATCCTGCTCCACCTTCACCAAGCCGATTTTAGTCCGATATACATGACAAACTATTGATTTTAAACCACTATCAACTTATCAACAGCTGTTGATAAAAATGTTGAAAAACGACTGGTACATTACTCCGTTCACGATCAATTTTGCTTTTCCCTAAACCAGGTTACCTGTGTCTTTTTACTGTTGAAAACCACCACGACCAGGATTGAGATTTCTTCCGATGCTCGACGCATGGCAGCAAGCGACTGAAAACATAGAAAAGGTGATGTCGGAAGGCGATTTTGGTACCTGGATACAACCGGTCCATTACAGCCATCATGACGGCAACGATGTATTCCTGACGGTTCCCAACTCGTTTATCAAGGAGTGGCTGGAAGAGCATTACCTGAAAGTACTGACCGGTGCGCTCTCCGCAACGTCAGGTTATACTGTTTCCGTTAATTTTGTTGTACGGGGTGACGAAGAGCATCAACTGTATATTTCTGAAGACTTTATTGCAAAAGAACTGGAGCCTTCCGCAAGCAAAAGCACGCCGTTTGAACACGTTTTTACTCCGCTTAACCCCAAATATACTTTTGATCAATTCGTAAGCGGTTCAGGGAATCAATTTGCCCATGCCGCAGCAACGGCAGTTGCAAATAATCCAGCCGACACCTATAATCCACTGTTCATCTACGGCGGAGTTGGTCTTGGAAAAAGTCATCTGCTTAATTCAATCGGCCATACTATCCGTGAACAGAATCCTGAATTAAATGTATGCTACTGTTCTGCTGAAAAATTCATGTACGAAATGGTCAATCATATCCGTCTGAAAAAAATGGATGTATTCAGAAATAGATTTCGAAATATTGATGTTCTGCTTGTTGATGACATTCAATTTATTTCCGGCAATAAAGTAGCTACTCAAGAGGAGTTTTTTCATACGTTCAATGCATTGTACGATGCCCATAAACAGATCGTTATCACGTCGGACAAATTTCCCCGTGAAATTCCCGATCTCGAAGAACGATTAAGATCACGCTTTGAATGGGGGCTTATTGCAGATATTCAGCCTCCGGACGTGGAAACTAAAATGGCTATTCTGAAAAAAAAATCAGAATACACCAAGGTGGTTTTCCCGGAGGATGTGTATTATTTTCTGGCATCAAGCGATACCCGGAATATCCGCGAACTGGAAGGAATGCTCATACGACTCGGAGCATTCAGCAGTCTACAGAATATTCCGGTCACTCTTGAAATGGCAAAAGACAAGCTCAGGGACATTTTGGGGGATCGTCACAAGGAAATAACCGTCGAATTAATTCAAAAAACGGTGGCAGATTTCTTCGACCTGAAAGTGGTTGACCTCAAATCGGAAAAACGGTTAAAAAATATTGTCATGGGGCGGCAGGTAGCCATCTGGCTCTGCAGAGATATGACTAAGGCGTCGTATCCGGATATAGGTTCAAAGTTCGGTGGCAAGGATCATTCAACCGTTATTCATTCATTCAAGAAAATTGACAAGGCCATAACAGACGATCCCAAGCTGTCCAAAGTCATCGACGAAATAAAACGCCAGCTGCTCAAATGACTGATAAGGTGTTGAGTAACTGTGAAAAGGTGTTGACAAGTAATTCCTGTGTGCATAAATCGGCAGTATGCGTCGGTTCATACACATGGAAGGTGAAGCGGTTACATATTCTATTTTAATCAGTTGGATAGTTATCCCTATTTTCAACAGGACCATCAACGTACAACAAGTATTTTAAAAGAATATAAACATATAACCAGCTAAAGCAGGGAGAGCCACCATGGAATTCAAAATTGACAAAGAACATTTTCTGAAATCGCTGCAAAAAATTCAGGGCATCGTTGAAAAAAGAACATCTATGCCAATTCTTTCTAATGTACTGATTGAGGCCTTCGAAAAAAGTATCTTTGTCACGGCAACTGATCTGGAAGTGGGCATGAAAAGCAGTTATGCCGCTGAAGTAACGGTTCCCGGAAAAATAACGGTATCTGCTAAAAAACTGTATGAAATTGTTAAAGAGCTTCCCAACCAGCAGATACTGTTTTCATCGAAAGAAAATGACTGGGTTGAGATCAAATGCGGCAAGGTTCAGTTCAACATTGTGGGCCTATCTCCCGACGAATTTCCCTATTTTCCCGATGTAAAGGAGGAAAAGCTTTTTGAAATAGAGTCATCTCTGTTGCGCGGAATGATCGAGAGGACTTCGTATGCCATCTGCACCGACGAAACAAAGTATAACCTTAACGGGATTTTCACCAAAGTAGAGGTTCTTACCGACGGCAGTAACGGACTGAAAATGGTTTCCACCGATGGCCACCGTCTCTCCATTGCAACTGGAAATCTCAAAGGGAGTGCCGGCCCCGAACTGCTGAAAGGTGTCATACTGCCGAAAAAAGGGATCCACGAAATGAAAAAAATCACCGACGAGGAAGGGGGAACGCTGCTGTTCGGCTTCATGGACAACAGTGCCGTCATCAAGCGGGGTGATTCGTACATGGTTATGCGTCTGGTTGACGGTGAATTTCCTGACTTCACCAGGGTTATTCCCACGTCGAACAACCAGTCCGTGTTTGTTAACAAGGAGGATTTCAGCCACTCCGTCCGACGTATGGCAATACTCTCCAGTGAAAAATTCAAAGGCATCATGCTGGAAATATCTGCCGGCGGAATAAAAATATCTTCCAGTAATCCCGAACTTGGGGATGCGATGGAGGAGCTTGACGTAGAATATACCGGAGAACCGTTTTCCGTCAGATTCAATGCCCGCTACCTGCTTGACGTACTGGCAGTGGCGGAAACCGAGCGGGTTGAGATGAAATTCAAGGACGAACTGTCTCCGTCGATAATAGTTCCCGAAAATTCCGACAGCTTTCTGGCGGTCATCATGCCTATGAGACTCTGATTTTTCCTGATGCGTCTTACCTCTGCGACGATTACTGGTTTCAGAAACATCGGCGCGGTGAATCTGAAACCGGAAAAACGCTTCAATCTGCTGTACGGTCTGAATGGTCAGGGAAAAACGAATCTGCTGGAGGCTTTTTACCTGCTTGGAAGTCCCCGTTCCTTTAGAACCGCGCGATTGCCGGAACTGATCAGGCATGGGGGGATACGGTCAGAAATCCAGGGGATAGTAGAATCGGCCGGTGTTGAAAACGACCTGCGGCTGGTAATCGAAACTGCCGGCCGTAAAGTCGGAGTAAACGGGAAAGCGATTCACAAGGCATCCGAGCTTCACGGTATTCTTAACGCAGTTGTTTTTTCCCCCGATGATACCGGCATGGTACGATCGGGACCCGAATCACGGCGCCGATACCTTGACCGGGCCGTTTACATGGGCGATATAGGTTATCTGCACTGCTGGCATTCCTACCAGAGGATTCTGAAGCAGCGAAATCATCTGTTGAAAAGCGCAGATAGAGCCGGTCTGGACATCTGGACCGAAAAACTTGCCGAGGCCGGGGCGGAGGTCATCGAGCGGCGCTTCAGGTTTGTTACGGTACTGGACGGCAAATTACAGAAATATTATGCAACGATCGCCGGTTGCGGTGAGACGTCCCGCATCAGCTATCAACCTGAAGGGGTGCAGTCACGGGAGCGGGAGCCTGTGCGCGAGGAGTTGCTGAAGCTGTTCAAGCGGCATCAACATTCTGACGAACGGTACGGCACGACAACCGCCGGTCCGCATCGCGATGACCTGATTTTTTCCCTGAATGACCGGCCGCTTAAGGCGTTCGGCTCCCAGGGGCAACAGAAGAGCTTTGTGCTGGCGCTTAAACTGGCCGAGATGGACAATCTGGAGGAAATTTTTGGCGAAGCCCCTCTGCTCCTGCTTGATGATATGAGCTCGGAGCTGGATTCCCGCAGAAATCATAATTTGATGGAGTTCCTGACGGCCCGGGAAATTCAGGTATTCATCACTACTACGGAGCGATCGCCGGCCTTGCTGGCGGACGCACCGCACTGCGCCGTCTTTCACGTCGAAGACGGCAATCTGACGTTTGAAGGAAAATAACCGCATGAGTGAACAGGAAAACACAACACGGGGCTCCGAAGAGTACGGAGCGGATAATATCAAGGTTCTTGAGGGGCTTTCTGCAGTCCGCAAACGGCCGGCCATGTACATTGGCTCCACATCCAGCTCGGGCCTGCACCACCTGGTCTATGAAATCGTTGATAATTCGATTGACGAGGCTTTAGCTGGACACTGCGATGACGTCAAGGTGACTATCAATGCTGATGGTTCGGTTACCGTCGTTGATAACGGCCGCGGTATTCCGACCGACATGCATCCGACCGAGGGAAAATCGGCTGCCGAGGTAGTATTAACGGTTCTGCACGCCGGTGGCAAGTTTGATAATGACTCCTACAAGGTCTCAGGTGGTCTGCATGGCGTAGGAGTGTCGGTCGTCAATGCCCTGTCAAAATGGCTGGAGCTCGAAATCAGGCGGGATGGCAAGGTCTGGCGACAATCCTACCGTCGCGGCGATGCGATTGCTCCGTTGGAATCAACCGGAGAGACGAAAAAGCGGGGCACAAAAATCACCTTCATGCCTGACGAGGAAATATTCGAGACTACGGAATATTCCTTTGACATCCTTTCCCAGCGTCTACGCGAGATGGCATTTTTGAACGCCGGTGTGCGCATAAAAATCAGTGATGAGCGGGTCGAGGGGAAATCCCACGAGTTTTATTACGAAGGGGGGATCAACTCATTTGTTGAATATCTCAATCGTAACAAGGTGGCGGTCAATCCAAAACCGATGTATTTCAAGGGTGAAAAAGGGGGCGTGGAGATGGAGGTCTCCATGCAGTACAACGACTCATATGATGAGAAAATTTTTGCCTTTGCCAACAACATCAACACCCATGAAGGGGGCACCCATCTAGCCGGCTTCAAGGCGGCCCTGACCCGTACCATGAATGCCTACGCCGCGGCCAATAACCTGCTCAAGAACGAGAAGGTCACGGTGTCCGGCGACGACCTGCGCGAGGGTCTTACCTGTGTTATTTCAGTCAAAATCCCGCAGCCGCAGTTTGAGGGGCAGACCAAAACCAAGCTGGGCAACTCCGAGGTCAAGGGGTACGTCGAGTCGCTGCTCAACGAGCGCCTGGCGGTTTATCTGGAAGAGAACCCAAAGATCGCCAAGGACATTCTCAATAAATCCATTGAGGCAGCCCGGGCCCGTGAAGCGGCACGCAAGGCCCGAGACCTGACCCGTCGCAAAGGGGCTCTCGATATGGGCGGCCTGCCGGGAAAACTGGCCGACTGTCAGGAAAAAGATCCGGCGCTCTGCGAACTGTATCTGGTCGAGGGCGACTCGGCCGGCGGCTCGGCCAAACAGGGACGTGATCGCAAAAATCAGGCGATACTGCCGCTCAAGGGTAAGATTCTCAACGTTGAAAAAGCCCGCTTTGACAAGATGATCTCCTCTCAGGAGATCCGAACCCTGATCACTGCGCTCGGCACCGGTATCGGCAAGGACGACTTTAACATCGCCAAGCTGCGCTATCACCGTATTATCGTCATGACTGACGCCGACGTGGATGGCTCGCACATCCTGACGCTGCTGTTGACCTTCTTCTACCGCAATATGCGTGAGATGATCGAACGCGGGCACCTCTACATCGCTCAGCCGCCGCTCTACAAAGTCAAGCGTGGCAAGAGGGAACAGTATCTGCGCAACGAACACGCCATGCAGAACTTCCTGCTGGAAGAGGGGGCCGAAGACTTGATCCTGCGTCTTGAAAAAGGGGATCGGGTCTACATCGGCAAGCAGATCATCCCGGTTATCAAGCAGTTCATCGAGAACCGCGCGATCTTTGACAAAGTCGTCAAGAAGGGCATTTCTCCCGAACTGCTCTCGATTGTCATCCGCAGCAACGTCCCGGCCGGGCTCGAAGAATTGACCCATATGGAGTCATACCTTGAGGGGATGAAGGCCCTCGCGGAAGGTTCCGATTACCAGGTTGAGGAGGAGCGCATCACCTTCCGCATCGGCAATATCCGCTCAGTAGTCGATCAGCAGGTACTGTCGGTGCTGTCTACCCATGAATACGTGATGCTGGTGGAAAATCACCGGCGGGTGGTTGACACCATGGCCGATGGCCGTGCATTTGTGGAGCAGGAAGGGGGTAAAGTGCTGTTTGAAACCACCAATCACCAGGAGCTGCTGACCTTCTTCCTTGAAAACGCCAAAAAAGGTCTGGCGATCCAGCGCTACAAAGGTTTGGGTGAGATGAATCCTGAACAGCTGTGGGAAACCACTATGAACCCGGAAAACCGGGTGCTGTTGCAGGTCAAGATCGAGGACGTGGTCGAGTCTGATGAAATATTTACCATTCTGATGGGTGATCAGGTTGAACCCCGTCGGGACTTTATCGAAAAAAATGCGCTGAACGTGGTGAATCTGGATATTTAATACTTACAAATACGTTCTCATTATCAATGAGGATGCTGATACGAGGTACCAATGCAGACCCCAACGGAAATTCCTGTCAACAAAATTTCGGTAAATATCGAAGATGAGATGAAACGTTCCTACATGGACTACGCCATGTCGGTCATTATCGGCCGGGCGCTTCCTGATGTGCGTGACGGCTTGAAGCCGGTGCACCGGCGTTGTCTGTACGCCATGTACGATATGGGCAACGATTACAACAAACCCTACAAGAAATCAGCCCGTGTGGTCGGTGATGTTATCGGTAAGTATCACCCCCATGGTGATACAGCTGCCTACGACACCATCGTGCGGATGGCTCAGGATTTTTCTCTGCGCTACATGCTGGTTGACGGTCAGGGGAACTTCGGTTCTGTTGACGGTGACCGTCCGGCGGCCATGCGTTACACTGAAATCCGTCTGCGCCACCTTACCCACGAACTGTTGGGCGATCTGGACAAAGAAACCGTCAACATGGCGCCCAACTACAATGATGAAATGCTGGAGCCGACAGTACTTCCCTCCAAGTTTCCCAACCTGCTGATCAATGGTTCAACCGGTATCGCCGTCGGCATGGCTACCAATATTCCACCGCACAATATTGGTGAAATTATTGATGGGATAATTGCTGTCATCAATAATCCGGAAATCGGTTTTGAGGAACTGTTATGCATGGTACCGGGTCCTGACTTTCCGACCGGCGCCACCATCTATGGCCGCCAGGGGATCAGAGATGCCTACAGCACCGGGCGCGGTATCATACAAATCCGCGCCAAAGCTCATGTGGAGGCTTCCAAGCGTTCCGAGCGCCAGGCGATCATCGTTACCGAGCTTCCCTACCAGGTTAACAAGGCCAAACTGATTGAAAAAATTGCCGAACTGGTCAAGGAGAAGAAGGTTGAGGGGATCACCGAAATCCGTGACGAGTCTGACAGGCAGGGGATGCGCATTGTCATTGAGGTCAAGCGGGATGAGAATGCCGAAGTGCTGCTCAACCAGCTCTACAAACAGTCCCAGTTGCAGGTCTCGTTCGGCATCATCATGCTGGCTATTGTCCACAACCGCCCACGGGTGCTGACACTGCGGGAGATGATGGACTGTTTCGTCGAGCACCGCTGCGAGGTTGTGACCCGCCGCACCAACTTTGAACTAAAGAAAGCACTGGCCCGGGCCCATATTCTGGAAGGCCTCAAAATTGCTCTTGACTGGCTCGATGCGGTCATCGAGATGATCCGCGAGTCCAAAACACCACCCGAAGCCAAAATAGGCCTGATGGAAGGGAAATTTGCCAATCCGGAGTATCTTGCACGCTTGAACCTGCCGCGACCGGCAGGGTATGAGAATGAGGTTCAGCTCTCCGAAATCCAGGCTCAGGCAATACTGGAGATGCGCTTGCAGCGCCTGACCGGCCTGGAGCGGGATAAAATTATCGCCGAATATGATGACATCACCCGTTTGATTGCCCGTTTGCGTGAGATTCTTTCCTCCGACATCGAAATCCTCAAGATCATCGTTGCTGAACTGACCGAGATTCGGGATCGCTTCGGTGATAAACGCCGCTCCGAGATCGCCGACAAGAGCGCCGATATCTCGCGGGAAGATACCATCGAAGATGAAGAAATGGTGGTCACAATTTCGCATACCGGCTACATCAAACGGAGTGCTGTTGACCTCTACCGCTCACAGCGTCGCGGCGGCAAAGGGAAGACCGGCATGAAGACCAAAGAGGAGGATTTCGTCGAACAGCTCTTCATTGCTTCGACTAAAGATTACCTGCTCTGCTTCACCGATGCCGGCCGCATGTACTGGCTCAAGGTCTACGAAATTCCGGAGGGGAGCCGCACCACCAAGGGGAAGGCGGTGGTCAATCTGGTTAACGTCTCGGACGGGGAGAAGATTACAACTATCCTGCCGGTCAAAGAGTTCAGCGAGAACACCTATCTGTTTATGGCGACCCAGAGCGGCGTCGTCAAAAAGACCTCTCTCGTTGATTACTCCAACGTCCGCGTCGGCGGCATCATCGCCGTTAATCTTGATGACGGCGACAAGTTGATTTCCGTCGCTCTGACCGACGGTACCAAGGATATTTTCCTCGCTTCCAGAAACGGTAAGGCTATCCGCTTCAACGAAGAGGATGTTCGTCCGACGGGACGCGTGACCAGAGGCGTACGAGGAATGAACCTGTCCGGCGGCGACCGGGTAATCGGCATGGAGATCGTTGATAATACCGCTATCGGCTCGACGATATTCACAGTCTGCGAAAACGGATACGGCAAGCGTACCGACCTTGAAGAGTACCGCGACCAGTCACGCGGCGGCAAAGGGATCATTACCATCAAAACCACCGAGCGCAACGGTTCCGTGGTCAATGTCATGCAGGTTGCCGATGATCATGACCTGATGGTAATCACCGATCAGGGTAAGATCCTGCGGGTGCCGGTCTCCGGTTTCTCGGTTATCGGGCGCAATACCCAGGGGGTCACACTGATGAATACCGAAGAGAATGAAAAAGTCGTTGCCGTTGCCCGTCTGGCCGAAAAAGATGAGGATGAGGATGATGTCGGTGGGGATGAGGGCGACGACGCGCAGATGTAACTGGCGATGATGCAGCTCTAAGCCAGAACAGAATTTTTTACCAGAGGCCTGCCTCTCTCCAAAGCCCCTGAGTGGGCAGGCCGCTTTGCTACCGCAGTGCCAGTTCCATCGTTTCGAGCTTCCTGACTCGGTCGCGCAGCCCGGCCGCTTTTTCAAAATCCAGATTCTTTGCCGCCGCCAGCATTTCCTTGCGCAATTTTTTTATCAATCTGGGAATGTCCTTCGGAGCGATGTATTCTTCTCCTGCTTCGGCCACAACGGCCGGCTGGGTGACGTAATCCTTCTCCTCGATCGAATCCAGAATCGTGCGCATGCTTTTTTTGACGGTCTCGGGGGTGATGCTGTTTTCCCGGTTGTACTCCAGCTGTCTGCTGCGCCGCCTTCCGGTCTCATCGATGCAGGCCTGCATTGAACGGGTCACACTGTCACCATACATCAGCACCCGTCCGTTGATGTTGCGCGCTGCCCGACCGCAGGTCTGGATCAGGGAACGGGCGGAGCGGAGAAACCCCTCCTTGTCGGCATCCAGGATAGCCACCAGCGATACCTCCGGCAGATCAAGACCTTCGCGCAGCAGGTTAATCCCTACCAGTACGTCAAATTCACCAAGCCGCAGGTCGCGGATGATCTGCATCCGTTCGATAGTATCAATATCCGAGTGCAGGTAGTTGACCCGCACGCCCAGTTCGCGGTAGTAGTTGGTCAGCTCCTCAGCCATTCGTTTGGTGAGAGTGGTAACCAGCACCCGCTCGCCTCGGGCGACGGTTTCGCGGACCTCATGGAGCAGGTCGTCCACCTGGCCGTAAATCCCCCCCGCCACCCCTTTATCGAAGGGGGGGGACAAACTTCCACCATCAATAGGTAAAGAAGTTAAATCCACCTTCAATAAAGGG
>JBAXVE010000058.1:0-22455 GCA_037129245.1 Desulfuromonadales bacterium
GACTTCAAACAGCATCATGCTGCACTTTTTGCACTTGGAACTTGAAACCGCCCCTGATATCTCTCGCGAAGGGCAGAGTGATCTGTTCGCCCGTCAGTATGGTGTGGGGAGGGGGAGGGAGCCCGTCCGTCTCGCTGTTGAGGAGGGGTCGGGGCTGGCATTGGAAAGTAGAAAGGTGCTCGCAAAGACGCGGTTTGACGAGGTTGACTGGAAAAGTTTGCCGAATAAAGCTGACTTTGAAAAGCAGGCTGTGTCCGGTGACACGTCACCAGGTGTTACCGTCGATACTCCGACCCCCGACCGGTCTATCCCCCCTGAGGGTCATGCCCGGGATACTGCTCAGATACTGACGGCCGCTGAACATGTGCCTGATGATAGTTCCAGTCGCCCCACACAGAATAATTCAACTGTCATGCGCCCTACGTTTACGGCGCAGGTCAAAGCCGCCCAGAATGTGTTCAGATCGCGCAACGTACCTTCGCTGTCTGATAGGGGCACAGTATTAACTGATGTCGCTCAACGCAGGGTGGCGCCTTTTGAATTAAACATTCTTACGGATGCACTGCAACGCACCGGTGCGGGGTCAACTGCCAGAGATTCTTTTGAATCTCAAATATTGGGGTATCCGAAAACACAGTCGATAAAGTAAATGATTGCCCCGGATACCGAACTCTACCGGTTGTGGCTGTTAAAATTATAGTTTGCTCAGGAGATGGTTACGATGGTTGTACGACACGCTGTAATGGTCATGCTTGTCATTCCGATGTTATTGCTGAGCGGCTGTCTTGTCAGGCCGAAACCGGTCACGGAAAACGAGATCGGCAGCCGGATAGACAGCGATCTGCTTGCCATGCACAAAGGACAGGAACAGATAAGCGCTCCCGTCTCACTTCCGGAGGCCACAGCACGCGCTCTTCGCTATAACCTCGATTACCGGCTCAAATTGATGGAAGAGGTGCTTTATCAGAAGAACTTCGAGCTGACCCGTTTCGACATGTTGCCCCGCTTGCTTGCATCGGCCGGCTACCACGATCGCAGCAACGACTCCGGTGGCAGTAGTATGTCGCTCGTCAGCGGAAGGGAATCACTCGAACCCTCAACATCCCAGGAAAATGCCCGTTTGTCGTCCAGCGTGGCGTTTTCGTGGAATATACTTGATTTCGGGATCAGCTACTACAAGGCAAAACAGCAGGCCAATCAGTACCTGATATCCCAGGAACGCCGTCGCAAGGTGATTCAGAACGTCGTACAGGATGTCCGTTCAGCGTATTACCGGGCATTGGCGGCACAAAAACTTACCGGGAAGTGTGATACCCTCCTGGACCAGGTCAATCGGGCGCTCAAAACCTCCGCCGAAGTCGAATCAAAGGGGCTTACCGCTCCGTCACAGACATTGGCATACCAGCGGGCACTTCTTGACATGATCAGCCTGCTCGTGCAGAAGCGCCGAGAGCTGCACATTGCCAAAACTGAGCTGGCAGCGCTGATGAACATACCGCCGGGCGTTGATTTTGCGATTGCCGATGCTCCGCTGCCCGAACCTCAGCCGGTTCCCACAGAGATGGCCCGCCTTGAACGCACTGCCCTCATGTTCCGCCCCGAACTTCGGGAAGAGGACTACAAGGACCGCATTTCGCAGGACGAGGCGAAAAGGCTGCTGGTCGGCATGCTGCCCGGTATCGAATTCGAATCGGCCCTGCAGCTTGACTCCAACACGTTCCTCGCGCACAAAAGCTGGATGGAGTATGGTGTCCGGGCATCTTGGAATCTGATGCGTCTGCTTTCCCTGCCGAAAGTCAATGAGCTGAGCTCGTATCAGAAAGATGTCGACCAGGTGCGCCGGGCGGCACTCACCATGGCGGTCATTACTCAGGTCCGTATCGGTGTCCAGAGGTACGACATGGCGATCTTTGATTACGATCTGGCATCCAGATCAAGCAGCGTTGACGATAAGCTTCTCGCACATATCCAGTCGGGTGCGAAGGCCGTCTCGAGAACGACTTGGAGGTCATCCGCGCCAGCACCAGAGCGCTTTTGTCCGAAATCCAGAAATATACCTCCTATTCGAATGTTCAGGCTTCGTATGCGCGTCTGCTGAACTCGGTTGGGCTCGACCTGCTTAATCCGGCCGGTGAGGTTAAAAATATCGTCGCTGTAGCCGGAGATATGAAAGAGAGTATGATGACCTGGGATCGCGTCATGTTGGGGTTCGTCAAAAACCAGCCGTCCGGTGCGGCAGTGCAGAGAGAGGACGGGGTGCGGAAATGATGCGTTACTGGTTCATGACGACAGCTCTTATCCTTCTAACGCGAATGCATGCAGATGGAGCTGAGGTTGAAAACTCCCGGGATCTGCGGGTCAGGGCACTGCTCTCACCGGCCCGTGAAGCGGTTATCTCCAGCCAGCTTGCCGGGAGGATTGTCGAAATGAAGGAGCAGGTAGGGATGTCGTTTTCCCGAGGTGATGCTCTGGTGCGGTTCGACTGTTCCGAGCTTGACGCCCGTCTGAAGATGGCCGAGGCGGAGCAGCAGTCAGCCGAGCTGATACTGAAAACCAAACAGGAGCTGTTCAAGCTTCAGTCCGCCGGAGAAACGGAGGTGGCTCTTGCTGCTGCCGCTGCAGCAAAAGCCAAGTCCCAGACGGTGCTCCAGAAGACGCTCATGGAGGCGTGTGAAATCAGAGCGCCGTTCGACGGCAGCGTGACCAGGGTTGCAGCGCATGCCTTCCAGAGCGTGAACCAGGGGCAGGCATTAATGGAGATTGTCTCGCTCACTTCACCCAGGGCACGAATGAATGTACCTTCCCGCTGGCTCGAATGGCTCAAAGCGGGTGTTCAATTCCGTCTGACTGTTGACGAAACCGGGCGTTCGTACACCGGCAGGATAACCCTGGTCAGCGCCCGTGTAGATCCGGTCAGCCAGACGGTGGAGATCGAAGGTGAGGTTGAATCCGCGACTGCATTGGTAGCCGGGATGAGTGGATACGCGTCGTTTAAAAGAGTGGGAAAGCAACGCTAGAATGCAGGAGACCGTGACTGCACCGGCTCCGGCATTACTGGAGTTTTTGCAACTTGAAGCGTCTGCACGAGCAGCACTGACGGTCACCGACCTCGGTTTTGTGATAGTTAATGAAACCTACCGCCTCATACCCTACCGGCAGGCCTTCTTCTGTACCGTTTCCGACAACCGATTTGTTCTGAACACAATCTCAGGTCTGGCCGCCGTTGATAGTCATTCGCCGTTTTATGACTGGTTCATGCAGCTGGGAACCCACCTGGCGGTTTTGATGAATGGCAATCAGCCGCAGGCTGTTGAGCGTTCTGCTGTTCCTGCGCAGATTTATGATGAGTGGCAGGAATGGTTACCGGAGGTTCTCCTGCTGGTGCCGTTACCAGTCAGGGATGCAGATGCGTCAAATGTTCTGATTCTGGTCCGTGAGGAGCCGTTTTCAGATGATGAACAGCACACGTTGCAGGCATTGGGACAGGTTTACGGTCACGCCCTGTCTGCCCTTGGCAGCGCACTTCCGTTGCACCGCCGCTTGATTCAGCAGTATGCCGGACGACGAATGTTCACTATCGGCGCTGTTCTTGCGGCTGCAGCTCTCTTCATACCGGTACAACAGAGCTCTCTGGGGTCTGCCGAAGTGACGCCGCTTAACTACAGCACGATTTCTTCCCCGCTGGACGGCGTTATCGCACAGGTACTGATTAAGCCCAATGAGCACGTGCGCAAAGGGCGTGTTCTTTTCCGGCTTGATGATACAACAATTCGCAATCGTCTGGAGTCTGCCAATCGTACGATGGGTGTAGCCAAAAGCGAGGAGTTTCTCAGTCGTCAGAAATCATTTTCCGACCTGCAGAGTCGTGGAGAGCTTGCAACCCAGGAAGCACGGGTTCGGGAAAAGGGAAATACTATTGGATATATGCGTGAACTGCTTGCCAAAATGGATGTTCGTGCTCCATCAGATGGCATTGTACTGTTCAGCGATCCGACCGAGTGGGAGGGCAAACCGGTTACCACCGGTGAACGGATCATGATGCTTGCGGACGAGGCAAGCGCCGGCATGACGATCTGGCTGCCGGCAGCAGACGCAGTTACACTCGAAGCGGGCAGGCGGGTTAAACTTTTTCTGCACACCGATCCGCTCAAGCCGTCGGACGGTGTGATCATTCGATCTTCCTATCAACCGCTGGTTTCACCGGACGGCATTGCCTCGTATCGGATTACGGCTGAGTTTGCCGCCGGAACTACGCGACCGCGGCTTGGATTGAAAGGTACGGCCAAGGTGTACGGTGAACGGGTCAGCCTGGGATATTATCTGTTTCGTCGGCCTGTCTCGGCCCTGCGCCAGCATTTTGGGTGGTAGCATGGATGCGGGTGGCGCCAGGGAATTACCACCACTGCGTGATGAGCTTCGCCTGCATGATGCCGGTCAGGACTGGGATGGTTCGCCCTGCTGGCTGATTCATGATGCGACCGCCAACCGCTTTCACCGTCTGGGATGGCTGGAATTTGAGCTTCTCAGCCGATGGGATGCCGGGAATGTACAGGAGCTATTACAGCGAGTATCCACCGAAACCACCTTGCGACCGACCGAAGAAGATCTGGCTCACGTCATATTCTTTCTCGAACAGAACAACCTGACCCGCGTGAGTGGTGCGGCAGGAGTTGCCCGTCTTTCCACCCGCGCAACCAGCGGAAAACTCTCACCTGAGCAATGGCTGCTGCACAACTATCTCTTTTTCAGAATTCCTCTATTGAAGCCTGACAGCCTGCTGAGCCGCATCATGCCGCTTGCAGCACCGCTTCTCACGCCGCACGCCCTTATCGTCTTTATTCTGCTCGCTATCAGTGGAATGTACCTGGTAATGCGCCAATGGGATGTCTTTGCCGCCAGCTTTGTCAACACCCTCACACCGACCGGCTTTCTCGGATATGTGATGGCCATGGCAATTGCCAAGTGTGTACATGAACTGGGCCATGCCCTGCTGGCCAAAAAAGCCGGACTGCGTGTGCCGCGTATCGGCATCGCCTTTCTGGTCATGTTTCCGGTGTTGTATACCGATCTTGGCGAAGGGTGGTTGCTGAATGATCATCGTCGTCGTCTGATTTCGGCAGGTGGAATGCTGGCCGAAGGGTATCTGGCCGCAGTATCGCTCTGTGCCTGGGGTGTTCTTGCTGCCGGAGCATTGCGTGATGCGTTTTACGTCCTTGCGGTTGTCAGTCTGGTGCGCAGCATACTGATCAATATCAGCCCTTTTATGCGTTTTGACGGATATTACCTGCTGTCGGATCAGCTGAATCTTCCAAATCTTCAGCAGCGGGCCTTCGCATACAGTCGTTACCAGATCAGGCGGTTGCTTCTCGGCAGTGGTGAGACACCACCGGAGCACCTCCCGCGTCATATGTCCTCTTTTTTCGTCATCTATTCTCTCTGCACCTGGCTGTACCGGCTGGTAGTTTTTGTGGGGATTGCCATCGCCGTCTATCACTATTTTTTCAAATCTCTCGGCATTATCCTGATGCTGGTGGAGCTGTTTTACTTTATCGCCTTCCCCATTGCTCGGGAGTTGCTTTCCTGGAGGCCCTTTATGTCACTCATGACACCTGTAAGATCGGCCGTTCTTGGCGGCACCGTCCTGCTGCTTCTGCTGATGTTTTTTGTGCCATGGCGTGCACGGGTAACCCTGCCGGCCTTGATGACTGCCCGCCATATCCAGGCAATCTATTCGCCATTTGCGGCTCGAGTAGTCTACGCAGCTCCGGCCGGAAAGGCGGTAAAAACCGGAGAGCGCCTGTTTCTGCTGGATGCTGAGGAAGTCCGCTTTCAATCACAGCAGGCTCAACAGCAGGCCGCTGAACTTCGTGACCGCTTGCGACGACTGCCGCACGCTGCCAAGGGGCGAGAGTTGGCAGGAATCTGGAGTGAGGAGCTGCTTGAACGGGATCAGACGGCTAAAGCTCAGGTGGCAGAGCTGAAACGGCTGGTGCTGGTGGCAGAAGCAGACGGCCTGCTGATGGATAGTGATGAAGGAGTACACCCTGGGGACCATGTAACAGCGCGGTCACTGTTGGGACTGGTGGTGAATCCAGCCAGCACAGAGATTGAAGCCTTTGCGGATGAAACTGTTGCCGGAAAAATTTCGCCAGGAGCTGAAATCCGATACTACAGCGCATCCCATGCCTTTAAACCTCTCAGCGGTACTGTTACCTCAATCGATACGCACCGACTGTCATCGCTTCCTTCGCCGGCACTTGCGGATCGTCATGGTGGTACAATTGCCACCGTATCATCTGCGGGAGATCGGTTGCTCCCCCGTGACAGCCTTTATCGTGTCCGCATAAGGTGTGCAGTACCATTCAATTACTCACATCTTGACAGCGGAAGCGTTTCTGTAGAGGTCAGGCCGGAGAGTGTGGCAGGACGATTGATTCGCCAGGTGGTATCGGTGCTGGTACGTGAAAGCGGATTTTAACGTAAAGCATTATTGCAATTTTACAACAAAACAGCCCCGTAGATTGCTCTACGGGGCTGTTTTGTTACGTTTTTGACAGCATGAAACTACTTTTTTTCGTAGGTAAGCGCCGCCAGTTTCTGATAATACTCAAACCTGCTGGCAGTCCATGAAGTTGCCTTCTTCATCAGAATAGCCGCCCCTTCAGGGTTTGACTTCTGCAGAACTTTGTAACGGTTCTCACCGTAAGCATAATCTTCGAAGCTGGTGGTCGGAGACTTGCTGTCCAGCTGAAGCGGGTTCTTGCCCTCTGCGGTCAGAGCCGGGTTGTAGCGATACAGCGGCCAGTAGCCGGAGGAAACCGCTTTCTTGTTCTCATCTACACCCTTGGTCATATCGATACCATGAGCGATACAGTGCGAGTATGCAATAATGAGTGACGGCCCGTCAAAGGCTTCTGCTTCGATAAAAGCCTTGACCACCTGAGCCGGATTGGACAGTGCCACGTTGGCTACATAGACATTACCGTAAGCCATGGCCATCATGCCCAGATCCTTCTTGGCCATTGCCTTGCCGCCGGCAGCAAACTGAGCCACAGCGCCGGTAGGGGTGGATTTGGAAGCCTGGCCACCGGTGTTGGAGTACACTTCTGTATCCAGAACCAGCAGATTGACGTTCTTGCCTGAAGCGATGACGTGGTCAAGTCCACCGTAACCGATATCATACGCCCAGCCGTCGCCACCGACGCACCAGACTGATTTTTTGACCAGATAATCGGCCAGCGGCAGCAGTTGCACTGCAGCCCTTTCTTTGCAGCCCTTGAGGGCCTTCTTCAGTGTCGCAACACGTTCACGCTGATTCTCGATGCCGGTCTGGTCGGACTGGTCGGCGGCGATGATCTGCTTCATCAACGGAATGACCGGTTTGCAGGATTTGCAGCTGCAGGTTGTCAGCTGGTTCAGCAGTTCCAGAGCCGATTCAGTGAATTTGTCCACAGCCAGGCGCATGCCGAATCCGAATTCGGCGTTGTCCTCGAACAGGGAGTTGGACCATGCCGGTCCACGGCCGTCGGCCCGCTTGGCCCACGGTGTGGTGGGGAGGTTACCGCCGTAGATGGAGGTGCAGCCGGTGGCATTGGCGATCATGGCTCGGTCGCCAAAGAGTTGTGAGAGCAGTTTCAGATAGGGTGTCTCGCCGCAGCCGGCACAGGCCCCTGAGAATTCGAAGATCGGACGGACCAGCTGGCTGCCGCGCAGGGTATCCAGCTTGAGCTTGGTGGCGTCCATATCGGGCAATGACAGGAAGAAGTCCCAGTTGGCGGCTTCGGAAGCCCGCAGAGGCGGCTGGAACTGCATGTTGATGGCCTTGTGATTCGGATCGTCCTTGCTCTTGGCCGGGCAGTTGTATACGCAGGCGCCGCAGCCGGTGCAGTCTTCCGGAGCAACCTGCAGGGTGTATTTCATCCCTTTGAACTCAGGCAGTTTGCAGTCGGTGGACTTGAAGGTCTTGGGTGCACCCTTCAGCAGTTTTCCGTCGTAGGCCTTCATACGGATAACAGCGTGCGGGCAGACAAAGGAGCAGATGCCGCACTGGATGCAGACCGCTTCATCCCATACCGGGATGTCAACGGCGATGTTACGCTTCTCGTACTGCGAAGTGGCGGTAGGGAAGGTGCCGTCGGCCGGCATCAGGGATACGGCCAGGTCGTCGCCGAAACCGGCGATGATACGGCCGGTCACTTCCTGAACAAATTTTGGTGCGCTCTTGGCAACGGCCGGCGGCATCTTGAGCTTGCTGGTGGCCTTGGCCGGTACTTTGACTTCGTATATGTTCTTGAGCGCTTCATCGACGGCGGCGTTGTTCATGGCGACGACTTTATCGCCCGACTTGCCGTAGCTCTTCTTGATGGCGTCCTTGATCTCTTCTATGGCCAGCTTGAGCGGGATGATGTTGGAGATCTTGAAGAAAGCGGTCTGCATGATGACGTTGATGCGGGCACCCAGGCCGAGTTCCTCACCCAGTTTGATGGCGTTGATCACATAGAATTTCAGTTTCTTGTCGATGATCTGCTGCTGCACCTCCTTGGGCATCTTGTCCCAGACTTCACCATGCTCGAAGGGGGAGCAGAGCAGGAAAGTGCCGCCCGGCTTGGCTTTACTGACCATGTCGTATTTCTCCAGGAAGGAGAAGTTGTGACAGGCGATGAAGTCGGCGTGGTCGATCAGGTAGGGGGCGTTGATGGCCTTTTTCCCGAAGCGCAGGTGCGAGATGGTGATGGTGCCGGCCTTCTTGGAGTCGTAGACGAAGTAGGCCTGAGCGAAGTTCTTGGTGGTTTCGCCGATGATCTTGATGGTGTTCTTGTTGGCGCCGACGGTGCCGTCCGAGCCCAGGCCGAAGAACATGGCTTCGTAGGTGCTGTCCATGGCGTTGCGGAAGGATGGCGTATACTCCAGGCTGCAGTTGGTGACATCTTCCTTGATACCGACGACGTAATGGTTTTTCGGTTTGGCTTTCTTCAGGTTGTCGAGTACCGATTTAGCCATGGCCGGGGTGAATTCCTTGGAACCAAGACCGTAACGGCCGCCGACGATGACAGGATAGCCTTTGAAACTGAATTTGCCGGATGCCATGGCTTCGCCGATAGCGGTGCGCACGTCAAGGTAGAGTGGCTCGCCCAGAGCGCCGGGCTCCTTGGTGCGATCAAGAACGGCGATGCTTTTGACGGTTTTTGGCAGTGCTTTGATGAAGGCGTCCAGCGGGAACGGACGGTACAGGTGGACTTTGACAACGCCGACCTTCTCACCTTTTTTGATGAGGGTTTTGACGGTTTCTTCGACGGTGTCAGCTGCGGAACCCATGACTACGACGATTCTATCGGCGTCTTTGGCACCGGAGTATTCGACCAGTTTGTATTTACGACCGGTGAGTTTGCCGAATTTGTCCATTTCTTCCTGAACGATTTTGATGCAGGGCTCATAGAACTGGTTGACGGTTTCACGACCCTGGAAGTAGACGTCAGGGTTCTGGGCGGTGCCGCGCATTACCGGACGGTCAGGGGAGAGGCCGCGCAGGCGGTGAGCGTTGATCAGTTCGTCATCCATCATGTGACGCATGTCGTCAAAGGTGAGTTCTTCTACCTTCTGGACTTCGTGGGAGGTGCGGAAGCCGTCGAAGAAGTGTAGGAACGGGATGCGTGAACGCAAAGTGGCGGCCTGGGAGATCAGGGCAAAGTCCATGACTTCCTGGACGTTGTTGGAGCAGAACATGGCCCAGCCGGTGGAACGGCAGGACATGACGTCTGAGTGATCGCCAAAGATGTTCAACGCGGCGGCGGAGATGGCACGGGCGGAGACGTGAAAGACGGTTGAGGTCAACTCGCCGGCAATTTTATACATGTTGGGGATCATCAGCAGCAGACCCTGGCTGGCGGTAAAGGTGGTTGTCAAGGCGCCAGACTGAAGAGCACCGTGGACGGTGCCGGCTGCGCCACCTTCGGACTGTAGTTCGGCTACCAGCGGAATTGTACCCCAGATGTTTTTCTCCCCGGCGGCACTCTTGGCATCCGATATCTCCCCCATGACCGACGACGGGGTGATCGGGTAAATTGCAATAACTTCGTTGGTGGCGTGGGCTACGTGGGCCGCTGCGGTGTTGCCGTCGATGGTTACCATTTTTTTGCTCATGTACTGCCTCCTCTGTGGGATGTATGGTGAAAAAACAGCGAATGCCTATAAAAACCGGCGCTAAATGTTACAACTCATTTCTACCCTGCAATGCCCATTGTACCGTTGCCGCATCCACATATTCAATGTCGCTTCCCAGCGGTATCCCGTGGGCCAGCCGGGTCACCTTAACGTCAAGCTGCTTCAGCACCTTGGTCAGATAGAGTGCCGTTGCTTCTCCCTCGACCGTAAAGTTGGTGGCGATCACCACTTCGCTGACTCTGCCGGCAGCCACCCGTTCCAGCAGTTCCGCAATCCTCAACTGGGATGGTCCGACGCCCGACAGGGGAGAAATTGCACCTTCGAGAACGTGATACACACCGTTATAGGCATTACTCCGTTCGAGCGCCATCAAATCCTGCGAGCTTTCCACCACGCAGATAGTGCTGTTATCACGGTTGCCGGAGCAGACCGTGCAGGGGTCCTGTTCGGTGATGGCAAAACAGGTGCTGCAGGGATGTATCCGCTCACGCACCTCGCAGAGCGATTCCGACAGCGCAGTCAGATTACGGGGCGACTTGAGCAGGTGGAACGCAAGCCGAAGTGCCGTCCGTTCTCCAACGCCCGGCAGCTTCTTCAATTCTCCAACCAGTCGCATCAGCGCGGATGATTTTGTTAGCATAAAATCCGGTACAAATAAAACATTTTTTTATGATTACAGCACTGGTAAAAAAACGGTGCTTCATGCCGACTCAGCTGTTATCGGCCGGTCAGCCGCAGATGCTTCAACATCACGGGTCTGTGGCTGAAAATCAAATATTCCGATTGCAGTTGGTGGGTCAATCAATTAGCCGAACTAAAATTTTTAGTCAAACTAAATTTGACGTACCCGTTAATTTTTCCGGCGCCCCAAATTGGCCGGGGTATCAGAATAATCCGGGGATGCTCATACCACCGGTAATTTTGGACATCTCGGCGCCGATTTCGGCATGAACGGTACGCAATGCCTCATTGGCAGCGGCAATGATGAGATCCTGCAGCATTTCGACATCGTTGGGATCTACGGCTTCTTTTTTTATTTCAAGTGAAATTATTTCATTCTTGCCATTGACTTTGATGCTGACGGCTCCGCCGCCGGAGGTTGCTTCGGCCGTCTTGAGACTGGCCTCCTCCTGGAGTTTGGCCATTTTCTGCTGGATCATCTGGGCCTGCTTCATAATACTTGCTAATCCCTTTGACATCTCACTCTCCTTGCCCGGTAGTATGTGTTGGCTATGAAATATATTCTGACCCGGTCAGCAGGGGCGCACTTCGCTGATTGAACTGTTGAACACCCGCGCTGCTTCTTTGATGACGGGGTGATTTTCCGCCTCCTGCCGTAACTCCTCCATCAGTCGTTCCTGGTCACTCTTTTTTTTTTCTGCAAGCGAAATGGGCGTATCGGCAGTATTGGCGGGAATTACCGTTACCTTAATATCGGTGGCAGTCCCGTAAAACTCACTGGCCAGTTGCCGTACTTCAGCAACAAATTCTGCATCCTGGGCTGCGGTCAGATAATAACTGCTGCCGGGAAACCCGATTACCAGCGCCCCGCTTTCCTGCTTCAGCGGGCTTCCATGTTCCAGAATAGATCCGATGGAAGGCTGTTTCCCGTTTACAAAAGTCACAAAACGTCCCCAATGGGAATGGCTGTCGCCGGGTGTCTGCAGGTTGGTACTACCCGCCTCTGCGGCTGGCGGTCTCTGCGAAGTGCGGTTGTGGTGGTTGTGCGCCGGTTCAGGCTGTTTGTGAGGCGGCGGGGGGATTTTGGTTACATCCCAGGGGAGCACGGGGGTATGCACCGCTCCCGCTTCGAGGGTTTTTATTTTCTCAATCAGCTCTTCAATCGGGACGACCGGTGCCAGAAGAGCCGCTTTCAGCAGCGCCATTTCGATAATCAGACGCGGAAAACTGGCGTGGGCCATGTCGCCGTCGGCCTTGATCAGCAGCGTCAAGCGGCGCTGGATGTCGAGTTGACTGGCGGAAGCTGACTGTGTCCGCAAATCGTCAAGTTCGACGGCGGTCAGATCGAGGATCTCCTCCGGCTTCTTGACCGATCGGATTATCAGCAGGTGTCGGAAATGCTCGATCAGTTCCTGACAGAACTGGCGCATGTTGTAGCCGACCAGATCAACCTGTTTGATCGATTCAAGCACCGTCTGGGTATCCCCTCCGAAAACGGCCGCTGACACGTCCCGCAACAAACGGCGGTCGATCGTGCCGAGCAGTGTTCCCACATCATCGTCTTTGACTTCGCTGCCGCAGAACGCCAGTACCTGATCGAAAGCGGTCAGCGAATCGCGCATGCTGCCATCACCCTTGCGGGCAATCAGCGCCAGGGATGTGTCGCTGACGGTTACCGCCTCTTTGCCGGCAATTTCACGCAGGCGGGCAATTATCTTCGGCAGCGTCACCCGTTTGAAATCGAAACGCTGACAGCGGGAGAGGATGGTTATCGGCAGTTTGTGAGGTTCAGTGGTTGCAAAGATAAACTTGACGTGCTCAGGCGGCTCTTCCAGCGTCTTCAGCAGGGCGTTGAAGGCATTAGTGGAGAGCATGTGGACTTCGTCGATGATGATGATGCGGTAGCGACTGTGGGAAGGAAGGTACTTGATATTGTCGCGCAGGTCGCGCACGTCGTCCACGCCGTTGTTGGAGGCGCCGTCAATCTCGAAAACGTCCGTGGAGGTTCCCTTTGTGATCTCGATGCAGAGCGGGCAGACGTTGCACGGCTCGTGGGTGACCCCCGTTTCGCAGTTGAGGGTCTTGGCCATGATGCGGGCGGTGCTGGTTTTGCCGACCCCCCGTGCTCCGGTAAACAGGAAGGCGTGGGCAACCCGCCCCGAGTCGATGGCATTCTGCAGGGTGCGGCTGACATGTTCCTGCCCCGCCAGTTCGGCAAAGGTCTGGGGGCGATATTTCCTCGCCAGGACTTCATAGTGCGCGCCGGATGACACGAGATCGAACCTCACAGACCAGGACCGCTCCCGTTTCGGGGGAGCAGTGCATTCAAGCGGAAAATGTCCAGCGGAAAAAGGGGGGTCTCACCGTTTGCAGACGCAGATGATAGCCGGGTTTACCCGCGGCACACGACAGGAACCGCTGCCGTTGCTTCCTTCCGGACCTGGCGGAGTTCACGGCGTGCCGTTGCGCAGGGCCCGGCTATCATCTCCGTCTGCAAATATTCAGGCTGGAGTGTATAGCACAGATTGGCGGTCGCTGTCATCAGGGAAATGTGAACCTGAAATCGCCAGTCCTCATAACACGGAGCAACGGAGCAACAGAGAAATCAAAGCATTAAAGAAAAACCACCCTACAACTGTGTGAGTTAAAAAAAGGCTTTATTCAGAAAATCTTCTCAACTTTTGCTTCGTTGCGCCGTTGCTCCGCGTTTCAAATAGATTTTCAAGTTTTCTGTAATCTCCGCAACAGCTCAAGCCGGCTGCTCATGTCGGGAGGGACTTCATATCCGCCCGATTCCAGTAGCGGCGGTATCGCTTCGTCGGGGGATACCCGCTGATAGCCGTTATCACACAGAAAATGGATCAGCTTCATGGTGCGGAAGGCATCAAACCAGGCATTGAAGGCCGAATCAAGTCTGGCTCCCGGCGGATTATGCCGTCGCAGATTATCCCATGCGCCGTTGAAGCCGGCCTGAACCAGAAAATCGGAAAGAACCGGTGTTATCCGGGCGGCATGGCTGAGAATGGCAGTGCCGTCTTCAGTGTGGGCGGTTGACACATAATGCAGCCACTCTTTTACAATTTCGAAAACGGCAGGCTGATAGAACAGAAAGTGCCCGGTCCCCTCTGCCAGCATATCGCCGACCGCCCGTCCGGTACCGAAAGGAACGCGCAGAGAGGAACGGGGGGAAGGGAATACCACTGTCCCTGTCACCTGCTCGACTCCTGCGGTTTTGTGCAGTTGCTGCAGAAAGTAGAAATCTTCACCTGCCAGGCGCCGGTTCATGCCGCCGGCTTTTATATATGCCGATGCTCTGCAGGCCATGGCGCTTCCCACGGTGTGAAAGGCGTAGGGGGAGGCGGCCAGCTGCAGGCCGAATACGTAGGCGCGAAGAAAAAGTTCGTAGCGGTCGATCGCGGTCTGGCCGGCATCACTCCCTGCCTGCTGATGGCGATAGGGGATGCAGGCACCGCCTGCTACAGCGTGGTTGAAATGCCTGAAAATGGCGGGCAGATAGTCCGGCTGCACCAGCGTGTCGGCGTCGAGGCAGATTAGCAGCGGGTCTCTGGTCTCACAACTGAGCATCGGCAGCGCCAGGTCGAGACCGATTTTACGGGCAAGGCCGACCCCCTGGCGGGGTGCAAGTTCATTGCCGGCTGAAGCGGCATCGACCCAGGCAAGATTCGCAAGTCCGAACTCCCGTTTCCAGTGCGGCAGCATATCCAGAGTGAGGAGATTGTCGTCCTTTTCGGTAGTTGAAGCATCGGAGCGCTGGTTGACAACCACCACGATCAGTGTCCGCTCCAGCAGTTGCTGTGGATTCTGTAACAGGGAACCAAGTGTCAGGGGCAGATTATTGCTTTCGGCCAGTGCCGGGATAACGACCGCTGCGTCGTGAAGGCGCGAGGACTCATGATGAATCCGCCAAGGAGCTGCTGCACCACGTTTGCGCAGGTAATCTGCCACGGAGGGATGAAACGGCTGCTTCTGCGCACGCGGAGATTCTATCTGGTCCCCCAGCGTTCGTACAGGGCGTTAGCGATACCGAGCTGATCGAGCACCTTGCCGACCACGAAATCGACCAGATCCAGCACCGATTGCGGTTTTCCGTAAAATGCCGGCATGGCCGGGATAATCCGGGCTCCGCAGCGGGAGAGCTTCAGCATGTTCTCCAGATGGATATCGGAGAGCGGCGTTTCACGCGGAACCAGCAACAGCGGGCGCCGCTCCTTGAGCATCACGTCGGCGCTCCGCTCGATCAGGTTCGATGAGATACCTCCGGCAATCCGGGCCAGAGTCCCCATGCTGCAAGGGATCACCACCATGGCCTCCGGCGCCGATGAACCGCTGGCAGCGGGACAGAACAGGTCATCCGGGTGCACCAGCCGAATGCCGGCCGTGATTTCCAGGTGGGCGTACAACCGCTGCAACGCCTTGTCCAGATCGCCGGAAAGATCGAGTCCGGTCTCTTCGCGGCAGACGTCGGTTCCGCTGCAGCTGGCAGTGAATGTGACCTCGAACCCGTTCAGGCAGAGCTGTTCCGCCAGCCGCAGGCCGTACATCGAACCGGAGGCTCCGGTCAACGCCAGCAGGATATGTCCGCTTTTCATTGGTGTCACCTCGTAAAGACTTCAACTGCTGTGAACAGCAGGATGGCAATGCTGATGTAGCCGTTCATATTGAAAAAAGCCGCATCCAGCTTTAAAAGATCACCATCTTTTAACAGCCAGTGCTCGTATACCAGCATGCACGTCACCAGTGCGATGCCGCAGAGAAAAACTGCGCCAAGCGCCATGACGGATGCCAGAGCGATCAGCAGGCCGATCATTATCAGGTGAAACAGCCGGGCGGTCCAGAGAGAGCCGTTCACTCCCAGTAGCACCGGGATGGAGTGCAGGCCGGCGCCGCGGTCGAAATCGAGATCCTGCAGCGCATAGAGGATGTCGAAGCCGGCCACCCAGAACAGCACGACCGAACCGAGCAGCAGGGCAGGCGGATCGACACTGCCGCGAATGGCCGCCCAGGCCCCGATGGGTGCCGCTGCCAGGCAGATTCCGAGTACGACATGGGCCAGCGAGGTAAAGCGTTTGCAGTAGGAATACAGAACCAGAAAAAAGAGCGCCAGCGGTAAGAGCTTGAGGCAGAGCGGGTTGAGCATGGCCGCCGCAACCAGCATCAGGCCGGTGGAGACCGCAATAAACAGCAGTGTCGTGCCTCTCCCCAGCAGACCGGCCGGGATCGCTCTGCCCGCCGTGCGCGGATTACGCGCATCAATCTCGGCGTCAATCAACCGGTTCATGGCCATTGCCGCTGTACGGGCGCCAACCATAGCCGCGATGATCCAGACCGTCTGGCGCACACCGGGGAATCCCCCGGCGGCCAGTAGTGCGCCGCTCAGGGCGAAGGGCAGGGCAAAGACCGTGTGGGAAAATTTGATCATTTCCAGAAATATCTTCAGTTGTGATGCTGGTTGTGCGGTCGTCACCGGTCACTCCCCGAAAAGCTTTTTAATTTCCGATTCGACCCGTTCAAGCTCCTGATGGAGCGGAGCGAGATCAAACATTCCCGGATACTGCTCGTAGGGATAATGTTTGTACAGCGTCTGAATCTGTGAGTCGAGATTATAGGCATATGAGGTGCGGATCTCATAGTTGTGCGGCGATACGGTTATGATGGTCTGTTCTTCCTGGCGTCGGAGGTCGATTTTCAACTGCATGTAATATTTACGCCCCCCTGCCGGTTGGCCGGGGCCGGTATCGGTTGCAAAATGATACGGCACGGTTATCAGGCTCGTCCGTTCGGTGTCGGCTTCAAGAATTCTGTTGCGCCACCGGCCTTCGACAAGCAGGAGAACTTTCTTGAGAGGGTCAATGGGTGACGATGGAACTGTAATTATACGGGGGGCGATGGATTCGGCCTCGACCCGCATATGGTAACAGGCAGATAACAGCAGGCAGCCGGTCATGACAAAGGCCAACCACCGGAACTTCCGGTTACGGCAGAGAAAACGCTGTGTCGTGAAGCCGGCGCTAGGTGACAGCATAGTCATTCCATCGAGACCGGACACGGGCTTCGATATGGCTGTCGATTGCCAGACGTCTGCGGGGCAGCGGATCGGCGGTTGCATCAATCGCAACTCGCGGTGATGCGGGATCACGAATAATGCGCGAGCGCATTTCGGCAGCATTGATCAGCAGCCAGGCGGCATGGGGCAGAGTGAGCGGCTCCGCATCGGCGGCAACAACGACCACGATTTTGGAAACAGCAAACCAGGGGAGGTTCCACAGTGCAGCGACTATCGCCCTTACAGCGTCAGGTCCTGTGTCGCTTACGGATATGACGGCGCTCTGATGAAACATCCACTCGAAAGGGAAATGAATGTCATGCACCAGCGGGACCGATTTCTGAATGAACGCCAGCAGAAGGCGCTCCCAGGCCAGCGACATCCAGCAGTCTTCCATCGGCGGCGCTCCGACGACCGTGGCCGGAATTACGGCATCGGTGCGGTGTCTGACGGCCGTGACCGTCATTCGGGATGCCGGAGCGGCAGGTGAGTAATATCCGCTGTGGTTGCCGAAAGGCCCTTCCATGACGGTGTCATCCGGTTGAACATATCCTTCGACGACAAGTTCGGCGCCGACCGGAACCCGTAACGGTACCGTGCTGCAGGGGGCCGCAGTCAGTGGAGCGCCACGCAGAAAACCCGCAAAGGTCACTTCGTCCAGCTCACCCGGCAGGGGGAACATGGCACTGAAAAGCATCGCCGGATCCCCGCCGAGTGCGATCGCCACCGGCATCGGCTGCCCCGACAGCCGCCACATTTCAGCGTGACGCGCCGCGCCGCTCCCCGCTTTCCACTGAATGGCGCATTCATCCGCTCCCAGCACCTGAACACGGTAGAGCCCGCAGTTGGGTGCTTCGCCATGCGGACCGGTGGTATGCACCTGCGCCACGGTCATGTAACGAGGATGTCCCGTGGAACTGCCATCTTCCGGCCAGCACTGAAGAAAGGGGAAGGCGGTAAGATCGGACGATTTTGCGCAGGCCAGTGCAGGCTCGCATTCTGCGGAAACATGGGGGAAAAACCGGGTGAATCCGGCACAGGAGGCGAGCTGACGGTCAAGCGTCGTAACACGAGTATCGGGGAGCGGATCGAGCAGGTCACGCATACGGCTTGTCAATTCGCCGAGCTTCTCAATGCCGAGTGCCATGCAGACCCGTTTACGGGAACCGTACAGATTCGTAACAACCGGAAGCCGGCAGTCAACCGGCCGCTCAAAAAAAAGAGCCGGACCGCCACCGGGCAGCTTGCAGAACCGGTCGGTGACGGCGGCGATTTCCATGACTGGATCGGTTATTGCGGAAATGCGGCAAAGCTCGTCAGCGGAATCAATGAGGGAAATAAACGTCTGCACGCTGTCACATAATCAGTTTCAGCAGATGGACCTTTTCGAACTCGATAAACTGCTCGGGAGCCACCGCTTTGACCAGTTCAGTCATCCATTCCCTCGAGGTGCTGATCTGGCTCACCTTGATGCCGTTCCTCTCCCCGGTGATGATCTCGTAGTGGCCGATATTTATGCGGATAGGGGTGGTCTCTCCCTTCGGGAGGACCTCCAGCGAAATAGACTGTTCATCTCTACTGATTTCAAGTTTTAGCATGCGGGCATACCTTCCCATTTTTAAGTTGAACGCCATTTTGATCAGCTTTTCTTTTATCAATGCCGTCTCCGCCCTTCGCGTTTCGATTCAACTGCATTCCGTGACAGCATCACAGATTTGAATCCGGAAGAAAATGAAATTGACGCTACATATAGCACTTCGTCCGACAGAATAAAAGGGGGCGCCACCAGGGGTACCCCAAAAAAAACACAATGAACACCACATAAAAAAAGCCCCGGATTTCTCCGGGGCCTCTTGGCGCTTGCAACAGCTGATGAACCTTAGACGCGAGTTACGTTCGCGGCCTGAAGCCCTTTCGGACCCTTGGTTACTTCAAATGTCACTTTATCACCTTCAGCAAGAGATTTGAAACCATCGCCTGCGATTGCCGAAAAGTGACAGAATACATCCTCGCCACCTTCCTGCTCAAGAAACCCGAACCCCTTGCTGTCGTTAAACCATTTTACCGTTCCGTTTACCATGTTCTTACATTCTCCTGATTCTTCTCTTTGATTTTACCCGCGGAAACCGCGAATTTCAGGCACCGTACCAGCATTGCAGAAGCAAAGTCAAGCTATTTAAATGAATCTTTCATTTATTTTTTTCAGGCCCCTGCGGAACATGATGCACGGATGATTTTCATTGTCTCCCCCAGTGTATCAGCGCTCCCATCGACCCAGTGTAGTGGTACGCCCCCCTTCTCCATGTGGCGGAACCAGGTGCACTGCCGCTTGGCGAAATCGTGAATCGCACTGTTGAGTCTCTGCTGCATGGCGGTGCGGCTCATTCCCCCACGCAAAAACGCACCGACGAAGCGGTACTCCAGTCCGTAATAGTCGAGGCGGTCCCATGGTATTCCAGTGTCATGCAGCCGCTGCACCTCCTCGATCAATCCACCGTCAAGGCGATCCTGCAGGCGTGCAGTAATCCGCTGCCGGAGCTGCTCCCTCTCTATCCGGATGCCGATGACCAGAGGCCGGATAGAGGGATAGGGTTCCATCTGACGTGGTGCATCAGATTCGGCACGAGCTATTTCTATGGCGCGGACGGTTCGCCGCCGGTCAAGCAGATCGGTCCGGTTATGCTGCTCCGGCTTGAGTTCAAGAAGCATATTTCGCAGCTGATCGTCCGGCAGCATGGCAAGCTGCGTCCGAAGTTCTTCGTCAGGTGGTACCTCCACCATCCGGTAGCCCCGCAGAGCCGCATCCAGGTACATGCCGCTCCCACCGCAGAGCAGCGGCAGCCGCCCGCGGGAGGAAATATCATCAAAGGCACCCAGAAAGCGGCGCTGGAACTCAAACACGCTGAATTCCAGCCCCGCATCCAGAATGTCAATCAGGTGGTACGGAACGTCGCCGTATTCGTGAAGATCCTTGCCGCTGCCGATATCCATACCGCGGAATACCTGGCGGGAGTCGGCCGAAATGATCTCGCCCCCCAGGTTGTGGGCCAGAGCCACAGCCAGACGCGTCTTGCCGCTGGCGGTCGGCCCGAGGACGGTTAGCAGGTTGAATACCGGTTGCTGTTTCATGGGCCGGGATACTACCAGAGATTGCGGCACAAGAACAGTATCGTTAGAAGTCTGCTTGTAGAGCGGTCTTTTTAGCTTGCAAAACAGCCCGGATTATTGCTAGTATTAAGGAGTAAAGAAATTTATGCGGGGGCTCCACAAGAGCCCTCATTTGCCCCGGTGACTTCCCCTCCTAGTTACCGGGGTGTTTTTTTGCAGCAGCGTTTCGATTGACGACCCGATTTGAAGTATGATTTAATCGCCCGGTGAACGTGGATGCCTACATAGGGCTCGGCTCGAATCTCGGTGACCGTGAGTTCAACCTGCTGATGGCCGTTGCCGAAATTGGTAAAGTGCCGGAGAGCAAAGTGACCGCACTGTCGCCGTTTTATGAGACGACTCCAGTTGGCAGTGTGAAACAGGATAATTTTTACAATGCGGTTCTCAAGCTGGAGACCGGGCTTGCTCCCCGCAAACTCCTGGAGCATCTGCTGCAGATTGAAAGCAGCCGTTTCAAACGGAAGCGGACGGTACTCCAGGGGCCGAGGCGCATGGATCTTGATCTGCTGCTGTACGGCTCCGAAATAATCGAAGAGGATGGTCTGACAGTTCCGCACCCGCGTCTGTCGGAACGCCGCTTCGTGCTGCAACCCCTCTGTTCGATCGCTCCGCAGCTGCTGCATCCGGCCAGCGGGCGCAGCATCGCCGGGCTTCTGGCGGCACTGGTGTCGGACGAGACCGTTACCGCTCTATAAACCCTCAAGGGAGTTCGTGTGAGATTTCTCTTCATTGCCCTGCTGCTCTACATCGGCTACCGTATCATCATCTCATTGACATCCTCACGAAAAACACCCGAACGGCCAACGGGCAGCCGGGAAACGGCAGAGGCGACTCATCGCGATCCGGTCTGCGGGGTTTATGTCACTGAAGAGAAGGCGCTTATCGGCAGATACGAGGGTGAGCGGCACTTTTTCTGCTCAATGGACTGCCTGGAAAAATTCCGTGAACGACTTGATCACACTGATCGCACATCACCATCATAACCGGAGGAACAGATGAAATTTTTTATCGACACCGCAGATGTAAAGGAAATACGTGAAGCACACGCCCTCGGCCTGGTTGACGGCGTAACCACCAACCCCTCGCTGATCGCCAAATCGGGGCGCAAGTTCAAGGACGTCATCAAGGAGATCGTTTCGATCGTTGACGGGCCGATATCTGCCGAAGTGATCTCGCTGGACGCTCCGGGTATGATCAAAGAGGCCAAAGAGCTGGTCAAGATTCACAAAAATATTGTCATCAAGCTGCCGATGACCCCCGAAGGTTTGAAAGCGTGCAAGGCGCTGACCGACAAGGGGATCAAGACCAATGTCACTCTGATTTTCACACCGCTGCAGGCGCTGCTGGCTGCCAAAGCCGGCGCTACCTACGTTTCCCCCTTTGTCGGCAGACTCGACGACATCTCGCAGGACGGCATGGGGATCATCGAGGAGATCCGCACGATCTTCGACAACTACGGTTACATGGCTGAAATCATCGTTGCCAGCGTGCGTAATCCGATTCATGTCCTCAATTCGGCCCTGATCGGCGCCGATATTGCCACCATCCCCTATCCGGTGATGATTCAGCTGGCCAAACACCCGCTGACCGACGCCGGTATCGAAAAATTTCTGAAGGATTGGGAGAGCGTGCCTGTCTAATTCGGGCTGCGCCCGGCACCAGCTATGGAAGAGCCAAAACTGCGGGTTGTTATCGTTGAGGATGAAAGGGAGCTGCGAACGGTTCTGATCGCAATTCTCTCGCGGCTTGACCTTGATGTGCGGGGTGCTGGTGATGGTGGGGAGCTGGATCAGGCCCTGGCGGAGCGTCCTGCCGATGTCGTGGTTCTTGATCTCAATCTGCCGGGCGAAGACGGTGTCAGCATTGCCCAGAGACTGCGCCGGTCGAGCGGCTGCGGAATCATCATGACCACCAGTCGTGCCCAGATTGCCGACCGGGTTGACGGTTTTGAAAAGGGTGCCGATCTTTATTTCGTCAAACCGATTGATCCGCTGGAGCTGCATGCTGCCCTGATCAGTCTCGGCCGGCGGCTCAAACCGCCTGTCCCCTCCGCAAAACCGGTCTGGCATTTTGATCGCCAGGAATCCATCGTACGCAGCCCACGAGGTGTCGTCATACATCTGACGGCTCAGGAATGCATCGTCCTGCGGCTTGTGTTTGCCGTGCCGGGCGAAACGGTGCGGCGCTCCGAGATATTTACGGCATTGGGACACCCGGATTGCCAAGCAGCACAATGGGTTTGTTGATGTTGCCAGCGAACCGGGGCAGGGGTGCAGTTTTCTGGTCTATCTGCCGTTGGCCGAACACAAAGACAGAAAACCTGTTGTTGAATCCCTTCGGGTAAATTCCCCGCCGCTTGCGGCGTTGCTTGGTTTTTGGTA
>JBAXVE010000059.1:0-20751 GCA_037129245.1 Desulfuromonadales bacterium
TAAGACAGAATATGTCATCATGCCGTCAACTTGAGAATTGTAGAGAACCAGAAAATTGAATATCCGTATAGTGCAGAACCTCGGGAGGATGGAACTGTTTTAGTCCAGTTTATTGATTTTGAGGAAGCATTCACTGAGGGACACACCCTGGAAGAAGCTGCTTTTAATGCGGCAGAGGTACTTTCGGCAATAATCGGTTATCGAATCGACAAGGGAGAAATTCTCCCGATTCCTACTGTTACAGCTGGTGAGCACATATTGTATGCAGCACCAAGTCCAGCTATACAAAGTGCCGTTTTGCTTCAGCATGCCCGTGGCCAGCAGAAAAAAACCATGGCAGACCTTGCCCGTGCACTTGGTACCTCATGGCCCTGTGCCGCACGCCTTGAAGATCCAAAGTATCGGCCAACGCTTCGCCAGCTCGATCGCGCCGCCGCTGTACTTGGCAAGCGCCTGGTTCTTTGTCTGGAATAACGGTCGAAGTAGAAAACTATAGGGACACCTCTGAGAACACCTCTGGGGTCAGGTTTGGCTTTTGGATATTTGGTGCTAGACTCCCCTCTCCATGTACGATTGTGGTTGCATATCGATTCTCCCGTGTTGTCTATGCGCATATATTATCCTCGTTTTAAAAAAATGCAACTGGATTGATGAATGTTTGTTGCTGATTCCATAATTGTCATCTATGGAGGGTGCCGGTCCACGTCAGTGCGGCAAAACGTTTCTTGTCCGCCAACAACTTGAATGCCTCGGGATGTAACGCCTTTATTATACCTGGGATGACCGTACTGTGCGCGAAGCATACAGGCGAGACAACCGATTTATTGAGCGAGACCTGGGCAACGTAGTAAAACAGGAGGGCATTCATTGGGCATGTTTCGACGAAAGCCAGTATAGTGGCGGCATGGCTCGTAGATCTCGCACATATTCAACTGGGGCACTTGAACACTGGCAGATGGTGCGGAATAGAATAGATCGATACTACCGTATTATGTGGTTGACGCATGACGAGCGACTGGCTATAGTGTGACTACATTGTATCTCCGCCTGGGGGGTTGTTTATGATTGCGCAGTTGGTGTCAATAGGTAATTCGAAGGGAGTGCGCATACCATCTGCTCTTTTACAGCAGTATCATATGACCCGTACTGTAGAGCTGTTGCCGGGGAAGGATGAGATTGTTATCCGGCCTGTCACCGGTAAGCCCCGCCAGGGGTGGGAGTGCGCATTTGCTGCGATGCACGAGCGCGGCGAGGATGCTATGCTTATTGATGATACGTGTGATTTTGGGGAATGGGAATGGAGCTGAAGCAATACCACGTCTACCTTGTCAATTTAGACCCCACGATTGGTCATGAGATAAAGAAAACCTGCCCCTGTCTGGTCGTTTCTCCAGATGAAATGAACAGGCATTTGCTAACGGTGATGATTGCTCCTATGACGACGAAGTCACATGATTATCCGAGTCGGGTTGCTTTGCGCTTCAAGGGTAAGGGAGCATGGATAGTTCTCGATCAAATCCGAACGATTGATCGCGGGCGTTTGGTTAAGGAGCTTGGGAAAATTGACGTGAGAGTCGTTTTGAGTGTTAAAAATGTAATAAGAGAGATGTTAGTAGAGTAATTCGTTATTAGGGAGTGTACGATGAAACCTGAACTGATGATTTTTTGGTCTGCCGTCAGCCTCTACGGCTTGAGTACCTTCAGCTATATTTTCGGCATGATTGCCAAGCAGGAAAAGCTGTTTACCGTTGGTCTGTACAGTGCTTTGGCCGGTTTTGTGCCACATGTGACCGTTATTGGAATGCGTTGGTCCGCCACTGGTATCAGCCCGTTCATCTCCATCTCTGAATCGCTCACGCTGGGTGTATTCATGACGGTGCTTTTGTTCCTCGTATTCCAGTTCGTCTCGAAAAAGGTCCAGCCGCTGGGCGTGTTGATAATGCCGGTGGCGTTTGTGCTTCTGGGATGGGCCGGTACGCTGATGAAGGAGGTTGCCGCCACCCTTGCACCGGCAATGCAGAGTGGTTGGATCTGGGTGCATATTGTTGGCGCGTCGGCAGGGTTTGCCTCGGTGCTGGTTGCCGCGGGGTTGGGACTGTTGTATTTGCTAAAGGAGAATAAGTCTGGCGGCATCTACGATAAACTGCCGGACCTTGCAGACCTTGATATGTTGTCATATCGGTTTGTTGCCGGCGGGTTTATCCTGTACGGTCTGATGATGATATCGGGCTGCTTCTGGTCGAACCAGGTGAAAGGAAGTTATTGGGGGTGGGATCCGGTAGAGGTCTGGTCACTGGTTTCATGGCTGACCTACGGGATTTATCTGCATCTGCGGGTGACCTTTGGCTGGCGCGGCAGAAGGCTGGCCTGGTATGCTTTGATTGCCCTGATTGCCATGATTGTGAGTTACTGGGGAATCCCCTTCACAGTGGAAACATTCCATAGTGGTTTCAGAATTGATCATAATTAATGGATAGCGCCAACATATGAAGCTTGCCATAATTTTCCCTCCCCTGCCGTTCGGTTGGACACCCGTTGCCCCTCCGATACTGGAATATCTGGCCGCTCTTACCCGCCGGGAAGATCCGGCTATTGAGATTGAAGTCTACAGCGCCAGTGCGACGCCGGACGTTTTTGATACGCTCGATTGTGATCTGGCGGCCATTAGCCTGCTGACGCCGACGTCCGTACCAGGTTACAAAATAGCTGCTACGCTGCGGGCGCGGGGCGCAAAGGTAGTGTTCGGGGGGATTCATGCCTCGTTGCTTCCCGAAGAGGCTGCTCAGCATGGCGATGCAGTGGTTACCGGCGAAGCAGAATCCGCCTGGCCTCAGGTTTTGCGGGACTTCAAGGCCGGTGCGCTGAAACAGTTTTACCAGGGTGAACGCCTGCAGCTTGAAAATATGCCGACACCACTGTACGGGATGCTCAAACATGGCCATCAGTTTCGTATCGTCAATACCTCACGTGGCTGCCCGTACAACTGCACCTTCTGCTCGGTCAAACCGTTTATGGGGGCTGATATCCGCTTTCGTCCTATCGACGACGTTGTCAGGGATGTGCACGCTATTCCGGAGAAGATGTACATAAATGGTGATGAAAACATCTGGTGGCAGGGGTTTGAACAGCGTGCCACCGATATGTTCACGGCACTTAAGGGGAGCAAAAAGAAGTGGATGGGATTTGGCAGCCTGCGCCCGGTGTTGACGCCGGCCGGTTCGCGGATGCTGAATGCGGCCCGTGAAAGCGGTATGCTGACGGTATGGGTCGGCTGGGATGCCATTTCAGATGATGCTCTGACTGCCTATCGTGCCAACGGCAAAGTAGGCGTTGACCGGGAACGTGCTGTAAAAACCCTGCGGGATCACGGTATTGACGTCTCACTTTTTTACATGCTTGGCGGCAGGAACGATTCTCTTGATGACTTCAAACGCTCTGTGGAGCTGGCCGACCGTCTTGGCGTCAGTATGCATCCATCGCTGCTGGTGCCGTATCCCGGCACTGAGCTGCGGCGCCAGTATGAACCGTATCTCTACAAGGATTTGGGGTGGGAGTATTACACCGGCGCCTATGCACTGTTCGAGCATCCCGATCCGCGAATGACCCCGGAAGTGAGAGAAGAGGCCTTCTATGAAAGTTCTCTTGAAATATTAAGCACCTGGCGTATTTTGAGCCATATGAAGAATGTGCCGCTCTCCGGCTTTCCTTACGCACATATCCTGTCGTTGATGAACCAGCTTCCAGTGCGCAAGGGTATGAGAATTGCCTACGAAAAATGGAAAGGAGAGAAGCGTGGTGTGCGGGAAAAACAGCTGATTTCATAACGTTACAGGGAAGTGTTGTACCGGATAGTAACGATGACGACAGGAAATCTCCTGCCGCCATCAATTGTCTTGGGGTTGCTTCATTATTTGGGTGAAGGTTTCTCCGACTGCAATCCGGCCGGATGGTCGGTAAGAGTTTGTGTTTCGGCTTCCTTGACATACCACTCCAGCGGACGATCAGTCTGATCCTTGAAGGTGTTGAGCGCTCTGTCCCGCTCTTCAGCCGCTTCCTGGCTGGCCTGGGATACCAGGATTTCGTCGACGACCTGCGGGCAGGAGGCAACCGAGCCCGGCCGTGCCTCGATCTCTTCGCGGATGCTCGGATCCTGTGATTTTGGATCCTTGGCGAAACGCATTTTCAGATCGATCGAAAAATTAGTGTAAGCCTCCAGCATGCGGAAGATTGCTGAATCCCCCATCGGCCCCATGGTTTTTTCTTCATCCGGCAGCGGAGACACTTTGCCGTTCTCAATTTTTGCCCGTCCGACCATTTCACAGCCGGTGCCGCCATCGGTGGTGTAGCCCAGATTGTCCGTGATGACCGCCAGAACGGTCGGCACGTTGGCCAGATCCCAGTGGGCCAGCAGACCGACTTCGCCGTCCGGCAGAGGGGAGAGGTCGTCGATGTGCATGGCCAGTACCCGTGACCAGGGTGGAACCGGTCGGGTGCGGGTTTTGGGCGGCTGCCCTTTAACGAGACGCCGCAGGGAGTCGTCAAACAGATTGGTGGCTGTTTCCGCTTCGCCGAGCACATTGACGCAGTGGGAGTTGGGGATGCCGAGGATTTCCTCGACCATGGTGTAATAGTCATCGCGGGTGACGACACCGAAACGGCCGCGGTAGCCGCCTCCGTCGCAGATGCGGCTACCGGGGGGGAGTTTGAAGCGCATCTTCTTCTTCCGGCATGACTGGAAAAAGTAGACGTATGCAGCCGTGGCACCGATCAGGGCCACCGGGATACCGCTGACTTCTGATTCACGGAGTGCTTTCAGCAGGTTCTTGACATCTATGCCGCTTTTGCCGAGCAGGAACAAGCTGTCATCGGTGCCAAAATGCCGGCGGGTCTGATCCATGCCAATGGCCATACCCATGGAGGGGGCCAGTTCCGGACTGGGTGCAAGTATTAGAATCCGGCAGCGCCTGCCCTCTTCGAAGTCCGGGAAAAGGTAGCAGCCGGTCATCATTTTGTTGGCGCCGAATACCAGTTTTTGACCATCTTCATCGCGGAATATGCGACCGCGCTGGGTCAGGCTGGTGGTGCCCCCGGTCAGACAGGCCATGACCGACTGCTCCAGCGGGAATGATGCCACCAGGTGCGTCTTGAAGACGTCGTTGTACACCATCGGTATATCCTGCCAACGGGTAATGTCATCCGGCCTGACCTTCTTCAAGTCGCAGAATTCACGGAATATCTTGTTGGTCTCATAATGCAGGGCAAAAAGCCGCAAGGAATAGTCGTTAAATCGTTGGTCGGAAAGTTCTGCATCAACACCGGATTCAATCAGTGCGAGCACCTCTTCCGTTAAGCGGTGACTGGTTTCTGCCGTGGTATTCATGGGTCAGCTCCTGTAAATAAATGAGGCCGGCACGCGGTATAACATGTCGATATTTAAGCAATTTATATGCCGAATGTGTGTAGATTACAATTGCTACAATAATAAGCTGTTAGCCCATTCTGGACGAACGGAGTGCCTGACGGTTGTACACTGCTGCTTAAAAAATATGCGGATGCAGGTTAGCCATATAATTACTTGCATAATGATTTGAATAAAGCTAGTTATTTCGTTGGTGAAATGGCACGGTTACTCTGCAGGTTGAATGCATTTTATGATTTCGGAGAAATGACTTTGAAACGTTTGGGTACGATTCTATTTTATATCGGTGGTTTTGTCTGGGTCGTTTATGCCGCTGCTAAATATCTTTTTGGATGGGATGTCACGCTGCGTCAGTTTCTACCCTATCACCTGATGGCAGTAATACCGGGAATACTCCTTAAGCATGGCATTCCCGTGTACGAGCGTTTTGCCGGGAAAAGTGACGAGCTCTGAAGAAATTCCGGACATCAATCATATTGCAGGGGTTCATTTTGTCATGGAAATGAAAAAAAGCGCCATCATCGTTAATGGTTTCTTGCACGACTTCGCTGCCGGCATCTGGCTGGCCTGCATCGTAACCATCGCCTGGCTGCACAGCTCCCACATAAACGAGCCTTCAACTATAACGGTTTTAAACCTGCTGGAACGGCGCCTTTTCTGGGCCAGCGTCGCAGCAGCAGTGCTGATTATGGCTACCGGCGCAGGGCGTACGTTCACCTATGTGGATAACTGGTACGGTGAGGATGCGGAGCGTCAGCGGCGCAGGGCGCTGATCGTCAAACATGTGATACTGTTTTCCGCATATGGCATTGGCTATTTGTGGGTGTGGGGTAAGGTGTTTCACTAGAATGATCCGGTAGAGCCCGGGGTTATCCTGCTTTGGCGTGAACTACTTCATGACGTGAATGATGACATATTCTGTTCTTGATTTGTTTGCAATCAATGATTACAATGCAATCACTGATTGCAAATATTTAGGGAGGGAAATATGGCCTCGATAACGATACGGAACCTTGATAATAGCCTGAAAGAAAAGTTGCGGCTCCGAGCTGCTCATCATGGGTGTTCTATGGAGTCAGAAGTGCGAATGATTCTTTCACAATCACTGAATATGCCAGGGGGGACAATTAATCTAGCTGGTGCTATTCATAAGCGTTTTGTAATTTATGGCATCAAAAACCTACCAATCCCTTCAAGGCAACCAGTACGTAATCCACCAGATTTTGCAGAATAACGCGATGGAGTCAATTGTTCTTGATACCAATGTGATTTCGGAACTGATGCGATCCAGCCCTGATCAAGCTGTAATTGACTGGTTTGCAAACCGTACCGACGCGTTCTTTTATATAAGCGCGATTACCCAGGCGGAGATAATGCTTGGTATTGCAGTATTACCCGCTGGTAAGCGGCGGGAATCTCTTGCAAACGCTGCTAATTTGATGTTCACGCAAGAATTTGCCGGTAAATGTTTACCATTTGACGCAGCTGCGGCGGTTAATTATTCCATTCTTGTCTCCAATAGGCGACGCTCTGGTCACGCCACTACTACAGAAGATGCCATGATTGCTTCTATTGCAATGGCACATGGCTGTTCTTTAGCAACTCGTAATATCAAAGATTTTTTGTTTATCAGCGGCCTGACTCTTTTAAACCCCTGGCAAAAGTAACATGGAGAGAGAAACATGAAGCCAGGGCGGTGGTGGGGAATTACTTATATCTTATTTCAGCAATATCAATGTCCCTTATAGTTTGAAGGACTATGATTATTTGCACAAATAAATTAATGAATGATAATTTTATTTCATGACGTGACTGATGACAAATTCGGCTACCTGAACCGGATTATTTATATCCAGTAACGGCACATCCAGTTCAAGTTCCTGATCGCTGGCCACCGCCAGCAGGGTTGGATCGTATTCGTCACCACGACTGATCAGCGTGGTGCTCCGTTCGCGCCGGTTAACCTCAATCTTCGGTAACCCCCCTTTTTTGTACCCTTCGGTCAGCACGATATCCATATCACTGAAATACGTTGCAATCAGCTCTTCGATCGGTGGGGCTTCGGAATGCTTCCTCACCAGAGCAAGCTTTTCCGGAGACGAAATCAGCATGGTGTCGGCACCCGCCTGGGTCAGACGGTGGCTGTCCTTGCCGGGGTGGTCGATGTCGAAACGGTGGGCATCATGTTTGATAACTCCTACCCTGTAGCCGCGTGATTTCAATTCGAAGATGACTTTTTCAAGCAGGGTGGTTTTGCCGGTGCCCGACTTTGCGATGAATGAAACTGCGTTGCGTATCATAAGAGCCCTCATCCGGCAGTGCTTTGTGAAACTGTGGTCAATGTATCGCATTACGGCCGGCCGGGCAAAGCAAATGTGCAAAACTTGACTTGTGTCATGTATCAATAGCGCGGCAGGACGCATGATGTCATTCATGGAAACGCTCAACTCCCGACAGAAGAAGGACATCTGCCTGATCGGCTCATTCGTCGAGTTGTATTGCGATGGCAAGCATGGCGGGGCGGACCGCCACACCTACCACCTGCCGACAGGACTGGGAGTTAGGTCGCTTTGCCCGGACTGCAGCTGTTTCATGGAATATGCCGTGATGAAGCGGCTGAAATGCCCGCTGGAGGAGGAAAAACCGACCTGCAGGCGCTGTAGGATTCATTGCTACGCCCCGCCGCAGCGGCAACTGGTGCGCGAAATCATGGCATATTCCGGCCGCTGGTTTATATTGAAAGGGAGGCTGGATTATCTCTGGCATTACCTGTTCTAACAGCACATTGCCGGCACACACTACCCAGCACAAAGAAAAGGAGAATTAATCATGTTGAGAAAAATCGTAACCATTGACCCGGACAAATGCAACGGATGCGGGCTCTGCGTCCCCTCCTGCGCCGAAGGGGCTATCACGATGGTGAACGGCAAGGCGGTGCTTTCGGCCGATAACCTGTGTGACGGTCTGGGAGCGTGCCTTGGCGAGTGTCCGCAGGACGCCATCAGAATTGAGGAGCGCGATGCGGATGCGTTCGACGAGGCAGCGGTGGAACAACACCTGGCAGCCCAGGGCAGGCCGGTTCATCAGAATCCGCTGCACCAGCATGGAGCTCACCATCATCACGAGGGTGGCGGTGGATGTCCCGGATCACGCGCCATGAGTTTCAATCGTCCGGTGGAAACGGCGGCAGCGACACCGACTGGATCGCGGCAAAGTCAGCTTGCCCAGTGGCCGGTACAGCTGACCCTGGTATCCCCTGTGGCACCCTATTTTCAGGGGGCTGATCTCCTGATCACGGCGGACTGCGTTCCGGTGGCTTACGCGGGGTATCATGAGGATTATCTCAAGGGTAAAGCGGTTGTGATGGGCTGTCCGAAGCTTGACGATAACAATTTCTATCAGCAGAAACTGACTGAACTGTTTACCAAATCTGACGTGAAGAGCATCACGGTGCTTAAGATGGAAGTTCCCTGCTGCGGCGGGATTGCAACTGCTGCTCGGCAGGCGCTGGCTGCGTCCGGCAAGCAGATTCCTTATCAGGAAGTCACGTTCAGTATTCAGGGCGATGTGAAATAATCAAAAAAAGCTTTTACCACAGAGGACCTGGATTACATCTTGTCTTTGTACGCCTTGTAGTCGACAACCTGGATGTCGTCTTTGACAGTCGTTACGCCCTTTACCGATCGAACCACTGAGAGGGCTGCTTTTTTCTGCTCTTCCGACACAATATGTCCACTAATGGTAACGGAACCCTTGTCGACCTTCATGGTAAACGGTCGGTAGTCTTCCAGGGCTGGAGAGCTTAACAGGGCGGTCTCAATCTTCTTGATCATTATGGCGGTCTCGATGACCGGGATGGCTGCTTTGTCTGCTTCCTTGAAGTTCGGCCCCTTGGCTGCAGCAATGATGCAATCAGTAATTACCGCTTCAGAAAGTACTGATGTGTTAAAAATCAGGTCATAATTCTGCGGGTCCTGCCAGTTGCGGTTAAAATAGAAATGAATGAATCCGCCTCGTTGGTGGTCGCTGCGCCTGATCAGTGATCGGGCCATGTCGGGGTCGATCCATTCGCGCTCGGCAAAACGTTCGACCCGCTCCTCGAAGTCGGCAATAAAGCGGAGTCGCAGCACATTCCGGCACCCCAGCAGCAGATCCTGCCCACCTCTGCCGTAAATAACAACATTTCCCTTTTTGGCTAGATCGAGGATGACCAGTTCAATGGCATTAAGTGCGGCTGCCCGCTTGCGATCCTCTGCGGTTATGTATGAGGGCGGTTTTTCATCAACCATCATCATAAGTTCGGGGGTAAGCCCGTATTGTGACGCAAGCAGACTGATGCGCGGACCGTCGACCAGGGTGTACTTCAGCTTTTTAGCCACTTCAGTGGCTACCCGATAGGCTCCGGTGCCCATTTCCCTCGAGATCGTAATAATTGGCATCTATCATACTCCTTCTGCTGATAGCGTAACGGCTGACACGTATAGCATATTATGGAAATGTATACAAGTTGCTCGTGGTAAACGGGGCACTTCAGCAATCAAGCGAGAGCGTTATCGTCACTCTGCGCCGGGCAGCGCCGCAGGATATGTCGATGGGGAGGCGCACGGTACCGTTGTCAGCAACCGGCGCTTCACACGTGACGATAATTTCGGCTGTTTCACAGCCAGAGGCTTCCTTGAGGGTATCACCCGCAGAGGCTTGAGTCTCGACATTTTCCGCAGCACCGACTTCCATGCCGGTGTTCCCAACCCTCGCATCCGTAAGCCGTTCTTCGAGACGCACCGCGTCGTCGGTGCGGGCCAGTACCATTTTTGAAATCGCCGAAAAAGTTTCCAGTACCCCCACGCCGCCGATTGCTGCCGAACGATGGGCCGGTACCTCACGAAGGTCGAGTTCTTCAGCCACCCCGGATGGCGAAACGGGCGCAGATTGGTCAGGTGTGTTACACTGGAGCACTACGGCCATATCGCGCAGACCGACGCCGTAGAGTGATATGAACTCCCGCAGCTGAACGACGCAATCGCGGGCAGCCGCTCTCTGTTGAGCAGCAGCGTCCACCTGAACTATAACGCCATCGGCTCCTTTGAGCACCATTTTCCAGGTTGCCGGATTTGTGACCGCTCCGGTCAGGGTATACAGATGAAAACGGAGCGCATAGCCGTGCTTCAAGGGTGCCTCGAACGGGCTGAACTCAAAAAAAAGCAGATTGTCGCTGCCGGCGCGGGTCTGCTTTAATTCTCCCCGCAGTGACGATTTGATCCGACCGTGGATATAGCGCAGGGAGTCGCTCTTGCCGCTCCCCGGAGGGCCGTAATAGACGATCTTGGCGTTGATTTCCTTTTTTGCGTGGTTGACAACGGCCATCGGTTCCCCTGCTCTATCTCTTCTTGCTCAGCAACAGCCGCTTCGCCATCGAGGAAATCACGGAAGTTATGTTCTTGCTCTTTGCAAATTGTGCCAGATCCTTTTCCCCCATGGTTCCCAGATACCGCAAGGCATTCTGCACTGGGGTGCGGCAGTTTTCAATCAGCGCTTTTCTCATCTGGTAACTCTTGATCCACTCTTTGTTGGCACAGATCAGCCGCATGATTTCATCATTCTGGATCCCGGCCTTGATCAGTTTGAGTACCTCGCCTTCGGTAATGCGCGGGTTTTTAAGCACGCCTCCCGAAACCAGCTTGTTGGCATCCTTGACCAGAATCGATCGCCACTCCTTATCACCGGTGAGAGCCATCTTGATCTTCTCGCCAATTCCCATGACCTGGGCCATCTGGTACTTGCTCTGATACTCTTCCGCACTTTCGTCGACCGGCTCTTCTTCTTTTGTATCAGGCGGAACTTCCTGGACTGCCGTCGAATTGTCCGCGTCATCCTCATCGTATTCTTCAGGAGGGGTGTGAAAGCGCGCAACCGGTGCGGCAGCAGTAGCGAATCGCTGCAGCTGCTCCAGCACCAGCGGATGAGCATCTGTAGAATCCCGGTAGGCATCGGCGACATCGTGTGGCAGCAGACCGAGAGACTGAGCGGCGGTGCTTCGTACCAACGGGTCCGCATCCTTTGAAAGACAGAACAGCAGGGTGATCCGCTCAAAGGGGGGCATGTCCGCAGCGGACGAGCAGCCGCTCATCCTTGTATCGACGCTGCTCCCCGGCCTTACAAATGCGGCAACGGCCGGGGGGATGGTAAACTTGATTTTTTCAGCCATTAGTGATCATTTGCGCGTCAGCGTTGCCTTCAATCCGCTTTTCCTCAGTGCACTTGCTGCGGAATTTGCGCCCTTTTTTGTCGGGAACGGTCCGACGGAGAGTGTCTGGGTCGGTATGGCGATCTCGGCCGGCTTAAGGCTTACCACGAAACCGGCTGCAGCAAGACGGGCCTGTTCGGTTTTTGCACGATCGGCCCGCAGGTACGATCCGGCGTACACGGTATGTTTTCCACCATGGTCGATGATAAATGCGTCGGAAGTAATTTTCTTCAATTTGTCAAGCGTTGCATGGGCAACGGCGGGATCGCCCGATTCGGAGAGCATAAGGCGATTCATGGAGCTTTTTTTGCGCATTCCTGATTTGACCTGCGGCTCAAGACCGGCTTTGCGTACCCGGGCCATATCGACTGAAAGCTCTTCTTCCAGCGTGTAAGAGCCGACTGCAACATACCACGGGCCGGATTTCTCAGTTTCCTCGCGTGCCGGCTTTTTAGCAGGTTGGACGGCTTTTGACGGTGTGTCAGTAGCGGCTTTCTGGACGGATGCCGGCACATTTTCCGGTTTCTTTGCGACCGGTGCCGCAGGCTTCTCCGCAGGTTTTGCAGCAGCTGGCGTCGGAGCTTTCTTTTCAGCAACAGGTGCCGGGGCTGGTTTTGCGTCGGCAACCTTTACCGGCTCCGCTTTTTTTACCGGCTCGGCAGGTTTTACTGCCGGGGCGGGAGGCGGTGGTGCCGCTTTAGCCGCTGGAGCTGCGGGAGCAGGAGCGGTCGGTTGGGATGGGGCGACTTCCTTCTTTTTTTCTGCAACGGCAGCTGACGTGGCCCCACCGTCACGCGGCGGCAGCGGCAGCTTGGCGACCGGTGCCGGTGCTGCCGGTTTTGGGGGCTCTTCAGGTTTCAGCAGACCGGTAAAAAAATAGACGTAAACAAGGCCGCCAACCAGCAGAACTAACAACAGTATCAGAGCATTCTGATTTTTCTTGGGACTTTCCTGGGCAGCTTCACCCTGTCCGTCATCACCTTTGCTGAACTTGATATCCATGAATCGCCTCCAATCAGTGGTTGTCGTGGGACTCTTTGCGGTTGACCTGCGCTTCTGCTATGATTTTCTGCGAAAGGTGGGTCGGCACCTCTTCGTAATGAGAAAATTCCAGACTGAACAGACCGCGGTCGCTGGTCATGGACTTGAGGTCATTGGAGTAGGCCAGCACTTCCGACATCGGCACAACTGAGCGGATAATCTGCGAATTTGCCTTGGGCTCCACACCAACCACCTTGCCGCGTCGTGAATTGAGATCACCAATGACGTCACCCATATTTTCATCCGGCACCGTAACCTTCATATTGACGATCGGCTCAAGAAGGACCGGCTTGCAGAGTTCCATTGCCTTTTTGAATGCCATCGATCCGGCCACCTTGAAGGCCATTTCAGATGAGTCAACGGTATGAAACGAACCATCACACAGTGCCACTCTGAAATCGACAACCGGGTAACCGGCCAGGAAACCGAGCTGGCAGGCTTCCTGGATTCCTCGATCGACCGCTGGAATGTACTGGCGGGGGATGACGCCGCCGACAATCTTGTCATCGAACACATACCCTTCACCACGACCGGTCGGTGACATTTCGATCCAGCAGTCGCCGTATTGACCGCGACCGCCGGACTGCTTCTTGTATTTTCCCTGAACCTTGGCAGATCCACGAATCGTCTCCAGATAGGGCACTTTGGGGGTTTTGAGCAGCACCTCGACGCCGAACTTCCGCTTCATTTTCTCGACGATGACCTCCAGATGCACCTGCCCCATACCGGAGATAATGAACTCTTTTGTCTGGGCATCGCGGTGCGATTCAAGGGTTGGCTCTTCCTCGATCATGCGGTGCAGGGCGTTGTGAATCTTGTCTTCATCGGCCTTGGTCTTCGGCTCGATAGCGTAGGAGATAACCGGCAGCAGTTGTTTGGCCGGCTCGTAGATGATCGGTTTGGCCGGGTCGCACAAGGTGTCACCGGTAATGGTTTCCTTCAGTTTTGCAACCGCCACAATGTCACCGGCAACCGCCTGCTTGACCGGATGCTGTTTTTTCCCTTCCAGCTCATAAATCTGGCCGATACGCTCCTCGACTCCCCTGGTGGAGTTGAAAATCACTGAATCGGAATTGAGCACGCCTGAATATACGCGGAAAATGGTGATTTTGCCGGTGTAAGGATCGGAAGTCGTCTTGAACACCAGGGCCGAAAACGGCTCTTTCTCGTCCGGTGCCCGCTCGATGATATCGCCGGACTTGGGATGCGTTCCAACCGCTTTTGTGCGGTCAAGCGGTGACGGCAGGTAGGCGCAGACCGCATCCAGCAGGTGCGAGACGCCGATGTTGGCTGTAGCGGCGCTGCAGAGGACGGGTGTAAAGGTGTTGCGCATGGTACCGACCCGCAAACCGTCAAGGATTTCCTCTTCGGTTAACTCTCCGGCATCCAGGTATTTCTCCGTCAGGGCATCGTAGGCCTCTGCCACGGTTTCGACCATCTGCTCGCGGAGCCTCGCTGCCTCTTCTACGTATTCGGCGGGGATGGTACCCTCGGTGAAAGTGCCGGAGCCGTCTTTGGCATAGAAACAGGCCTTCATGGAAATCAGGTCGATGACCCCTTCAAATGCGGCCTCCAGGCCAAGTGGCATCTGAACCGCCACTCCGCGGGCGCCGAGCGCTTTTTCCATGTCGTCGATCGCCCGCAGAAAGCTGGCCCGTTCGCGGTCAAGTTTGTTGACGATGGCGATACGCGGAATTTCAAACTCGTTGGCCCAGTTCCAGATCTCCTCCGTCTGTGCCTTGACGCCGGAAATAGCCGAAAGGATGACCACCGCCCCGTCCAGCGCCCGCATGCAGGCGCGCGTGTCGGCGATGAAATTGCCGTAACCGGGAGTATCGACAATGTGGATGGAATGTCCCTTCCATTCGCAGTGGTCGAGGGCGGACGTGATAGAGATCTTCCGTTTTATCTCCTCCGGCTCAAAATCCATGGTCGAAGTGCCGTCGTCCACCCTTCCCAGCCGGTCAATCATGCCGGTATCGAAGAGAATCGCTTCGGCAAGGGAAGTCTTGCCGGCGCCACCGTGTGCGACGATACCCAGATTGCGAATTTTGCCCGTTTCAAACTGTCCCATGTCACTGCCTCCCGAAAATAGAATTGAACCGCACTGTCCGAATGGTGGAATCAAAAGTCAAATGAGGCACTCTATATCACAGAGATGGGGCCGACGACAATCAAAACTAACGGATTGCCTACGAAAAACGGAAGGGAACAGCAGGGGGAGGCGGAGTTGAATCAGACGCACGTCATTTGATAAGGATGGCCAATTTCCTGTAATAAAATCCCGGTCACAGCGCAACCACCTTCCCCATGAAGAGTATCAGTCCGGTCTGCCGGTCGCGGATCAGGAACAGGAACGGATGGTCAATCGTCAGGAGTTGCGGCTGCAGCGGCATCGACGTCACGCCGACGCTGATGGCGGTAGCGGCAGCCGCTTCGGTTCCTTCTTCATCGACGGCTATGAATGCCTTGTGGAAGACGTCGCTGACGTACAGGTCGCGCCGGCCGTCGATGCCCGAAAGATCTGCTTTTGACGGATCAAACGCATCAGTCATGCCAAGCGATTTGAGATGGGTGCCTACCGGCGACGCTTTGGTGAAGGTGAAGCGCGGCATGGAGTAATCCAGCAACTTCGGTGAGAGCTGTTTTATGATGTCGGCCAGTCGTGACGGCGTCAGCGAGGTGGTGAAATCTTTTTCCGTTCCGGCTGCGGGCATCATGACCAGCATTGAGAGATTGTTTCCGGCGTAGGGGATGTCAACGGCCTTGCAGCCAGCTGTTTCAGCGTAGGGAAGGCTTACGGTCTGGCGCATGAACGGAACTGAAGTCGTCGAGTTGCCGGCGTTGGTAAATTCACGGTTTGCGGTATTCCCTTTGGAGAATTGCGTAGCCCAGTTCGCTTTGAACCAGACGGCGTTGGTCAGCACGAGGCGGGTATCGACGGTTACGCCGTTGAGCGGTATCAGGTTTTGAATTCTGTTGTTGGTCTGACCCTCAACCCAGCTGTTGATAGTCTGCCGCGAAGCCTCGGTTGCAGCGATGAAGTCGACAAGATGAAGTCCGGCGCCGAAATTGAGTGCCAGAGTGTCGAGGTACGCCGGCAGAATCGTGAAGCCGCGCTGCCCCCAGAGCGCGTTGGCATTGGTCATCTTCGGCCCCTGGAGTCCGCCGGGCAGGATGGTTCCGGCGGTCCGGCCGGTCAGCAGCTGTTCGAGCCTGTTGAGGGCGCTGTTACGGCGCTCGATTGAAAGGGGGAAATAGAGAGTCTGTTCGATCTGGCTGAGGGTCGTCCCCCTCACACCGGGGGCCAGCAGGGAAAAAGCCTGGGTAATGCTGTAGGGGGAGAAGAAGGTGTTTTCAGTCGATGTCGTGTCGAGCAGAGGAAACAGTTTGAGTGCAAAATCAGTTGTTCCGGCTACCACCGCAGACAGTTCAGCATCCGTCGCCTGGGGGCTGACATCGCGGGCTACCGTCGAGCCGGCAAGCGTATCGCCGGTTGTCTGTCCCGTGGAACTGTTGGCTGACTGTCCGCCGTCAGATGCGGAACCGCCGCAGCCCCCTGCCGAACAGAGTAAAACCGCCGCAATTAGTGCCATAGCCGATTTGATCAGATGATGCATGGGTATCTCCCGCAGTAATCATAATGACGATGCAGCATCAGCGCAGTCATCAGCTGCCGGGAGCGCGACGGGAGCAACCGTCGGCTCTTCGAAGCTGATTCTGCCGATTTTTCCTCCCCGCAATTCACGCAGAAACGCCTCGGCAGCCCGGTGAACATCAACCTCTCCACCGCTGACCAGACAGCCAAGCCGACGCCCGATTGCCTCAAGCAGATGCAACGGATGCTCAGGCAGCTGTTCCAGTTTGTAGCGCGTTTTCAGCAGACCGGGGTAACGCTCCGTCATGAACTCAGCCGCATACATTCCCACGGCGGTGGAGTCAAATGCTCCGGCACCGATGGCGCCACTGGCCGCCAGACGGTTGGCGACATCCTGATCGTCCATATTCGGCCAGAGTACGCCGGGTGTATCGGAGAGGATAATGCCGTTGTGCAGGTCAATCTGCTGGGCGCAGGTGGTGATGGCCGGTTTGTCCCCGACCTTGGCGATCGACTTACCGGCCAGGGTGTTGATCAGCGTCGATTTTCCCACGTTGGGGATGCCGAATACCATCGCCCGCAGCGGCCAGCCCGGCCTGCCGCGGTGGGGAATCAACTGCGTGCAGACTTTAAGAAGCTGCTTGACTTCAGCGTGCTGTTTTGCCGACAGCGGCAGTGCCCGAACACCGGCCTGCTTTTCAAAATAACGTACCCAGTTCCTGGTCACTGCCGGATCCGCCAGGTCGTGCTTGTTCAGCAGCTTGATACAGGGCTTGTTGCGGCGAATTCCCTCCAGCTGGTGATTGGAACTGGAGAACGGCAGGCGGGCGTCGAGGATCTCGATGATTACATCGATCCGGCGAACCGCTTCGGCCATTTTCTCCAGGGCCTTGCCCATATGTCCCGGATACCATCTGATCGTCATATCGTGTGTGTATACCTCTGCAGCGGGAAAAGTGGGTGACGGGGCTACCGTAACACATCCGGCAGGAAAAATGGGTGTATATCTGAAGCCGTGTTCCACTGCACCACTGGTCATTACGGAGGTCAGATACCTCCCATGCAGAGGTATTTCACTTCGATGAATTCTTCGATGCCGTATTTTGACCCCTCCCGGCCGATGCCGGACTCTTTCATGCCGCCGAAAGGGGCTACTTCGGTTGATACCAGCCCGGTATTGATGCCGACCATGCCGTACTCCAGCGCCTCAGCCACCCGCCAGACCCGGCTGATGTCACGGGTGTAAAAATAGGAGGCCAGGCCGAATTCGGTGTCGTTGGCCATTTTGACAGCCTCAGCGTCGGAGGTGAATTTGAAGACCGGTGCCAGCGGGCCGAAGGTTTCCTCCTTTGCCACCAGCATCTGCGGGGTGACGTCGGTGATGATGGTCGGTTCGAAAAAGCTCCCCCCCAGGGCGTGACGTTTCCCCCCCAGGGCAATGGTCGCCCCTTTGGTTACCGCGTCAGCGATGTGCTCTTCAATCTTTTCCACTGCCGCCATATCGATCAGCGGCCCTTGCTGGAATTCGCCGGTGAGACCGTCACCCACCCTCATCTTTGCCACCGCCGCAATCAGCTTCCCGACAAAAACATCGTAAACCCCGGCCTGAACAATCAGACGGTTGGTACAGACGCAAGTCTGGCCGGTATTGCGGTACTTGGAGGCGATGGCCCCCTCAACCGCAGCATCCAGGTCGGCGTCGTCAAATACGATAAAGGGAGCGTTGCCCCCCAGTTCCAGCGAGACTTTCTTGACCGTGCCGGCGCATTGGGCCATCAGCTGTTTGCCGATTTCTGTCGAGCCGGTAAAGGTCAGTTTGCGTACCAGCGGGTTGGTGCTCATTTCGTTGCCGATGGCGGCCGCTGAACCGGTAACCACGCTGAAGACACCGGCCGGAATACCGGCCCGTTCACCCAGTTCGGCCAGTGCAAGAGCCGAAAAAGGGGTGGCGGTGGCCGGTTTGACCACCATGGTGCAACCGGCCGCCAGGGCCGGGCCGGCCTTGCGGGTGATCATGGCGGCCGGGAAATTCCAGGGGGTGATGGCAGCGCAGACGCCAATCGGTTCTTTGATAACAACGATGCGTTTGTCGGCGGTATGTCCGGGGATGGTGTCGCCGTAGACCCGTTTCCCCTCTTCTGCGAACCATTCGATAAATGAGGCGGCGTATGCAATCTCGCCCTTCGACTCGGCCAGCGGCTTTCCCTGCTCAGCGGTCATGATGATCGCCAGATCCTCCTGATTGGCCATCATCAGCTCGAACCAGCGGCGCAGAATCGACGATCGTTCCTTAGCCGTTTTTGCCTTCCAGGCCGGCAGGGCGTTATTGGCGGCTTCAATGGCGCGACGGGTCTCATCGGTTCCCATGCGGGGGATTGTGCCCAGTTTTGCACCGCTGGCCGGATTGGTTACATCGATAGCCGCGCCGCTGTCAGCGGCCAGCCACGAGCCGTTCAGGTAACAGAGTTGTTTCAGTAAAGCGGGATCTTTCAACGGTAACATGGCAGCAGGCACCTCCGGGGCAGCGGATTTTACAAATGTCGCCGGAGATTATGCACAAATGAGGATACAGATGCAATTATGATTCATTCGAGACGGGTCAACTTTACAGATCACGCAATCGGCAACTCAATCCTGACAATCAGTCCGCCATCCGCCGCATTGAATGCCTGAACGTTGCCGCCGTGAAGCCGTACCGCCCGATCTGTTATGGCCAATCCGATGCCGACCCCTCCACTTTCCCGTTCCCGGCCATCCGATATCCGATAGAACGGCCGGAAGATTTTAGCAAGCTCCCCATCCGGTACGCCGTTGCCGTGGTCCCGTACCTCCGCTACTACACAAGCACCGTCCGGCAGTTCCTGTACACAGAGTGAAAGCTCTACACACGTGTTCTCAAGGGTATAGCGGACAGCGTTACGCACTACATTTTCAAACGCCTGCCGCAGCAGCTCCCTGTGACCGGTGACTGTTACTGGGTCTATATCGCTCCCCCGGGCGGTCAGCATCAGTACCGGGATCTGTGACGCAGCACGGATAAGCCGCAAGGCGTCGAATCCGTTCATATTCGGCATCATCACATCCAGCACCACCAGATCGTGTTCTCCGGAAAGAGCCCTTTTTATTCCGGCAGCAGGCTCGTTGACAGCCTCCACCGTAAATCCTTCGCAGCCGAGGTAATCACCAAGAAGCTCGCACAGTTCCTTGTCGTCATCAATTATCAGTAGATTATTCATATCAGGTTCCCTTGATTATCGCGTGTCCTGTTACGACCTATGCTACCTGAAAATCAGCCGTTTGTTTGTAAAGAAATGTAAAAAAATCAGGTCGGCATTTACAAAATTTTACAATTATCCTGTGCAACTTAACACAACTTTACTCAGCTGTTGGCTAGGCTGAGATCACAGGATTGAGATTGTAATCCACCATCACAAACCGAGAAAGGCAGGAATCGTCATGAAACCGGATACGACACAAACAGTGAAATCACTCCTTGCTCTGGCGCTACTAATGTCTCTGATTGTCGGCTGCGGCGGCAAATCCGGCGACTCCGGGGCTGCTGCTTCAAAGGGGAACGACACCGGCACTGCAACCGATGCAGGTACTATCGTGCTTGAGTCGATCCAATCCTCTTTAAAACTTGCAAGTTCATTCGCCGTTGATGGCGGTCTGCTGCCTGTTGAGTACACCTGTGACGGCACAGGAGTTTCTCCGGCATTGTCATGGTTGGGCGCTCCTGCAGGTACGAAGGAATTTGCCCTGATGATGACGACGCTGCCCGGCGACGGGACTACAAAATATCAGGGAGGTGGAAAATGAAAACTAAAGTAAAATTTAACGTGGTTTGCTGTCTGTGGCTGATTTCATTCGCATGTGTTTCAGCTGCAGGCTTGTCGTGGGGAGGCAGTTTGACAGGAAGCGGCTTTGACGTGATTACTAATTCATCCGGCACAACTGCAGCTCTCAGCCTATCAACAACAATATCGACAGGTTCCGGCGATGTAAACCAGGCCGGCAAGATTTTTATCATTGGCAGCTACGGTAATCAGTACTTTCTGCTTACGGAGCAAAACCGGTGGGTAAATTATATTGGCGGTGAAGTGCAAAGCTATAAAAACGGAGCATTGCCTGCGCAAACGACGGTCACGTTTCTTACCGGTCAGGATGTAAGCAGCCTGGTAGGCTTGAGCCTGTACGCCGGTTACGGAAGCAGCTTCGAGGAGATGGCGGCGGCAAAGAGGTACAAATTGTTATACACGATTCCTTCCAACCTCACCGGTACACCAGGCACACCAGGCACACCAGGTCCAACAGGTCCAACAGGTTCGACAGGTTCGACAACCGGGTCCATTACAATCAAATGGTAAAGGAGAAAAGCCATGAGAACAAATATCAGCCTCGTCAGCAGAATTCGTTATTACACGGTGGTTCAGGCAAGTCGCCAAGTGT
>JBAXVE010000006.1:0-85530 GCA_037129245.1 Desulfuromonadales bacterium
TGTTCGATCATGGTGTCTCCCCTTTCATCTGTTTGAAAATGCATTTCTGACGACAATGCCATTCAATCCGCAAAATTTCAATTGCTCATTAAGTGGTACGGACCATATCGGACAATAGAAAAAGAAAAAGGCCCGTTTTTACAGGGCCTTTTGGTCTTGTCCGGATGTTATCGGACTATTTAATGGTGGCGGTGCAGAGATTTGAACTCCGGACCTAGCGAATATGAGTCGCTTGCTCTGACCAACTGAGCTACACCGCCGTCAGTGAATAAAAATGCGAGAACTCACTATTACTGTCCTGATTAAATACTCTAAAACAGGGCAATCCTTGTAGCGCTATTTTTTCAGAATGTCAACAGTAAACCGGGCAATGTAGAAGGAATTAACTTCCAATACATGGTGGACGTAGTATTTTGAATTGATACAGTGCTGCGATTTTATCTTGTGTTTTTCAGATACTGTGCTAAAAACTACCGGATATATCCTGCAGCAGAAACCCCATGTAATATTGCCTGAAATGGAAATGAATGGACTTCACCAGCCTTTATAGCACTCGCATTCAGCAGTCGTTTGACGATGATCTCGTTGAAATTCTGAATGTTTTCCGAACGAAATTAGCGGCTAAAGAGGCTGTCAAAGTCACCTTGATCAACTACTTCAAGGGGCTGCCGATAATCTATCCTGCGACCGTTCTGGCCGTTGACCGGGGGAACCTGGAGCTTGATATTCATCCGCAGCAGGCTGTTGCAATTGAGCACGACCGCTATACGATGATTCGGTGTCCGTTCCTGCCGCATCCTTTAGTGTCCCATGTCCAGTATGTAAATGTAAAAAAACATGCTGCTGCGGTTAATAAGCTTTGTTACGTGGAAATTCTTGCCGAGAAACGGGCGGCACTTCGCCTCGATGTGGACCCGCCTGAACAGGCCGAGATTGTTTCCGGCGAACAGACGATTTCAGGTAAGCTGGTGAGCATCTCTTCCCAGGGGCTCGCCGTAAACGTGGATTCATATATCACTCTTGAGTCCGATTCTGACATTTTGGTCAAATTCATCCTGCCGGACCCGGTTCTGCAGAAACAGGTTCAGCTTGCCGTAGGCGCTTCGCTCGTAGATATCGAGGGGGAGGGCGCCCCCTACCGCTACAAGTTCAGAATCTCCCCCGATAAACATCAGGAGCAGCTGCTTCTGAGGTACAGCTTTCAGCGGCAGGTGGAAGTTATTCGCTCGCTGAAGGAAGCTGCCGAGTAAGCGTTTATAGCTCTCTTTCTCCGATTCCGCCATTTAGTCTCTCCGCATTTTCCTGCTCGCTTTAAGTTTTTCATACACGTTTACCGGTCGTACATCGTCGCCGGTTACCCGCGCCACGCCGAAATGCAGATGGGTTGGTGAACGTTTTTTGAATGCGTTGAGTCCGCTGCGCCCCATGCTGGCCAGTGGGTCGCCCGGTTCGAGGATGTCTCCGAGAGTTGCGATCAGTTTTTCGTTGTGAGCGTAATACACCAGAAGTTCATTGGCCGGGTCGTAGACCCAGATATATTTCCCTCCCCGCAGTGCGCTTCCTGGTTTCCAGTCATCTGCCAGCGCCACCACGATGCCGCCGGTCATGGAAAGAATAGTGACTCGTTTGCCGTTCCGGTCATCACGTCCATCCTGATTACGGTCAAGGATGAAGATGTCATAGGCTGCGTGTCCACCGTGCCTGTTGCCGCTGAAATAGTCATAACCGCCGGCAATGAATCCATGGCGTTTTCCTCCGCCGATGGCGCGGGCATCGTATCCGGCTACCGGAAACACCCAGTCCTTTTCGGAAAAATTATGCCCGTTCCGTCCGTAATATTCCCGGCGCACCTCTCCCAGACGTCTTTTGAATTCCACCTGCGCACGCTGCCGGTCGATTTTTCCGTCACGAATCATGTCGTTCAGTTCGTTAAAGCTGCTGCAGGAGGGGCTTGCCAGTTCTCTGCGGTGAAGGGGTCGGTCGTCGGTCAGTTCGCTCAAGTCAGGTTCCGGCAGCGTAAAGGCGGCGGATAAAGGTGCTGAGAAGAGTATCGTGAGGGAAAAAACAAGTCTGCCAAGATGATTCATGAGCCGTCCCGAAGAAAATATGTTCGCAAAGTTTTGATCAAAAGCATATCATCCCGGCACTTTCGGAACAATCCCAAATACAGATGAATGATGCAGGTAATTCCATGAATCCTACTAAAAAGCAGATTATTCTGATCCTGGGGCAGCGTGAGGGGGGAACCCACTTTGCCGGACTTTTGCAGGAGTTCGGCGGGAGGCATCACAAACGGGATTTGAAACTGCTGCTTGACGACATGGTTCGTGACGGCGAAATTGTGAGGATGAAAGGGAACAGTTACGTTCCGGCGAGGAGGCGCTCCTCGCTTCGCGGCAGGATCAGCGTTCATCGAGACGGCTATGGTTTTGTGGCTCCTGAAGGGGGTGGGGACGATATTTTCATCCCGGCTCGCTATGTAAGGGATGCCCTGCATGGCGACCTTGTCGAAGTTTCTGATGTTTCGGAGCGGGGTGAACCCGGCAAGCGTGAGGGGCGCGTGGCATCCGTTCTTGAGCGTGCAACGGTTCGGGTGGTGGGGCGCTTTGAGGAGGGGCGGCGCGGAGCTGTTGTGATGTCCGACGACCAGCGGCTTAATCTGACCGTGGTAATCCCCTCTTCCGGTCGCAGCACGGCCGGTGATGGACAGCAGGTGGTTGCCGAGCTGACCTCTTATCCGATTGGAGGTCGACCGGCTGTCGGGCGGGTGGTGGAGGTACTGGGAAACCCTGCCGACCCCGAGGTGGAGATCCAGTCGATTATCCGCCGATTCGATCTGCCGCACATTTTCGGCAGGGATGTACTGGCCGAGGCCGCCGGCATTACCGATACGGTTTCTGCGGCTGATCTCAAAGGCCGTGTTGACCTCAGATTAATGCCGACAGTTACGATAGATGGCGAAACAGCCCGCGACTTCGATGACGCCGTATCTCTCACACGCGAAGGGGATGGATTCCGCCTGCGGGTGTCGATTGCCGATGTCTCCCATTATGTAAGAAAGGGGAGTCGGCTCGATCAGGAGGCCTACCTACGGGGGACGTCGGTCTACTTTCCCGATCGCTGCATACCGATGCTCCCTGAGCGCCTCTCGAACGGTATCTGCTCACTCAATCCGAACGTTGACCGCCTGACGATGACGGCGGAAATGCTGTTCGATCGCAACGGCGCGATGCTGGAGTCAACCTTTTACCCGAGCGTGATCCGGAGTACGGCGCGTCTGACCTACACCATAGTCAGGCAGATCATAGTTGACAACGACCCTGAAGTGACGGACAAGCACCGCCCCCTGGCGCCAATGCTGCAGGAGATGAAAGAACTGGCGCTGCTGCTGATGGGAAGGCGCACACGGCGTGGCAGCATTGATTTTGACCTGCCGGAGCCGGAGATTATTATCGGCCTTGATGGCCAGACCGAAGGGATTATCCGCGCCGAACGCAACCTGGCGCATCAGGTGATCGAGGAATTCATGCTGGCTGCAAATGAGGCAGTGGCCAGCTTCGCAACCTCGCGTGGCGTACCGTTTCTTTACCGGATTCACGAGAATCCCGATCCGGCAAAACTGAGGGTGTTTCAGGAGTTCATCTTTGGCTTCGGTTATGAATTCAAGCTGGTTGAAGAGCGTGTTGATCCTGCCGAGCTGCAGCGCTTGTTGAATCAGGCCGCCGGGCGTCCCGAAGAAAGGATGATCAATTATGCCTTGTTGCGATGTATGAAGCAGGCCCGTTATCTGGCCGAAAATGTCGGCCATTTCGGACTGGCTTCCCCCTGTTACTGCCACTTTACCTCCCCCATCCGGCGGTATCCCGACCTGGTGGTGCACCGAATCCTGAAAGCGTTACTGGCGACCGGAGCGGACAAACAGCTTGCCATCGCCACAGAGCGCCTCGGTGAGGTTGCCGATCACACCAGCCGGCGTGAACGGGTGGCAATGGAAGCCGAGCGGGATGTGGTCGAGATGAAAAAGCTCCAGTTCATGCAGCAGCATATCGGCGAAGAGTTTGACGGTTACATCGCCGGAGTGACCGCATTCGGTTTCTTTGTGGAGCTGGAGGAACTCTTTGTGGAAGGGCTGGTGCACATCTCAACACTTTCCGACGACCTGTACAGTTTTGCTGAAAAGCAGCACTCCCTGATCGGTCGGCGTTCGGCGAAGGTCTACCGGATCGGTGACAAGGCGCGGGTGCTGGTTGCGGCGGTGAACCCGGGCGCCCGCAGGATAGAATTCATCCTGGCCGGCCACACTCCTTCGTCGCTCCAGAGCCGTTTCGCCCCGGCACCCCAATCGGAGGAATATGCGCGCGTACCGGTTCGGGGCAAGCGGCCAGAAAGGTCATCGGCTCGGAGTGAGGTACACAAGCATGGTGACGCTGGTGGCAGAAAAACGGTATCCGGAAATAGGAGCGGTGGCTCTAAAAGGCGGCGATGAGGCGATTGGTGGCAAATGTAGGGTTGCACGGCCGCTTTCCCTGTGGTAGGTAGATGGTCATGAGTGAAGAGAAGGTAATTCCGTTTATTGAACATCTGGTTGAACTGCGCAAGCGGTTAGTGATCATCGTGATTACGATGGTAATCGGTATGGGTGTGGCCTGGAACTACTCCATCGAACTGCTCAGGATAGTCGAAAAGCCGCTTACCGGAGCTACGTATCTGACCGATGTCAAAAAAAAGGTCTACCTCAAAGTCAAAGAACTATCCCCGTCGATGTATACACGCTACAAACTCGAACAGGAAATCAATGCCCCCCAGAAGCAGCGTCCGCTCAACTACAGCGCTCCGCTGGAGCCCTTTTTCATCCAGTGCAAAATTTCCATGCTGGCCGGCTTTGTTCTGGCTTTGCCGATCGTTTTCTACCAGGTATGGCTGTTCATCGCTCCCGGTCTCACCCGCCGCGAACGGAGGATGGTTGTGCCGTTCGTGACCGCATCTACGATCACTTTCTGCATCGGCGCCATGTTTTTCCTCGTGATAATCTGGCCGGTGATCATCAATTTTTCGCTCTCTTACGAAGCCGAAGGGCTGCAGAGCTGGTTCAATATCAGTTCCTATGTCAATTTCTGTCTGCGCCTGATCCTGTTGTTCGGTCTGATTTTTGAACTACCGGTGCTGACGCTGATTCTTTCCCGTTTCGGCATTGTCAGTTACCAGTTCCTGGCCCCGAAACGGAAATACGCCCTGCTGGCCAGTTCGATCATTGCCGCCTTCCATGCCGATTTGATAACCATGTTTGTGATCATGATTCCGCTGTATCTGATGTATGAAATCAGTATCTGGGTTGCATTGATTTTCGGAAAAGCGCGCTCGAACAGTGTAGATGCTTCACCGGCCGAAAACGTGGCCGTGTAACCCTCGCAACTATTCGGTTGACAATTGCTGCGGAACCCCATAAAAGGATAAATAATGTCTTTTTAGGGGGTTTTCCCAATGATGGAGCTTACCCGCAAAGGTGAATATGCGATCCGCGGTATCGTCTACCTGGCCGGGCAGCCGGGCGACCAGGTCTGTCTTTTGAGTGATATTGCCGCTGCCGTGGACGTCCCGGCTACGTTTCTGGCCAAGATTTTCCAGCAGTTCAGCAAAATGGGGCTGGTCAAGTCGTTTCGTGGCACCGGTGGAGGTTTTAAGCTTGGGCGCAGCCCCGAAAGCATTACCCTTCTCGAAGTTGTCGAAGCGGTAGAGGGCCCGGTAATTCCCAATCGTTGCGTGGTCTCTGCCGGCGAATGTGAACGTGCTGTATTCTGCAATGTTCACCCCATCTGGAAGCAGGTACAGGGACAAGTTTGCGACATCCTGAAAGGGGTTACTCTGAAAGACCTGGCTCCTGAGTGAAATAAGCATATTTTCGGATTACGTGATATTTTGTGTTAATAACATACTGATATTATTTGTCTATTAGTGTTTTTTCTTGACATCTCCGAACTCCCGGTATAAAGTCCCGCACAACATGAAGAAGAACGTTCGAAAATCCCGGCTAGCGGGATTTTGACGTTTTATGGTCCGAATTCATTTTGAAAGGAGTTTCCAGCCGGTAGATACGCCCGCACGTGACGGGCCGACACATCTCTCCGGCAATGACACTACCGCCGCTTTACCTCATTCATTCACTTATGCGAAAAAAACTATTCTATCTGCTATGCGTGCTGGTTCTGTCGGCATGCGAAAATGCACCCTTCAAGGTTTCCAACGCCCGGACCGCCACCATGCTGACCACGGAGTCCTCGCATCCGGACAGCTCCAGAGTTGCCCGTATCCAGCGTATGAAACAGCTGACCGCAATCGAGTCGGCCTTTGCGCGTCGCACAACCCCCGAACGGGCTGCCCACCTTGCCCGCATCTGCTACGATAAAACCGTTGGTACCGTTTTTACCCCCTTTGATCTGGCTGAAATAGCGCTTGCTGAAACCGGTGGCCATCAGCTTTCCGCCCATGCGGTTTCATCGGAGGGGGCCGTGGGGGTCTGGCAGCTGATGCCGCGACGCGCCAGAAATCATGGTTATACCGCCGCCGACATGCGGGATGATGCCAAGTGTGCCGAGGCCGCTGTGCGTGAGCTCTATGTGAAGCTTGACATGGCACAGGGGGATCTGGAGCGCGCAAAGAAATACTACTGCGGCCAGGGGCCACAGGCCCTGGCGTACCTGAAAAAAATCCGGCACATCCGCCGGGAGATGATGGTCGATTATGAGCGACAGAACGATAAGGTTGCCCAGAGTGAGCCCCTGACCAAAATTCGTTGAGCGGAGCGGATACTCCCGCATTTTCGGCTGTAGCACGCCGATTGACAGACAGACGCCCCACGGCCTTTTTTCTTGATATGAAAGCAGCCGCTCTGATATAGTCGGGCGGCTTTTTGCAGTCTGGTTCCCATTCCCGTTCTGGGGCATGGAACTTTCCATTCATCAGCCGTCGAGAGGAGTACTCCTGTGCAGAGAAGAACGCTTACAGGTGGATCGGGTGGCCTTGCGCTGCGCACCAAAATGGTGCTTCTATCCGCCTCCGCTTTTGCAGGGATTCTGTTGGTCACGGCAATCAGCCTGTTCATGATGAACGAGGTCAGGATAGGCGGTCCGGCCTACCGTTCGATTCAGAAGGATAAGGACGCCCTGGAGAGCATTGCCCTGCTCAAGGCGGATCTCTTCCAGATCAACAACGAAATGCAGAACTTCATGCTCGAGGCCGACAAAGCGGCCGCCGAGAAAAATGTCGAAACCATCAGGAGTCTAACCAATGACATCGAGTTGAACTTCGGGATCGTACTGGAGTCGATCAAGTCATCCCGTGAGCGTGACGCCATCAAGAAGGCTGAAGCGATATGGAAGGAGTACCAGAAGACATTGCTTGAGGAGGTTGTTCCGAATGCCGTCAAGGGGGACATCCTTAAGGCAAGTTATCTGATGACCGGCATTCAGGCCCAGAGATTCAATACATTCAGCAAAGCGGTTGTCGCTATGGTCGATGTAATCCGTTCCGATGTCAGCGCGACCGAGGAAAAGGTCGCCTCGGGCATACGCGTCAGGATCGCAATCACGGGCCTGATCACGCTGCTGGTTATCGGTCTGATGGCCCTGTTCTCCTATCTGATCACCGTTTCAATGACCAAACCGCTGATCGCCTGTGTGGAATTTGCCCGGGCAGTTGCCGGAGGGAAACTTGATTCCCGACTTGAGGTGTCAGGAGGAGGGGAAGCTGCCGAGCTGGCCGTAGCAATGAGCAGTATGGCTGAAAGCCTCCACAGCATGGTTTCCCGGATCGGCACAGCCACGGAAGTGCTTACCACCATTGATAATAATATGGAGAAAACGGCCAAACAGGTTGTTACCTCGGCTCATCTGCAGGAAAAATCGGTTGCGGAGACGTCCCAGGCGGTTATCCACATCAATAAATCGGGGCGGGATGTGTCGGAAGGGGTCGATCAACTCTCCGCGTCGGCGACGGAAACCTCCTCGTCAACTCTTGAAATGGCTGCCAGTATCGAAGAGGTTGCCATGAGTGCCGAGAAGCTTGGTGAGGTTGTTGACGAAGTCAGCTCTTCCATCACCGAGATGGCCTCCTCCATCAAAGAGATCGGCCTGAGTATTGTCAATCTGCGGGATGCTTCCAGCACGACCGCATCCTCAATCGCCGAGATGGACGCCACCATCAAGCAGGTTGAGATCAACGCGATGGATTCGTCTGCCATTTCCGAGACCGTCAGGAACGATGCCGAAATCGGCAAGAAGGCGGTTGAGGAAGCCATTGCCGGTATGCAGGCTATCCGCCTCTCGTCGAAAATTACGGCCGAAGTCGTTGATAACCTTTCATTGAAGGTGAACGACATCGGAGCGATTCTTTCCGTCATTGACGAGGTGGCGGAACAGACCAGTCTTCTGGCCCTCAATGCGGCAATTATCGCCGCACAGGCGGGTGAGCATGGCAAAGGGTTTGCAGTCGTTGCTGACGAAATTCGCGAACTGGCCGAGCGCACCAGTAGTTCTACCCGCGAAATTGCCGCCGTGATCAAGGGAGTTCAGGAGGAGACCAGCCGGGCGGTTGATGCTATCAACCGTGCAGAGGAGAGCGTTATAGAAGGGGAGAAGCTGTCTCACCGCTCCGGCGCAGCGCTTGAAAAAATTGTCAACGGGGTCAAGCGTGCCAGTATCCAGGTCAATGAAATAGCCAAAGCCACGGTCGAACAGGCCCGCGGCAGCCAGAGCATTCGCGAAGCGATGGAGAGCGTCGAAGAGATGGTTGGTTTCATCGCCACTTCGGCCCGCGAACATTCACGCGGCACCGAGCTGATAACCTCTGCCGTCGAGCGGATGAAGGATCTTACGGTCCATGTACGTATCTCGACCCGCGAACAGAGCCGTGCCAGCAATCTTATCGCCCGCTCAACCGAGGACGTCACCTCCCTGATCAGTCATATCCGTGCCGCCTGCCGGACGCAGGTTGAGAGCAGCGACCTGATCTCGAAATCGGTTAACAATATTCAGGGGACCAGTTCTGCCAACAGTCACGCCGCCAAGGTTTTGGAATCGTCCGTAACTGACCTGTCGCGCCAGATTGATTTGCTAGAGAAAGAGATGGCCGGCTTCAAAATCTGATGCCGACAGTGTGAACCGATACCATGAGCCGACTCTCCTCCTGCTGTGCCGAACTCAAAAAGCGCAATTCTCCTGCCCTGGTGACGTTCATCACCGCCGGCGATCCCGATTTATCGACGACAGCCGACATGATATGTCTTCTCGAAGAGTCGGGTGCCGACATCATCGAACTGGGGGTTCCCTTTTCCGATCCGATGGCTGACGGGCCGACCATCCAGCTGGCTTCGGAGCGCTCCCTGAAGGTTGGCACAACGCTGGCCGCCATTCTGGAAACGGTGCGGGGCGTGCGAACCCGCTCCCAGGTGCCAATCATCCTGATGGGATACTGCAATCCGATCCATGCCTACGGGTACGAACAATTTTTCAGGGATGCTGCCAGTTCCGGTGTTGACGGGGTTTTGATAGTTGATCTCCCTCCCGAGGAGTCGGGGGAACTGCTCCCCTTTGCGCGTGCAAGCCAGGTTGATGTTATCTTTCTGTTGACCCCTACGTCGGATGCCGAACGCATTGCGACGGTAGACCGTCTGGGACGCGGCTTTATCTACTATGTGACCGTGACCGGCGTGACCGGCGTCCGGCAGCAGGTATCGGCATCGCTTTCGGAGGAACTGTCGCGGGTGAGGGGGCAGGTGTCGCTCCCTGTGGTGGCCGGTTTTGGCATATCCACTCCTGCTCAGGCGGCAGATGTTGCCCGGCATGCTGACGGGGTGGTGGTGGGGAGCGCACTGGTCAAGCTGTTTGAAACCTTGTCAGGTGAACATCTGGCGCGGGAGGTACGGCGATTCGTGGGAGAGCTTAAACGGGCAATTATCTGATGCTCTGCCACAAATTGTCCGCAGAGACGAACTATATTCCATGCAGTAGAGAGGCCGACTATGAGCTGGTTCACAAAAGAAAAAAAGGGGATCGAGAAGGCCGACGGAAGCAAGGTCAAATTTCCCGAGGGGATGTGGACGAAGTGTCAGGGGTGTTCCGAAACTCTTTTGACCAAAGATATCGAGGCCAACCTGCAGGTCTGTCCCAAGTGCGGCTACCATTATCGGATTTCTGCCCGCAAGCGGCTTGAGGCTCTGCTCGACGGCGGTACCTGGCAGGAGTTTGACGCCGGAATGACATCGGTTGACTTTCTGGAGTTTAAAGACGCCAAGAGTTATCAGGAACGCATCAATGTGGCAGTTGCAAAGGGGGGAGCGAAGGACGCGGTTATCTGCGTCGAGGGGAGCATTGAAGAATTACCGGTTCAGGTTTCCTGTTTTGACTTTTCTTTCATGGGTGGCAGCATGGGGAGCGTGGTCGGGGAGAAAATTACCCGCTCCATGGAGCGCGGCCTGCAGAAAAAGCAGCCGGTGATCGTCATATCCGCCTCCGGCGGTGCCCGCATGCAGGAGAGTATTCTCTCACTGATGCAGATGGCCAAGACATCCGCCGCCCTTGCCAAACTCAAACGGGCCGGGATTCCTTTTGTCTCGCTGCTGACCGATCCGACAACCGGTGGCGTCACCGCCAGTTTTGCCATGCTGGGGGATGTGAATATCGCCGAACCGAAAGCGCTGATCGGCTTTGCCGGCCCGCGTGTGATCGAACAGACCATTCGCCAGAAACTGCCGGAAGGTTTTCAGCGTGCCGAGTATCTGCTCGACCATGGCATGGTCGACGCTATCATCCCCCGCACGGAAATGCGTGCAAAGCTGGCTTCAATTCTCAAGATGCTGCATCATTCCGCCGTCTGACATGCCCCTGGCCCCGGTGCTGGACAAGCTCTATGCCCGGCGGCGTTTTGGTGTGAAACCTGGCGTCGACCGGGTAAAACTCATACTTGGCCGGCTTGGAAACCCCGAAAAGGGGTTCAGTACCATCCATGTCGTCGGTACCAACGGCAAGGGCTCCACCGCCGCGTTCCTTTCCTCACTGCTGATACGATCGGGATTGCGGACTGCCCTGTTCAGCTCACCCCACCTGCTCCATTTTACCGAACGATTCAGGATAGACGGTAACGACTGTCCTGCCGACAGCGTGGCTGCCTCGCTCGACGACGTTCTGGCGGTCGCTCCCGATGAGGCTACTTTCTTTGAAATCACCACCGCTCTGGCTGCGCTCCTGTTTGCAAGAGAAGGGTGTGAGTACGCGGTGATGGAGGCCGGCATGGGCGGGTGGTCGGACGCAACGGCGGCGTTCTCTGGCATCATGACGATCATCACACCGATTTCACTCGATCACCAGGAGTATCTCGGAGCCACGCTGACGGAGATTGCCTGTGAGAAGGCCGGCATAGTGGAACCGGGTACGCCGGTGATTTCTGCTCATCAACATGACGATGTTCTTGGGCAGATTGAGCGTCAGTGCAACCGGGGAGGCAATGCTTTGAAACTCTGTGACAGGGATTTCTCGGCCCGCTGGAGCGGGAGCGGAGAGCTTGAATACCGTGGCATCAATTTTAATCTGCAGCATCTTAAACCTGGTATTCCCGGACGCTACCAGTCAGAAAATGCCGCGCTGGCTCTTGCTGCCGCCGAACTGCTCGGTGCGGTTCATCAGGGGATCAATGCCGCGACCTGCGCGGAGGGCATCAGGGATGCCAGCTGGCCGGGTCGTATGGAGCTTGTTTCCATGGTGCCACCCCTGCTGCTTGACGGCGCTCACAATGCTGCCGGTGCTGCTGCTCTGGCCGAGGCACTTCAGGTGGAATACGCCGGCAGACGTATCCTGCTGGTCACCGGCGTCTGTGCCGACAAGGACTTCGGGACGCTCTACGCTCCTCTGCTGCCGCTGGTCAGTGATATATTCACGGTGACTCCTGCTGTCGATCGCGCGCTGGATGGCCGTGAACTGGCCGCTTTTTTCGATCGTTCAGGATGGCAGTCCCGTTTCTGCGGCTCTCTTGACGGAGGCATATCCGCAGCGCGTCGAGCCTCCTTGCCCGAGGATCTGATTCTGGTCTGTGGTTCGCTCTTTCTGGTTGGCGAAGCCAGGGCGCTTCTTGCTGACGAACCATTTGAGGGGGTGCGCGGATGACGAGAATTCTCACATTAGTCATGGTGGTTCTGCTGCTGGTGGCTCCTTCACGCTCCTTCGGCGCTGAGCAGCAGATCGACGACGATGCCGTCCGTATCACTGCAGACTCCATGGAACACAGCCGCGAGGATGGCGTGATCACCGCCAGGGACAACGTGCTGGTAACCTGGAAGGGTGGCACGCTGCGGGCGGAGAGCGCCCGATATGACAGCGTCGCCCGCGTTCTTCATGCCAGCGGGAATGTCAGGATTGCCAGGGGTAACGACGGCATTATCGGCGATGCCGTCAGGATGAACCTTGATGACGGGCGTGCCGACATAGATAACGCGATGCTCTCCGTGCCGGCGTCGTCAATCACGCTCAAAGGTGAGAAGCTCACCCGCCTTTCTGAAAGCAACTATGAGGGAGAACGTTCTGAATTTACGACCTGCGACTGGCCCGACCCCAGCTGGAAATTCGGTGTAAACAGCCTGAAGGTTGATCTGATGGGGTATGCCACCGGCCGCCACGTGCTCTTCTATATCAAAGGGGTTCCGGTTCTCTACTTCCCCTGGATCGCATTTCCTGCTTCTACTGAAAAAAGGTCCGGCATTCTCTTTCCCCGTATCGGCTATTCCAACGGTCGCGGCGCGCGTCTCGACGTTCCGTTCTACTGGGTCATTTCCCCGAGCCAGGATCTTCAGGTTGATCTTGATCTGCTCTCTCGACGGGGAGTCGGCACCGGCTTTGACTACCGTTATCTCCGCACCCGTGGGAGCGAAGGGCATCTGGGTGGGTACCAGATTTATGACCAGCTGCAGGATCGCTGGCGTTGGCAGATCGGTCAGAGCCACAGGGAAATCTTCTCGGCGGATGCCAATCTGCGCATGGACGTGAATCTGACCGGGGACAGGACGTTTCTTGCCGATTACGGCGAGAAGAGCGGCGACTACAATCGCCAGTCGACCGATACCATAGTGAATGCGCTCAAAACCTGGCATAATTTTGCGCTGACCGCACATCTCAAGTACGCTGAAGATTTGTATTCGCCCGACAACAGCCAGGTGGTTCAGACGCTGCCTGTTATCGGTCTTTCCGGAGTACGGCTGCCGCTGCCGCTACTCCCGCTCTATTTCGACGTAGATGCCGATTTAGCTAATTTCTACCGGGAGACACCCGCCAGCGGCCAGCGCCTGCACCTGTTTCCACGCCTGTCAACATACCGCACGTTTGGTGGCTGGCTGCATGCCTCCGTTTTTTCCGGGCTGCATTTGCGGGGATATGCTACTGGGCGCAAAGCCGACGGGAACGCACAGGGGGCTGACGGTGATCTGCTGCCGGAGACCGGAGCACGCCTGACAACATCACTGTACCGGATCTACGACGTGGGGGGGGCTGACCTCGTGAAAGTTCGGCACGAACTGGTGCCGGAGATCACGTACGGTTTTCTGCCGGAGCGCTCTCAGCAGCGGCTCCCGTTATACGATGTTGTTGATCGCATGGCATGGCGGAACATGGTGGGCGTAGCGCTGACAAGCATGCTGAACGGAAAGTTTGCTGTCGGAGAAACCAGTGAATACCGCGATATTTCCCGAATCAGGCTGCTGATGGGATACAGTTTTGAAGGGGGGAGGCAGGATCTGTTGACCCAGGTCGATACACAGCGTCCCTGGACGGATCTTATCATTGAAAGCGACACCTGGCTGGGAAAATCAGTCAGACTGAACGCAGATGCCCGTTTTAACGTCTACGACCGGCAGATTTCATCGGTGGCGCTGGGGTTAGAAGCCGATGACCGGCAGGGGAGCAGCGCCGGCGTGGGGTACCAGAAGGCGCGGGGTGATGCGGAATATTTCGAGGCTCGTCTTGCAACTTCCCGGTTGAAGCCGGTCACGCTCACGTACGCGGCCCGCTACTCGTTTGACAAAGGAGATTTTCTGGAGGCGGTGTATTCCGCCGAATACCGTCATAAGTGCTGGAGTGTGAATGCCGCATTTACCCAGCGTCCAGGGAATCACTCCTTCACATTCAACTTCAACCTGGCAGGTCTTACGGCCAGATAACTTATTTACACGTCCCCACAGAACCTTTCCCGCACACTTTGCCGTCCAGCCAGACGGTGCTGTCAAGGCTGGCCCCCGTGAAGTTCGCTCCGTTTATTGTGGCATGATCAAGCGAAGCTCCATTAAGGACGGCGTTCTTGAGGTTTGAATCCTCAAGGGCTGCGTCATCGAGGACAGCACCTTTCAAATTAGCCCCTTCCAGGTTGGCGCCCATGAGGTTGGCTCCCTCAAGAACGGCCTGTTCAAGATTTGCTCCGCGCAGGTCTGCCTTGCGCAGGTCGCATCCCGGGCACTTTTTGGTCGTCTTGAGTTTCTGAAGGTCATCGGGAACAAACGCACCTGCAATTGACGCCGAAAGGCACACAGCCGCCAGTGCTGCAATTGAAACCGTGGATTTCAGGGATTGAGTCGGCATGGCTGTTACCTCGCATTTGGGAATAGTGCATGAAATTTAAGGCCGATACTCTAACAGGAAAAGTGCGCGTTTGTAAACAGCAACTCTTTCCACATCGTCGAAGCCCATTACCCGCGCGGGAACCGGTTTGACGAAGCGTCGCAGGAATTTCCGCTCCCGGGAGCCGAGCGACGGAGTTTCCCGCCCCATCCGGGGTGCGATTCTGACAGTGCCCAGCGTGAGTGGTGAGACGGCCTGACGCAGGCAGGGATTGAGCATTATCACCGGCTCTCCCGCCAAGGATTCGGGCATCCCATCCTTGCGCAGGTAGAGAATGAAATTTCCCGGTGAACGGCGTTCCTTCTCCAGGTCACGGAGGCGATTTAACTCGTTATTGACGTTTTCATCCGCATCGCGGTGGGAAAACAGGAGCGGCTGCAGTGATGTGAGGGCAATCATTGCGAGCAGTTCATCGATGCGGTAGGTGTGCACGCAGGGGTGGAACAGCGCGTCGGCAATGCCGCTCAGGCTCTGCATTTCATCGGAACCGGCTGCGTACTCTGCCAGCCGGGAGTCTGGGGATGCCCGCCGCATGAGGCTTTTCGCCTGCTGGGGTGTGCGTACTCCGATCAGTCGAAAGGCTCTGCGAATGGATTCCTCGCTGCGGCGGGCATAGCGGCTGTATACCATGATACGCAGTATTCCTCCCGGTATGAGGCTCTTTTCAAGCGCCTTCAGCCCCTCCAGCGGATTCTGCAGATGGTGGAGAACACCGTAGGAATCGATGGCAGCGTACGTCCCGGAAAGAACGACCGGGTCGAGCAGGTCGCCGCAGCGGTATTCGACATGTGTCCGTCCATGCAGCAGGCAGTGCAGGTGCGCTCTTTTCAGGCTCCGGTCGGAAAGGTCAAGCGCCGTAACCGTTGCCGCAGGGTTCGCCACTGCCCAGGGATACGGGGAAAACGTACCGCAGCCGGCGAGCAGGATCCGCCTGGTATGACGTGGTGGCAGGCGGCCGTTGAAGCGGCTCCACAAAGCGTCGAGATTGAGGGCGTAGGTATCGCAGAGCCGAACGGAGGCCAGCAGCGGATAGCTGGGATACGGGTAAATCTGATAATGGTGCCGAACGCTGTCAAACATGGCTCTCTTTAGCAAAAAAAATCGATATTTACAAGCATTAAGGACTGTTTTGGTCTGCTAGGCAGCAACAATTTTTACGAAAAAATCAGGAAAAACTGCTTGACAAAAATCAACGGATAACCTATTTAATTCGGCGTTTGTATACAGTATACCGTCAGTAGTAAGGAGGATCTTGATGCTTGGTGCGTATTTGCCAATACTGCTTCTGGTGCTTGTAGCGGTCGGCTTTGGCATGGTTTCGCTGGTCATGTCGTCTCTGATCGGTCAGAAGAAACTTTCCAAGGTAAAGCTGCAGCCCTATGAGAGCGGATGCGAGCCGGTCGGCACCGCCCGCGAGCGCTACTCGATCAAGTTCTATCTGATTGCCATGCTGTTCATCCTGTTCGACATCGAGGCGGTGTTCCTCTATCCCTGGGCGATCCTCTACAAGAAACTGGGGATGTTCGGTCTGGTTGAGATGGGCCTGTTCATTGTCATCCTCTTTGTCGGTTACATTTATGTATGGAAAAAAGGAGCACTGGAATGGGATTAGACAATCCGCTTGGCGAAAACGTCATCACTACGTCACTGGACCTCCTGGTCAACTGGTCGAGGAAATCCTCCATCTGGCCGATGACCTTTGGTCTGGCCTGCTGCGCTATCGAGATGATGGCTACCGGCGCCTCCCACAATGACCTGGACCGTTTCGGAATAATCTTCCGCGCTTCCCCCCGCCAGTCTGACTGCATCATCATCGCCGGAACGGTTACGAAAAAAATGCTGCCGGTCATCAAAACGGTTTACGAGCAGATGCCGGAGCCGAAGTGGGTTATCGCCATGGGCGCCTGCGCCTGTTCGGGTGGCATTTTCGACACTTACAGCGTTGTGCAGGGTATTGATGAGGCGCTGCCGGTCGACGTTTATATCCCCGGGTGTCCCCCGCGCCCCGAAGCACTCCTGTTCGGCCTGATTAAGCTGCAGGACAAGATCATGTCGGAGCGCAATTCGTTTGGTGCAGCCATCGGCAAGGGTGAGCGGTATATCCCGCAGGCAGCCTGATCCCGCAGGCAGAACTTAAATCTCAAATCCCACAAAAGGGTTGGTTATCATGGCTGAAAACAATCGTGCAGTAGTAAAGCTGAAGGAAAAGTTTGCCGATGCCGTCATCGAGGTGGTTGAGTTCAGGGGTGAAGTGACCGTAACCGTAGCGAAGGATGCCATAATCGATATTCTGGCGTTCCTCAAGCAGTCGCTTCAGTACAACTTGCTGACAGACCTCACGGCGGTCGACTATCTGGGGAGGAAGGAAGAGCGTTTCATGATGGTGTATCTGCTCTATTCAATCCCCAACAAGGACCGGTTGCGCATCAAAACAGCGGTAACAGAGGCTGACTGCCGCATTCCGAGTGCCACACAGGTATGGAGGACGGCCAACTGGCTGGAGCGCGAGGTCTTTGACCTGTTCGGCATCACCTTTGACAAGCATCCTGACCTTCGTCGCATTCTCATGACCGATGACTGGGAAGGGCATCCGCTTCGCAAGGATTATCCGCTGCAGGGCCCGGATCGCGAGCCCTATAAGGGTCGTTTGTCCTAGAATTACCAAATCGATTTTGTATTTCGATCATAGAAGAGGCGATACATGGCTACTACCGAAACGATGATATTGAACATGGGTCCGCAGCACCCCAGTACCCACGGGGTTTTGAGGCTCGTTCTCGAACTGGATGGAGAGGTGATCACCAAGATTACCCCTCATATCGGCTATCTGCACCGCGGCATCGAGAAGCTCTCCGAGCACCGCACCTACCACCAGATTCTGCCGCTGACCGACCGGCTCGATTACCTGGCACCCATGAGCAACAATCTGGGTTATATCCTGGCGGTTGAAAAGCTGATGGCGGTCGAAGTGCCGGAGCGCGCTGAAACAATCAGGATAATCATGGCTGAGCTGACCAGGCTGGAATCGCATCTGGTCTGGATTGCGTGTCACGCTCTCGATATCGGCGCCATGACGGTCTTCATCTACGCCTTCCGTGAACGTGAAACAGTCATGGAGATATACGAACAGATCTCCGGTGCCCGCATGACATCCAATTTCTTCAGGGTCGGCGGACTTTCGCAGGACGTGCCCGATGAATTCGTAAAAAAGGTCAGTGACTTCATTGACTCCATGCCGGGCTATCTTGATCAGTACGAAGGCCTTTTGACGACCAACCCGATCTGGCTCAAGCGTACTGTCGGTAACGGTGTCATCTCCGCCGAGGATGCTATCGATTTCGGTATCACCGGACCGGCCCTGCGCGGTTCAGGTGTTGACCTGGATCTTCGTCGCGACAACCCGTACAGCGGTTACGACAAGTACGATTTCAAGGTTCCGGTCGGTGAGAACTGCGACACCTTCGATCGATACAAAGTCCGCTTAATCGAGATGCGTGAAGCGTGCAAGATTGTTCGTCAGGGATTGGACAGGCTCAAGCCTGGCCCGGTTTTGGCTGACTGCCCGCAGGTTTGTTATCCGCCGAAAGAAAACGTCTACAACAGCATCGAAGGCCTGATCCACCACTTCAAGATCGCTTCCGAAGGCTATCCGGCTCCAGAAGGCGAGGTATATCAAGGTGTTGAGGCGCCTAAAGGCGAACTCGGGTTCTACATTGTCAGCGACGGCGGCAACAAGCCGTACCGACTGAGGATTCGTCCGCCGTCATTTGTGAACCTCCAGGCCATCGAGAAGATGAGCCTCGGTTCCATGATAGCTGACCTGGTGGCGGTCATCGGTACGCTGGATATCGTTCTTGGTGAAATAGACCGGTAGCGTTAGGTTGGTTGTGTATCGTACGATTCAAAGGAGATGGGGCGCATGAGTGAGGCAGCAGCGCAGCAGGCCACAGAGCAGGAACCGGAAATTGACATTTCCATAGCCGATGCGGTCATCGACAAATATATTGATATCCCCGGAAATCTTATGCCGGTTTTGCAGGGTGTTCAGGACGAGTACGGTTATATTCCGCGTATCGTGGCGGATCACATCGCCGAGCGCCTGAATGTCTACCCGAGCCAGATTTACGGCGTGCTTACGTTTTATGCCCAGTTTCATCTCAAGCCCCGCGGAAAGTTCATTATCCGTGTCTGTGTCGGAACCGCCTGTCACGTTCAGGGGGCACCGCGCATCGTGGAAACCTTCTTTGACAAACTGCACATCGGGCATGCTGAAACTACCCCCGATCTGCGTTTCACTTTTGAGAAGGTTGCCTGTCTGGGGGCCTGTGGTATGGCGCCGCTGGCCATGGTCAATGATTCCACCTACGGCGGCATGACGGTGCAGAAAGTTGACGAAATTGTTGCTGATTACAGTCAGCGGCCAATGAAATAGCACGCAGCTCGAAACCATCCAGCAAGGACACGTACGTCATGAGCGAAAATGCGGGAATAAAAATACTGATCTGCCAGGGTACCGGCGGTGTTTCCATGGGCGCCAAAGAGGTAGAGGCTGCTTTTGTTCAGCATCTTGCCGCCAAGGGACTCGATGCGGTTGTCGGCAAGCGCTGCGATGTTATCAAGACCGGCTGCCGCGGTCTGTGCGCCAACGATGTGCTGGTTGACATCATCACCCCCGAACAGGGGCGCGTAACCTACGACTTTGTCAAACCGGAAGAGGTCGAGAAGATTATTGATGAGCATATCGTCAATCAGACCATCATGGAGAAACGAAAAGCCAAGCCGTACTACAACCAGTTTGTCGATGCCCAGATGCGGGTAGTTATGACCGGGTGCGGCCAGATTGACCCGGACTGTATCGATGCCTATATGGAAGAAGACGGCTTTAAGGCCATTGAAAAATGCGTCAAGAGCATGAAACCTGAAGAAGTTATCGAAGAGGTTAAAAAATCCGGACTGCGCGGACGAGGCGGTGGCGGCTTCCCGACCGGTATGAAGTGGTCATTCTGCAAAGCCTCCCCTGGCGAGCACAAATATCTGATCTGCAATGCCGACGAGGGTGACCCGGGTGCCTTTATGGACCGCTCGCTGCTGGAGGGCGACCCCTACTGCATCATCGAGGGGATGATGATTGCGGCCTACGCCATCGGTTGCGATTTCGGGTATGTCTACGTTCGTGCTGAATATCCGCTGGCGGTGCAGCGTCTGCAGCACGCCATTGATATCTGTTACGAAAAAGGGTACCTGGGCAAAAATATTCAGGGATGGGGCCTTGACTTCGATATGCGCATTAAGATGGGCGCCGGCGCTTTTGTCTGCGGCGAAGAAACCGCTCTGATGGCCTCCATCGAAGGGCACCGCGGCATGAGCCGCCCCCGTCCGCCATTCCCTGCTGTTCGCGGTTTGTGGGGCAAGCCTACCAACATCAATAACGTTGAGACCTTCGGTAACGTCCGCCATATCATCAACAAGGGGGGCGACTGGTACGCCTCGCTTGGCACCGAGACCACTAAAGGTACCAAGATTTTCGCGGTTACCGGAAAAGTAAAGCACACCGGTCTCGTAGAAGTTCCGGCCGGTATGAAAATTCGTGAAGTTATTTATGATGTGTGCGGCGGAATCGCCAACAATCGTAAATTCAAGGCTGTCCAGGCCGGTGGCCCTTCCGGGGGCTGCATCCCGGCTGAAATCCTCGATACGCCGGTCGATTATGATTCGCTGATCAAAGCCGGCGCCATGATGGGTTCCGGTGGTCTGGTCGTGATGGACGAAACCACCTGCATGGTTGACGTGTCCCGCTTCTTCCTCAATTTCACCAGGATGGAGTCGTGCGGTAAGTGTGTCCCCTGCCGTATCGGTCTGAAGGTCATGCTCGACATCCTTGAGCGAATTACGGAAGGGCGCGGCGAAGCATCTGACATCGGAACACTGCAGGATCTGGGCATTGCCATTAAAAAGGCCTCCCTGTGCGGTCTCGGACAGACGGCTCCCAACCCGATTCTCTCAACAATCAACTATTTCCGTGACGAATACGAAGCACATATCAATGAAAAACGCTGTCCTTCCAACTGTTGCAAGGAACTGCTTTTGTGGCAGGTTGTGGATGAAAAGTGCGTCAAATGCGGTGCCTGCAAAAAAGCCTGTCCGGTTGAGGCAATCATCTGGGAAAAGGGGCAGTTAGCCGTTCTGGACAAAGAAAAATGTACCAAGTGCAAATCATGTTATGACGCCTGCCGCTTCATGGCTCTTGAATAGTACTAAATATACGCACACAGTCAAACTCACTGATAGAGGTTGTGATGGTTAATCTGACGATAGACGACAAGCAGGTAACGGCACCGAAGAGCGCAACGATTTACGATGCTGCCAAGATAAACGGGATCAGCATTCCGATCCTGTGCCATGACAAGAAGCTGAAGCCTTTCGGCGCCTGCCGCATGTGCCTAGTCGAGGTGGAGCAGATGAAGGGGCGTCAGATTCCTGCCTGTACTACGCCTGTGACGGAAGGGATGATCATCAGAACATCAACCCCCGACATCATCAAGGCTCGCAAACTTGTTCTTGAGTTGCTGCTGCTCAACCATCCGCTTGACTGCCCGGTCTGCGACAAGGCCGGCGACTGTGACCTGCAGAATCTGACCTACGAATATAAAGTAGATGCCAACCGCTTCGTTGATGAAAAATTCCAGCACGAGATCGACTACAACAACCCGCTGATCGAGCGGGATATGAACCGCTGCGTTCTGTGCGGCAAGTGTGCCCGCATCTGTGACGAGATCGTCGCTTTCGGCGCCCTGACCTTCATCGATCGTGGTATTGAGACCAAAATTGGCTGCGAATTCGAAGGGGCACTGAACTGCGAGTTCTGCGGTTCCTGCGTGTCGGTCTGCCCGGTCGGTTCGCTGCTTGCCAGGCCGTTCAAGTTCAAGGCCCGTTTCTGGGCTCTGACCAAACAGAAATCAATCTGTGGTTACTGCGGAACCGGCTGCAACCTGACGCTGGGGGTCAAGGACAACCAGGTACTGACGACACTCTACGATGAAAACCAGGGCTTCCATAACGGCCAGCTCTGCGTGCGCGGCCGGTTCGGCTATCAGTTCATTAACAGCCCCAAACGACTGACCAAACCGCTGGTGCGCAAAGACGGTGCGCTGACCGAATCAACCTGGGAAGAGGCACTTGATATTGTTGCCGGTCGTCTGCGTGGCGGGAAAACGGTTGCCGCTCTGGCAACGCCCCGCTTGACCAATGAGGAGCTGATCCTCTTTAAGAAGCTTCTGACAGAGAACGTCGGAACCTCACATTTTGACCACGCTGGCGGCTATGCCCACGACGCCCTGACGAAAGGGTTTGCCCGCAGTTTCGGCGCTGCTGCCTCGCCGGCGACGATTCTCGACATCCAGAAGAGTGACCTGCTGCTGGTCATAAAAACTGATGCCTACGAGACTCATCCGGTGATCGGTTTTGAAATCAACATGGGTGTCAAGAACAAGGGCATCAAGCTCTCGATTCTTTCCGATAAAAAAGGGAAACTTTCCAAATTGCCGGATGCGAAGACGCTGGTGCATGCGCCCGGAAGTGAAGTTGCCCTGCTGAATGCCGTTGCGCGGGCTATTCTGGATTCCAGGCTTGCCGATGGTTCTGCTGCGTCTGTGCCGGGATATGCCGAACTGGAGAAGTCTCTGGCTTCTTTTACGCCGGAAGCCGTTGCTGCCCAGAGCGGTCTGAAAGTTGAAGATATCAAGCAGTTGGCCGCCGATTACGCAGCTGCTGAAAAGGCGCTGATCATCCTGCCGACCGGCCAGGGATACGCCGGACACGATGCGGAACTGGCCAGTGCCGCCGCCAATCTTGCCATTCTGACCGGCAAAGTGGATCGTGAAGGGTGCGGTCTGCTCTGCATGTCCGAGAAGAACAACAGCCAGGGCGCTGTCGACATGGGCTTCTATCCGCAGGAAGGTGGACTTGACGCCCTGCAGATTCTGGAAGCCTGCACGGCGGGATCCATCAAGACGCTCTTCATCGCCGGCGAAAACCCGCTGGTATCCTATCCTGACGGTGCTCGGATCAAAAAGGCTCTCGACGCGGTTGAATGCCTGATTGTATCTGAACTTTTCCTGACTGAAACGGCTGCCATGGCAGATGTGGTTCTGCCGGTTGTTTCGTTCGCCGAAAAGGAAGGGACTTTTACCAGCACCGATCGCCGCGTGCAGTACGTCAAACCGGCCATCCGCAAAAGCGTTACTGCCAAGTCGGACTTTGACATCTTTTCAGCACTTATTTCCAAACTGGGGGGAACACCGCCGACGAATCCTTCATCAATATTCGCTGACATCGCTTCTTCAGTTCCCGGATATGCCGGCATGACATACTTCAAGCTGGGAACTGAGGGGCTTTTTGCTCCGGTGGCAGTTACTCCGGCTCTGGTAATACCCCAGACTGCCGTGCCGAGGAGCGTTGAGAACGGGAAACTTGCCCTGGTGACCGGCAACGCGCTGTACCATAGCGGCACTCTGTCGCAGTACGGTGAAGGGCCGATGTTCGTCTGTCCCGAGGGGTATGTCGAGTTGTCAAGAACCGATGCATCTGCGGGCAGAATCGTTGAAGGGGATCTGGTGACGGTTACGTCAGCTTCCGGCAGTATCAAGTTAAAAGCCAAAGTCACGCCGCGCATGCCGTCCGGCGTCGTATTTATTCCCTACCATTTCGGCGCGCAGCCGGTCAATGCGGTATGGAACGGTGCAGCAGTAACATCCGTGACAGTTGCAAAATAGCCTGGCTGATTCAGCCGGTTCAAACAGATACAGCACATTAACACGCAAGAAAAGAGGGACAGATGGGAATCGTGATATTAGGACTGCCGCTGATGTATTACATCGCCATGGTTGCCAAGGTGCTGGTGGCGTTTGTCTTCGTGCTGCTGACCGTTGCTTACGCGACCTATGCTGAACGGAAGATTATTGGCCATATGCAGGTACGTCTGGGACCGATGCGTACCGGTTGGCACGGGATTCTCCAGCCGATTGCCGACGGGGTGAAGCTCTTCTTCAAGGAGGAGATCATACCTTCGCAGGCCAGTACATTTGCCTTTCTCCTCGCCCCGCTGATCGCTCTGATTCCGGCTTTCATCACCTTTGCTGTTATTCCTTTCGGCGGGACGATCGAAGTCCTCGGTTACAAGATTCCTCTGCAGATTGCCGCCTACTACGATACGGCTGCCGGCCAGGTTTTTGATGTCAATGTCGGTGTACTCTACATCTTGGCCATGTCGTCACTGGGTGTCTACGGTATCGTGCTGGCCGGCTGGGCCTCCAACAGCAAATACTCTCTGATGGGAGGCCTGCGTGCTTCGGCCCAGATGATTTCCTACGAGCTGTCGGCTGGTCTGGCGATCGTGTCGGTGTTCATGCTCTCCGGAACGCTGTCACTCAACAAAATTGTCGAGCTGCAGTCGGGGTTGGGCGGTTTTGAATGGTATCTGTTCAAGCAGCCGCTGGCCGCTTTCATGTTCTTCATCTGTTCACTGGCCGAGATCAACCGTACCCCGTTTGACCTTCCTGAAGCTGAAACAGAGCTGGTATCAGGCTTCTGCACCGAATATTCATCAATGAAATACGCCATGTTCTTCATGGCCGAATACGCCAACATGGTCACCGTTTGTGCTCTGACCGCCACCTTGTTCCTGGGGGGCTGGAACGGTCCGCTGGCAGTTGCGGTGCCATTGCTCGGACCGGTCTACTTCATAGCCAAAGTATATTTTCTGATGTTTGTCTGCATGTGGATCCGCGCAACCCTGCCGCGTTACCGCTATGACCAGCTGATGCATTTAGGGTGGAAGGTACTGCTTCCTCTGGCACTGGTTAATATTGTGGTCACCGGCATTATCGGCTACATCTTTTAGGTCTAAATCAACAGAATACCTGCACATCAAAGAATAAGGATGAATATATGAATCCGATCACCCCGATAATGAATGGAATGAAAATCACCCTGGAGCACCTTTTCAAGAAGGCGATCACCCTGCAGTATCCGGATGAACGCCCCAAGGTCGCCCAGCGGTTTCGCGGGCTGCATGCCCTGAATGTGTCGCATAACAAGGCCAAATGTGTTGCCTGCTACCTCTGTCCGACTGTCTGTCCGGCCAAATGCATCACAGTTGAGGCTGGTGAGGATGCAAATCACGATAAATTTGCGGCCACGTATGAGATTGATATGCTGCGCTGCATTTTCTGCGGATATTGTGTTGAGGCCTGTCCGGTCGATGCCATCAGAATGACCGGTGAGTTCGAGCTTGCCAACTACAGCCGCAAAGATTTCATCTACGGTAAAGAACGTCTTTTAGAAAAGAAATAAAGGAGCAGTACATGGAAACTCTTTTCTTTGCCATCATCACGCTGGTGGCCGTTGTCTCAGCGATTCTGGTGATAACGTGCAAAAACCCGATCAACAGTGCACTGGCGCTCGTGATGACTTTCTTCTGTCTTGCGACGTATTATGTCATGCTTGATGCGCCGTTCATGGCCGCTATTCAGGTAATGGTGTATGCCGGAGCTATCATGGTTCTGATGGTGTTCACCATCATGCTGCTGAATATCCGGGTCAATGCCACCAGGAAACATTCACACAAGCTGGTAATCGGCTCGATCATCGGCTTCTTTACCTTGCTGAATTTGGCAATCATGCTGGTCAGAAGCCGTACCGCCCTGCCGACAGGACCGTACAGTGGCGACATGATCAGAAAACTGGGGCATACGGAGCTGATCGGTAAAGAGATGTTCACAAACTTCCTGCTGCCGTTCGAGATTACCTCGATTCTGTTGCTGGTGGCGATCGTCGGCGCCGTAATTCTGGCCAAGAAAAAAATATAAGAGGACTACCCCATGGAAAACCTGAACAACTATCTCCTCGTCAGTGCAGTTCTCTTTTCAATAGGAACCATTGGCGTGCTGACCCGCAAGAATGCCATCGTAATTTTCATGTGCATAGAGCTGATGCTTAATGCCGTCAACCTGACGTTTGTGGCTCTGTCGCGCCATCTTGGCAATCTGGACGGCCAGGTGTTCGTGTTCTTCATCATGACCGTTGCTGCCGCCGAGGCTGCTGTAGGTCTGGCGATGATGATTGCCTTCTACAATAACAAGGAATCGATCGACGTCGATGATGTAAATATCATGAAGTGGTAGCAACTGCTGTACCCAACTTACGTACACGCTTAACGATTGCATAAAAGGAGTCTTACATGTTTGACAACGTATGGCTGATACCGCTCTTCCCGCTCATCGGATTCCTGATAAACGGGTTTTTCGGGAAAAAGATCAAGAACGAGGCTGTCATAGGTGGTATCGGCACGCTCGCAATCTTCGGGTCATTCATCGTATCGTGCGGCATCCTGATGCAGATGGTCGGTCTGCCGCCTGAGCAGAGGGTCTTTGAGAAAGTGCTTTTCCCCTGGATTCATTCCGGGAATTTCAAGGCCGATATGGCGTTTCTGCTCGACCCGCTTTCGTGCGTCATGATCATGGTTGTCACTGGGGTCGGCTCCCTGATTCATCTGTACTCTATCGGCTATATGCACGGCGAGGAAGGATTCTATCGTTTCTTTGCCTACCTGAACCTGTTCTGCATGTCGATGCTGCTGCTGGTGCTCGGCAACAATATGCTGGTGATGTTCATCGGTTGGGAAGGTGTTGGCCTCTGTTCCTACCTGCTGATCGGTTACTACTTCCACAAAAAATCGGCCGGCGATGCAGCCAAGAAAGCATTCGTTATGAATCGCGTCGGCGATTTCGGCTTCCTGATCGGCCTGTTTACCCTCTACTGGTGGCTCGGCAGCAACCATAACATCTGGACTATCAACTTCTCGGAAATCAAGGCAGCTTCACATCTGCTCCCCTACGGCGGTGTCGTAACTGTCGCCACGCTCTGCTTCTTTGTCGGCGCCACCGGCAAGTCAGCTCAGATTCCGCTTTTCACCTGGCTGCCTGACGCCATGGAAGGCCCAACACCTGTATCCGCCCTGATCCACGCTGCTACCATGGTTACTGCCGGTGTTTACATGATCGGCAGGATGAGTTTTGTTTTCATCAAGGCGCCTGAGACAATGATGGTCGTCGCCTGTGTCGGTGCAGCCACCGCTATTTTTGCAGCCACCATCGGTACCGCACAGAACGACATCAAGCGGGTTCTGGCCTACTCGACCGTTTCGCAGCTCGGTTTCATGTTCCTTGCCATGGGAGTCGGCGCATTTTCGGCAGGTATCTTCCATCTGATGACCCATGCATTTTTCAAAGCCTGTCTGTTCCTCGGTTCCGGTTCTGTCATTCACGCCATGCATCATGCCCTGCACCATGGCCATCTGCATGACGATCCACAGGATATGCGAAACATGGGCGGCCTGAAGTCGGCCATGCCGATCACATTCATTACGTTCCTGGTTTCTACGATTGCCATAGCCGGTATTCCCGGATTCTCAGGCTTCTTCTCCAAGGACGAGATTCTCTGGCAGGCATTTGCCAATCCTTATCATGGCAGCGTCAACATAGTGCTCTGGGGAACCGGCGCCGTGGCGGCCTGTTTCACCGCCTTCTACATGTTCCGCCTGGTGTTCATGACCTTCTTCGGCGAGTGCCGCATCAACCCGAAGGTCAAGGATCATCTCCATGAGTCTCCGCTGGTAATCACGATTCCGCTGATGGTGCTCGGATTTCTGGCAGTTGTTGGTGGTTATCTCGGCATGCCGAAACTGATGGGCATGCTCCCCAACTATTTTGAGCATTGGCTTGACCCGGTATTCGAGCAGGCCAACCATTACGGCCAGAAATATGCCAATACCGGAGCACACTACAGCCATGCTCTGGAGTGGGGACTGATGGGGCTATCGGTAGTCATTGCACTGGTCGGCATCGGCATCGCCGCCACCATGTACATGAAAAACACAGCTCTGCCGAAGAAGTTCACTGATACATTCCCGGGACTTCACCGAGCAGTTTACAACAAGTGGTTTGTCGATGAGCTGTATGACTATCTGTTCGTCAATCCTTGCAAAGCTTTTGGCCAGTTTCTCTGGAAAGGGTTTGACGTTATCGTCATTGATGGAATCGTCAATGGTGTTGCCAGTGTTGTGATGGGATTTGCCGGTATTTTCCGCTATATGCAGTCGGGTTATATCTACAACTACGCCATATCGATGACTCTTGGTGTCGTGGTGATCCTGGGCTATTTCATTTTCAAATAATAATCATTCGCACTTTGTATAAAGGAGCACGAATTCATGAGTAACGTATTGAGCCTGACGACATTCCTGCCGATACTGGGTGTCCTGATACTGCTGTTTATGCCCAAGGACAACAAGGCTGCTTTGCGGGGGACTGCTGTAGCGGTAACCGTACTGACTTTTCTGGTGTCGCTGCCGATTCTGTTCGGCTTCCAGACCAATGCAGAGTTCCAGTTCGTTGAGAATATGCCCTGGATTGCGGCCGGTCCGTTTGTCATGCGCTACAATGTTGGAATCGACGGCATAAGCCTCTGGCTGGTCATACTGACGACGTTTATCATGCCGATTGCCGTGCTTTCGACCTACACGGCAGTTGAGGAGAAGGTCAAGGAGTATATGATCTGCCTGCTGCTGCTCGAAACCGGCATGCTGGGGGCATTCATATCACTGGATATGTTCCTGTTCTATATCTTCTGGGAAGTCATGCTGATCCCGATGTACTTCATGATCGGTATCTGGGGGGGCAAAAACAAAATCTACGCGGCAGTCAAGTTCTTTATCTATACCATGGTTGGGTCACTGCTGATGCTGGTGGCTCTGGTTTACCTCTACTTCAAGGGTCAACAGGCCGGAATCACCAATTTCGGGCTGTTGCAGTTCTTTAGCCTCAAACTTGATCTGGCCACACAGATTTGGTTGTTCCTGGCCTTCGCCTTCGCGTTTGCCATTAAAGTTCCAATGTTCCCCTTGCACACCTGGTTGCCAGATGCCCATACCGAAGCACCGACTGCCGGCTCCGTTATTTTGGCAGCTATTCTGCTCAAAATGGGAACCTACGGCTACGTCAGGTTTGCCATACCGCTCTTTCCTGAAGCGGCTCACAAATTTGCACCGATGATAGCCACACTGGCGGTAATTGGTATAATCTACGCCGCTCTGGTAGCCATGGTGCAGGAAGATGTAAAAAAGCTGGTTGCCTACTCCTCAGTGGCTCATCTCGGCTTTGTCATGCTGGGAATATTTGCGTTCAACGTCGAAGGTATTACCGGCGGTATGCTGCAGATGCTTAACCACGGAATTTCTACCGGCGCACTGTTCCTTATCGTCGGCTTCATCTATGAACGACGGCATACGCGCCTGATTACAGACTTTGGCGGTCTTTCCAAGCAGATGCCGATTTTTGCGACCATCTTTATGATCGTGACATTTTCATCAATAGGTTTGCCCGGTACAAATGGTTTCGTAGGTGAATTTCTCGTTCTGATTGGGGCCTTCGAAAGTGAATTGCGCTGGTGGACGGTAGTTGCTTCGAGCGGCGTTATTCTGTCAGCCGTGTACATGCTGTGGGTATTCCAGCGCGTTATGTTCGGGGAACTTGATAACCCGAAAAATCAGAAGTTGCTCGACCTGAACGGTCGCGAAATCGGGATTATGATTCCGCTGATTGTGATGATTTTTGTGATGGGGCTCTATCCGAAACCGTTTATCGACACAATGGATCCAGCCATCAAGAAACTGGTTACGCACGTACGGACATCTACCTCAATAAATGTTCAAAAAATAAAGCCGGCTCAGGCTATTTCAGTGCCATCAGCAAACGCAGGAATGACCCAGCCGACGCCTGCCGGACATCAGGGTGGGAACCAGTCGATGCCTGCAGGCCACCCAGGTGGAGATCAAGGTATGCCGGCTGGACACCCAGGCGCTCAGCAACAGATGCCGGCTGGCCATCCGGGCGGAGCTGCACCTGCCGCAAATCCGCACAAATGATTGCAACTAAACAAACGAGTTATTCCGACCGGAGGATACTTTAGATGGATAAGATTTTAATTCCAGCTGTCAACATGATACCGATCCTGCCGGAGATTTTTCTCTCCGTGCTGGCTATGGCACTGCTGCTGAGGAATGTGTTTTCTACCAGTGGATCAAAAATCTACCTGGCGTATATCAGCTTCTTTGGGCTTCTTGCCACCGCAATACTGGTCGGAGCGGGATGGGGTGGTCATGTTGAAAGTTTCAACGGATCGGTAATACTGGATAATTTTGCCTCTTTTTTTAAGATGATTTTCCTCCTGGCTGCCGGACTGACGGTTCTGATTACCGACCAGTACATGGAGCGCGAAGGGTGTAATCATGGTGAGCTTTATCCCCTGATTCTCTTCACAGTCGTCGGCATGATGCTGATGGCATCGGGCACTGATCTGATGACGATTTTCCTTGGTCTTGAGGTGATGTCGGTATCTCTCTATGTCCTGGCAGGTTTTAACCGCGATAATCTGAAATCTAACGAAGCCGGTCTTAAGTATTTCCTGCTTGGAGCCTTTTCCACCGGATTTCTTCTCTACGGTATGGCACTTATTTACGGAGCTACAGGAACGACTCGGCTCTACAAGATCGCTGCGATTGTAGGTCAAATGACACTGCCTTCGGCAAATATCATGCTGCTGGCCGGCATGCTGCTGATGTTAACCGGTTTCCTGTTCAAGGTTGCAGCGGCACCCTTCCATATGTGGACGCCCGATGTGTACGAAGGCGCACCAACTCCCATGACGGCGTTTATGTCTGCAGGCCCCAAGGCTGCAGGTTTTGCTGCTGCACTTAGGATTCTGCTTGTTGCACTTCCATCGCTTCAGGTAGATTGGGGGCAGTTGTTATGGGTCGTGGCAGTACTTACAATGACTGTGGGCAACATTACCGCTCTCCGTCAAGATAATATCAAGCGTATGCTTGCGTATTCATCAATCGCTCATGCAGGTTACTGTCTTGTCGGTTTCGCCGCAGGTAACGGTACCGGGGCGGCTGGTATTCTTTTCTACATGCTCTCCTACACATTTATGAACATCGGTGCCTTTGCAATTGTCATATTGCTGTCCAAGAAGGGGGAGACAAACGGAAATGTAATGGATTTTGCCGGCCTTGGTGCCAAGCGCCCGCTACTTGCAGTTGCTATGACGGTATTCCTCTTTTCGCTGGCAGGCATGCCTCCGACAGCAGGCTTCATCGGTAAATTCTACTTGTTTTCCGGCGCTATCCAGAAAGGGTATATCTGGTTAGCAGTAATCGGCGTGCTTAATAGCGCGGCGTCGGTATATTACTATCTGCGCGTGATGGTGTACATGTATATGAAAGAGCCAACCGAAGAATTTGAGTGGGCTCAGGCAGCCACTCCCGTGGCGGTAGCGATTGTTATAGCTGTGGCCGGCTCTTTAATTCCGGGAGTTGTACCGTCGATAATTCTTGACTTTGCCCAGCAGGCGGTACGGCTTATGTGATCTCTGCAGTTCAAAACGATGCATCAACTTACAACCCGTGCGTTTAAACTGCATGGGTTTTTTTTGAACATCCTGTAGAAATTTTACACCACATACAAAAAATTCATTTACATTTTAGACGAAATGCCGATAATCGTAACAGGTGTATAATACGCAATGGAGGTACTGGAAATGTTACCATCGGTATCTGGAGCATCGAAGTTGAAAAATACGCAGTATGTGCCACCAACTGCCAATCAGCAGCAGGCGCCGCCTAAGCCGCCTAAACCGACAAAGCGGGCTGACACTGTGAGTATCTCAGTTCAGGCTCAGCAGTTAGCGACCAATGCCAAGCAGAGCTCTGCTGGTGCCGCTTCAGGTGGGGCTGCGCCCGTAAAAGCACGAGCTTAGGACGACCTGGTTCGTGTTTGTGATTGCTTACAGTGAACAGCGTATCCTGTTGCCTTGCGATCACGTCGTGAGGAGGTGGTATGAGTGATAATTTCTCAAGTATCATCTGATTATACCGCTGCTGCCAAGTCGGCGTATCAGTCTACAGCTGCGCGAGGGGCTAGCCAGTCTGTCGCTTCTGTGCAGCCTGGCAGGTCGTCCAGCACACCCTCTTCAGGTAAAGATACCGTGGAGTTGTCTGGGAGTGCGTTGGCTCAGTCACTGAAGACTCGCGGTTTTTCTGTAGAGCAGATTGCTCTGCAGATGGGTGTTGATGTGAGCACTGTCAGTTCGTATCTTAAAATTACCACAAAAGCGGGAAAAGATGGACAGCGAGGCGAATCAACTAAATCTGAAGTTGCCGGTGTATCGAATAGGTATCAGAACAGAGAGGAAAGAAAGGGCGCAGTTGAGGGCGCCAAACCCCGTGGGGTAGAGTCCAGACGGCAGACGCTTTCAGGTGATCAGCAGCTTAAAACCCTCTACAATGAAAGTAAACCGGTTTATGAGCAATTAAAACCAAAAACTTTCACCGTTGAGCGGCCTGGTGATGCCAGGGCAAAGTCTCTCAAGTTTCAAGGTTATTCGGTCGCTGAAATATCCCAGAGAATGGGCGTCGATGTGGATACGGTCAAAAAGTACATTCACAAGACATAGCTTTTACGGTTTTCCTTCCTTTAGTACATTTCCTTCAGATGTTCAGGGTCAACGCTTTTACTGCCTGATAGAAACTGTCAGGCGTCGGTTCGAACGTTGCAATTTTTCTTCCGAGGCGCTCTGCGAGGTTTTTCAGTGTCACATCATCCAAAAACAGCCCCGTTCCCTCCTTGAGCATGACATCTGGTATCATCAATGCTTCCCCGATATGTTTTCCAGTCAGTGAATCAATGATATCATTTCCGGCCACAAGGCCGGTCACGGTTACACTTTCTCCAAAAAGTTTATTGCCAACGGCTATAAGTCTGAACGTGACACCGGTTTTAGCACTCAGGTTTTCCAGAAAGTCGTCGACAAAACCTGCAGTGGATGTACCCGTGGCCACGGTAACGATAAAAGTACCCAATGGTTTGGCACGTTGCACTGTCTTTCGCGCTTGTTTAATAAAGAGCGGTACCATACCAACACCGTTTTCAATCTGCGGCAGATCGCCGTATTCTCCCAATGCTGGAAATGATTGCCCCGCTTTAAGATAGAATTCATCAGCAAACATAAGAAACGGTCTTCCAAGTTTCTGCCGCAGGGCACGTGCCGTTGGTGTCCATGTCGATAGAAACTCTCTGGCGTAATCCGCTGTTACCGGCTGCAGCTTCGGAAGAGATTCGCGGTGTCTGGTCATGCCGAGTGGGACTATCGCGAGAGATAGAACCGCAGGGTACAGCTCAGACAGTTCTGAAATCGTGCGCTCCAGTTCAGTGCCATCATTGAGACCGGGGCAGAGAACTATTTGGGTATGCATTGCTATACGGGTGTCGGAGAGTATTTTCATTTGCTCGAGTACATTCGGGATTCCACGCTTTCCCAACATGTGCTGCCGCAAATCATGGTTGGTTGTATGAACTGATATATAAAGCGGAGAGAGGCGCTGCTCCTTGATTCTGGCCAGTTCATCCCGACTCAGGTTAGCAAGGGTCACATAGTTACCATTCAGAAAAGAGAGGCGGTAGTCCTCATCTTTGACGTAGAGCTGTTTTCTCAGGCCGGGTGGGAGTTGATGTACGAAGCAGAACTGGCAGTTATTTGAGCACGGGATCGGATCAGGCGGGTGGAAAAGCAGGCCCAACGGTTCGTTAAGCTCCCTATCTATCTCCAGTTCCCAAAGTTCACCGTCTGGTTTGAGTACCTCCACATGCAATTCACAATCGGAGGCGATATGGTAGCTGTAATCAATAACATCTCTGAGCAGGTTCCCGTTGACCAGGATCAGCCGGTCGCCGGCTTCAACCCCCATCTCTTCAGCTATTGAACCGGGTGCAATTGATTCTACGAGCAGGCCCTTCATCAGGGAGTATGGTAAATTTCTGATTTACGGTACTCATTCATCAAAGAACGTAGCAGTACCTGCATAACTGCTGCGAAAGGAACTGCCAGCAGCATCCCGACTATTCCGAAAATCTGCCCGCCGATAAGCAGGGCTATGATGGCTACCAGAGGATGGAGGCCAACCCGGTCTCCCACAACCTTTGGAGTGATGACCGTACCTTCCAGCAGTTGAACCAGACCGAACCAGCCAAGACAGAGCAACGGATGCAGGAAGTCATTGAATTTCAGCAGCGCCATCGTAAGGGACAAACATATTCCGAGAATAGTGCCCACATATGGAATGATGAACGTTACGCCTGCGAGCATGCCGATGGCGATTGCCAGGTCAATACCAATGAAATAAAGGCCGGCGCTGTAGAGAATGGCCAGAATTGCGCAGACTGAAATTTGACCCCGCACAAAGCCGGAGAGAACGATATCAATTTCAGTGAGTTTCTCGTTGTAGAGGGGGAGAAGCCGTTCCGGCACCAGCGACGCCACAAATGTCGTAAGCTTCGGGAAATCAAGTAGAAAATAGAACAGGTAGACCGGTACAATCAGATACCCGACGAAAACGAGGAGCGCACTCACCGTCGATGAGAAGATGCTCTTCAGAAACTGTAGAATCGGTTTCAGCAGGCCGGGAATAGCCTCTCGCAGCTGTTGAAGCAGGGCGTTTAAATGAAGCGCAAGTTTTTCAGGAGTTTCTATATCGAGGTGGTTTTTGATGAATGCCGGAATATTCGAATAGATGTGCTCAATGTAGGCGGGTAGATTAATCTGAACGCTCGAGAACTCGTTGCGGATGGATACAGCCAGAAAAATGCAGAAACAGCTGCAAGCCAGCAGGCTGGTGCCGAACACTGCCATGATACCGGCAATCCTTCCGATTCCTTTTCGTTCAAGGTATTCAACTGCAGGATTCAAGATGTAAGCCAGCGCAAAGGCGATGAACAGTTGCAGAAAAACTGCATACGACAGAAACAGGGTGGTTGCTGCGAGAGCTACCAGCAGGATGATTGTGTAGCCGGTTATGGCGGTGTATTTTTGCATCGAAGAGGGAACCGCACGACGTGGGCTGGTGACAATCCCGTCGCGATTATTGATGCAGCCTGAAGAGGCCGTCTGCTGCAGTGATTGTCGAAATCGCGTGTTTGTAGATGAGAATATCACCATTGGCATCTAGCAGCACAGAAAAATTGTCAAACGATTTGATAAAGCCGTTCAGTTTATCGCCGGACATCATTATTACTGAAACCCGCACCCGTTCTTTGCGTGCCTGATTCAAATACTGGTCCTGAATATTGAAAGGTGCCTTTGCCATAATGCCTACTCCTTCTGGCCGTCAAAAAAATCAATCACAGTGGTGCGAATTGTAACAAACTTTTCAGGATATTCAAGCCATAATATGCCAGGCTCGGCATTGAACCAGGTCAATTGTCGTTTTGCGTAGTGCCGGGTGTTCCGCTTGATGAGTTCGACCGCCTTTTCCATGCTGATGGAACCTTCCAGATACGCCACTGCCTCTTTGTAGCCAATCGACCTGAGTGGTTTCAGTTCCGGCGTGAATCCCATTTTCAGAAGCTCCCGGGTCTCATCAAAAAGCCCCTCACGCAGCATCCGCTCGACACGCATATCAATTCTTTGGTACAGCTGCGACCGTTCTGTCAACATACCGATTTGAAGAGCGTTGTAGTGCCGTTCGTTGAAAGAGTGGGAGTGCTGGTAGCTGGAGAGGGGGATTCCGGTCAGCTTGTAAACTTCGAGTGCTCTGATAATTCGCACAAGATTGTTTGGATGGAGCCGCGCTGCAAGTTCCGGATCGATTTCACGCAAACGCTCCAGCATTGCACCGCTGCCGAATTTATCTGCTTCTTCCTTGAGGATCTTCCGGATTTCAGTGTCACTGGGGGTGTCGATCAATCCCTTGAGCAGGGTGCGTATATAGAGGCCGGTTCCGCCTGCGACAATTACTTTCTTGCTTCGGATTGAGATGTCTCTGATGGCAGTGTCCGCTGCTGTGATGAAGTCTGCAGCGGAGAAAGGCTGATCAGGGTCGGCAATGTCGATCAGATGGTGGGGAATCGACTGTAACTGCTCAAATGAGGGTTTTGCGGTACCGACACTCAAACCCCGGTACACCTGCATCGAATCGGCATTGACAATTTCAGCATCAATTTCCCTGGCAAGTTGCAGGGCAAGCTCACTCTTGCCGGAGGCTGTTGGTCCGCAAATGACAAGGATTTTTGGCAGTAAAGCTGGAGTCATGTCCGTTTGAAAATTTTCTCCAGCTCCCTGAGGGTGATCGAATGGGATACCGGCCTGCCGTGCGGGCAGCTGGCGGCAAAATCGGTCTGATCCATGCTGAACAGCAACGCCTGAGCCTGGTTGCTGTCCAGGTAGTGAGCGCCCCGAATAACGGTATGACATGCAATCCGTGAAAGCAGTTCGTCACAGGCGTTGGCGAAGGCGGTGGTGGTGCCGAGCTGGGTCAGACCTTCCAGAATGTCGCGGACGAGGCCTAACGGATCCTTTTCAGCTGCAATGCGAGGAATTGCTGCAACTACAAGGGTATTTCCGCCGAACGGCTCTAACTCAAAGCCGAGGGTAGTCAAATCGTGTCGGAAACGTTCGGCGGTGGCAACTTCACTGAACGACAGCTCCAGTGTCTCGGGGAACAGCAGCCGTTGAGATTCGACTGCACCGCTAAGAAACTCCTTTTTCAGGTTTTGAAACGCAACCCGTTCGCTGGCGGCGTGCTGGTCGATAATCACAAGTTCGTTTGCCGATTGACAGAGCAGGTATTCCCGCTGCAACTGACCGATGAAGGTGAGAGATGAGAAGTAGCCCGGTGATTGGCTGGTATCATTTTCAGGGGCGAATGAAACGGTTGTTTCATGCACGGTTTCTGGCGGTATGCCTGTTGTTGTCGATTGTCTTGTTTCGGCAGTTGTGAAATTTTGTGCCGGGCTGAAAGAGCGCGACGGCATAGCAAGGAACGTTTGGGCTGCCTGTGCCACACGTTCCCGGTATGTTTGACTGAGTGCCGACAGAGGCTTTGTTGCGCGGATTGTATGGTGTGAAAGCCAGGGGGAAGTGCGCAGAACCTCCGCAACAGCTTCCAGAATTGAATCGTGAATGAGTGTCTGGCGGCGAAAGCGTACTTCATGCTTGGTGGGGTGAACATTGACGTCCACCTCATCGGGTGGCAGCTCGATGAACAGTGCCACGACCGGGTAACGTCCCCGGTCAATAACACCACGATACGCCTGCATGATTGCGTGCTGAACTACCTTGTCGCGAATAAAACGGCCGTTAATATAGGTGAACATGCCATTCGGGCCGGAACGTGCTGCGGCGGGGCCGGAAATGAAGCCGCTGATCGAAGCATGATCGCTTTGTGTGTGTATTTCAAACAGCTGAGAGGATGTCTCTTTACCGACCACCTGTGAAAACCGTCGGCGCAGATCGCCGGGTTGCAGCCTTAGCAGCTCGCGGCCATCGCTGACATAGAGAAACGCTGCGTCAGGCCGGGATACGGCCATCCGCGATACAACGTCTCCAACATGACCATTTTCGGTTTCGTTGCTTTTCATGAATTTAAGCCGCGCCGGCGTATTGAAAAAGAGGTGTTCGATGGTCAATGCCGTACCGGTGGGCATGCCGCACGCCCTGACATCCCGAATGCGCCCACCTTCAACCGATATTTCAGTGCCTTCAAGGTGCGCTGCTTCACGTGTGGCCAGGGTAAATCGTGATACTGATGCAATTGATGGGAGTGCTTCCCCCCTGAACCCAAGTGTCAGGATACTGTCCAGGTCGCTGTCGGAAGTGATTTTGCTGGTAGCGTGCCGCTCAAGGGAGAGCAGGGCATCTTCGCGTGACATACCGTGCCCATTGTCGGTAACGCATATCCGGCGTTTTCCTCCTCCGGTTATTTCGATGGTAATGTCTGTAGCTCTGGCGTCGAGAGAATTCTCAACCAGTTCTTTGATAACGGATGCAGGGCGCTCGACGACTTCGCCGGCGGCAATTTTGTTGGTGACGGTCTCGGACAGGATGGTAATTCGGGGTGCCATATCTGCTCCAGGCGGCTACGAAAAAAGAGCGGGACAACCCGCTCTTTCGAAATTTCAGTATTGCACAGCTGGCAATTATTTTGTTCCGCTCTCTGCGGTCTCCCCAAAGAGACTGTCAAAGTCATCGGGAGCATTTTCAGCGCCACCTTGTGCCGTTTCGGCCGGAGTGTCATCCCAGGAGAAGTTCTCCAGGTCAAATTCTCCCGGAGTTGACTGGGGGGCTGCTGCCGAAACACTTTCACCGGGTGTCGCAGTCTGGGGTGCCGAGAAGAGAGTTGCATCAGGTTGTGAGGTTGACTCAAGCAGATCGGCAAATGGATCTGCATCGCTTGCAACTACGGTCGTAGTCGTGGTCTGTGTCTGTTCAATATCCATCGGATCGTCGTCGAAATTGAAGGGGTCATCGCTCTTGAAAGGATCACTGCTTCGCGGAACTTCTGTGGCAGGTTCTTCGGGAAGGTCGAATGCAAACATGTCATCATGGGGTTCGCCGACATCAGATGACTGTTCCGCATACTCGCTTGTGGAACGCAGATCCTCGGCAAGTTTTTCACGTGCCGCAAGCGACAGCACAACCGGTGTTATGCCGTAGGTCTGCTTATACGCGCTCAGATCACCGGAGCATTTTTTACAGACATCATAGGATTCAAAACTGTTGTAACCACACTTGGGGCATTTCATGAGCGTCTCCTTGGTAGAGGTGCATTCACAACCCGTCCCACATATACTGCATTATTGCCAGAATAGCAAGAGCGGCTGTTTCGGTGCGCAGAATTCTGGATCCGAGCGAAACCGGCATGAAACCGCAACCATGAAAGCATTCCACCTCTTCGCAAGAAAAACCACCCTCGGGACCAACCGCAACAATTACCGACGAGGGTGTGGTCGCTGTCGACAGTGCGGTTTTTAGAGTGAGCTCCCGCTCGCATTCCCAAAGAATGAGACGAAGCGCGTTGCCGGAGTCATACGCCGCATGTTGTGCATCCGGTGACCACGTTACTGTCGGCACATCGTGTCTGCCGCATTGCCGTGCGGCTTCGGAGGTGATGCGGTTCCAGCGATCGAGCTTATTCTGCTGCCGATCTGCCGGCAATCTGGCGACCGATCGCTGGCCGCAGAACAATCTGAAATCATGCGCCCCCAGTTCGGTTCCCTTCTGCAATACGAGGTCGATCTTGTCTCCCTTGGGGAGCGCCTGACAGACGGTTATGCGTGGTGCTCCCTGATTTTCTGTGGAGACAACTTCAGTTGAGACAATTGACACGTCAAGCGAGTGTACTGAAATCCGGTCAATGATCCCGGTGTGAGTGGTTCCGTTCCCGTCAACAAGCTGAATTTTCTCTCCTTTACCAAGGCGGAGTACCCGGATGATATGATTGAAAAGATCTCCTTCAATGGTGGTGGTAGCGTTGCAAACCACAACTGAGCCCACCATGAAACGCCGGAGAGTCATGAAAGTGCCGGTTTTCGGTAGGTCAGTGCTGACCATTCGCCGTCGCGGGAGGTACCGGCATGGTTCAGAGGGTGTGGTTTGAAGCCGTCCAGCACCAGCGGTTCCTTATCGGTCAGTATCCCTGACAGGATCAGGTAGCCACCGGGGTTAAGCCTGTCTGACAGTGCAGGGGATAATCTGACCAGTTCTTCAGCCAGGATGTTTGCCAGGATGATGTCAAAATTTTCGTTGAGCGCTTCGAGCGGAGTCGTTCCGGTTTCTATCTTTTCGGCAAGCCCGTTCAGGAGCAGGTTCTCCTGGGCCACGAGGATCGCTTCCGGGTCGATGTCGAGGGCTACGACACGTCCGGCGCCCAGTAGGCTGGCTGCCATTGACAGGATGCCGGAGCCGGTTCCCAGGTCGAGCAGTGATGGGGCAGTACTGAAGGAGTTGTTGGCCATGATCTGCTCAAGCAGTTCCAGGCAGAGTCTGGTGGTTTCATGCCCTCCGGTTCCAAAGGCCATGCCAGGGTCAATGCGCAGTACCACGTCACCCGGCAGTGCCGCCTCTTCTTCCCAGGTCGGGACAACCAGCAGGCGGCTGCCAATACGCAGCGGTTTAAAGTTCACCTTCCAGCTTGTGCTCCACTCTTCCGTGCGTATCGTTGCAATCGTCGGCCTGGCAAGCTGCCGTCCGGCACCCACTTCGCTCAGATATTCTTCAAGCCGGGCCATCTTTGGGGCGGGGTCTTCATCCGCCGGCAGATAGGCCTTGATTGATGTCCAGGTCATGTGAGGAATTTCACCGGGTGCGAAGGCGTCCACGGTGCGGTTATCCTCGCAGACGCCGATTCCTGTGAGCTCCGTCAGGAATGCCGCTACAAGATCGGCAAGCTCGACAGGAACATCACAGGAAATTTCCAGCCAGGAATCATTCATGAAACATCAAAGGTGTACCGCAATTCATCAACCCTGCGCCGCCTGTACCGCCGTGATGGCGGTTACGTTGACTATATCGTCAACCGAACAGCCACGCGAGAGATCATTGACTGGTTTTGCCAGACCCTGAATGATCGGTCCGACCGCTTCGGCACCAGCAACGCGCTCGACCAGCTTGTAGGCGATGTTTCCGGCATCGAGATCGGGGAAGATCAGGACGTTGGCCTTGCCGGCGACGCTGCTGCCGGGTGCTTTTTTGCTGCCGACGTTGGGGAGCAGGGCAGCATCGGCCTGCAACTCACCGTCGATTTGCATATCCGGTTTGATCTGTTTGGCGATCTCGAGGGCCTTAAGCACTTTGTCACAGTCAGCGTGGCTGGCGCTTCCCTTGGTAGAGAACGAGAGCATGGCGACACGGGCATCGACATCGAGGAACGCTTTGCAGTTGCCAGCAGTGGCAACAGCAATCTCGGCCAGTGCCTGGGCATCCGGATTAGGGTTGACTGCGCAGTCGGCGAAGAGAACGATACCGTTCTCACCAAATGTGGGAGTTTTGGTGACCATCAGGAAAAACGAGGAGACAGTCTTTATCCCCGTGGCAGGGCCAACGGTCTGGAATGCAGCTTTGAGTACATTGCCAGTTGTGCCGGTGGCGCCGGCAACTTCTCCACCGGCATCGCCATTTCTGACCATCATGCCGGCGTAGTAGAGGTTGTCGTCGGCCGTCAGTAGTTTTCTGGCCTCGTCGGGTGTGAGACCCTTGCTCTTTCGCAGTTCGACAAGATCGGTCACATACTGATCCAGCTTGGGGGATGCGGCAGGAGCAAGCAGTTCAACGCCTGAAAGGTTAATACCTTTGGCAGTGGCTTCGGCCTGTATTGCGGCCGGGTCACCCAGGATGACTATTTTCGCAAGGCCCTGCGCAATAATCTTTTCCGCGGCGTACAGCATCCGTTCATCGTAACTTTCCGGTAACACCACCGTCTGCAGATTTTTCCTGGCTTTTTCCTTGATCTGGTCAACAAGATGCATGGTTTGCCTCCTTCATTGAATATAAAACGAGTTTACATATAGTCGAAACAGATACGGCGGGTCAATAAAAAAAGCCCGATTTTATCGGGCTTTAGCGAGGCTTAAGGAGTTAAAATGACAGTTAAAAAAATTCTGACTGATGGGGGTGTTTCTACTCCGCCGGAGATTTCATTTGCGCCTTCGGGCCGGCCGGCATTCCACCAGATTTACTAAGAAGTGAAGGAATATCGACACCCGGCAGCAGCCTGGTCAACTGCCCCATCAAGCCGTCACCGGCTGTGCCGCCGCCGGTTACCAGCACGTCCGGAACAATTTTGATCTGGCCGTTCTGGATAGCCGTGGCGATCAACTCCACAATCTTGATCTGCTTGATAGCCTCCTCGCCGATGGCTTCCTGTTGTTTGCTGTAAGCCTGGGCGGTGGCATCACCGATGGCGGCGATTTTCGAAGCTTCGCCGTCGCCGATCGCCTTCAGACGCTTTCCTTCGCCAGCCCCTTCCAGCGCTTTGGCTTCGGCGTTTCCTTCGGCCAGCGTGATCATCTCGGTCTTCTTCTGGGTGGCCACTTTCACGGCGATTTCTGAGGCCACCAGTGTCGGCTGCTGGTCGGCGGTGGCGCGCATCTTCTCCATTTCTGTACGCTCGGCCTGGGAGCGCTGCTCCATCTTGTACATCTCCTGCTGCTGCTCGGCGATGATCCGTTTGGTCTGGGTCTGCATCAAGTCTTCGGGGAGCTTGATCTGGCAGATCAACACCGAAACGCACTCCACATGGTACTTTTCAAGGTCGGTCCGGGCGCGCGATTCCGCTTTGGCCTGCTCTTCAGAACGGCTCTGCAGGAAATTCATGGCCGAAGCGGTGGAGGCCTGATTGCGGAAGGATGAATCGATCATCGGGTGGATGACATGCTGGATCAGGTTGTCGATGGAGCCTACTTTGGCAACCATGTAGGGGGCCTGATCCGGGCGGACGCGGATGACTACCTTGACCGATACCTGAATCGGGAAGCCGTCTTTGGAGATAACCGTCAGCTGGTCAAAGCGGGTATCCTCCTGGTCGTCCCAGTCGATGGTGATGTTGGTGGTGTCGATGACGTAAGCCATGAAGGCGCGGCGGTTGAGATAGTAGCGTCCCGGTCCGGCCACCTCTTCCTGAATACCGCGGAACCCCTTGGGCACGACATATTTCTCTTTCCCTTCCTCCTCGGAAGCGCCGGTCTGGGATGAACCCAGGCGTTTTTTCATCTCTTCGGTCGGATCCTCCCCGACGTTGGAGACTATGACGCCGACCTGGCCGCGTTCGATGACGGCCACATCGTCGACGGCGACGCTGAACATGAACGGGTTGATGTAATAGGTACCGGGGCGCAGGACATCAAGCTGCGGACCACGCTGACCCTGCTTGGTCAGAAAGGCTGAGCCGTCCTGATAATCATTGTGACCGGTGATCGGGCTGGCGACATATTCCCGTTCCGGCAGCGGAATACCGTCCAATGCTGTGACCAGGCCGATCTTGTTGGCTTCGATGACCACGGCCGGGGCAACCTGTACCTGGAACAGATTCAAATTGATACGATACGTACCGGGGAGCAGCACATCTATCTGAGGTCCCTTCTGGCCGCTGTTTTTCAGGAATGCCTCGCCATTCTCATAATTCGAGTGTCCCGGTACACTCTGGGCCAGCAGTCGTCCCATGGGGATCGGGGCGCCGTCCTGAGCGGTCACCATACCGACCTCTCCCTTTGCAATGACAATGGCGGCGGCCTTAGTGATTTTGAAGACGTTCGGGTGGATTCGGTAGACGCCCGGCGGAAGTATCTCGGTTTGCGGCCCCTTTTGCCCCCCGTTTTTGATAAAGTCCTGGCCAGACTGGAAGGCGTTGTGCCCCGGCACCACGGTGGCGAAGATACGCCCGGCCGGAATGGCAGCGCCGTCAGCCGATTCCACCAGGCCGATTTCGCCTTCGCTGATTTTGGTGGCGGCACCTTTGGTGACCTTGAACAGATAAGGGTTGATGCGGTAGTTGCCGGGTGGAATGATTTCAATCTGCGGCCCCTTCTGGCCTCCGTTATTGATGAAAGCATCGCCGTTCTGGAACGAGGAGTGCCCCTCCACCGCCTGGGCAAAAATTTTCCCTTCGGGAATGGCGGCGCCGTCAACCGATTCGACGATGCCGATTTCAAAATCCTTGATTTCGGTGACATTGCCCTTGGTCAGCCTGAACAGATAAGGGTTGATGCGGTATTTACCCGGTGGCAGCACCTCAATCTGTGGCCCCTTCTGGCCACCGTTTTTGATAAATGCCTCACCGTCCTGGAATGAATTGTGCCCGGCTACTACGGCAGCAAAGATCCTCCCTGCCGGGATTGATGAGCCGTCTACCGACTCGATCAGGCCGATTTCATTTTCCAGTATTTCGGTGAATTCGCTTTTGATCGCCTTGTAGATAAAGGGAATCAGGAAATGCAGACCAGGGCCGAGAGTACGGGCCTGGATGCCGACTTCATTGCCGAGAGCCACCACCCGCCCCTGGGGCATCTTGCTGCCGAACCAGCGACGCTCGATCAGGGCGATTTCATTACCGCCGACAACCACTACCGATTCGTACACCAGCACGGCGGCCGGAATCAGCAGAGCCAGGTATTTCCAGTATTCCAGAACAAAATTGAGCAGCATGATCTCTCCTTTCGTGACACCGTTACATCCGGTGGTTAGCAGCTACAACGATACTCTCAAGGCATCGGCCACAGTATGCATGTCCTTGTCGCCACGTCCCGACAGGCAGACCACAATTGTTTTGTCCCTGTCAAGTTTCGGCGCCAGTTTCATCGCATAAGCAATGGCATGGGACGACTCCAGCGCCGGGATGATCCCCTCCTCGCGGGTAAGCGTGCTGAACCCTTCTAACGCCTCTTCGTCAGTGATCGAAACGTATTCTGCCCGGCCGCTGTCCTTCAGCCAGGCATGTTCCGGTCCGACACCAGGATAGTCGAGACCTGCCGAGATCGAATGGGCATGGGTGATCTGGCCATGTTCATCCTGCAGCAGGTAGGTTTTGTTGCCGTGCAGAATACCGGGAGTTCCCGCACAGAGCGGTGCGGCGTGCCTGCCGGACTCGATGCCGTAGCCGGAAGCCTCTACGCCGATCAGGCGTACCGAGCGGTTGTTCAGGAACGGGTAAAACAGTCCCAGTGCGTTGCTTCCGCCGCCCACACATGCCAGCAGATAATCGGGCAGACGCCCTTCAGCTTTTTTATGTTGCCGCTTAACTTCGGTACCGATTACCGATTGAAAGTCGCGTACCATCATCGGGTAGGGGTGCGGGCCGGCCACGGTACCGATGACATAAAAGGTTTCATGAATGGTGGTGACCCAGTTGCGCATGGCCTCGTTCATGGCGTCCTTGAGAGTGGCGGTTCCGGCGGTGACCGGCGTCACGGTGGCTCCCAGCAGTTTCATGCGAAAGACGTTCTGAGCCTGACGGCGGGTATCCTCTTCGCCCATGAACACTTCGCACTGCATTCCGAACAGTGCCGCAATGGTGGCGGTCGCCACACCGTGCATGCCGGCGCCGGTTTCGGCAATCACCCGCTTCTTACCCATGCGCCGCGCCAGAAGTCCCTGTCCGATAGTGTTGTTAACCTTGTGAGCGCCGGTATGGTTTAAGTCCTCACGTTTCAGGTAAATCTTCGCTCCGCCCAGTTTTCCGGTTAGTTTCTCGGCAAAATAGAGCGGATTGGGGCGACCGACATACTGGCGTAAATAGTAGGCATATTCCTGCTTGAATTCCCTGTCATTACGATAATGCAGGTAGGCTTTTTCAAGTTCCAATAGCGCCGGCATGAGTGTTTCGGGAACGTAACGGCCACCGTATTGGCCGAAGTGGCCTCTTTTATCGGGTAGTTTCACCAAATCACCTCATGTTTACGTTGTAAGCTATCACCGTGACAGACGCAGCAGTGTGCAGTTATAATTCACGACAGCACTTGAATATGTCCCCACACATGAGATGCCGGGGATACCTGCATTTGCCAGACGGGCAACCCCTCCGGCATCACCCGACTCTATCAGCATATATTCGGTGCGGTTTCGAATGGCGTAGCGGAGTACATCACCAAAATCAGCATCAGGCATTGCTATCCACCTGCCCTGAAGATAATAGGGGAGCCTCGTCCATTGCGCCATATATGTGGCATCCGTTGGAATCATACTCCGCACCCATGCCCCTGCCTTTTTTATCTCCTCTGACACTGACGCTTTTTCATTGGTATATGTGACGACTTTCTGGGGGGGGGGCTGCCAGGAAACTATCCAGACGTGATAGAGAGATACGACTGTCACAGCAATAACTAACAGACCCCGGGCTTTGTTCTCACTCAAGTATTCTGCAGAAAGCGTATCGAAAGATTTTGCCGCCAGAATCAGAAAAAATGGTAGAAGATTCACCAAATAGCGCCACCAGCCACCTGTCAGCAACGGATAGATGAATAGCAGCAGAAACGCCGAGAGAAGATAACCCACCGAGGAGAAGGCCTCTCGCCTTCTATATTGCAAGACAAGTCCGGCCAGAAATGGAACCGCCAAGTATAGTGGAAAAACCTGTGGGTAATGCTGGATTGCACCATCATTTGGAATTCGCCCCGGTAACTGGGATACGAAGTTCTCGAAATATACCTTAACACTTCGAGGAAGATCCTTCCTCCAGTACGCCATCAGGTCGCTGGACTTCATGGATATCAGATTCAGTTCTCCACCCGGAGATAGTCCCCATTCGGTGCGCTCCGGGTCAGGGTCATGAAAGCATTTGTCCCGCACCCAGAAATATATTCCGCTTGTTTTCGTTCCGACTGTCACTGAACCGTAATGAGCGGTGAGGTAGCCGACATAGGGGGCGCACACTATTGAAAATGCAATCAGCACTGACCCGCCAGCCCTTACAAAATTCCGGTTTTCTCCAACCTTTCGACAGAAGATACCTAGAAAAGCGACTTGAAACAGCAAAATGAATAAAGCTTCAGAACGTGTCAGATATGCAGCCGAGAATAACAGGCCGGCGTATACCCCGCTCAGAACGGATTGTTGGCGCCACGCCTTCCAGAGCAGGGCAACCGAGCAGGTTATCAGCAGTACATATAGTGCCTCTGACTGGGCAGAACCTGATATGGTCCTGATGTGCGGAAAAAACAGTGTCAGAAAAGCTGCACAAAGACCTACCCTCATTGTAAAAAGGCTTCTGGCTGAAAGGTACACGGCTGCAGGGAGCAGTACAGCTGATACTTTAGATATGATAACTGCGGAAAAAAAGAGGTCCCCGGTACATAATGACACCAAAGCAATCAGCAACGGATAAAAGAAGGGTTCATGATAGGCGATCCACCCCAACTCCTGGTATCTGGCAATATTTTCCGCAAGTTTGATAAAAAAGACCGCGTCGTAGGTAGGAACGGCATCCCAGCGGGAGGGGATGGTCGTAAACAGACCGAACCACCAGCTGCTGATCAGGGTAAGGAGCAGTACGATAACGGTCGGAGATTTCAAAAACTCAGGTGTTCTCATGGCTTAACTACTTTTTCGCCTGAATGTAAAGGGAACCGGCAATCTCCTGCAGCACGGGAATCTGCTCAAGGCTCTCCGTCAGGCGCGCCACAAACGGTACCAGTGGTGCCGGTACTGCCGGGTGCAGAAAATCGAAGGGGGTTACCGAAACTTTCTTAAAGCCGGCCTTCAGCAGCAGATTTCGAATCTCCCATTTGAAAAAAGCTGTTTCGTCCGGCGAATTGTGCATCATTTTTCTTAGAGCTGGAACATTCCGCTCCAGAGCTATCTGCGGGTTCAGCATATTGGGTTCAGAGAATTTGACAATTCCCCCCGTCTTAACTACCCGATAAACTTCACTGAGCGCTTTTTCGATGTCCAGATGATGGAGAACGGATATGCCGATAACGGTATCAAATAGTTCATTATCAAAATCCATGGCATAGGCATTGTTAACCCTGAAGGTGACATTATGTGAGGAAATTGTTGACGATGCAATGTTCAGCAAATCTGGTGATATGTCGATGGCCGTAATCAGAGCTCCGGTCTTTTCCAGTTCACGGGTGTAATACCCGGTGCCACACCCCAATTCTAGTACGCTCATACCAGGGCTTATATGACTTGTAAGCATTTCTACACGTCTTGACCATCGCCGTTTTCCAGCAGGTGATCCCCAGTGCCATATTTCTCCTGCGTTTTCAGCGATCACTCTGCCGTGGCCGATCTCATTTCGTAAACGGTTATCAGAGGATCCCTGGTTTGGCACTTCAGCATTCTTCATTTTGACAATCCTTCATCTGTTTTCCGATTTCAATTGTTATAAACATGCCGATAAATCTGTTTAGAGGTGATAGCGCCCATTCCAGACCTCTCACCACTCCGTATGCAAAAGACGGTAGTAGCTGTCTCATGGAGACCCCGCCGCTTAATAAATAACCAAAGGGAGTATGAGGAGTCAGTTTGAGGACTTTTAGTGACTGAAAATCAAGTTCGAACCTTTTTCTGTCTCGATAAAATATGATCCAGGGTATTGCACCGTTTGCTGACGAGAGCGGTCCCTTACCATTCAGTTCCCATCCGGTTGTTTGATCAAAAGGCTCATGATGAAAATTTTTGTAGATAAACCGGCTCCAGAGCGTATTGGCAGGTTCTATCATAATTGTTTTTCCGCCGATTTTTAGACATCTGTCCAGTTCTTGAAAAAATTGTGCCGGATCACTTATATGGTGCAATACGTCGATCATGAAAAACCTGTCCACCGTATTGTCTTCAAATGGCATATCCAATGCTGAGAAGTGTTTGTCAACAGTGGGAATGTCTACAACATCCGAAGTTACTACTGTTGGAATAACCTCTTTAAGAAACCCCCCGCCGCTGCCAAGTTCAACGAATAATGTTTCTTTGTCTGTGCAATCAATTGACCTGCTGAAGATATTGTAGAAGGCCCTGTATTGTTTTTCCAAAAATGGTTTTTTCCGGATTATTCTGGAATGCAACAGCGTGGTTGATACGTCATCAAGATCTGTGACATTTCGTACGTCTGGCAATATTAGAAAATCAAGCAGCTTCATGTATCATCCTGGTGGAGTACATCACTTGGACACAGGGTAAGAAGAACTTCTCCTGCCAGCACTACAAAGTTACTTTTCAGATGTAGTCTGTATTGCAAATGTATATTTCTGCCGGTGTTCACGGCTCCGGATCGTTACAGAATCTGCTATCGTAGCGTTGCTGAAGAAATTTTGTCTGCGAAGCGTCAGTGTATTCAGCTGAGCAGTTTCAGCTTTTTGATACCGACCAGGCTCATTTTCAGCAGGATCAGCCCATGTTTGAAACGTTCTATTTTGATGTCACCGTAAGTTCTCATGCGATACCTGATCGGGACTTCAACAATTTTCAGATTCTGCCGGGCGGCACCAAACAGCAGATCGAAATCTCCAAACGGGTCAAAATCCCCGAAGTAATTTCGGTTTGCCTTGATGTTCTCGTAATCGCGCTTCAAAATTACTTTGGTTCCGCAGAGAGTGTCCTTGATCGGCTGGTCAAGCAGCCAGGTAAAGACCAGACTGAAAAATTTGTTGCCAAGGAGATTCAGCGTCCGCATCGCCTGTTTTTCCATTTGGTAGACCAGGCGGGTGCCGTTGATGAACTCTCCTTTACCGCTCGCAATAGCGTCGTAGAACTTCGGCAGATCCTCAGGCGGGACGGTAAGATCTGAATCAAGAATCATTAAAACATCGCCGGTGGCAGCCTCGAATCCCTTACGTACCGCATCGCCTTTGCCAAGCTTGAGCATTTTGTTCGGCGGCGTGAGAGCGTTACGCCCGTACTCCGCGAGGGTTGACAGCGGAGCTGTCTGATGTATAAGGGAGATGTTTTTAATCCCCTTATACGTACAGATCATCTCCTCTATTTTTTCAACGGTGCCATCGCTCGATTCACCGTCAACAAAAATTAATTGGGTGCCCGCACCCATTTCAGGCACCCGCTCCACAGCGCTTTGGATATTGCCTCTTTCGTTACGGGATGGGATGATCACTGAAACTTTAAGAAGAACTTCCTGTTGACGGCAGCTCACCGGAATCTCTCTTGCTACCAGGTAGTGTATGAGACACAGCTTCCTCAGGAAGGGCATAAGCGCTGCACAACTGTTGAGCATGTCAGAGACAATCGGTATCCTGAGTGGCACAAGGATGTGCCCCCCTTTTTTTATCACCTCATAGCCGTTAAGGTAGAGAACCTGTTCGATGTCATCAAGCGAGAGCCAGTTCTGGTAGTCCTGTGGCATCTTCAAGCCGATTTTCTCAGCCAGTCTCACAATCGGCTGCCACAGATAATTGTAATAGGTTATGACCACCCGTGACCTGGAATCGGTCACCTTGTGCAGTTCTCCGAATGCCTGCCAGACGTCTGTCAACTCACCGACCAAATCTGACATGATAACATAGTCGAAAGGCTCGCGCTTACTCAGGTTCTCAGCATCTTCACAAACAAAATTCAGTGAAGGAAACCGTGAACAGGCCAGAGAAACCATCGTTTCACTGAAATCAACTCCAATGCCGATATCAGGTTTGACCGCCGCCAGTAACTCACCGGTACCACAACCGACTTCAACCACTTTTTTTCCGCGAGGGATCAACGCCGTCAGCAGGCTCTCAAGTTTTTCGTAATAATACCTGTTGCGCGCACGCCACTTCCAGCGCGTTGTCGCAAGGGCGTCGTAATATGCTTTCTTCTCCGCTTTACTCTTCACGTGGCCCCTTTGCACTCCGGCAAAACGAAGTCACTTTCAACACATCTTTTTTTCCGGGAGCACTTTCAACACCGCTCGAAACATCGACAGCATAAGGGCGAACCTGCCGAATGGCATCGCCGACATTTTCCGGAGTCAGTCCTCCTGCAAGAATAATCGGTCGTTGGGAGGCCGCCCGGGCGGCGATTTCCCAGTTGAATGTCGTCCCGGTACCGCCGTGTGCCACAGGTGACCATGTATCCAGCAGATAGCCGGCGACATCGTATCGTGGCAGTTCGTCCAAAACGGAAGAGTCTTTGACCCGAAACGCCTTAATTACTCTACGGTTGATACCCATGCAGTATTCGGGTGATTCCTCGCCGTGGAGCTGCACCAGATCCAGTCCGCACTGGCCAGCTATCATGTTGACAGAAGCCAGTTCTTCGTTGACGAACAGGCCGACCGTCTGTACGAAGGGGGGTAGTCGTCTGATGACAGCGGCGGCGTTGTCTGGCGTGATGAAGCGAGAGGATTCTTCAAAAAAGACGAAGCCGAGAGCATCGGCACCGGCGTTAATCGCCAGCAGGGCGTCTTCAAGAGATGTTATGCCGCAGATTTTTACTCTGACCATGGGGAACTCTCCGGCCGACACCGGATGAGCAGAGCTGCTAATGTCTCACGGTAGTATGGCCTGCTTGCGCTGATGAATCAGTGCAGCCAAGATGGGTGCTGCTCCGCATATTGAATGTTACGGACAGAATTTTCCTATCTCGGCGCCGATTTTTTCAATTGGCAGTACCATATCCGCAACTCCTCCGATAACGCATGCTTTGGGCATGCCGTAAATTGTCGATGTGGCTTCGTCCTGCACAATCGTTGAGCCTCCGCGCTGTTTCAGCAGTTGCATCCCTTTGAAGCCGTCGTTACCCATGCCGGTCAGAATAACTCCGAGCAGCGCCCCGTTGGTTGCCTCAACCATGCTGGAGAGCAAAACGTCGATGGAGGGAATGTAGACGTGATTGGGGAAGTTGCCGGTTGCCTGCGTCTTAACAACTAGTTGTGTGCCGTGACGAACCACCGAAGTGTGCATGCCGCCCGGAGCGATCAGTACCTGGCCGGGCTGCAGGACGTCGCCATCCACCGCTTCACGCACGGTCAGTGCGCATTTGGCATTGAGTCGTTCTGCATACGGCCCGATAAACGCCCGCGGCATATGGATCCCGACGATGATCCCGCCGTTGAAGGTCGCCGGAATACGGGTCAGCAACTCCTGGAGTGCCACCGGGCCGCCGGTGGAGGCCCCGATACAGACAAAATTTATTTTTTTGCCGCCCTGTTCGGAATGAGTGCCATGCTGGAACTCCGGAGTCGTTCTGGCCGGATGAACTGCTGATCCTGAAACTCCGTGATGGGTTACAGGTGCAGGGTGTACAAGGTGCGAAACCTTCGTTTCCTTGGCCTTGCGCAGTAATTCTTCGCGGAATGCCTCCTGGGCATCTTTGGCGTCAACTTTTGCTTTGAGAATGTAATCGACGGCGCCGGCATCCAGCCCTTCAAAGGTTAGACGTGCGTCTTCCCTGCTCTGCGATGTGATTATTATTACCTTGGTCGGTGCCTTCTCCATAATCTGCTTCAAAGCTGAGATTCCATCAAGTCGTGGCATCTCAATATCCAGCGTGATAAGGTCCGGCTTGAGTGCAATGGCTTTTTCCACACCTTCAAGGCCGTCAATTGCCGATCCGACAACTTCAAAAGCGGGGTCCTTCGAAAGAATGCCACGAATCGCCATCCGGATCAGCGACGAGTCGTCAACGATCAGTACCTTGATTTTTCCGTTAGTGCGAACTGTCATGACGGAACCCTTTTATCAAATACTGAGGAAACCAGGTCTCTTACGCCGGGAATGGCATCATCCAGTTCGTAACAGAAACGCTCCACATCCATTTCGGCCAGTTTCGGAGACTCGTGTTTCAGTATTTTCCAGGCCTCCTCTTCGTTAAGATTGAAGCTGATCCATTCACGCCCGCCGTAATTGAGGCCGCGTACGGAACAGAACAGATCCGCCAGATTGACGATTGCTGTCAGGAGCGGATTGATTTCGGCTTCGCCGGCACTGTGGTGGCATGAGATGACCTCGCAGTACACCGCAGGAAAGTTCCATGCACGGGCCATGCATAAGCCTATTTCACAGTGCGTTGTTCCCAGCACCTGCAGCTCCGCTTCAGCAAAATTAACCGGCTGTCCCTCTACCCGTTTCAGCACCTCCTCGAATGGCCCCTGGAGAAAGTTGCTGAGAAATACTTCGCCAAGATCATGGATGATGCCAGCTATGTAAGCTGTTTCTTCGTCCAGATAGCCGACCTTTTTTGCGATAATCCGGGAAACCATACCGACGCCGAACGCATGCTCCCAGAACGGACTCAAGCCGAGGACGCCGTCATCGGAATCGAAGGCGTTAATCACCGATGTGGTCAACGCCAGCTCACGTATATGCCGCAGGCCCAGGTAGAGCAGTGCGCGTTTCAGTGAGGTAATTTCCTGTGATGGCCGGTAAATCGGTGAATTGATCAGTTTCAGGATGCGGGCGGTCATAACCTGGTCGGTCAGCATCAGGTCGGTTACAACCTCCACGCTGACGTCAGGGTCATCCAGTAGATGAATGATTTGTGACGCGACGGTGGGAATGGTGGGGAGGTCATCAACATCACCCACCAGGGCCGCAGCTCGTTCGATCATCTGTTCCTTACTCATGAAAGATTGCCTCTCGTGCTACTTCCGGTAGCAGAAGCCGCCGGGGAAGTGAACGGTCTTGAACTTGTCGTTGACTCCGTGGAGCGATTCCGATTGGCCGACAAAAAAATAGCCGTACGGCTGCAGATTGTTATAGAAATGCTGTACAACCTTTGATTTGGAAGCCAGGTCGAAATAGATCAGCACATTCGCACAGAAAATAAAATCAAAACTCTTCATGAAAATCATTTTTGAATCGTCGTAGAGATTGAGTTTGCTGAACGAAACGAATTTCTTGACTTCCGGAGAGAGGATGAAGGAACCGTTTTCCTCGCGAATGTATTTGCGCCGGAAGTTATCTGGGATATTGCGGACTGAATAGGACGAGTAAAACCCCTCCTTGGCCTGAGAGATGACAGTCTCGTTGATATCAGTGCCGACGATTTCTATGATCCAGTCTTTGAGCAGTGTCGTCCGCTTTTCGAGCAGAACCATGGCGAGAGTGTAGGCTTCTTCCCCTGAAGATGAGGCTGCACTCCAGATCCTCAATTTCCGAAACCCCATCTTGTTTTTTATTTCAACAATTTCGGGGAGCAGCTTGGTTTCCAGGGCTGACAACTGTGGAACGTTACGGAAAAAATAGGTTTCGTTCGTGGTTATTTCGTCCATCAGGTACGTTAATTCCGCCGCCCCCCGTGACGATTTCAGTATCTGAAAATATTCCTGGTACGAGAAGCAGTTAACTGCCTCCATCCTGCGAATCAGCCTGCTTTTCAGGAAATACTTTTTCGAGATGTGGAAATACATCCCACAGATGTTGTAAATAAAATCGCGGATCTGTTCGAAATCAGTATCGCTGATGGCCGCGTCCGCTCCCGTGCTGCCGGCGGCCCCCGATTGCGGGTCAAAATTAATCATTTCTGGCAGCCATTCCTGCCGGGTCGACAATCAATGCCACCCGCCCGTCACCCAGAATAGTAGAGCCCGCTATTCCGGGGACGTCTGTCAGATAGGGACCGAGTGACTTTATGGCGACCTCCTGCTGGCCGATCAGGCGGTTGACTACCAGCCCGATGCGCTTGTCTGCCGCACCTACCACAACAACGTAACAGAACTCCTCGGCCTTGCCTTCCTGTTCAATGCTGAAAACGCGCTGCATTCGTATCAGCGGCAGCACCGAATCGCGCATTTTAAGTACCTCCTGGCCACCGATCTGATGGAAACTGCGCGGTTCCACTCGAAAGGTTTCGAGAACCGACGTCAGCGGCACAAGATAGACTTCACGACCGACCTCCACCACCAGCGACTGGATAATTGCCAGCGTCAGCGGCAGCCTCAGGAGGAATTCGGAGCCTTGACCCCGTTCGCTCCGTATTTCAATGATACCGTTCAATTTCTTAATGTTGGTTTTAACAACGTCCATACCGACGCCGCGACCGGACAAATCGCTGACTTTTTCCTTGGTGGAGAAGCCGGGGAGCAGAATCAGGTCTAATATCTCATTCTGGCTCATGGATGCCAGCTGATCGTCGGTCAACAGCCCCTTTTCCACTGCCTTGCGACCGACCCGGTCACAGTCGATGCCGCGACCGTCGTCCTTGATACTGATGACAATATGATTTCCTTCATGCCCTGCTGAAAGAATCAGAGACCCGGCCGGCTGTTTTCCAGCATCCAGGCGTTCCTGCGGAGTTTCAAGGCCATGGTCAAGGGCGTTTCGGATGAGATGAATCAGCGGGTCGCCAATTTCATCAATGATGGAGCGATCCAGTTCGGTCTCCTCACCCATGATCCGAAGATCGACCTCTTTAGCCAGGTCACGGGCCACATTGCGCACTATGCGGGGAAACTTTCGGAAGACCTTTTCAACCGGTATCATCCGCATCTTAAGTACCTGCATCTGCAGTTCCGAGGTCACAAAACTGATGCGTTTGGTAAGCTTGCCGAATTCATCCTGAAAACCGGCCTGATTAATGTCCCCCTGCGAGAGATCCTGATTGAGCTGGATCATACGGTTACGCTCCAGCACCAGTTCTCCCACCTGGTCCAGCAGGTCGTCAAGCCTTGTTACATCAACCCGTACGGTAGTGTTGTCATACAGTTCTTCCCCCCTTCCCTCCAGAACTTTGGGGTGCGGGGTAACCGAACGGGGAATGCCTTCGGAGGAAGGTTGCGCTAGTGCCACCATCATCGCATCGGGGGGCTGCGGCGAAAGAGGAGCCGTGACAGGTATCGGTGCCGATTGTTGCGGTTGCGTGGAAGGTTCCTTGCGGGGTGTGGAATCTGTTTCGGTCAGAAAGGGGAGCAGTCGAGAAATAGTATCCCCCGTTTCACGTTCCTGGATGTCGCCTGCCTTGATGTCGCTCACCAGTAATTTGACCAGGTCAGTGGCCTCCAGCACGGCATCCATGATTTCAGGCGTCAGCGTCAGCTCGAGTTTTCGGAGACGGTTCAGGACGTCTTCGGTTGTGTGTGCAACTTTGACCAGCAGATCAAAGCCGAGGAAGCTGGAAGCACCCTTGATCGTGTGAATTGAGCGGAATATCCGATTCAAGAGTTCTGCGTCGTCGGAAGCTTTTTCAAGCGCGACCAGATCTTCATCGAGCTTGTCGAGAAGCTCCATCGTCTCGGCAAGAAAGCCTTCCAGCAGTTCCTGGTCTGCGCTGTCAATTGGCGGCATGGCGGCCAACTCCCGGGCTAAAATTAATTCTGCTCTTCACAGTACCTACATGCCGATGAGAATTTTTCTCTCATCGTGATCCAACATCATTTCAAGGTTTAACAGTACCAGCAGTCTATCTGACTGGTTGATTACCCCGGCAATACACTCCTGGTCAATGTCCCCCGACATTTTGGCTGGCGACGGCTGGATTTCATCGGTGGAAACCCGGATGACCTCCGAAACTGCATCGACGATGAATCCCATCAGTTCACTTCCCATTTCCATGACCATGATTCTGGTCTGTTTGTCCTTTTCCACATTCTGCAGCCCGAATTTTTTCCGGAGCGATATGACCGGAATGACCTTGCCGCGAAGATTGATCACCCCTTCCAGGTGAGGAGGTGTGTTGGGTACCCGCGTTACGAGCGGCACGTGAATGATTTCGCGCACCTTGAGGACATCTACGCAAAATTCCTCCTGATCAAGGGTAAAACTGACCAGCTTGACTTGCTCGTGGTGGCTTTCGCCCGACTTGTGCACTGCGGGAACGTTGAACATAGCGTGCTGTCTCCTTGCGTGAAGAGGCGTGCGGCAACAGTAATCCAGATAAATTTGAATATCTTGTTTACCACGCATGCCGGCTCAATATCAAGCGGCAAGACACCGCCCACATTAAAAAAACAACAAATCGACACACATGTCGTTTCTTGCTGTGCCGCCGGAAAAATATAGTGAGCAAAGTCATTTTATTGACTTTTTGAAAAATAGAGGTATTATCAGGGCAGAAAATGAGATAACGCTGAACCGGAACAGGGCGATATGAGCAAAAACGGGAGCATATACGTCGTAGACGGTGATACCAAAAGCCGAGATCTTGTATCAGCATTTTTGACATATCGAGGCTATGAGGTCATCGTCGATGATCCATCGGTTCCATTTTTTGACACCGTCCGGCAACACGATGTGGATATCGTAGTTGCCGATGCCAGCTTTCTGGGCGTGCGTGCTCCCCATTTCAAGGAACAGGCGCGGCTGATAAACCCATTGATGGTACTGATAGCCTGTGGTGACGGTATCGCAGCCGACGACTTCACATTTACGCTGCCAAAACCCCTCAACCTTGATGAAATCGAGAGTCTCGTGCAGCGTGCGCGTGAAAGCCAGGCTATGAAATCGGTCAAAAAACCGCCTCGCAGCGCCGGGCGTCATTCTCTACTGGCCGAAACGATGATCGGTACGAGCAGAGCCATGCATTCCTTGTTCGATATCATCACCAAGGTGGCTGATTCGAGCGCGACGGTTCTGATTCAGGGCGAATCGGGGACCGGCAAGGAACTTGCAGCGCGGGCGCTGCACTTGTTGAGCGACCGAAAAGGCCGTAATTTCGTCCCGGTCAACTGTGCTGCCATACCCGATGACCTGCTCGAAAGTGAACTCTTCGGGCATATCAAGGGTGCGTTTACCGGCGCCTTTGCCAACCGGGCAGGACGTTTCGAAATTGCCGATAAGGGAACGCTTTTTCTGGACGAAATTGGCGACATGAAGGCCAACCTGCAGGTGAAGTTACTGCGTGTGCTCCAGAACAGGGAGATTGAGCCGGTCGGTTCGTCCAAGTCCCAGAAAGTTGATGTCAGGATAATCGCCGCAACCAATAAAAATCTCGAAGAGATGGTCGAAAGTCGCGATTTCCGGGAGGACCTGTATTATCGGCTGTCGGTCATACCGATAGTGATACCGCCTTTGCGGGAGCGGCGCGACGATATCTCGCTGCTGCTCAGTTCGTTCCTCGATCGTTTCAATGCCGATCGGCGGCATGCTATCAAAGGCTTCTCCCGCGAGTCACTGCAGATACTCAGCAATTACGGGTGGCCGGGCAATGTCCGCGAACTGGAAAACCTGGTCGAACGCCTCGTAATTCTTAAAGACAGCGGATTAATAACACCGGATGACCTGCCTGAAAAATATCTCTCCGGCAGATCGGAAAAGCAGCTTCAGGTTGCCGTTCAGCTGCCGGAGCCGATACAGGAAACAGTACCCGCTGCCGCCGGCCTGATAGATCTTCCGAAAGAGGGAATCTGTATCAATTCGGCGGTCGAGGCATTTGAAAACCGGCTGATTCTCCAGGCGCTGCAGCGTACCGGCGGAAACAAGAAAGAGGCCGCTCTCCTGCTGAATCTGAAACGGACAACGCTTATAGAAAAGCTGAAAAAAAAGCATCTAGCGTTCGCTGAGGACTAAAGCCATGTCGCTGCCGATTCAGAACATTTCGCTGCTTGACTCCCTGAGCTCCCTTCGACAGACCGGCAGGTCTACGAATTCCCGGAATGACCGCGGTTTTTCCGACAGGCTGGATGAGGCTGTGGCGGGTGGCACCACTCCAGTGGCGACTCTTCAGAAAGCCAGGGAAGCGGCCCAGGTGCTGAGCATGCAGATGCTTCAGGCCTCGATTTCGATTGCAGGGGATTCTCCTATTACGGCCCCTTCCCGGGCGCAATCGTCGGTGAACTCGCTCTTACAGGCTTACCTTGCTCAACAGCCTGCCCGGGGGGAAGAGTCGTCGACAACACCCCAGCCGCAGTTGCAGCCACAGCCACAGCCACAGCCAGTCGAACTGGCCCCCCCTCCGCCGGTTTCCGCTCCGAAACAGATTCATGAAACGCGGAACACGGCATGGCTCGACCCGATTATCAGCAAGGCCTCCCTGAAATACGGAGTCGAGGCAAGCCTGATCAAGGCCGTCATCAAGGCTGAAAGCAACTTCAATCCCCAGGCGGTCTCCCATGCGGGGGCCCAGGGGCTGATGCAGCTGATGCCGGCCACGGCCCGCTCCCTGGGGGTTCGCGATTCTTTTGACCCGGAGCAGAATGTTATGGCCGGCACCCGATTTCTGCGGGACATGCTGAACCGCTACGATAATAATCTCGAATCTGCCCTGGCCGCCTACAACTGGGGGCCGGGTAACGTGGATAAAAGCCCCGGTCGCCTCCCCCGCGAGACCAGAAACTATCAGACGCGCGTTAAGGAGTTCTACTCCTCCTACACCGGTTGATCTTTCCACTTCTGATTGCCATGACCTCAGTCGATATCCCCAGAATCCTCGAACTGGCTCCGTCACCCGCATATGTGGTGGACCTGGGGAGAGTGCGTCATAACCTGTCGATACTTGACAGCGTACAGCAACGGAGCGGCGCCAGGATTCTGATGGCGTTGAAGGCTTTCTCCATGTGGTCGGTTTTTCCGCTCATCAGCCGCACGCTGGCAGGAGTCTGTGCCAGCTCCCCCTGGGAGGCACGGCTGGGGAGAGAGGAGTTCGGTGGTGAGGTGCACTCGTTCGCTGCTGCCTTTAAAGAGAACGATGTGATAGAGCTGCTGGAAATATCCGACCACCTGGTATTCAACTCATTTAACCAGCTGGAGCGTTTCCGTCCATTGTGGGAGAAAAGCGGCGTCTCTATCGGTCTGCGGGTCAATCCGGAACATTCGGAGGGGCATACCCCGATCTACGATCCCTGCGCCCCCCTGTCTCGACTCGGCATACCGCGTGCCCATTTTGACGGCAGGTCGCTGGCCGGGGTTGACGGCCTGCATTTCCATACGCTGTGCGAACAGCTGTTCGAGCCGCTTAAGCGGACCGCCGCAGTTTTCGAGGAAAAATTCGGTGAGTTCCTCCACGGCATGAAATGGCTCAATCTGGGGGGCGGCCACCACATCACCCGTGATGGGTACGATATCGACGGACTGGTGGAGTTGGTGAAGCATTTCAGGGGGAAGTACGGGGTGGAGCTCTATCTGGAGCCGGGGGAGGCGGTTGCTATCGGCACCGGCCTGCTGGTGAGCGAAGTGCTGGACGTGGTCCACAACGGGATGGATATTGCCATACTGGACGTATCAGCCACCTGCCATATGCCTGACTGTCTGGAGATGCCCTACCGGCCGGTGATCACCGGCGGATTTGACCCGGGAGAAAAGCCGCACACATACCGCCTGGGCGGGCCGTCATGTCTGGCAGGGGACGTTATTGGCGACTGGTCGTTTGTCCATCCCCTGAAACCGGGTGACCGGTTGGCGTTTGAGGACATGGCCCACTACACCATGGTCAAGAGCACCACATTCAACGGCATCCGCCATCCGTCCATCTGTGCCTACGAACCGGACAGCGGCAGCCTGAACGTGGTTCGCTGTTTTGAATATCAGGATTTTAAATCAAGGCTTTCCTGAAAGGAATAGAACGCGCCGATGGAACTCAAAACCAAAATCTGGATGACCGGGGCACTGGAGTGGATCGCCTTTATTGATAACGAAGAGGTGTTTCTTGGAAAGCGCGAAGTCCCTGCGCCGCTGGAGGAGGGTGACAGCTGGACTAACGAGACGGGCGATATGTTCAAGGTGATCGATGGTGAGATCAGGCGGACCGGAAAGACAGCCCCCCCAAAAAAATATTGGTGAATCTTTCACCGATTCACAGCCGCATCCATGAAACCCGGTCCCTTCCGTCTGCTTTAGCCTTGTAAAGTCCTTCGTCAGCCCGTTTGATCATGTCGGACAGAGAACGGTCGGTCTCGTTTGAAACGGCCACACCGAGGCTGACGGTAATTTTCAGCCGGTTTCCATCGGCCAGAAACGATTCGCAGCGGATTTTCTCCCGAATGCGCTCCGCCACCAGCAGGCTCTGTTCAAAGGTTGTATCCGGCAGCAGCACCACGAACTCTTCTCCCCCATAACGCCCAATGACATCATATGGCCGCACGCTGTTCTTAAGGCGCAGGGCCATCTCCTTCAGGACGCAGTCACCAGCCAGATGCCCCTTGGTGTCGTTCACCCGTTTAAAGTGATCCAGATCAAGCATGATGCAACCCAGTGGTCGGGCGCTTCTCCTCATCCGTTCAAATTCCTCATCACCACGGGTTATCAGAAATCCGCGATTGGGGATATCGGTCAGCGGGTCGGTGATGGCGATCATTTCAAGCTGCGCCTGCACCTCTTTGAGTTGTACTGTGCCGCCACGCATCAAAAGATAGGCGAATCCGAACACACCGACCATCACAAATGACATCAGCAGCGTCACAACCATAGCCCCCATGCGGATCTGGTCGCGGTACTCGGTGATGTTCATGTAGACTTCGAAACTCCCCAGAATTTTGTTATCCGGAGCCCTGATCGGCACATATGTCTCGACAACGTCAACATCCAGCAGCTCTTCGTCGGCCAGGTCGCGGGCCTTTTCTTTGGTGACCATTTTGGCGTCTATGTTGCCATTCAGTGCATTTTTGAGGCGCAGATTGTCCTGATCAATTTTCCCGATCAGCATCGGATCGGTACAGTACACGATCTTCTTGCCGGTGGTGTATACCTTCACCTTAATAATGTTGAACGGGGTCAGGTAATGTCGCAGGCTGCGGTCGAAAGCCAGGGTTTCCGTGCCATGGAGGCCAAGTACCACCTGATTTCCCGGCGCGGTAACGAACATCAACTCCTTCTGCTGCTCGATCAGCACCTTGCAGAGTCGTACGGTATCGTTTTCGGCGTTCTTGATGACAAAACCGGCAAATATCCGGTAAAAGCCGTATCCACTGACGATCACCACCACCGCGATGGAGATGAAGGCCACCGTTATCAGCAGCCGTAGCAGGCTGTCAGGATTATTACGCGCCTTTATGTTGAGCAGCTCGTTCAGGTTCACAGTTCAGTTCCGTACATATTCCGGCTCTCCACGCGGTGCGATACTACACAAAACTATTTTGCTATGCACCTCTTTTCTCTCTGTGGTATCCAGTAACAATGACGCTATCCGATCAAACAATGACGCTGCCGCCAGGCGGCATAATCGTTGAAGTTGCCCTGCCGCTTATGCTCGACCGGACGCTTCATTACTGCGTCCCGGCACTGCTGGAGAATCAGGCGCTGCCAGGACGCCGCGCCCTGGTTCCCTTGGGGGGACGGAAGGTATCCGGCTACATACTGGCGGTTGTCGAAGGAACGCCGCGCGACGGACTGAAAGAGATTATCACGGTCCTCGACTCATATCCGCTCTGGACCGACCAGGAGCTGGAGTTCTTCCGCTGGGTGGCTTCCTACTACATGCACCCGCTGGGGGAGGTGCTCCGCACCGCTTTACCCGCTGGCATCAATTTGCAGACCCGCAAGGGGGAGAGCGGCGTTGAGGCCCCACTGACGGGGGGCAGGGGGATTAAAAGTGAGAAGTTTTATCTTCCGGCGCCAGTGAGTGAAACGGTTCGGCAGCCCGGTTCCAAGGCGCTCGAAATCCTTGGGATTGTTCGCTATGCCGGGTGCATTTCGGCGGCGGAGCTGCGTAAACGGTTCGGCACCTGTACCCCGCAGTTGAAGCGGCTTATGGAACTGGGGCTTGTCACCTGCGAGACGCGGGAGGTCTACCGTGATCCGTTCCACGCGCGTCCGGTTGAGCGCGACTGCCCCCGACTACTGAACGAACACCAGCAGAAAGCACTTGTCGCAGTCTGCTCGGCGCTCGATACCTGCATATACACGCCGTTTCTATTGTACGGCGTTACCGGCAGTGGTAAAACCGAGGTCTATCTTCAGGCGATTACCCGTTCGATCGATCTCGGAAGGAACGCGCTGGTGCTGGTACCGGAAATCGCTTTGACGCCGCAGCTGACCGGACGCTTCCAGGCCCGCTTCGGCGGAGGTATTGCCATCCTGCACAGTGGGCTTTCTGACGGTGAACGCTATGACGAGTGGCGCCGCATCCGGAAGGGTGACGTGCGGATCGTCATCGGTGCCCGCTCCGCCGTTTTTGCTCCGCTGGAGAATATCGGAATCATCATTGTGGATGAGGAACACGAAACCTCGTTCAAGCAGTCGGACGGTCTGCGCTACAACGCCCGCGATCTGGCGCTGGTGCGGGGCAGGATAGCGTGCGCGGCCGTTGTGCTTGGATCGGCCACCCCCCAGGTCAGCTCGATGCACGCCGCTGCCCACGGGAGACTGACGCTTCTGGAAATGCCACTGCGGGTGGAGAACCGACCGATGCCTGCGGTGGAGTGTGTTGCCATGAAGGGGAGCAAAGAGCCGCTTTCGAAGCCGCTCATCAGCTCGCTTGCTGAAACGTTCGAGCAGGGGCGCCAGTCGATAGTTTTCCTGAACCGCCGCGGCTTTGCCACCTTCCTGGTCTGCAACGACTGCGGCAAGCCGCTCGGCTGTCCCAACTGCTCGGTTACACTTACCTATCACCGTCAGCGGGGACAAAGCCTCTGTCACTACTGCGATTACACGGTTCCGGCTCCGGGAACCTGCCCTGAATGCGGAGGGATTGCCCTTAGCGAGCTTGGTATCGGGACCGAAAAACTGGAGCATTACCTTAAGGAACTGTTCCCCAACGCGCGTGTACTGAGGGCCGACAGCGATACAACGACCGGCAGGGGGAGCCATGAGCGTCTGTTTTCTCAGATGTCTGACGGGACGGCCGACCTGCTGGTGGGCACCCAGATGATTGCCAAGGGGCACGACTTTCCCGGCGTAACACTGGTCGGAGTGGTCAACGCCGAGTCGGGGTTGGGGATGCCTGATTTCAGGGCGGCCGAGCGGCCCTTCCAGCTGCTGTCGCAGGTTATCGGGCGGGCGGGGAGGGGAGACACGCCGGGGCGCGTGATCATTCAGGCCTATGACCCCGGACATTATGCCATCCGTGCCGCAGCGGAGCATGATGCCGAATGTTTTTACCGGGAAGAACTGCAGTTTCGTGAGGAGGCTGGCTACCCTCCCTTCACGTTCCTGGCTGCGTTCTCGATTTCCGGTCTTGCAGAACAGCCGGTGCGTGATCAGGCCGATGAAAGCGCCAGGCTGTTAGCGCGCCTCAAGCGGGAGATGCAGCTGCGTACCGAAATCCTCGGGCCGGCGCCGTCACCGATCTACCGTTTGCGCAACCGATTCCGCCGGCAGATCCTTGTCAAAGGCTACACGAGGGGTGACCTGCACCGGCTGATTGGAGCTTGGCGCCAGCAGTCACGCCATACATCAACGGTGCGGATAACCGTTGACATTGATCCGCTTGATTTAATGTAGGTGTCAGGTGCGGGGGGCTGAAAACTGCGGGTGCTTAGCTGGTCTGCACAGAACAGCGCGGCATTACGTTACGAACTGAATTTTCAGGGATGAAGCGGGGATAGTTTCAATGCATCACGGCGGTATCTACGAAGAGGAAATTGCGGGTAAAGCTTACGATTGGGCAATCCTTGTCCGTTTTTTCCGTTATGTGGCGCCCTACCGAACCCTGGTCATGATTGTCCTGCTGATTCTGCCGCTGGTTGCCGCCTGCCGTCTTTCACAACCCTGGATCATCAAGCTGGCCATTGATGGGCATATCACGACCGGCAGAATGGAGGGGCTGGAGTCGATTGCGTTGTCATTTCTCGGCATTCTGCTCGTAGAGTCGCTGCTCTCATTTATTGAGGTCTATCTGCTGCAAATGGTGGGTCAGCGGGTGATGGTCGACATCCGCTCCCAGTTGTACCGTCACGTCATGGGACTGCCGGTCCACTGGTTTGACCGGGTGCCGGTAGGGAGCGCCGTCACCCGGCTGACCAGCGACATCGAAGTGCTGGGGGAAATGTTTGCATCGGGCATCATCACGATAATCGGCGATATACTGCTGCTGGCCGGGATTGTGTCGGTCATGCTCTGGATGAACCCCAAGCTGTCGCTGGTCACGTTTTCCGTGCTGCCTGTTCTGCTGTACGTCGCCTATACGTTCCGGCGCCGGATGCGGCAGTCGTTTCGCGAGGTGCGTGCCCGCCTGGGACGCTTGAACTCTTTTCTGAACGAGAGCATTTCCGGAATCAGCATTATCCAGATTTTCAGCCGCGAGCGTGATGAAGAGCGTCGATTCGGCGATCTGAACGCCTCGTACCGCGACGCCAACATGCCGGTTATCTTCTGGGATGCCTCTCTTTACGCCGTGGTGGAAGCGCTTTCTTCTGTCGCCGTAGCACTGATTATCTGGTACGGCGGCGGACAGATAGTTGCGGGCGCGCTGACATTCGGCGTACTGGTGGCCTTTATTCAGTACATTGAAAAATTCTTCACTCCGATCCGCGATCTGTCGGCGAAATATTCGGTTATGCAGGGAGCGATGGCTTCGCTGGAGCGGATTTTTGCACTGCTCGACACGCCGTCTGCAGCAGAAACTGCCGTATCAGCCGCATCAAACTCTGAAAAACGTCTTTCAGATGAGTCCGGCCCCCTCATCGAATTCCGTGATGTCTCCTTTTCTTACCGGGATGGCAAGGATATTATTTCCTCATTCAGCCTTTCCGTTCAGCGGGGTGAGCGTATTGCGCTGGTTGGAGAGAGTGGTGGCGGCAAAACCACCATTACACGCCTGTTGACACGGCTGTACGAGATCGAACGGGGAGAAATCCTGCTTGAAGGGCGTGACATTCGCGACTATACGCTGATCGAGATTCGTCGCCGCATCGGTGTGGTGCTCCAGGATCCCTGTCTCTTCAGCGGCAGTATCGCGTTCAACATCGGCCTGGGAGATGATCAGGCCATGCAGCGGGTCCGGCAGGCGGCTGCAGCGGTCGGTGCCGACCGATTCATCGAAAGGCTGCCGCACGGCTACGACGAGGATGTGCGCGAGCGGGGGAGCAATTTTTCGGTCGGCGAGAAACAGCTGATTTCGTTCGCCCGAGCCGTGGCTTTCGATCCGGAGATTCTGGTGCTGGACGAGGCCACCGCCAGCGTCGATTCGGCATCGGAACAGATGATCCAGGAGGGAATCAAAGGGATGATGCAGGGGCGCACCTCGCTGGTGATTGCCCACCGCCTCTCAACCATTCAGGATGCCGACCGGATTGTGACGATCCATCGCGGAGTAAAGGCTGAGGAGGGGACCCATGATCAACTGATGCGGGCAGAGGGAATTTATTACCGGCTGCACCAGTTGCAGTTTAATGGGGTGTAGAACCCTTCACGCAGCTTCTTTCAGAATTTTCCGGCAGTAGGTATTCAGGCTTTCTCCCTGCTGCATGGCCCGTATGGCGAGACGCTGATGCAGTTCCTGATCTACCCGCAAAACGAATCTTCCGGAATAATTTCGGGCTGCAGTCGGCTTTGGAAGAGGCTTGGCATCGGCGGCGTAAAGTTCGATAGTTTCGGCAACAACCTCGCACAACTCCTTATAAACAGCAGCTTCATCAATACCATGCACACCACCGTGTAAAAGGCCGGGACAGGTTCCCACATAGCAGCCGTCTTCCTCCGACCACAAAACAATTTTCAGATATTCATCACCCGGTTTCATTGTCTTGCCTCCTCAAGTGCCAGACGCACTGCCCGCTCCTGGTACGTTTTTGCATCATCGCCGGTTTTCCCCGAAATTGTAACCGGCATTGAGCAAGCCGGGTGGGTAAAGTTTCGATGGCTGCCTTTCCCACCCCTGTTGATAAATCCGGCTCTCTTAAGTTCTGCTATCAGATCTCTGATTTTCCGAGGCATGCGACGATGATACTGTTTTGATACTATTCGTGTCAATCTAAGAATCTCCAGCATTTTTTCGCAACGTGCAGAAACAAACAGCCCCTCCCGGATGGTATCCCGGAGGGGCTGTTTGCTTCTAATTTTCAGCCGGAGGTTACTGGCAGTTAAAGTTGGCCTCGATACGGCGGTTCTTGGCTTTGCCTTCCTTGGTCTTGTTGTCGGCGATTGGTTTTGTTAGGCCGAAACCCTGGGCGGTGATGCGACCGGCATCGATGCCGAAGTTTTTGATGATGTAGCTGCGGACGCTCTCGGCGCGGCGCAGTGAAAGCTTCTGGTTGTACGCCTTGCTGGCAACGTTGTCAGTGTGGCCGCTGATGGTTCCTTTTGCGTTGGGGAATTCCTTGAGGAAATCGCCGACTTTCTTGAGCTCAGCGTTGTACTGTGGTTTTATATCAGATTTGTCGGTATCGAACTTGATGTCCAGAATGGTCGGGCTACAGAGTTTTGGAGCATCGGTCACCTTGATGCTGGTTTTGCTGTCAACAGTACCCCCTTCGCCTTTGCAAACAAGCAGGTACGATGTGTCGTTGGCAGGAGTAATTTTCTTGCTGCCTTGCGGCGAAACCGCTCCGAGGCCCGGCTGGATAGTACAGTCGGAAGCATTCTGAGATGTCCAGGTCAGATTGGCACTCTGGCCTCTAAAAATCGATGCGGGATCGACGGATATGTTGCATGCAGGAGACTTGGGGGCAGGCGGAGCCACGACTGCGACCGGTTTTGGCGGGCAGAGAGCATTTGCCATCGCCGTGGCTTTTTTGGCGAGGGCGGCGCCTTCTTCAGTATGACAGGCTCTGAACACGTCATATGCGTTGTTTTTGGCAGCTTCGGCAGCCTTGAATTCGTCAGGACAGCTCTGGTCTTTTCCTGCAGCGCGGGCTGCCTCTAGTGCTCTGTCGGCTTCCTGCATTTCATAGCGGATATACATACCCGGAATGTTGCCCCGCTTTGTGTTCACTTCATAATTTGCGCATCCGGCCAGCGTGCCGGCCAACGCAGCCACGGCCAGAAACGACACCACTCTCACGTTTTTCCTCATTTTTGATTCCTCCACTTTGAAATGTAAGCCATATACACTGATGGCAGAGACCTGAAATAGATCTAGGCGTCATAGATAGCACCAGACTCGCCAAAATTCAAGCAGTACTTTGCCTTAGCCGTGCGGCGATGATATCGGCCATCTTGATTCCATCGATTGCTGAACTCATGATTCCGCCGGCATACCCGGCTCCTTCACCGGTCGGATAGAGCCTTTTTACGCCGACCGATTCTCCGGCGTCGCGCAGAATGCGCACCGGTGCCGAAGTGCGCGACTCGATGCCGATCAGGGTTGCCTCAGCGCTTACAAAACCTTTGAGGCGCCGATCGAAGTCAACGATCCCCTCCCGCAGGGTTTCGATGATGAATCCAGGCAGCACATCAGCCAGGTCGGCATCCCGCACGCCGGGGCGATAGCTGGTTGCGATGCCGCCGCTCCCCGGACGTTTCAGGAAGCGGAGCAGGTTCTGGGCCGGGGCGTGATAGTTTCCGCCGCCGGCTTCAAAGGCCCGCTGTTCCCATCTCCTCTGAAGTCGCATGCCGGCAAGTGCCCCGCTGCCTTCGAAGTCATCCTCCCGGACGTTGACCACCAGGGCGCTGTTGGCGTAGGGAGAATTGCGCTGCCGTCCGCTCATGCCGTTCGTTACAACACCGCCAGGTTCCGACGTCCCGGCAATAACGACTCCGCCGGGGCACATGCAGAACGAGTAGGCGCTGCGGCCGCTGACAGGGTTATTCCACGTGGCAGCATAATCGGCAACCGGAACGGCAGGGTGTCGTGCGCAACCGTACTGTATCCGGTTGATCAATTCCTGAGGATGCTCGACGCGTAGCCCCATGGCAAACGGTTTTCTCTGCAGCGGAACCTGGTGTCGTTCAAGCATTTCGTAAGTGTCGCGGGCGCTGTGACCGCTGGCCAGGATCAGGTGATCGCATGGAATCTCTATCCCGTCATCAATAATAAGCGACACAACCCTGCCGTCATTGATGACCAGATCGTCCATGCGGCAACCGAAGCGGATCGTGCAACCCCGTTCAAGCAGATGCCGCCGGATGTTTTTGACGACAACTTTCAGACGGTCGGTTCCGATATGGGGCTTGGCCAGATAGCGCAGTTCCGGCTCGGCTCCGAACGTCACCAGTTGCCCAAGCACCCAGGGTATCAGAGGATCTTTCGAACGGCAGGTCAGTTTACCGTCGGAAAACGTGCCGGCTCCACCCTCGCCAAACTGGACATTGCTCTCCCGGTCAAGTGTGCCATCCTTCCAGAAGCGTGCTACTGTCGATGCCCGCTGTTCTACCGGTTCACCCCGCTCGATGATCGTCGGGGTCAGGCCGTAGCTGTTCAGGCGCAGGGCCGCGAACATGCCGGCGGGGCCGCAGCCGACAATCACGATCTTTCCATCGGAACGGACCGGCGTGAACGCTTCAGGTTGTGGTTCGGGACACAACTCAATGTCAGGGAGCGCGCCGAGCAGGTGGTACAGGTTGTCGTCCGCTAGAAACGACAGCGTGTAGACCAGCTTGATCTGCCCTTTCTTGCGGGCGTCCACCCCTTTGCGGATAATCGTGAGATCGTGGAGGGCCGTAGCGGGAACCTTCAGTTTTTCGGCGAGCAGCAACAGAAGCGACTCTTCGCCACTGCCGGGGGGGAGTGCGAGGTTACGGTACACAAAGGGCATCTCACCCCCCCTGATATTTTTTTCGTTCGAGGAGTTGTTCGACGATGATGACGACGTCAAGCGGCTTGGTTGACTTGGGGATATGTACTTTGGCCCCCATCTCAGCAACGTCGTGTTCGTGGGGGGGCTCGCGGAACATCGATGTGAGCAGGACGATAATCGGCTGGGAATTTCCGGCTAAACGGGAGATTTCCATGCAGGTACTGACCCCGCCCATGCGAGGCATTACCAGATCAGATATTACTACGTTGGGGGTTTTTTCCAGAAAAACCTTGATTCCTGCGATGCCGTCGTTGGCGTTGAAAACGGTGAAGCCGTTGTCGCTAAAGCTATCGGAGAGTACCTTCAAAAAAAAAGGATCATCATCAATGATCAGGATTTTGCCCCGCGAACTGTCCATGACTGCCCTGAATGTCACCTTACGTGTCTATTCTCGTCAGCGGGGATGATACACCACTTTCAATTCAAAAAGAAAGGAGGAAACCGTTTCCGGTCAACTGCAGGCTGGAAATTCCAGACGGAAAACCGTACCGTTCGGTGAGGTGCGTTCCAGCGACATGCTTCCTTCATAGATGCGGGCGATGCGGTGGGCGACCGGCAGCCCCATACCCGTACCGCGGCTTTTGGTGCTGAAAAACGGTTCGAAGATGCTGTTTTGTATATCCTCAGGTATACCGCGTCCGTTGTCGCCGACCAGAACGATAACCTTCCCGTTCTCTTCACTGATATCGATTTCGATCCGTCCCCCATGGCTCAGTTCATCCATCGCGTTAAGCAGCAGGTTGGTAAATATCTGTTCAAGTTCGGCGGGATCTGCCTCGATAGGGGGGGGGACGCAGTGGTAGCGGCGCTCAACGTGAATGCTTCTGGTTTCAATCTGCGGTGCGAACACTTCCAGAGCATTGTCAACAACCTGATTTATCTGAACATCGGGCGTGATGGTGCGAATCCGGCGTGAGGTATCCAGCAGCTTACGGATGATCACATCAATTCGTTCGACCTCCTTGAGTATCTTGTCCTGATATTCAAGGTGATCCGGATCGGTCGTGCTCTGCCTGATCAATTGGACGAAAAGGGAGATGGAGTTAAGGGGGTTACGGATTTCATGGGCCATGCCCGCGGAAAGGTAGCCGAGTGATGCAAGTTTTTCCGACTGGGTTATTTCGTTCTGTGCCCGCTGGAGCGCGTCACTTTTTTCAGCAACCCGCTGCTGCAGTTCCCGGTTCCACTGCTCGATTTCGTACAGCAGGCGCTCCTGCTCTTTCTTCAGCTCCCGGTTGTGTAGCTCTATTTCCCGGATGCGGAGGACATTTTCCAGCCGCTCGACCAGATTATTGTTGTTAAAGGGTTTAAGGATGTACTCGGCGGCGCCGTTCTTCATCAGTTCAACGGCGACCTCTTCGCTCCCCTTGCCGGTGAACATGACCACATACGAGTCGGGAAAACGGGTTCTGATCTGCTGCAGAGCGGAGAGTCCATTCATCTCCGGCATCATGTAGTCAAGCAGAACCAGTTCGGGGGAGTTGGCCGCCACAAGTTCCAGCCCTGTTGCAGCCAGTCCGGCCGTCAAGACGCGAAACCCCCGACGAGTAAGTACGATGGATGTAAGTTCGAGAATATTTGCGTCGTCGTCGATAACAACTATGGTGGCAGGTGATGCCGGGTTGTGCCGGGTGGAGAGTTTACTGGTCACGTTGAACTCCGCGGTTGGAATCAGCTGGCCGGCTGTCTGACCGTCAATACGGGACAGGGAGCCTGCCGGACGACCCGCTCGGCGGTGCTGCCGAAAAGGATGTGATCGAGGCCGGTACGGCCATGGGTGCCGAGCACAATCAGTGATGCGTCAATTTCCGCCGCTGTCCTGACAATTTCATCGCAGGGGATTCCGCTTACCAGAGTAGTCGTGAAGTTAGTAAAGTCGGCCATCCGCGAACTGCAGAAGTTTTTCATCATCCGGGCGGCCCCTTCCTCGATCTCCTTTTCCAGTTGCTCAAAGGAGATATGCGGCACATAAAACCCGCGCAGGTCGACCGGTTCGTTGATCACATGCATGACTACAATTTCGGCGTCGAACTTCCGTGCCAGTGTCAGTGCATAGTCGAATGCGGTTTCGGCGTTCTCAGAAAAGTCGATGGCCGCCAGAATTTTTGTAAATGATTTCATGCCGTGGCCTCTCCATTATTCAGGATTTTACCGATCACCTTTTTTAATTCATCGTACTTGACCGGTTTGTTTATGTACTCGAAGACTCCCAGTGTCATGGCTTCCAGGTAGGACTCCACCTCTCCGTAAGCGGTGACCATGATAACATTGCTGGCAGGATGACAGCTGTTGAGCTCCCGCAAAAAAGCGAGGCCGTTCATTTCGGGCATATTGAGGTCGGTGATGATAAGATCGACATGTTTACACCTCAGATATGCCAGCGCCTCGGTCCCGTTGCCGGCCGAGACCACGTCATATCCTTCGAGCACAAGGATTTTCGAAAGCGCCATACGGGCGTTTTCCTCATCGTCAACCACAAGTATCTGCTTTTTCACGTCCGACACGTCGTATCCCCACCTCGGCAATAATCTACAGTATGGCGAGAGTCTAACATGGAGTGGAGCGCTGTCAAGCAGAGGGCCAATTTTTTCTTCGGGGTCAAACTCAGTTGTGGGAAAGCCACCTGGATGCCGATGAAGGTTCAGGTGCAGTCCATAATTGATACAATCACTGTTCGAGGGTACTTCGAGGGTACAAGAGGGGTCACTGCTTGATGCCGTCGGCATCAAATTCGATGTACAACTGTTTGCCCGCCGGACCGATGGATCTGTAGGGTTTCCCGTTGATTTCTATTTCGACCCCTCCGGCATTGCTCAATTCAAGAGCGACGCTCCGTTCAGCCTTCCATTCGATAACATCTCCTGCGGTCAGCTCGTAGGTATGTCCGCCGGAGCCATCAACGGCTGCGGTCAGCGTTCCGTTGAGAATCACTTTTATTTTCAGAATGAAGCCGGCTGAATTCTCAGGAGATTTCTTTACCGATGGCTGCTCTACTGCAGATGGGGCAGCTGGTGCTGGTTCTTTTGTTGCCGGCTCAGGTTTGCGGTCGGCCCGTTTCAGCCGTCCTGATGATTGGAGCGTCTGAACAGCGGCATCTAAGTGCGGGACTGCAACTGGTGCAGCAGATGGAGGTGCGGCGGGAGATGAGGGTGCTTTTGAAGGTGGCGGTGGTTTGAAAAAAATTGAGACAATCAGAATCGCGGCAAGCAATACTGCCGGCAACGTCAACTTTTTGAGAAATGCAAGGCGATCGACCGGCCTGACGTTTTCCGTCAGCTTGCTACGGGAACCTTGGTCAGCGGCGTCCGGAGAGCCGTACTGCTTGTCATACATGCGGGCCACGTCGTCAGCATTCAGCCCCAGATAGGCTGCATAAATGCGCAGGAACCCCTTCAGGTAGACCAGATTGGCAAATTCGGTGATCTGGTCTTCTTCAAGCGCCCTGAGATAGGAGACGCCGATTTTAGTTGTTTCGGAAGCTTCTTCAAGGGAAATAGCATGAAATTCGCGGCAGCGTTTGAGAATCGCTCCCGGTGAGGTGGAAGCCGGTTCTTGAGTGTATGGTTCCATCTCGGCCATGCAAACCCCGTCTATTTCAGCAGATCCAGGTATTCCTGAGCCGCTCGCCCCAATTCGGTGTCCGGTATGAGCCTGACGGCCTCACCGAATGCCGCGCGCGCGGCCTCATTGTTGTTGAGTTTCAATTCTGCCTGGCCCAGGTAATGGTACGCTGCACCATAGTCATGGTACAACTGCAGGGCCTTACGGTATTCAACCACGGCCTGTTCGGTCTTTTCCATGGCGTAGAGCACTCGACCGAGGGAGAGGCGAACCACCGGGTTGCGGGGGTTGCTTACGGCCACGCTTTTCAGTTCTGCCAGCGCCTTTTCAAACTCTCCCTTTCCCAGATACGCCAGCCCCAGGTTGATGGTAGCGTTCTCGTTACTCTCGTAGAACAGGTCATCCTTGACGATCTTGAACTGTTGGATGGCATTATCCCAGCGTTTCATTCCGAGGTAGGCTACGCCCAGGTCGTTACGGGCCGCGGAATAGTTCGGCTTAAGTATGATGGCCCCCTGCAACTTGGCTTCAGCCAGGTCCGGTCTTCGTTTGCCCATGTAGGCGAGCCCGAGATTGTAGAGAACTTCAGGGTTCTCAGGGTCAAGTTTTTCGGCTTCGGTGAGATCGATCAGGGCGGCGGTGTAGTTGCGTTCCCCCAGGTAGGAGAGTCCCATCTGGAAATGATACGAGGCGGGATTCGGCTTGCTGATCCCTTGACCGCGTCCGGAGGAACACCCCGAAACGGTTATGAGGATCAACAGCAGCGCCAGACGGCAGATTAGGTGGTTTCTGTTCATATTGAGATGTCCCTGAAACTGGTCAGGGCCTTGAAGCTTCTGTAACGGTTTTCGATTTCCGCATAGTTAAGACGCTTCATCCGTTCAAGACTGAAGTCCTCTACGTTGAACGACGCCATCACGCTGCCGAAAACGATCGCCTGGCGGATGCCCTCTTCAGTGAGGTCGCCGGTGTTGGCCAGATAACCCATGAACCCACCGGCAAAGGTGTCTCCGGCGCCGGTCGGGTCGAACACCTCTTCGAGGGGATAGGCCGGGGCAGCAAAAACAGTGTCGGCAGTGAACATCAGCACTCCGTATTCGCCCCGCTTGACAACCAGTCGTTTGCACCCCAGTGCGATGATCTGCTGAGCGGCCTTGACAAGATTGGCCTCGCCGGTAAACTGACGGGCTTCACCTTCATTGATCACGACGATATCGACCTTCTGCAGCACCTTTTTAAGCGCTTCCGGCTTGGATGCTATCCAGAAATTCATGGTGTCGCAGGCCACCAGCCTGGGTTTTCTGACCTGTTGCAGCACGCTCATCTGAAGATCCGGATCGATATTGGCCAGAAAGAGGTATTCGGAATCGCGGTAGGATTCCGGCAGATCCGGCTGAAATCCGGTCAGTACGTTAAGCTGGGTGTCAAGCGTCTGCGCCTCATTCAAATCGTAACCGTAGCGGCCGCTCCAGTGGAAGGTCTTGCCGGCACTGCGCTGCAGGCCGGTGGTATCAATGCTGCGCGACTGCAGAAACCGAACATGTTCTTCAGGAAAGTCCTCACCGACAACCGCCACCAGGGCCACATCGGAGAAAAAACTGGCCGACGTCGAAAAGTATGTGGCCGATCCACCCAGTACATTTTCTCCCCGCCCGAAGGGGGTTTCGACGGTGTCAAATGCTACGGTACCAACGACAACTATACCCATGTCACTCTGTCTCCATTACTATTTCCACACACGTTCAGGAAGCCAGGTATTCGCTGATTTTTTCTGCCAGCGTCCGGTAGATGCGGCGGCATTCATCTTCATTCTTCTCCAGCAGCGTTACCCGGAAACCCTGCAACGGCGTAGAAAACGATGAGAGCGGAACGATGCAGATGCCGGTGGCGGCCAGAATCTGGTAGACGAATCGTTTGTCAGGGGAAACGCCGGGCTGGCAGATCAGGCCGTCAACAAGGGCCTTAACCTCTGTGTTGGCAATCGGGATGGTCTGACGGTTATTGAGCAGCCCGTCCTTGAAGGCGACCGCCATGTAGAAGGCTCCGTTGGTGCGGTTGACCTGCAGCGCCGGCACCTGGCTGAGGAATTCGTAGGTGATGTTGCTCATCCGTTCATAGCTGGCAATCCGCTCGGCCAGATAGCCGGCATATTCGGGGTGGCGTATGATTGACGGCATCACGGCCTGCGGCAGGGTCGTCGAGCAGACTTCGTTCATTTTTCCGGTCAGGATCAGGTTGACGTATTTGCGGAAACGCTCGTCAGAGTTGCCGTTATAGACCTCAATCCAGCCGCAGCGGGAGCCGGGCCAGGGGAATTCCTTGGAGATGCCCTTAAGCGAAATGGCCGGCACGTCGCCAATTACGTCACTGATCGGTACGGTACTCTCGCCGTTGTAGACGATGTTGATGTAGACCTCATCGGCAATGATGAACAGGTCATTGTCGCGGGCCACTTTGACGATTTCCTGAAGCGTCTCCTTCGTGTAGACCATGCCGGTCGGGTTGTCGGGATTGATCAGCATGATGGCGCAGATATTCGGGTTGTAGCGCACATGATTTCTCAGATCATCCAGGTCGGGGTACCATTTGTTGTCAGGTTGCAGCTGGTAGAGTGAAGGTGCCGAATGGGCGTGACCGATCTCTCCGAGCGTATGGGTTGTGTAGGAGGGGGAAGGCATCAGCACCCGTGCTTCGGGGCGCAGGCAGCCGTAAATCTTGGCGATGGCGTCACCCAATCCGTTGAAAAAGATGATGTCGTCTGGCGTGATCTGAGTCCCGCCGCGCCGGTTGGTCATATCGCAGATGAATTCACGGGTCTCAAGGACGCCACGGGTATGGCAGTAGCCCCACGTGGTATTGTCCATGACGGTTTCGGCAACGATCTCCTTCATCCAGAGCGGGATGATCTCCCCCTTGACAATCGGGTCGCCGATGTTTTCCCAGTTGATCTTGACGCCATGCTTCTGAAGTTTTTCGGCAACATTGACGATGTTCCTGATTTCGTAAGTCAATTCGCCGGTTCCGGGGGGTATAAGGTCAATTCTCATCAAGCTACCTCACTAATGGGATAGGATTCTCACGTTCATGTGTGTGCCGCCTGCGGATCATTTGCTGACCCCGATCAGCAACCGGCCATCTTCGTCGCGCCAGCGCAGCCAGCCGATCTGGGACTGACTGATAAGTACCATACACCAGTCCTGCTCCAGTTTCAAAACCCTGAAAGCCTGTTTCGCTTTCAGCGTGGCCAGTGGCGTTCGTTCCGTCTGATGAAACAGCTGGTAGTAACGCTTCTGAAGACCGGGAAGCATAAAGGCGCTCCTCTGCTTTAAAAACCACTCCCAGGTTACGAACTGCGCCCTGCTGTGCGGATCGACCCACGCCTCCCGGCCGGCGTCATCATAGTATATCCGCAGCCACTCTCTCTTGCGGGCTGAGACAATAAGCGGCTGTGTTTCGCCGGGAAGTTCAAAAACCCATTCGTTTCCGCGCAACCGTGGGTCATTCAATGCACCGACCCGCACCAAGCCCGGTTCTGCATAGAGCGTCAAATCAAGATTGCGGATTGCGGTGGTATGCTGCGCGAAGAGAACCAGGCCGATTCCCGAATACGGTCGCATTTTCGGGGGAGGGTTTGCCCCCCCGGCAGGACTGACAACCACAAGTATGAAAAGAATAAACGTCAGACGGGCATACAGACAACTCAAGGATAACTCCGCAATCAGCAATCGCCGAACGCTCAGATTACATGTTGTTGGAAGCCGTTCTCGCCAACTGTCTAGCGGTCAACCAGGGCGATCATGTTGCCGTCAAAATCGGCAACCACCGCCATCCGTCCCCAGGGGCTTGACTCCAGCGGTTCGATGAAGCGTGCCCCTCCCTGAACGAGGGACTCGCAGACGTCGGCAATGTTTTCAACCTTCAAGGTAATGCCGGTGTGGCGCCCTACCAGTTTTTTGGCGTCTTCGTGGAGGGCGAGCGATACACCCAGAGTTGTCGCTGCACCGGGAAAAAATTCGATCAGCATCTCGCTCTTGCCTGATACCGGCAGTCCGAGCAGTGTGGCATAAAACGACTCTGCTCTGGCGAGATCGGATACGAAAATTACCAAATTTTTCAGGGTAACTGCCATGATTCCCTCGCTGCTACTGCTGAGACAGGCGGTGTACGCACTCTACCATGAATACTGCGTTTTCGGGTGGCACGGTCGGCAGAATGCCGTGCCCGAGATTGAAAATGTGTCCGGGGCGACCGGCATTCTCGTCCAGAACCCTTTTGACCTCACGCTCAATGATTTCACGGGGGGCAAACAGTACAGTCGGATCAAGGTTGCCCTGCACCGCCATATCCGACCCGAGCAGGTTGCGGGCGGCGCCCAGGTCCACATGCCAGTCAAGCCCCATGACGTCGCCGCCGGCCTCTTTTACGGTATCAAGCATAACACCCGAGCCTTTGACAAAATGTATAATCGGGGTTTTGATCCGGTCGAGGGCGTTGATCAGCCTGGTAGTGTGCGGCAGCACATAACGCCGGTAGTCGGCGGGGGAGAGGATCCCTCCCCAGGTATCAAATATCTGGATGCACTGGGCGCCGGCGGCAATCTGGGCGTTCAGGTATTCGATGCTCATGGAGGTGATTTTTTCCATCAGCGCGGTGTAGACATCGGGCGCCGCATACATCATCCGCTTGATGTGGGCAAAATCTTTGGAGCCCTTTCCCTCCACCATGTAGCAGGCCAGCGTGAACGGTGCGCCGCCGAAACCGATCAACGGCACCTTGCCGGCCAGCTCCCGGCGCAGGATTCTGATGGTTTCGAGAACGTAGGGCACATCCTGTTCCATCTGGGGGATGCGCAGCCGTTCCACATCAGCCATACTACGGATCGGGCTTTCAAATACCGGTCCCGGCACAAAGTCGAGCTTCATACCCATCGGCTCTACCGGCGTTAGAATGTCGGAGAACATGATGGCAGCATCGACACCCAGAATATCGACCGGCTGAATAGTAACCTCGGCCGCCAGTTCAGGGGTCTTGCACAGCTCCAGAAAGGTGCATTTCGACCTGACCGCCATGTATTCGGGGAGATAACGGCCCGCCTGACGCATCAGCCAGACCGGGGTGCGGTCGGTCGGTTTTCCCCAGCAGGCATCCAGAAATCTTGTATTCATTATGCACGTCTCCTGAACTAACGCTCGAAAGCAGAAAGATTTGATTATAAAGGCGGACATTCTAATTTTACCGGTGTGATATGTCAAATCATTTGAATAACCGGTCACAACTGTTATACATCCCGCTCTGTTTGTGATAATGCCTATGCCACGGGCGATTTTGTGAATTTCATTGAGGGGGATACGAATATGTTGCGTACAGCGGCTCAGATCATCAGCCAGGCGGAAGTGTTTGTCATCACCGCCGGGGCCGGTATGGGTGTCGATTCCGGCCTGCCGGATTTTCGTGGCGACCGTGGTTTCTGGAACGCCTATCCTGCCTATTCCCGTCTCGGCCTTTCATTTGTGGACTGTGCAAATCCGCAGCATTTTGAGCGGGATCCAGCATTCGGCTGGGGTTTTTACGGGCACCGGACCAATCTCTATCGGGAGACGACTCCCCACGAGGGGTTCCATATCATCCAGAAGTGGATTGCGCGGAACCGGGCCGATTATTTTGTCGTGACGTCCAACGTTGACGGACAGTTCCAGAAGGCGGGTTATGCTGATGACCGGATACTGGAGGTACACGGTTCGATTCACTGGTTGCAGTGCCAGTCTTCGTGCAGTAGCGCCATCTGGCATAACGATGAGATCATTACCATTGATGAAGCCAGCATGCGTGCACGCGGCGTGCTTCCTGTCTGTCCTGACTGCGGTGAGATCTGTCGCCCCAATATCCTCATGTTCGGCGACTGGAGCTGGTTGCCGGACCGTACACGAACCCAGGAACATCGCTTTGATCAATTCCTGCAAGATCACGCGGACCGCCGTATCGCAGTTATTGAAATGGGGGCCGGAACCGAAATTCCCACCATAAGGGCACTGTCCGAGCGTATCGGATGGAGCCTTGAAAACGCCCACGTTATCCGGATAAATCCCCGTGAAGCGGAGATTAAAGCGCCGCACCTTTCGATTCCCTGCGGTGCGCTGGCCGGACTGCAGGAAATTGATGCGGCACTTGTCGGTTAATAGGACTATTAAAAAATAGTACTGCTTATATATTCCGTTCACCCTGAGCTTGTCGAAGGGTTGCTGCACATGGTTCGACAAGCTCACCACGAACGTAAATTTGTCTAATCTAATGGTTTTACAGCTCCTTATGTATTGAGGTCAGTGCGCCCTTTGGGGTAAAATGTCGCATACATGTCATTGCCGGAGAGGAGGATGGGAGAGCATGTCAACGGCAGATTTGCAGCGAACGGCTGTCATGGTGGAAAGATTTCTTGATATGAGCGGGGTTCCGGATGACAAGAACCGGGCCGTTATGGAAGAGGAGCTTGTCAGAAGGATGATGGCCGATACTGGCAAAAAGCCGTTTGCGGTGTACTCGCCGCAGGGTGTCTTCCTTCACAGCAATAACATGGTCGTAAAAAGCTATCCGGTCATCGGGACGCAGGAGGATCAGGTGCTGCATTGTGACGGTCGAAAAATTTCCATCCTCGACCGGAACTCCTACCTGAACGGCAGGAACGTCATGATTATCGGGGCGGTCGCTCTGGGGGCGGGCGCCATGATGGCTGCCGATGCCGAGGCACGGCGGAGAGCCGGGGTCGATGTTTCCTGCAATAACAACAACAATAACAACAACAATAATAACAATAACAACAACGGATAGAACTGCCTGTTGCGAGCAGCGTTTTTGTGCAGCTTACCGTCGGTTGAGTGGTCTCCTTTCGATTTCATTTGATGTGTTGGTCATCCGCATTTCCCTGTTCCCCTTGTCGTGCCAGCCGGTCAATTCATATGTGTCGGGTCCGGTTCGCTTATATGTGATGTGAACTGCGGGCTTGTCAGCAACGTACCCGATTTCGGAAAGTCCTTCCGGCGCCTGTCCGGTTTTTTCAATCCGGCTCAAGAGTTGAACGTGTACCGTTCTGACGGCGCTCATGGCATCCGCGTCGGCTGCGCGGTGCATAAACGCACTATACTGCATGACCCCCATGGTGGTGATTGCTGCGGAAAAAAGCCCGAAGACGACGGTGAACCAGACGATTTCACGGCGCCGTGACGGACGGTTGAGCTCTCGATGGCGCCGGGAGACGAAATAGAAAACCAGGGAACCGAGCAACGGGACAAGGATGATCGCCAGAAACCAGGCGGTTCCTTTCAACGGGCCGAAACGGTATGAGAACAGGGCAGAGACACACCAGCAGTGGAAGGCGGTCAGGAAAACCATAGAGAACAGAACGAGGATGTTTATAAGAAATTCCACAGATTCCCCCCCATTTTGTTCTGAACCGCCACGTATTTCCTGAGCGGACTGGACTGTAGCACCCGCTGTGAAGGCCAGTCAAATCAAATATTCATAGGCTTACGAGGCATGGTTCCGGGAAAACGGGCTGCGCACGTTATCAAAGATGGTTGTAAGTCCGCGCAGAAAGGTGATAGCTTTACCCGGCGGGTTGGTTGCTGGACCATGTCTGATTTCGTCACGTGAGGTGCTTGTGCTGCTCTGGAAAATTTTCGTTCTTTACAGCCGTGTTTCCCTGTTCTCCTGGGGAGGAGGCCCGGCATCGCTGGCTCTGATGCAGCGGGAGACCACCGAGGCCATGTGGATTCCACCGGGCGCTTCTGAGGCAGCGCCGTGGGCTACGCCGCTTGAGTTTTCAGATGCGGTGGCGGTTGGCAACGCCCTTCCCGGGCCGATAGCACCGCAGGTCTCAGCGTACGTAGGGTACAAGCTGGCAGGATTTCCGGGAGCGGTTGCTGCTGCGGCCGGTACCGTGCTGCCTACCACGCTTCTGATGTTGGCCATGATAGTCTGGTTCTTTAAAATCAAGGACAGTCTGCTGGTTCAGTCTATGCTTAAAGCCGTTCGGCCGGTAGTGGTGGGCCTGCTGCTCTGGACCGCCTACGATATGGCTTTCAGCGTGTTCGGCGTCAAGCGTCAGGGGTGGGGTGGGGCGCTTACGTTTGGCTGGGACAAACTTCTATTTGTTGCGGTAACCTTTGGCCTTCTGACAATGACCAGAATCAATCCGGCAGTGGTCATACTGGCGGCCGCCTGCGTCGGAGGGGTGTTCTACCGCTGAGAGCGCCTGACATTTCAGGTTATCAACAATCCATATTATGGCGAGGGGTCTAATTGTATGAACGGTCGAAATTTGCTGCTCGACCCGATCTGGCGTGCCGACGAGCTGGGGAGCCCACTCCCCGATTCGCTGCATGCCGTTTCGGTAGCCCTGCCGCGCTGGCGGGATGTGATTGGTTACGAGGAAAAATCTCCCGAGGTGATCAGCCGGCTGCAGTGCGGTTACCCCCGTTTTGTGATTCATCGGCTGGTGCAGGAGCTGGCCCGCTTTATTGCCGGAGACCGCCCCTGTCTTCCCTTTCCGTCGCAGCATGCCGCCCATTTATGTGTTGCGTTTATCCGTAAGCAGTGCGGGGAGGAAGCGCATCCGGTCGAACGTGATGGACATTTTGGAGTGGCGACGACTGATGCAGGATATGACAGCCTCAAAGCGTTCTGGCAGCATACCGGGCTGATCGTCTCAACCCGACTCGCTGCTTCTGCTTTGAAAGGCAATTCGGCGCTGCTGAGCGATGACAGTGAAATCCGCGTTTCAATGCGCCGGCAGCTGGCGGAACTCTACGACTGCTCACCGGATGACGTGTTTCTACAGCCCAGCGGCATGGCATCCATGTACGCTGCTCTGCGGACGGTCATGCTGCGGACGCCCGGCGCTCCGACGGCCCAGATCGGTTTCCCCTACGTGGATACGCTCAAGCTTCAGGAAAAGTTCGGCCACGGTGCTACGCTGTTGCACGATCTTGGCCGCGCGGCTTTCGATCTTCAGGCACTGGTGCGGCAGGGAAGGCTGGCTGCCTGTTTCAGTGAAATTCCGGGCAATCCGCTGCTCGGGTCTGCCGATGTCCGTCAGATCACCCCGATCCTCCGCGAACACGGAGTTCCGCTGGTGGCCGATGACGTCGTCGCCACTCCTTTCAACGTCGATCTGGGAAAACATGCCGACCTGATTGCCACCAGTCTGACCAAATACCTTGTCGGTACGGGGGATGCCATGGGCGGAGCGTTGATCTGCAATCCCCGCTCTCCCTATCATGCCGAACTGAAGGCTTTTGCTGAATCGCTGCATGAAGAGCTGTTGTGGGGTGAGGACGCTGTCGTCCTTGAATCGCAGATCGCCACATTTCCGGAGCGGATGAAAACACATAACCGCAACGGACTGATCATCGCCGAACGGCTGCGCCAGCACCCGGCCATCGAGGATGTCTGGTACCCCAGGTGGTCGTTCGGCGATTCATATGAGGCAGTTCGCCGCCCGGACGGCGGCTGGGGGTCGCTGATTACCTTCCTCCCCCGCAATGCCGAAACGGCTTCTCCGCGAATTTACGACAATCTTGAACTCTGCAAAGGCCCCAGTCTGGGTACCAGTTTCACTCTGGCCTGCCCCTTTACGCTGCTGGCCCATTACACCGAGCTGGAGTGGGCGGAATCGTGCGGTGTGCCGCGCAATCTGATCCGGTTATCGATAGGGCTGGAGGATGCGGACGAATTATGGGAGCGTATTCGACGGGCCATCGAGGGATAATACGTGTGGAACGTAGAAAGGGCGGAGAATCCAGAGAGATTCCCGCCCTTTCTGCACAACGGAATGGCAGTCAAGTACTATTTTTTCTTGGCAGCGACCTTTTTTACTGGCTTTGCGGTCAGGTCTTTGAGTGCCTTGCCGGGTGAAAACTTGCCATTGGTCTTGGCAGCGATTTTCAGAGCCTTGCCGGTCTGGGGATTTCTGCCGGTACGGGCGGCGCGGGTTACCGCACTGAAAGTACCAAAACCTACGAGCGTGATTTTATCGCCGGCCTTGAGTGCAGCAATGGTTTCCGCGATGAAGCTGTTGAGTGCTTTTTCAGCCTGAACCTTTGTAAGTTCAGCGCCTTCAGCGATTTTTGCAACGAGATCCGATTTGTTCATATACACCCCCCGTGTGGAATTTTTTGACGTTATATACTTGAAATAATGTAATGTCTACATCATTTATGCATCATCAGGAAAAAATTATCATAACGGTTCTATCGTGCAGCCGGGAGAACCGACGTAAATGTAACGATTTTATATTGACACGGTATACCCTCAGGTTCACTATCCGACGCCATGGAGGTCGTGGCGTTCCCCTCCAGCAGCCGTTTCCTTCTATACGATTCAAGGAGTTGCCGATATGCAATCAGTTTTGCAGGGCTTTACTCCACCTGCAACTGCGGTAGTTGTTTCTGCGCTTATTATCGGTTGCGCCGGTGTTCCCGGTCTGGTTATGAAAACTCCCGGTCATGGTCAGGTAATGGCTGCACTAGTGACAATCCCGGCCGCACTTGTCGGCCTGTATTCCGCACTGCTTCTCCTCTCCAGGCCTGCAGCAGCAACGTGCCGGCTTGACTGGGGACTCCCGTTCGGCCCGTGTGAAATTGCCATTGATCCACTCTCGGCTTTTTTTATGCTGCCGGTTTTTCTGGTTTCAGCCTGCGGTTCCCTCTATGCACTCGGGTATTGGCCTGCGGTGCGCCATCGCCGGACGGAACGGGGACTGACGTTCTTTTACGGCCTGCTGGCCTCGTCGATGGCTCTTTTGCTTGTGGCCCGCAATGCGGTTCTTTTTCTGATGCTATGGGAAATCATGGCGCTGGCCGCCTATTTTCTGCTGGTCACCGAGCACGAGCATGAGGATGTCCGGCGTGCCGGAACCGTGTACCTGATAGCCACACACACCGGCAGCGCGGCCCTGCTGCTCTTCTTTTCTCTGCTGGCCGCCCAAACCGGGTCGTTTATCCTGCCTGCAGCCGGGTCACTTTCTGCACTTCCGCCGATGACCATGGTACTTGCGCTGGCCGCCCTGGCCGGTTTCGGTGCCAAGGCCGGTATCGTACCGCTCCACATCTGGCTTCCCTCGGCTCACGCCAACGCTCCCAGTCACGTTTCGGCACTGATGTCGGGAGTCATGCTCAAAATGGGGCTCTACGGCATCTTTCGCAGTCTGACTTTTTTTCATGATCCTCCGCTTATCTGGGGCGGTGTTTTAACGGTGGCCGGTATTTTCTCCGCACTGCTCGGCATTACGGCGGCCATCGCCCAGCATGACCTGAAGCGTCTGCTGGCCTGCAGCAGCATTGAAAACATCGGCATTATTACGACGGCCCTGGGGGTTGCCCTGCTGGGCATCTCAAGCCACAACGCGCCGCTGGCCTGGCTGGGCATGGCCGGCGCCCTGCTGCATATCCTCAACCACAGCCTGTTCAAGCCGCTGCTGTTCCTCGGGTCAGGGGTGATTATCCATGCCTGCGGTACCCGCCGGATGAATCTGATGGGGGGGCTGGCAGTCGGTATGCCGCGTGCGGCATTCCTGGTGCTGATCGGTTCAGTTGCCATTTGCGGTATCCCGCCGTTGAACGGTTTCATCAGCGAATTCCTGCTCTACTTCGGCCTGTTTAAGCAGCTTCAGGCGAACAGCCTGGTCTATCTGGTCATGCTGGTTCCACTGCTGGCCCTGGTCGGCGGCCTGGCGGTGATAGCTTTTATCAAGCTGTACGGGTCGGTGTTTCTCGGCGCGCCCCATTCGACAGCAGCCTCCCACCCGCATGAACCCGGTATTACTATGCTGCTGCCGATGGCCGTATTCGCCCTGCTTGCACTTCTGGTCGGTCTGTTGCCGAACTACGCGCTGAAACTGGTTACGCCGGTGGTCTATTCCTTCTTGCCCGTAATGGCTCGTTCCTATGATGCATCTGCTGTCGCCATCGTTTTAAGACAGATTTCGCTGGCAGGCTTCTTTCTTATATCTGCTGTGGCTGTTGCGGCTGCACTCTGGTGGTGGCGGTTACGCCGGTCTCCGGTCGGCACGGCATCCACCTGGGGATGCGGTTATCAGCGTGGCACCGCGCGCATGCAGTACGTTGCAAGCTCCTTTTCCGAGCTGGCTGTGATGGTCTTTAACGGCACTATTCTGCAGCGGATTGAGCGTCCGCTGCTTCAGGGCCTGTTTCCCGGTCGGGCCGCCTGCGTCGATCAGTCGACCGAGACGATTCTGGAACGGATGATTTATCCGCTCTTTCAACTGACCGGAATGCTGTTTTCGTTTCTGCATCGCCTGCAGCACGGCCAGATGCACGTCTACATGATCTATATTTTTGCCACGTTGTTAATTTTGATGCTGTGGGCACATTAGCGAGGATCTGAACAGCTGCATTTCAATTGTATTGCCTGCTCCAATAAATCGTGTAAAATATGATTATCATATTTTTCGGAGGTTGCTATGCAGACAGCTATCAGTTCAACCGAGGCGGTGAGAAATTTTTCAGAACTGCTTAACAATATTAAATACCGTGGAGACCGGTATACCGTTATCCGTGGTGGAAAACCGGCTGCGTCCCTTGTCCCGGTGGAAGCAATTCGCAGTGGCGCAACTCTGGCAGACTTGCGCGGGATTGTTCAGGCCTTACCGCACCTCGACAAAAATGATACCTCATTTGAAGTTGATGTCATAACTGCGGCTGCTTTGCAGCCTTCAATGCCCGAGACTCTGTCGTGGGAGTGATTCTTGATTCCAGCGAGATCATTGCACTGGAAAGAAACCGCGGGATAGTTGAAGATCTGGTGGCAGGTCGTGAAGATGAGCCGTTCGGTATCAGTGTGGTAACAGTGGCCGAACTTCTTCATGGTGTCGAGCGGGCTGACACGGAAACCAGAAAAATAAGACGTCAGGCCTTTGTGGAAAAAGTGATTGAAATGATCCCGGTGTTTCCGTTTGATTGTGGTGTCGCCCGCATCTACGCCAGAATATGGGCATCGTTGGTGCTACGAGGCTTTACAGTAGGGTCGCATGATCTGATTATTGCAGCAACGGCCATTTCTTTGGATTACACGGTTATTACTGCCAACCGGCGAGATTTTGAGAAGATTGAGGGATTACGCCTTGAAGTGCGGCAGTCAGGATAAATGTTCCATTTGGGAGGATCCCCGGTTCACGCGCGTGCGCGCGCGGGGCTGGTCAATAATGAGTTGAACCACAAACACTGAAATAGGCGGGACTTCTGAAAATTTCGGAAAGTGACCTGCAAAATTATCTGGCAGAAAAGTTGCGATCTTTGAAAAAAGTACTTGACACTGTTTTTGACGGAGTTTTTGAATTCCGTTGCCATTTTTTGTGCTGCCCGCAATGCGTACCATGACGCCAGGAGAGTTGCCTGAAGGCCGTCAGAATCGCTAGGAGTCTGTCGGGCTTTCACCGCCTAACACGACTGACTCAGTATATGGATA
>JBAXVE010000060.1:0-20121 GCA_037129245.1 Desulfuromonadales bacterium
GTTAGCAAGGGGCGAGTCCTTTTTTTTATTCTACTGGCGGACATTATGTCTAATAGGCAATCGCTAGGCAACCGGAATAAAAAAAGCCACCCAGATTTAACTCTAAGTGGCTGTTTTTATTATGGTGCGCCTGGAGCGATTCGAACGCCCGACCTACGGATTCGTAGTCCGTTGCTCTATCCAGCTGAGCTACAAGCGCATGGGATGGCCTTTATAGCCTACGCAACGGATATTATCAAGCACTTTTTGCTTCGCCCGTTCGGATATACCCGTTACTCTACTGATTTTAGCCGGCCGCCGGCAGCTTATCTGCCGGGACACTTGATAGTTTCGAGTTTGAGTACAAGAGACAGGACACATGGATCATTTCGTCATTGAAGCCAGCGAAGAAGAAATCAAGCGGGAACGCGAGAAGTCTCGGGAGCTGCGACGGAGTCGCTGGTGGCAGAATCGGCTCGCCCTGGGGCTATGCCATTACTGCGGGAACAAATTTACAGCTTCAGAACTGACGATGGACCACCTGGTCCCAGTTTCCCGCGGCGGCAAAGCATCTCGAAACAACGTCGTGCCGGCCTGCAAGGATTGTAACACACGCAAGAAGTACCTTCTTCCGATCGAATGGGAAGAACATATCAGGCAGCATGAACGGCCGAAAGAAGATGGTGAGTAATGTGAAAAGCCGCTACAAAGTAATCATCTACGACTGTGACGGAGTCATCCTCGATTCCCTCGAATCAAACTACGTCTTCTATAACCGGGTCATGCAGTATCTTGGCAGAGAGCCGCTGGACAGAAACAACCTGGATGCCCGGCGCGTACTGCACACCTATTCGTTCCACGACGTGATGGAACACTTCTTCGGCAGCGATAACCGAAGGGAAGATGCGTTCCAGTTTGCCAAGACTATTCATTACCGGGATCTGGTGCAGTACATGCGGATGGAAGACGGTTTCGTTGACACACTGGATCGCCTGAAAGGACATACATCGCTGGCCATCTGCACCAACCGGGCAACGTCGATGGAAATGATTATCCAGGATTTTGGCCTGACCGGCTATTTCGAGTACGTTATGACGGCCTCCCAGGTGACCAACCCGAAACCGCACCCGGAGCCGCTTCTCAAAGTTCTAAAGCATTTCTGCATCGCACCGCACGAAGCGCTGTTCGTGGGTGACGGCGAAGTTGATATGCTGTCAGCCTCTGGCGCCGGTATCCCTTTTATCTCCTATAAGTCGCACCTTCCGGCCCTGGCCCGCATCGAACATCACGCCGAAATCATCCTCCACGTTTTTGCATCCTGAAGCCGCTACTTCACCAGTTTTGACAGTTTTTTGAATTCATCGGTGCCGGCAGTCTTCAGTAATTGAAAGACAACCGATTCCGTGGAAGTCGGAACCGCTCCCGCCAGTGTCATGGCCTGGACGGCAGTCAGCCAGTTCTGCTTGTTACGGCTCATGACGGCATCCTGCACCAGATGCACGTCGAATCCGGCATCACGCAGGTCGATAACGGTCTGCAGCACGCAGACGTGTGATTCCATGCCGGTAATGATAACCTGCGACCTGCCGCTTGCCCTCAGGGCGTCAACAAAATCGCTGCAGCCACAGCAGCTGAAGGCCATCTTCTCATAGCAGGGGGCTGCGCTCGCCTTCTCCTTGAGTTCCGTCAGCGTTGGACCAAGTCCCTTGACATACTGCTCGGTAACCAGCACCGGCACGTTCAGCTCCGCCGCAGACTCCAGCAGAATGCCGATATGTCTGGTCAGCTTGCGCAGCACCTTTTCATCCATGGCAACGCACAGCTTTTCCTGTACGTCGATCACTACCAGCACAGCCTTGTCGCGTTCCAGGAAAAACTTGTCCCTGATTGACATAATCATCTCCTTGTCCTGAAAAGATTACGGCACTCTGCCGTTTACGTGTTAGTTATTGGCCACCCGCTCTCAAAACCGGGGGTATAAAAACGTTCTTTCGTACGATTGTAATAGCCGAACTGGAGCCGGGGAAACTCCCGTTTCAGCCGTTCCAGCAGGCGGTACATCCCGATCCCTTTGCCCCGTACCATCATCTCCCGGTTGTAATAGTGCGGATCAATCGAAAGATTGCGCAGCTGGATCATGTCGATACCGGTACTGCCGACAAACTCAAGCAGTGCTTCGACCTCTTCCGGAGCATCGCTCACTCCCGGCGAGACCAGGTAGTTGATCATGGTGAAGCGCCCTGCCCTTTTTGCAATTTCGACGGAACGGACAACATCGCCGAAATTGTACCCTTTCGGGCGGTAGTATCGGTTGTAGATCTCCTCACGTACCGAGTTCATCGAAAAGCGGAAGGAATCCATCCCCGCATCGCAGAGCAGCGGAATCTTTTCAGTAAGTGAGCCGTTGGAATTAAAATTGACGGTACCGCGAGACGCTTCCTGCTTCATCCGGCGGGTTGCGGCTGCAATAGTATCGGCCTGCAGAATCGGATCCCCCTCGCACCCCTGACCGTAGGAGACAATTGCCTGATCAGCCTCCTGCAGGTGAGGAAGTGCAACCTCGCACAACTCGTCGACCGTTGGTACAAAGCCAATCCGTTCATGGTTTGCGGGACAGCATTCGGAGGATTGCAGACTGATACAGCCGAGACAGGCCGAGTTACAGACGGGCGAGGTGGGGAGTGGCGCCTCCCAGCGGCGGTAGAACAGGTTCTTGGCAGCAAAGCAGTGATAATCCACGGCGCAGCGGGCAAGCTGCTCCAGCAGGCGATTATCCGGTGTCTGCTGCAAGCGTTGCCGCACCAGTGGATCGAGGGTGCGGTCGTCGTAGTTGGCCGGATTCCAGTTGTCGTTGTCGTCCACCCGGGTCGCTGCGACCACGAAACAGTCCCGCCGTTCATCCCAGCCAACTGCGGTGTACGACCAGAGCGGCAGTATGCTACCGCCAGACGCGGAGTAGTCACAGGCCGGCAGGAGCGTCCTCATGTAGCCGGGTGCCATGAATGCCGCCACCGCCTGAATCGACTGCTTTCGCTTCCCCTGGCGGACCGTGTCAACCGTAACGAACGAGTGTTTCCGCTCATCCCAGGCAACAGGGGGTCTGGCGGGCATCGTGAAAAGGCGGCTGTCATCCGGGAGCGGAATCAATTCCAGATCCTCCGGCTGCAGCGGCTCGTTCCCGCTCATGCCGGCCATACAGAGTTCGGAGTGATCGTAGATATTTCCCTGCTGATCGGCGTAGACAAGTTTCGGCAGATAGCCCGCCACGGAAAGCTCCTTGAGTTAAAGCTGTAAAAAAAGGGGTTGACCGAAGTCAACCCCACTATACCACAACGATACTAAATTAACAGGACATCAGTGGTCGACAGCCTTGGCCATGCCGAGACCGGTGTTCTGACGAACGTACACCTCGTCGAACATCTCTTCGGAACGCTTGCTCGGGAACAGCAGTGTCGCGAGGATGGCAGCGATGAAGCCGATCGGGATCGAGATGATGCCCGGGTTTTTAAGCGTCAGGAGCGGCTTGTCGAGACCCATCATGGATGTGCCGTCTTTGTTCTTCTCGTAGTCTACCTTGCCTTTTGCAAGTGCCTTGGCATCAAGCTCGCTCAGGGCAGCGCCCGGAGGCAGGGCAGCCTGCTTCTTCTCCATGGCAGCAACAACCTTCTGTGCACCGGCGGCTACCACTTTCGGATAGGTCATGTTGGGGGAAACCATAACCAAACCGATCGAGGCGACCGTACCAACCACCAGACCGGCGATAACACCGGCGGTGTTGAACTTGCGCCAGAACAGCGACAGGAAGACGACCGGCAGGTTGCCGGAGGAGGCAACGGCGAAGGCCAGAGCAACCAGGTGGGCAACATTCTGGGTTTCGGCGGCGATGCCGATGACGATACCGACGGCTCCAACCACGAAGGAGGTGATACGGGCAGCCATGACCTGCTCATGCTGGTCGGCATGGCCGTCCTTGATGACGTTAACATAGATGTCGTGGGCAATGGCGGCCGAAGCTGCCAGAACCAGACCGGACACAACCGCCAGGATGGTGGCGAAGGCGACCGAACAGAGGAAGGCCAGGAACAGGTCGCCGACGATCGGTGCGATGTCAGCGCCGAGCTGCTGTGCCAGCAGCAGAGTGGCCATGTTGCCACCTTTATCGACATCCATGATGCCCTGTGGAGTAACGTGGATGGCGGCGCCGAAACCGAGCAGCGTGGTCAGGACGTAGAAGCCGCCGATGATGAACATGGCGATGATAACCGACTTGCGGGCAGCCTGGGCGGTCGGCACCGTGAAGAAGCGCATCAGGATGTGCGGCATACCGGCGGTACCCAGAACCAGAGCCATACCGAGCGAGATCTGGTCAAGCGGCGCCTTCATCAAAAGACCCGGTTCCAGGAAGCGTTGTCCGGCGTCAGTGCCGGTCAGGGTGATGCCGTCCTTCAGCACCAGCTTGGAGACGTGGTCCTGGATGAAGGGGTTGTTGACGATGTCGGAGAAGAAGCCGATCGGGTTGAAGCTGGCCTTGGCCAGAACCAGGATTGAAAGCAGCAGGGCGCCCGATACCAGCAGGCCGGCCTTGATGATCTGAACCCAGGTGGTGGCGGTCATGCCGCCGAAAACAACGTAGCCGATCATCAGGATGCCGACGCCGATGATTGCGGTTTTGTAGGGAACGCCGACCAAGAGCGCCATCAGCTTACCTGCGCCGACCATCTGGGCGGTCAGGTAGAAGGTCGAGACGGCAACCGTGGCAACGGCGGCAACGGCGCGAACCGGCTTGGGATCGGTACGGAAGGAGAGGATGTCTCCCAGGGTGTACTTGCCGGCGTTGCGGCAGGGTTCGGCGATGATCAGCAGAACGGTGATGTAGGCCACCAGCCAGCCGACCGAGTACATGAACCCGTCATAGCCGTACAGTGAGATCATCCCGGAAATACCGAGGAACGAAGCCGCAGACATGTAGTCGCCGGCAATCGCCCAGCCGTTCTGTGTCCCGGTGATACCGCCACCGGCTGCGTAGAAGTCGGCAGCCGTCTTGGTGCGCTTGGCGGCCCAGATTACAACCGACAAGGTGATGCCGATGATGACGGCAAACATGGAGAGAGTGATGGCCTTGTTAGCCTTCAGGACTTTCTTGGGCTTGGCTGGTGCCGGAGCAGCGGCAGGTGCTGCAGGAGCGGCGCCGGGAGCAGCTATGGCAGGGGCACCGCCGGGAGCGGCAGGAGTAGCTACAGCAGGTGCACCGGCAGCAGCAGGTGCAGATGCGGCCGGGGCGGCACCGGCTGCGGGCGCCTTGGCAGGCTCAGCAAAGGCGGCTGCGGCAACGGAAAGGGCCAGGCTGGCGGCGATAATGATGTTCTTACAAGTCATGTCGTATCCTCCTTTACTTTAGAGATGAAGTTCGTCGATCAGTTGCCTGGTAAGGCGATCGAAATCATTGTTGGCGACCTTGGCGTAATAGAGCGCCAGAGCCCAGGAAACAAAGAACTGCGAGAGGGCGAAAACGTAGCCGAAGTTGATAACCCCGATTACCTTGATCTTGTACAGACCGGGAGCGTATGCCGCGCCGATCGGCAGCAGGAAGTAGTAGACGGTGGAGAATATCCACCAGCCGAAGAGGAAAGCCGACTTCTTGTGATGCAGTTCTACAAACTTGGGGTTTTTGGCAATCGCTGCCCAGTCATACTGTTTTTCTGCCATTGTGTTCTCCTTTCTCAACTTAGCTGTTTGTGTGTGTGCTGTGTAACGTTTCGGTTCCGTTAAACGCCCCCTTTCGACAAGATATGGTACCAGTAATCAGGCTGGAAGCTTCATGTAGCCGAATTTCATTGAGAGCTCTTCGGCACTTTCCAGCATAGATGGAATAATCTCTTTTTCTAAACGCTCCTGAAGCATACGGAAGGATGGTGCCAGCAACGTCAGCGCTCCGACCACCTTGCCGGCATAGTCGCGGATAACGACCGCAACGGCACAGATCCCTTCACCGAGACCTCCGAAATCTACGGCAACCCCTTTTTTACGGATTTCATCAAGCTCCTTCTGGAGTTCCAGCGGGTTTTCAATTCCCTTTTTTTTGCCGGCCTTGCTGAAAATATCGATAGAACTGACCGACTTGATAACTTTGCCAGCCGCGTTGGTGAAGAAGGGGAAACGCTTTCCTACCAGATCGACCGTCTTGACCTGCTGCAGGGAGTCAACCATATCAATAAACAGCACCTCGTCGTTGTTCATGACCGTAATATAGACCGCCTCATCAAGCTTGCGGGCCAGCTCCTCCATCACCGGATGTGCCAGCCGGATCAGGTTGGCGCTCTTCAGGATATGCTGAGCCATCTGGAACGCGTGCACCCCGAGGGTATATGTGCCGGCCGCTTCATTTCGCTCCACCAGCCCCCGTTCCTCAAGTGTGGCGAGTAGCCTGAACGCCTTGTTGCGGCTCAGTTCCAGCTTTTTTGCCAGCACCTGTACAGTGGCACTGGTGCCGTCCTCAGCAAGAACCTCCAGCAGATCAATTGCCTTGATAACGGTCTGTACTGTGTAGACGCCTCTTTCTCTCGTCATGGACAAACATCCTGTATAGAGCAATGTAGTAAAAACGGACGTATTTCAAATTTGATTCTAAAAATTTTGCGCAGATATTTATTACGTCGTTCTAGATTTGTCAATATTTTATTTTCACCTGTTGAAGATAATATTTATTATACATATAAATCGTATATTTACAAAACATTAACGCATCAACATCGTGTAGTTTTACGCATATTATCTGGTTATATTCAGCCGTATATACGCGCTGAATTCAGATTGTATACAAGCTTTTTAGTCACCGTTTTTCAATGTGCATACTGATATTTTCAACAGCACAGTTTATATTTTTAACCGGCAGCCTTTGGTTAGTTTTCACATGATTTGTGTCGGGACGTTTCCGGCTGCGTCTGATTTTGATTGCAACGAGGGGGTAAAGCGAATAAAAATATGCCTGAATTCGCAGTAACCGGAGGCTCCATGCTGTCTGTCAACGAAGAGAGTTTTTTCTTCATGCCCGTTCACTCAATCTGCCATCGCCCGGCCATCACCTGCTCTCCGGAGCTGAGCCTGGTCGAGATGGCCGGAATCATGAAGCAGCATAATATTTCCGGCATTATTGCCGTTGAGGGTGACAAGCCGGTCGGCATCGTATCACTGCGCGACCTTCGCAATCTGATAGCCGATTCAGTGGCCGATGTTGCCTCGCTGGCCGTCGGCGATATCATGAAACGGCAGCTGATCACGATCCGCAGCAGCGATTATCTGTTCAAAGCCATTTTCCTGATGGCCAAACATAATATTCACCGCCTGATCGTTATTGACGAGTGTGACAAACTGTTCGGCGTACTGACCGACACCGATCTGCTGCGCATCCAGACCCGCAGCCCGCTCTATCTCGTCCAGGAGATCGAGGCGGCATCGACAATCGAACAGCTGCAGACACTGTCCGCCAGGATGACCGGCATGCTCGAGTTTGCAGTTTCCACCAATGCCGACGCACAAAGCCTGATCCAGCTGATCGCCCATTTTCACGATGCATTCACCCAGCGGATCATCCATATCCTTGATACACGGCATGGCATCAGGCTCCCGGCAGGTGCGGCCTACCTTGCCCTCGGGAGCGAAGGGCGCGGAGAACAAACACTGCGGACGGATCAGGACAGTGCCATCGTCTACAGCGACTCGCTTCCGCCGGAAAAGCTGGCTGAGATTCAGAAATTTTCCGAGCATATCGTCTCTGCGCTTGAAAGTCTCGGGGTGCCACGCTGCCCCGGCAACATGATGGTCAGCAACCTCGACTGGTGCCACAGCCTGTCCGAATGGAAACATCTGATCGAACGATGGGTATCCATGGCCGGCCCCGAGCAGACCGTCCATTTCGGAGTGTTTCAGGATTTGCGGGTGCTGCACGGCGACCGGGAGTTTGAAGAGGAACTCCGATCATTTATCAAGCAGTGCACCCACAACCACACGGTTTTTTTCGCCGGCATGGCACATACGATCGTCCGTTTCAAACCGCCGCTTGGCTTGTTCGGGCGTCTGCAGGTTGAGAAGACGGGGGATGACCGCGGCAAGATTGATTTGAAAAAAGGCGGGCTGTTCACCCTGACGAGGGGTGTCGGTCTGATTGCGCTCGAGGCCGGTTTTCTGGGGGGTACGACCTGGGAAAAGTTGGAACGGCTGCACCATCTGAACATTATCTCGGACAGTGACCTTGAAACGATCAAGGACTCCTTCACGTTCCTGATCAGGATGCGCCTCGAAAAACAGCTTGCCAGGCTGCGATCGGGTCAGGAGGCGGACAATCTGGTTGATCCCCAGGAATTAACTGAAAAAGAGCGGGATCATCTGCGGGAAGCATTTAAGGGTGTCAATACGCTGATCAGCCTGATGCGCGGCCGGTATCACCTCGATATGATGGCACGCTGATGAGCAGTTTCATTCACATCATCCTCCGGCTGCTGGTGGCGGCACTGCTGCTCCCGCCTTCGCTCTGTGCCGAGCCCCTCCCCGCCCAATCGTTTGAACAACTCAAGCAGCAGATAACTGCCCGCTACGCCGGTAAACAACCGACCGAATGGGGTGAGTCGGTCACCGGCGTCCGCTCACACCTCGACACAAAAGACAAAATCATCGCCTTGACATTTGATGCCTGCGGCAGTTCCACAGGCAAAAAGTTCGATGCCCGGCTGATCGAATTCCTGATGAGGAAGCGGATCCCGGCAACATTGTTCGTCAATGCCCGCTGGATTGATGCCAACAGTGAGCTGTTCCGATCGCTGGCCGCCAACCCGCTTTTCGAGATAGCCAATCACGGCACCCGCCATAAACCGGCATCGCTGAACGGGCGCTCTGCCTACGGTATTGCCGGTACCAGGGACGCGGAAGAACTGTTCGAGGAGATCGAGCTGAATGCCCGCAAAATTGAGAATATCAGCGGGAACCGCCCGAAACTGTACCGTTCGGGAACCGCCTATTATGACGAACTGGCTGTAAAAATTTCAGGTGAGCTGGAGCACCAGGTGGCGGGGTATTCGATTCTGGGAGATGCCGGGGCAACCTTCAGCGCCGCACAGGTGGAAGCGGCACTGCTGAGGGCCGTTCCCGGCGACATTGCCCTGCTGCATATGAATCATCCTGAGAGCGGCACCGCAGCCGGCGTCATGGCAGCCGTGCCGAAGCTTGAAAAAAAAGGGTTCCGCTTTGTAAAAATGTCAGACTGCCCGCTGAAGTAGCATTTCAGGGCTCTTCGTTCATCGCACCGGTGCGATACCCCTGAAGGTCGAGGGCTACATAGGTGAAGCCGGCTTCCTTCACGAGGCGGACGACCTCATTCCGCAGAGCGCCGGTCGCCTGGCAGAATTCCTCATCACCGACCTCGATTCTGGCAACAGACCCATGGTAGCGCACCCGCAGCGTGCGAAAACCAAGTGCCCGCAGCGACTCCTCGGCAATACCGACCTGGCTGACCCGCTCAGGGGTGATGGCCGTCCCATAGGGGAACCGGCTGGAGAGGCAGGCAAAGGCCGGTTTGTCCCACGTCGGCAGCCCCATCTCACGGGAAAGGTCGCGGATGTCCTGCTTGCAGAAACCGGCCTCCTGCAGCGGACTGCGAACCTGCAATTCCTCTGCGGCCAGCCGTCCGGGGCGGTGGTCGCCGGCATCGTCGCTGTTGGTCCCGTCGAGCACGTATGCCAATCCCTCCTCGTCAGCTATCTCTCGCAGTTTTCCGAACAGCTCCTTTTTACAGTGGTAGCAGCGGTTGCGCGGATTCTCACGAAACTCCGGTATGTCAAGCTCCTCGGAAACGACCTCCCGGTGACGTCCGCCGATTATCCGGGCTATCTCCCGTGCATCGTTCAGTTCCCGTTCGGGATAGGTCTTCGAGGTCGCCGTAACCGCCAGCGCGCGGTTTCCAAGCACTTCGACGGCTACCGCAAACAACAGCGCAGAATCCACGCCCCCCGAGAACCCGATGACGCAACTTCCCAGCTCATTCATGATGGCACGCAGTTTGACGGTTTTACCATGAAGCAGACTATCCATGTCCCACACCTTTCGCGGAATTCACGCTATCTGGCTCATCACCCGGTGCTACTGTCTGCGGTTTTTCAGAAACAGAAAAACCGCAATCGCGACGACAAACAGCGCAAAGGGCGCCAGCGCCAGCACAACCGCCAGCGGATTCATCTGCATAAATGACACGATATCCCCCCCTGCGCCCCGAACGGCCACTCCCGTTCCCAATGGCGAAAGCCCTTATCGCACACTGCATGGCATCCGGTCAACCATGCCGATTGTCAGCGTTCTGCCTGCCGCACACAACTGGGGCTGTTTTTCATTGAGAATGATGGTACTATACCAACCTATTTCACAAGGATGCGACCGAACGTCGCTTGCGGTTCAACGCCCGTGTCATCAGACAACTCCTCAGATCTTCTCTCATCACCGATTCCGCAGCTGGTGCGCCGACTGGCACTGCCGGCCGGCACCGGTTTTCTGTTCAACACCATGTTCAACGTCGTTGACACCTGGTACGGCGGGAAACTCTCCACATCGGCCCTGGCGGCGATGTCGCTCTCGTTTCCGGTATTTTTCATCGTGCTGGCGATCGGCAGCGGCGTCTCCAGCGGTGCCACCACCCTCATCGGCAACGCCCTCGGCAGGAAGGCTCCCGACGAGGCCCAGGCCTACATACTGCAGGCACTTTCGTTCGCCCTGCTGCACGCCATAGCGTTGACAGTAATTGGACTGGCACTCTCACCCTGGATTTTCAGGATGATGGGGGCTTCCGGAGAATACCTCGCCCTGTCGCTGAGTTATATGAACGTTATTTTCGCCGGCAGCGCCTTCATGCTGCTCAATTTCGTCATGAACGCAGTCCTGAACGCCCACGGCAATACCCGCGCCTACCGCAATTTCCTGATAGTCGGATTTTTTCTGAATCTGCTGCTCGACCCCTGGCTGATGTACGGCGGCTTTGGCATCCCGGCGCTCGGGCTGCCGGGTATCGCCCTGGCGACCATCGCCGTCCACTGCCTGGGCAACTTTTATCTGTTCTCGCAATTATCAGCATCAGGAGCAATGGCGCCCTTCCGACTGGGCGGACTCCGACCGCGCTGGATGTATTTCAGGGAGCTGTTCAGCATGGGCTTTCCGTCCGCCCTGAACATGATGACCGTTTCACTGGGCATCTTCATCATCACCTGGTATGTGGGACGCTTCGGCGAACAGGCGGTTGCCGCCTACGGCATTGCCACGCGCATCGAACAGATTGCGCTGCTGCCGGTGATGGGACTCAACATTTCGACCCTGGCCCTGACCGCCCAGAATTTCGGTGCCGGGAGGATCGATCGCATTCGCGAGACGGTCAGCGTATCCCTGCGCTACGGCTGCCTGCTGGCCGCCACAGGCAGCGTGGCGGCCTTACTCTTCGGCAGGGAGCTGATGGGACTGTTCACGGCCGACGGCACCGTCACGGAAATCGGCGTGCAGTTCCTGAATATTGAAGCCTTCGTGTTCCCGGCCTACGTGCTGCTGTACATCTGTGTTTCGGCAACCCAGGGGATCAAGATGCCGCTCTTCGGCCTGGTCATCGGCCTGTTGCGGCAGATTGCCGGCCCGCTGGTACTCTTTCATCTGCTGGCGTCGGTCATGGGGATGGGCCTGCTCGGCATCTGGTGGGGGATTCTGGGGGTGACCTGGTCTGCAGCGCTGATCGTAGTGATCTACGTCAACCATCTCCTCAAGCGGTGCCAGCTGGAGCAGGGTGCGGCATGAAGCGGGTTTCCGTTACCACTCTGGGGTGCAAGACCAACCAGTTCGAATCGGCTGCCATGATCGAACAGCTGCAGAACGCAGGCTATCGCGTCGTACCGTTCAGCGAGCCGGCCGACATCTGCATCATCAACTCCTGCACGGTGACAGCCCGCACCGATGCCGAAACGCGCCGCCTGATCCGCCGTGCCCGGCGGCTGAACCCTCTGGCGCGCATCGTCGCCACCGGCTGCTATGCCCAGGTTTCCCCCGGCGAACTGGAGCAAATGCCGGAGCTGGATGGGATCCTCGGCAACCGGGAGAAAAAATCGATTGCCGCCCTGCTCGAATCCGAAAGGAGTCTGGTCTCTGATATCGCCGGAGACGACGGAGCAGATTCCCTCACACTGGCCAGTTTTGCCGAGCATACCCGCGCCTTCCTGCAGGTTCAGAACGGCTGCGACTCCTACTGCAGCTACTGCATCGTTCCCTACGCCCGCGGCCGCAGCCGCAGCGTGCCATCCGGCGAGGTGCTTGAGGGAATCGGCACCCTGGCTGCCAACGGCTATAAAGAGGTCGTTCTGACCGGAATCCATCTGGGCGCCTACGGGCTTGACCTCTCACCCCCCTCAGCGCTGACCGCGCTGATGCGAAGCATCGTAGAGGCACGAATCGTCCCCCGGCTGCGCATCGGCTCGGTTGAACCGAACGAAGTCAGCACCGAGCTGCTCAATCTGATGTCCGGTTCAGACTGCATCTGCCCGCATCTGCACCTGCCGCTGCAGAGCGGCAGCGGCACCGTCCTGCAACGGATGGGGCGGCACTATACGGGCGACTTTTTCCGGCGGCTGATTGCCGATGTGAACCTGGCGCTGCCGGATGCCTTCATCGGCGCCGACGTCATCGCCGGGTTTCCGGGGGAGAGTGATGCGGAGTTCGCCGAAACGGTGGAACTGTTGACGGAACTCCCCGTTTCCGATCTGCATGTGTTCCCCTACTCGCGCCGTCCCGGAACAACAGCGGCCGGAATGCCCGGACACCTGCCCCCGCAGCTGATTACCGAACGGGCTGCGCTGCTGCGGGAAATGGCCCGGCAGAAGAAAAATGACTTTATGAGGCGTTTCATCGGGCGCGGCGTTGACGTGCTGATACAGGGACATGACAGAAAAACAGGGATTCTGAAGGGGTTGTCACGCAACTACCTGACGGTGACCTGTCCCGGCGGGAGTGATCTGGTCAACAGTGAAGTACAGGTGTTGATTCTCGGGAAAGAAGGGGAGCGCTGTACGGGGGTAATTGCATCCTGAAAAAGGCTTTGAAACACGGAGCAACCGTGCAACGGAGCAAAAGCAGAGACTACCTTTTTAGGAAAACCATTCTGGTCTCATTCTTCGGGCATTGCTATTTTTCAGAAAAGGTCTTGATTTCTCCGTTGCTCCGTTGCTCCGTGTTATTCAGACCGCTGTTTTTGGGTTAATTTACCCCAGATTCAGCTCGTCCAGTGACAGCCGGTAGCCGGGGAGGAACTTTTCGAGGAAATAGCGCACTTCCGGCAGCGAGCTGGCCGACAGCTTTTCAAAGTGCTCCGCCTCGGCGCGCCTGAACTCAAGGTTGCCGCTTTTCCCCTCCTCGATGCATTTGACCAGCGCCGCAATCTTGTCAGCCGCCTTGACAATCTGCCGGTACTCCTGCTCATGTTCGAAGAAGAACAGCGACTCATACTCCGCAGCCAGTTCCGGTGGCAGCATATCGAGCAGCTTGCGGCGGGCGCGGTCTTCCAGCTGGTGGAAGGAGCGTTTGAAATTCGGATTGAAATGCTTGACCGGCGTCGGCATATCGCCGGTGAATATCTCACTGGCATCGTGAAATATGCCGAAGAGTGCGACGCGCGCCGGGTCGAGCATCCCCCCGAAATAGGTGTTGCGGATCATCACCAAGGCATGGGCGATCACCGCCACATCAAGGCTGTGCTCCTGAATGTTCTCGGGGATGGTGTTGCGCATCAGTCCCCAGCGGCTGATGTAGCGCATCCGTGAGAGGAAGGCAAAAAAATCGTACTGTCGGGGCGAAGCAGTTTTTTCGGTCATATTTTTACTTCTTCCTGCTCTTCTCGGGCACCGGCAGCTTCAAGAGCCGCAGCACCTGGATCATATCGTCCCACACGGTCCAGAACGAGTCGGAATTGCCACCGCTGCGCAGCAGATAGGAGGGGTGGTAGGTCGGCATCAGCGGAGTGCCGTGGAAGTCGTGAAATTTACCGCGCAGCTTTGAGATTGCCTCTTTGCTGCCCAGCACCGTCTGGGCTGCAAAGGTGCCCAGTGCAACGATAACTTCGGGCCTGATTGAATTCAATTGGCGTAGCAGGAATGGTGAGCAGGATGCGATCTCGTCTTTCTCAGGATTGCGGTTCTGGGGCGGACGGCATTTGACCACGTTACAAATGTAGACCTCCTCCCGCTGCAACCCCATCGCGGTGATGATGCGATTGAGCATTTTTCCAGCATCCCCCACAAACGGTTCCCCTTTTTCATCCTCATCTGCCCCCGGCCCTTCACCGACGAACACCAGGCGGGCATGCGGGTTGCCGACACCAAAAACAAGATTCTTCCTGGTAGCGCCCAGCTTGCAGCGCTGGCAATCCCCCAGGTTTTTCCTGATATGTTCCAGGGTCTCGTGTTTCTCTTCCGCGTTACTCTCTGAAGGGACTGCTGTTGTTGGCATGGCAAGACCTCCGACAACTGGATGCGGAGTAGTATCGTTCAGCAGTGACAAATCCAGTGTCAAACCCTCGACACCGCTCTCCTGCAGAGACTCGAGATGGGCCCTCAGTGAGCCCCACATATGAACCTGAGTGGATTGTCTGACCACGCTGCGTTCCCCCGGAATTGATTTTTCATGCAACTCAGCGGCAATTGAAGTACAGTAGGAAATCTATCCGTGCATCCCGACTGTCAAAACGAAAGCCCGCTATGTTTCTTCTGCTGACTGCACTGACACTGTTGCTCCTGCCAACCGACGCTCAGGCGTGGGGTGGCGGGATGCATTTGCAACTGGGGGCCAACATACTGGCCAACCCGGGCATTTTCCCCACCCATCTGGCGGAGTTGCTGGCCGCATGGCCGCGTGATTTCCTCTACGGCTGTATTGCGGCGGATATCACCGTCGGCAAAAAATACACCCACTATCTACAAAACTGCCACCGCTGGGACATCGGCTTCAAAATTTTGAAACGGGCCGACAACGACCGCCAGAGGGCCTGCGCTTACGGTTATCTCAGTCATCTGGCCGCTGACACCATCGCACACAATTATTACGTCCCCTGCAAGATCATCCGCTCGTTTCCAACCGTCACCATGAAGCACGCCTACTGGGAGATGCGTTTTGAAACCTTTGTCGGAAAAGAGATCTGGGAGCTGGCCCGCGAGGTTTGCAGCGCAGATCAGCAGGCCAACGACAAACTGCTGCGCAGCGTCCTGACCACGACAATTTTCTCTTTCGGCACTAACAAGCGCATCTTCAATTCGATCATGCTCATGTCGCGGCTGGAAAAATGGCAGAAGGTCATGCTGACGCTCTCCAAAAATTCGCGTTACCAGCTGTCGGATGGAGATCGTGACGAATACCTGCAACTCACGGGAGACGCGGTTACCGACTTCATGCAGCACCAGGAGAAGTCACGCTATTTCAGGGCCGATCCGACCGGTGAGAAGGCTTTGGCCGCGGCGGATGCCCTGCGGAAAAACCTGAGACTACTCTACAAAAGCGGGCGTATGACCAGAGCAGAAGGATTTGAACAGGTCGAATCGCTCAAAATTGCACTGCGGAAATCGCTGGACACCCCTGCACTGCTGAAAGAGCTGTACGTCGGCTGATACGGCACTTCAGGTGCACGGGCAGCAACAAACAGCTGTGAAGCCCCCTCCTCCGCACGTCATCATTCCCCCAGATAGGTGTATCCCAGGAGCGTCCGGTCCAGCAGTTCTATGAAGTGGCTGCTTTCTTCGATGGAAACCTTCCGGCTGGCAACCTGCTTCTCAAGATTGTCGCGCACATGTTTAAGAATTTCCGGCCCTTTGTACTGGACGTACTTGAGGGTTTCCCAGGTGGCGTCACCGTTGATGACCGTGTCGATCATGTAGCCGGTCTTCTTGTTGAAGGTTATGTGTACGGCGTTGGTGTCGCCGAAGAGATTGTGCAGGTCGCCAAGGATCTCCTGATAAGCGCCGATCAGGAAAAATCCGATGTAGTAATCCTCGTCTTTCCTGATCTTGTGCAGCGGAAGCGATTTGGTACGGCCATGCTCCCCCACGAAGCTGGTGATCTCACCGTCAGAGTCGCAGGTGATGTCGGCGATGGAAGCCATCACATCCGGTTTCTGATTGAGGCGTTGCAGCGGCATGATCGGAAAGAGCTGGTCGATGGCCCAGGAGTCGGGAATCGACTGGAAGAGCGAGAAGTTGGCGAAATAGGTCTGGCGCATATGCAGCTGAAAATTCTGCAGTTCCTCGGGGATCGGCTTGATCTTTTCGACAATGCCATTGATTTTTTTAATGATTTTGGTGTAGAGCCATTCGGCGATGGCCCGCTCCTGCAGAGTCAGATAGCCCAGATTGAACAGGCTGACCGCCTCGTTGATCAGCTGCAGGGTATCGTGGTAATCCTCGCGCAGGGAGTAGCGGTCGATTGACTTGTAGATGTCCTGCAGTTTCCTGACCGTAGGAGCAATCTTCTCAGACTGGGCCAGCATCTCCTCGAAGTCCGGCATCAGGTTCTGGGTGTTGGTGTTGAGGACGTTGGTAACCATCAGCGAGTAATGGGCTACCGTGGCGCGTCCCGATTCCGAGATGATGTTGGGACACTCCACTCCGGCCTCGTCACAGATATTTTTCACCTGGTAGATGACGTCGTTGGCGTACTCCTCGATGGTATAGTTGACGCTGGAGAAGTAGCTTGATTTTGAGCCGTCATAATCGACCCCCAGACCGCCGCCAATGTCCAGATATTCGATGCCGACCCCCATCTTGCGCATCTCGCAGTAGATGCGTGCCCCCTCGATCAGGGCGGTCTTGATCTTGTCAATTTTGGTGACCTGGCTGCCGATGTGCGAGTGAAGCAGTTTGACGCACTCCAGCATGCCATGCTCCTCGAGCAGTCGTGTGGCGGCAATAATCTCGGTCATGCGCAGACCGAACTTGGCATCTTCGCCGCCGGAGGTGGCCCATTTGCCGGTTCCCTTGGAGGAAAGTTTCACGCGGATGCCGAGCCGGGGCATGATGCCGGTCTTTTTCGAGAGATCGATGATCTTCTCAAGCTCGAAAAGCTTCTCGATGACGATGGTGATATCGTAGCCGATCTTGGTGGCGTAGAGCACTGTCTCGATATACTCGGAATCCTTGTAGCCGTTGCAGATGATCGGAAGACCGTTGCCGGTGGAGATGGCAATGCCGGCTACCAGTTCAGGCTTGGAACCGACCTCCAGACCGATATTGTAGCGTTTGCCGTAGTGGGCGATGGCCTCCACCACCTGGCGCTGCTGGTTTACCTTGATCGGATAGAAGGTCTGGTATTTCGCCGGGTAGTCATTTTCGGCGATGGCGTTCTTGAAAACCCGGTTGATGGAGGCGATGCGTCCCTGCAGCACGTCCATGAAGCGGAGCAGGATCGGAGGTTTGATCTTGCGCTTGATCAGGTCGTCTACCAGGGCCCTCAGGTCAATGGAGTTCTTCGAGTTGGACGAGGGGTGCACGCAGACATTCCCCTTCTTGTTGATCGAGAAAAGGTCGGCACCCCAATTGTCTATGTTGTACAGCTTTGCAGATTCGCTGATGCTCCACTTTTCCATGGGCTCTCCATCGTTTCACGTTAGTCGTTGGATATGTAAAACGGCACGAATTTTTTCCAGATTCCGCCGGTGACACACCCTGTGTGGCCGGAAAGAGTATGCTCTTTATTGCATAAACCGGCCAAAGTCAAATTTTATTCGTGTCAGTAGAGATCGTACTAAACACGGTCACATAACCACCTATAATTCAAAACATATATTCATCCTGAACTATAAAAGGCAGGAAAATGGTCGGAACAGACTCATGTTTCTGTTTATTCAGCCTCCTGATTTCCTCAATGTTTTCAAAACAGAACTATTACTATCACAGTTGATGGACAGTAGCAAATGCCGCTTGAGCCTGTACAGCTTGAAGTTATAAAATCTCTATAGCGATAGTGCCTGGAAAACTCACTGGGAATTTACTTTACGTCCCGGTGACCGAATCCCCTCCTCGTACCAAAATCCCTGAACAGCATATCTAAAGGCGATCTCCTGCATGATTCTTTTTAGAAACATACTGGTTATCACTATGAGATAGCACTCAGTTTCTCTGCTTCTTGGGAAATCATTACCGGCGTACATCTGGACTACAAGCGACAACATTTGTCGCATTACTCTGCTACGTTCCCTTTATCTCAAATACGAAAGGGAGCTGGTCATGACAAAAGTCGGGAGTACCAAGATTGACAAGAACATCCGGGAGACCATCGCAGAGTTTAACAGAAGCAGGCACCTCAAAACAGTCTTCTGTTGTGCCGGGCACAAGAAGGACAAGGATAGTGGGATGCAGGTTTACGTGATGTTTGAGATGAAGAAAAAGCATCTGCCGGAATTTCTTGCCCAGGCTTTTGAGATGCTTTCATACAAAATGAGTGTGGCGACCCTGCATGCGGAAGTTTCCCGGGTGAGCGTGAATGGCTGGCCTCAGCCGAAAAAAGAGCGAATCAGCATTTCTTTCGGGGGGTTGAGAGATGATCTTCAGTTGAAGTTGGCACGGGACTACTTCAAGAGACTGGCAGCGGAAGTGGTAAAAGCAGGCAAGCCATGACATCTTAGCGATAGATTCTTATGGCAAGGCAGACTATTGTCCTCAGTACGGTGCGACCTCGTGGAGAACTTGGCCTGATATTCTATCCGTGCCTGCAACAATCTCTGTAATATATTGACATTAATTCCGAATTGCTTTACATTCCTGAATCATGATACAGAGAATTGTACAGTTACCCGAAACTCAATCCTTCTTTTTATTCGGCCCCCGCCAGACCGGAAAAAGCTCTCTTGTCCAGTCAAGGTTTGCAGATGCGGCCTGGACAGTAAGCCTGCTGCATTCAGAGGATTTTATCCGCTACTCAAAACATCCGGGACAATATCGTCTGGATGTAACGGAGAAAGTCGCCAAGGGGTTCAACCGCTTCATCCTCGATGAGGTCCAGCGCATCCCGGCCCTGCTCAACGAAGTTCATTCCCTGATGGAGCAGTTTCCTGCCTGCCAGTTTATCATGCTCGGCTCCAGCGCCAGAAAACTGATGCGTGGCGGCGCCAATCTGCTGGGGGGGCGTGCAGTCAGGCGTTTTCTGTTTCCCTTCACCAGAGAGGAACTGGGTGATGACTTCCGCTTGGACGATGCGCTCCGCTTTGGCACGCTGCCGCCTCTGACGGGTCTTTCCGACGAGCACAAGCAGGATATTCTGAGAGCCTACAGTGACACATACCTGCGTGAAGAAATACAGATGGAAGGTCTGGTTCGCAATCTGGGGGGATTTTACCGCTTTCTGGAGGTGGCGGCCAGCGCCTCGGGAGAAATGCTGAATTTTACCAATATTGCCCGGGAGTGTCAGCTGCAGGCGCGGTCGGTGCAGTCATATTACGAAATCCTCGAAGACACGCTGATCGGCTTCCGCCTGATGCCGTGGCTGAAAAGCGAGCGGAAACGGCTGGTTGCTCATCCCAAATTCTACTTTTTCGATACCGGCATAACCAATGCCGTCAACCGGCGCCTCTCCGAACCGCCCGATTCGAGATTGTACGGACGTCTCTTTGAACAGTACATGATTCTAGAGGCGTACCGGCAGATACACTACAGCAACCCGGAATGCCGTTTATTCTTCTGGCGCACCAACACCGGTGCAGAGGTGGATCTGTTGTTTGAAAAACACGGCAGGTTAACGGGTGCTTTCGAGTTCAAGTCTTCCGTGGAAGTTGGCGGAGACGATTTTTCAGGACTGCGGGCATTCCGTACCGATAACCCGGGCACCTCGCTCAACCTTGTGTATCGCGGCCTTCATCCGTACGAAACCGATGGCATCAAGGTCGTCCCCTGGCAGCACTTTCTGACTGTTTACTGCGCTGTGCGGTGATCCATGCCTGACTCTGTAGATATTCTATATGTTGTTTACAATTTTACCCTGTAGCAATCAGCTAGTTTCGATAATTCTTGCATCACATTACAACTGTCAGCATTTAATTTATAGAATTGGCGCGCTCAAACTCCAAGTGCAACATCCTTGGGAGATAATGTTGCATGGGGA
>JBAXVE010000061.1:0-20106 GCA_037129245.1 Desulfuromonadales bacterium
TAGTCGGCTTTGTACAGACTACAGTGGCAGGTATTGGTAGTGGCGGATGTGGTCCTATAGATTTATATGTAAATATTAAATTACAGCAGGAGCCTCTGTTAGCAAAATATTATGCCCCCACTTTTAATACCATCTCGCAAAATTTGGAATATTGTAATAAATTGTATGGCGGCATATCTAATAAAGGTTTTGAAATCGCATGGGACGGAGTAAATGACTTCTGGAGCTCAGAGCCCCCCCCCAAAATCTCTGACCTAAAAAATGCTATTCTTGACGAGAATATAATCAGCGTAAAACAAGCTAACCAAACTGCTTTGCAAGAAGCAGTTGATGGAAAACCACTTACCTTACAAGATTATGCTATATCAGTAGTTAATATCTTTGGAGCTGAAATTGGTGCTGCTGCTTTCAAAGTTATTGATTACGGAGCAAGCAGATACATAATATACTTGACTAAAACCGGTAAAATTCAAACAGTCCAGAAATTTGTTACTACTACTGGCAAGGCGCTTGTTAATAAGATTGATGGTATATTAGTCAAAGTGGATGAAAAGTTAGCTCAGGAAATATCGGTATTTATTGAAAACAACAGTCATTCTTTTGTGACCCAAAGGATTCAAAAAAGTACGGATGATTTTTTTAATACTTTAAAAATTGACACAATGGCACTAAATCCAATAGATGATGTGACCAAGCATGGATTCAGGGATGTTGACATAATTAAGGCTACAAAAATTTTAGGCGATGACAAGCTTTTAATAAAACCAACTAAAGAAGGTAGAGTTCATTGGCTTGATCTTGATTTAAATGAAAAATCATTTACTCTGAAGAACAAGTCGTCTGATTTTCTTGATAAATATCTTAGTAAAGATTATCAGCGTATGGATATGGCTACATTTAACGATAAAATAAATAGCACGGTTGTTCACTACAAACCCGATTTAATTGAAAGTAAAAAACTCATAGTTACTGGCCCCCCCAAGGTATATGAATATTCGTATAAACTGTCTCCGGAAGTTAACAAATATGCCCACTATATTGCTAAAACTGAAGGTAAAGATTTGGCAACGGTTCAAAAAGAATTGTTAGAGCGGGGTACACAAAGAATGAAAGAATTCAACGCTGGGCTTGATCCTGCAGAGTACAGAGTAAATGAACTCAATCAAGTTGTATTAAAATATAACAATAAGGCAATAACGTCAGATATAGATGGAGTTGCTTTACTTGATTCTAAAGGTAATATTAAATATGACCCTGCAAAGATGGAGCAATTAGCAAAAGCGGGATTTTTAACTCATAAAGAAATAGTGAGTGACTGGAAGATTAGTTCCTTGAGTGAAGGCGTTTCAAGACTTGACCAAATTGTAGGCATACTCAAAAACAGTTATATTGTCGATAAAGAAGGTCTTAAATCACTTCCAAATCTTCTTCCATGACAGCCAAATGGGGGTATAATGAGCGGTTGTCTCCTTTATTAGCCGCTTATCAACAGAATACTTGGCGCAGAATGTGATTCTGTTTCTATTAGTGAATGAATTGAAGTTTACGCATTAATGGAGAAAGGTTTCAATGAGCAAATTTATATTAGTTCTAATTATTACGTTTGTCCTAAACGGGTGCGTCTCCAGATGGCAGGATGTTGATACAGAGTTTGGGGACTTTGGCATAGGCACGCTGTCATCAAAAGATGATGATTCGCAAAAATCGGCGCAAGCCAACGACAACGCAATCCTGAATCTTCAGAAGATACAGGTGAGCGGTGACGGGACTCAGAAAGTACTGGATGCTGATGCGAATGTCACCGTCAAATTATTCATTGATGCCCATGAAACAGTAATGGCCGGAATTGCCGAGCTTAAGGCTTCCAATCAGAAACTGCAGGCTGATAATGCCGATCTGAAAGCCACGACCCAGAAGGCGCTGCAGACGGCGCAGCGTTCGCTGCAGATGATAGAAGAAATGGCGAGTCGACACGGTACCGGCGAACTTACGGTGTTCTTCCCGGTCGGATCGGCTGCCATTGAAAAAGGCACCATGGAGTTTGACCGGTTGGTTCGCTTTGCAGATTTCCTTTCCCGTGAAAGCAGGGGGCGCAAGATACTGCTGCTTTCCATCGGCAGTGCTTCGTCAACCGGCAATCGTGCCACCAACCTGAAACTGGCAAAGAAACGTTCTGAGGAACCACTCGATATTCTCGACAAATATCTGATCAATATTCCTCATGAGTTCAAAAAAGTATACGGCACCGGTGACATGTACAGTCCGAGGAACGCTAAATTGAAGGAGCATCAGCGCTACCAGCACACCCGTATCATTGCACTGTTTGATCTGGCGCAAGCTCCCAAGGTAAATGAGCCACTGAAACCCTGAAGCACATATTTCGCCTTTGAAACCAAATTGGTTCTGCTGTTGCGAGGACTTTGCCAGCAGAATTTGATAGTATCCCCCTTCAACAACAATTAGACAACTCAGGGAGGCCCCATGTTTTTTCCCCAGTTCCGAGCCCGCAGGATTCGTGGTAGTGAAGTGTTTCGCCGGATGGTCCGCGAAACGTCTGTTTCAGTCAACGATCTGGTCTATCCGATGTTCTCGGCCTTTGGCAGCGGCATTCGTAAAGAGGTCTCCTCCATGCCGGGGATCTATCAGCAATCTATCGAACATATCATCGCCGAGGCCCGCGAGGTGCGCGACCTGGGAATTCCAGCGGTCCTGCTGTTCGGCATTCCCGAAACCAAGGATGCGGTCGGCAGCGATGCCTATTCAGAAAGCGGCATTATCCAGGAAACAATCCGTGCCCTGAAAAAAGATGTTCCGGGGCTGGCGGTGATCACCGATGTCTGCATGTGCGAGTACACCGATCACGGGCACTGCGGGATCATCAAAAATGGCGATGTGGATAACGATGCGACGCTGGAGCTGCTGGCCCGTGAGGCGTTATCTCACGTTCAGGCAGGAGCCGATATGGTGGCGCCGTCCGACATGATGGACGGCCGTGTGGCTGCGATACGGGAGGTTTTGGACGAGCATGGTTACGATGCAATTCCGATTATGAGCTATGCCGTTAAATATGCCTCGGGTTACTACGGTCCATTCCGCGAGGCAGCCGAGTCAACACCTCAGTTCGGTGACCGTCGCAGCTACCAGATGGATCCGGCCAACCGCCGTGAGGCGCTTCGTGAGGCGGCTTCCGATATCGAAGAAGGGGCTGATATCATTATGGTCAAGCCGGGGCTTCCCTATCTCGACATCCTGCGCGATCTTCGGAACGAATACGACCTGCCGCTGGCAGTCTACAACGTTTCTGGCGAATACAGCATGATCAAGGGGGCAGCACAGAGGGGATGGATTGATGAAGAGCGGGTGGTGATGGAAACCATGACGGCCTTCAAGCGGGCGGGCGCCGATATCATCATCACCTACCACGCCAAGGATGTTGCACGCTGGCTGACTTCGTAGTGACGATGCCTTCAGCATGTTACGTATCGGCTTTCCTCCTGAAAATATACACTGCCGAATCGAGTTCCGGCGGCAGCACCAGGCCACTCAGCCGCTGCTCCTCGGCGAAGTCAAAAGCGCTCTGTCGCGAGTATTCGTCCCAGTTGCCGGCCGCAAAGCGGTGACGGCTACCGATGACGATGTACAGCTGAACACTCTTCGTTCTGAAAACCTGCCCCTCGAAGCTATTGTTCGCCGGCGGCCACGAGCAGACGACCACCTCCGGTGCGCGTAGCCGCAAGGCCTCCCGCGCCTCCTGCTTAACCACGAAATCAGGATACGCCACCTGGTGCTGCCAGCTGTAATCGTCAGTAGCGGTAATGCGGACTCCCCGCTGCTGCAGAAAGCGTGACAGGCTACCGTCGCCCGCAGCAATTTCAAGACAGTTCCTGGCACCGATCATTCCTGCCAACTCTCTGACAAGCTCACGCGTATAGAAACAGTAGATTCCTTCCGGTTGAACCAGCGGCATCAGCAGCCGTTTCTGCCACACAAGAGGCCACAGCAGGCGGAACCAGAACAGCGAGGCAGGCTTGCGCTCCAATCCATCTCTAAAAAGCAGCTTCTGGGCGACATAACCGTTCAGCCGGTTGAAGCGGACTTTCCCTTTTTCGATTCCTGTCGCTTCCGCAATACAGTGCTGCCTGACGGCGATCTGGGCCATCCGGTTGCTGACAATCTGCCGCAGCGTGGCTTCCAGGACTTTTTTGTCCCCCCGGCTGGCGCGGAGTTTCCGTGTCAGCTGGGCGCCGAGTGCGGAGGAGTGCTTCAGGTAGGCCTGCAGTTCAGCAGTGGTGCCGCTGTTGACGATGGTGGCAATATCCCGCTGAACATCATTCCAGATCTCCGGATATTTCGATTGGAGTTCATTGAGCGGCGGATCAGTTTTCAGCCATTCCAGGATGTTTTCAGCGGTTTCAGTTATCACTCATTACTCCCAGGGGGCTGTTAATGTCTCGCACGCCCCGTATCTTCTGTATGTATCCGAAAGCGATTTTCATGTCAATGCGGAGCACACCCACAAACTCCACACGTACAGACCCGCAGCCCACATTCCCTGCACGCCGGATTCTTCGGGTCGCGCCCATCGATGGTTTTACCGCAGGCAGAACATTGGTAACGGTAGAAGACAAAGCCGCAATCACGACAGACCAGTTTGAGCGGGTCGTCTGGCTTGGGCACGATATGAATGGATCCGCAGATCAGGCAGAGCGATGCCATCTCCGGCTTGTTTCTAATGCCGTCTCGCTGATGACGGTAGTGGTCGTACAGTTTCCTGGCCGTTTCCCTGTCAAGTATTTCCATCTGGCACCTCCCTGTTTTAATACCCGAATTGATGCAACTTTACTGCCTGATTTCAATTTCCCATGCCGACTCTGCTTTCAGCAAGTGATTAATTGTTGTTCAGTCGTTGTATAGCTTGAAATACAAGTATAGTAACGGTATTGTTCTAACAGGCTGTAAATGTGGTAAATTTCTCTCTGTCACTATTGGCATGTATTATGTATTTAATATGAGAGGGGTAAATATGGGGCATCTGCAGAGACTACTGCTGTATCTTTTTGTTCTACTCACGGCTGCATCCTCCGCCGGAGCTGGAGAAGTTGCACTGTCTGCAGCCGCCAGCCTGAAAGAGGTCATCAGCGAACTGTCCGACAACTTTGCCAAAAAGAACCCCGGCGTGAAGTACGTCAAGAATTATGGCGCGTCCGGAGCACTGGTCAAGCAGATCGAGAACGGTGCCCCGTCAGATATTTTCATCTCCGCAAACCTGGAGTGGATGGATTACCTGAAGAAAAAAAATCTGGCTGATGTCGCCAGCATCGGAACTTTTACCTACAACACCCTGGTATTTGCCGGTGCTCCCGGTAAAGCATCATCCATGCAGGATCTTATTAAATTGGAGAGAATCGCCATCGGCAGCCCGAAAAGCGTGCCTGCTGGAGAATATGCCATGGAAGCCTTCAAGAAAGCCGGGCTTGATAAGCAGCTTGAAAAGAAACTGGCCATGGCCAAGGATGTGCGTGAATGCCTGATGTACGCCGAGCGCGGCGAGGTAGACGGTGCCTTCGTCTATAAAACAGATGCCCTTCAGGCAAATAAGGCGAAGATCCTCTTTACTGTTCCCCAGGAGCTTTATCCAAGAGTGACCTACCCCATGGCATTGACTGTCGCGGGTGCAAAAAATAAGGACGCAGCCGCTTTCTTTGGCTATCTTCACAGTGATGCGGCAAAAGCGGTTCTCACAAAGTACGGTTTTGCAATCCATTGAGATGAAGGCAGGCAGACCGTGACTTCCCTGATGTCGACAGACTACGATGCCATCCGGCTTTCTGCGCAGGTTGCAATTGCTGCGACCCTGTTTTCGCTGCCGTACGGATTTGCCGCCGCTTATCTGCTCACGTTTGTGAAATTTCGCGGCAAGGTGCTGCTGGAGGTTCTCGTCAACCTGCCGTTGACGCTGCCGCCGGTCGTAGTTGGCTATTTTCTGCTGCTGCTGCTTGGCAAGAATGGCTGGCCCGGCTCTCTGCTGAGTGATGCAGGCATTCGCCTGATTTTCACCCTCAAAGCGGCGGTAATAGCGTCAGCTGTTGTCGGTTTCCCCCTGCTGGTTCGCTCGCTCCGCATTGGCATGGAGGGGATCGATCCCCAATTGATAAAAGCATCTCGAACACTCGGGGCGTGCTGGCACGATACCCTGTTGAGCATCATTCTGCCGCTCTCGTTTCCCGGGCTGCTGGCCGGTTCATCGCTGATGTTCGCCCGCAGCCTGGGGGAGTTCGGCGCCACAATCATCGTCGCCGGCAATATCCCCGGCGTCACCCAGACCATCCCGCTTGCCATCTATGATTATGCCAGTTCGCCCACCGGCGGGAGCACCGCGCTTGCACTCTGCCTGGTGTCGGTGGCAATTTCGCTGGCAGTGCTGTTCCTTCACGAACTGCTGGCCAGACGAGTGGCTCGGGGAGAGTGACATGCAGCTTACCATGATGGCTTCCAAGCGGTTCGGAGAGTTCACCCTTGAGGCCGATTTTTCGGTGAACGGGGAGCGCACTGGTGTTTTCGGTGTCTCGGGAAGCGGAAAATCGACGCTGGTGGGCATGCTTGCCGGTCTCGTTGAGCCGGACTGCGGCAAGATAGTCCTGAACGGCGATTGCCTCTTCAGCAGCAGCGCACGCATCAACCTCCCACCCGAACAGCGGCGCATCGCCATGGTCTTTCAGCAGCACGCCCTGTTTCCGCATCTGGACGTCAAGGGAAACCTGTTCTACGGCTTCAACCGATGCCGTCAGGAACACCGCGTCATCGATTTTGATGCCCTGGTCGGCGTACTTGAACTGGATGACCTGCTGCGACGCAGCGTTAAGAACCTGTCAGGCGGCGAGAAACAGCGTGTCGCTCTGGGACGTGCCATACTGGCGAACCCCCGGCTGCTGCTGATGGATGAACCGCTCTCGGCGCTGGACGACACCCTTCGCTTCCAGATCATTCCCTACTTGAGGAGCGTCAGTGAACAGTTCGGAATTCCCTATCTGTTCATCTCCCATTCGCTGGTAGAAATGCGTCTGATGACTGATACAGTGCTGGTTGTGGAAAAGGGGAGAATCACCGACCAGACCGGCAGCGAACAGCTGGCGCGCAACCGTATGGGACGGAGTTCGGTCGGTTACATCAATCTGCTGGAACTGCACGGCATGACCGAGCGGGACGGAATGTGCGCCTACAGGTGGGATGGAGGGGAGCTGCTGCTGTCTGCCACCAACCGTGACACGGAGAGCGGTCTGTTTGAACTCTCCTCCAAGGATCTGATTCTTTTCAAACAGCACCCCGAGGCGATCAGCGCCCGCAATCTGCTGCGCTGTACGGTTGCGGCACTGTTTGAAAGCGGTACTAAAATGGGGGTCGAACTCCATTGCGGTGATGGAAAGCTGATTTCAGAAATCGTACCGGTTGCGGCTCGCGAACTGGGTATCAGTCCCGGCTGCACGGTCTATGCTGCCTGCAAGGCGTCTGCCTTCAGACGGCTCTCTGCGCGGAATCCGTCAAAGAAATAGCGTCGTACCCGCCCCGGAGATTATGACGGGTCGTGATTTGACAGCTGTTCCCACTCACCATACAGCGCCTCCAGTTTGACATTCAGCGCGGCGTGCAGCTCGCCTCCCTGCTGTCCCCGTTCGGCATCGTCAAAGAAGCCGGGGGCATTCATCTCATCCTCAAGTTGTGCCAGCTCCTCTTCGACCGCAGCAATCTCCCGCTCAATATCGCCGATCCTTTTCTGACGGGACTGTTCCTCGCGTTTACGGCGCTTTTCCTCCTCGCGATCCCTGAGGCGCACCTCTTTGTTCAGCGGCGGGAGCGGTGCCGGATCGTTTTTCCTCGCAGGTGAAGCGCTCTGCCTAAGGCCGGACTGGACACGGGAAGCGGCTGATTGTAGAAGCGCAGAAGGTGACGGATTAACCCCCTGCTCTTTTTTGCTCAGGTAATATTCGTAATCTCCGAAGAAGTTCTCCACCCGGCCGGCTTCAACCTCCACCACGCGTGTCGCCAGGCTGTTGACGAAATAGCGGTCGTGGGAGACGAACACCACCGTGCCGTCGAAACCTTTAAGTGCGTCAAGCAGCACCTCCTTGCTGAACAGGTCCAGGTGGTTGGTCGGCTCATCCATCAGCAGCAGATTGGAGGGGCGCAGCAGCATCTTGGCAAGGGCCAGCCGGTTGCGCTCACCTCCGGAGAGAACGCCGACTTTCTTGTGGATGTCATCACCGGAAAAGAGGAACGCCCCGAGAATGTCGCGCAGTTTTGGCACCATGTCGTAGGGGGCGTCGGCATACAGCTCGTCATAGGCCGTGCGCTCCTGATCCAGAACATTGGCCTGGTCCTGGGCGAAATAGTCCATGCTGACATTGTGGCCGATGATCCGATCGCCCCCCTGGAATTCGCTCCCTGCCAGCAGCGCCATCAGAGTCGATTTCCCGGCGCCGTTGTGTCCCACCAGAGCGATCCGCTCCCCCTTCTCCACCATCAGGTCGATCCGGTTCAGCACCACATGATCACCGAAGGAGCGGGTTACTTCTTTCAGTTCAATGACGTTTTTGCCGCTTTTCGGCGCCTGCGGGAAGTGAAAGCGGATCTTCCTCCGCTCCGGGGGCAGTACAATTCGCTCCACCTTTTCCAGCTGCTTGATGCGCGACTGCACCAGGGATGCCTTATTGGCCTGATAGCGAAACCTGCGGATGAAATCCTCGGTCTTCTCCACCTCCTCATCCTGGCGCCGCTTGGCGTCCCGCAGGGCCGTCACCCGCTCGTCGCGCTGGATAAGATAGCGCGAATAGTTGCAGTGGTAATCCGCGATCGTCAGATTCCAGACCTCCGCAATCCTGCTGCAGACGCTGTCCATGAAGAAACGGTCGTGGGAAACGAGGATTACCGATCCCGGATAGCTGCAGAGATACTCCTCCAACCAGTTGCGCGCCTCGATGTCCAGGTGGTTGGTTGGCTCATCCAGCAGCAGCACATCCGGTTTCTGCAGCAGCAGACGTGCCAGCGCGATGCGCATCTGCCAGCCGCCGGAAAACTCGCCGCATTCCCGGTCCCGGTCGGATGGGGCGAAACCGAGCCCTTTGAGCACCGTCCCGATTTCGGCCTCCATGGTATAGCCACCCAGGTGGCGGAACCGCTCCTGCAGTTCGCCGTATCTGGCCAGAATCAGGTCATGTTCAGGTGAATCATGCGGAAGGCGTTCCAGGTCATTGCCGAGCCGATGCAGCTCCTCTTCCATAGAAAGCAGTTCGCCAAAGGCCGAACGGGCTTCATCGAACAGCGCACGCCCGGACGTAACAATACCGTCCTGCGGCAGGTAGGAGGCCCGGGCACCTTTGGCAAACTGAATCTCGCCGCCGGTCATGTCGGCGAGCCCGGCAATTATCTTCATCAGGGTCGACTTGCCGGCGCCGTTTTCTCCAACCAGCGCCACCCGCTCCCCTTTTTTCAGATGCCAGGAGATGTTCGAAAAGAGCGGCGTACCGGCGAAGTCTTTGGATACGTTTATGAGTTGGAGCATGGCGGGTGTTGTAGCACAAAAAGAGATAGTGTCGCAAGGAATGGGGAGTGATCAATTGGTAAGATACTACGTTATGAGACTCCGCAACTAACAGTTAGAAACAGGCGGATAGTTCTTCAACCACTGCTCAGTCCCTTCAAAAGCGGTATATAGATCTTCGCCGATCCGGCTAATTTCTCCGACGAGTTCCAGTTGCGCACGCCAGTTTTCGGGAATTGCACCGCTACCAAGAAGCGCACCCAGAATGTTACCGGTTATTGAGCCGGTGGAATCAGAATCACCGGAGTGATTGACTGCCAGTCGCACTCCCCTCGTAAAATCACCCTTTACAACCAGTGAGCAGTAAAGGCTGATCGCCAACGCCTCTTCACCGGTCCAGCCGCCTCCAAGTGTTTCGATTACGGCCGGGGATGGAGTGATGCTCTGATTTCGTATCAGATCGAGAGCCGCCCGGATTGCGCTTACGGTCTCCAACGCTCCGATTCGTCCCTCCAGGATACTGAGGCCGATGTCGATCCCCTCTTCCAGCGACCCGCCAGTTACAATGGTTGCAATAACAGCCGCCAGCACACCTGCCGGATAGTAGCCTGATGGGTGGCCGTGAGTCAGTGCAGCGGAGGAGCAGCCGATTTCGAATGCCAGCCGTGCCGTAGTTGCGCTGCTGCCATTATTAATACGGGCGGCCAGAAGTCCTGCCGGCGCGGCCCGCATGACACCACCGCATCCCTTGCTGTTGTTATTGACGATACCATTATCCGAATAGTTCCCCTCCCGTAAAGCCGACAGGCAGGTGCTGCCGGGAGCACGCCGCCGGTACAGCCCTTCCACCGTGATCAACCAGCCGTCACGGTATGAATCAGGAATTGATCCGACGACAGCCTCACCCTGCGTTTTGAGCCAGTTGCCATATGAATGCCTGACCGCAGTGGTAAAATCAGGCGGGCTACCGTAATGCCTGGACGATGACCATGCCTGTAATAGCCCCTCGGCAGTGAAGAGTGTCATCTGGGTGTCATCGGTAATCTCGTAGAGTTCATCCTCTCCCGGCACCATCTCCGTGATGCCGGCCGGACCGTAATCCTTGACGATCTGGCTGTAATCCAGAAACTCGACTGGCCAGCCCAGCGCGTCACCGACAGCGCCGCCCAACAGGCAGCCGATGAAGTGCTGCCGAGTGTTTCGCTCCATGTGTCTCTCCATGTTATGTAGTAATAGTGACGGCATGACCGGATGAAGAATGCCACACTGACGAACCAATCATCAACCGTCAATAAATGGACCTTCCAGCTGAGTCACTCCATCGCTATCAACTGCCGGAACACAGACGAATGCCCCGGCCATTTTTTCAACCGCAACACATACCGCTCCTGAGCATCGGTTTCGATGGTGCCTGGTCTCGTTCTCCTGACCAGGGCTACGGCATCAGACGGTTTGAAGCCGAACTCCACCAGCAGCCTGGCCGCGATGGTTCCGGTCCTGCCGATTCCGCCGCGGCAGTGCAGCAGAACTTTTCCCTCGCTAATCAGGATTTCTCTGAGTCGATTACCGTGTCCCTGCCACTGTGCTTCAAAGTGACGATCAGGCACATCAACGTCGCGAATCGGCAGGTGATGCCATTCGAGACACCTGGCACGAAGCATCTCAGGCAGATCAGAAACCCCTAGCATCTCAAGCTCAAACCCTTCCATCAGTGTGACAACCGCGTTTGCACCCCAGTCGGAGATGACATCCAGATCAGTTACCAGGTCTCGGGCCCATACCCTTCCGGAGTAACCACTGTCCTTCTTGCCGGGGCAGAAAGTCATGCCGATCTGCCCGCGGTTGCCGGGCAGTCGTATGGTGTCGATGCGAAGAGGCGAGTTTTTGCTGGTCAGGATGGTGTTCATAGTGAGTATTCTCCCGGTGATTGTTGTGAACCCATCATAATGGGGTACCTCCCCCATCCAGCGTCCGACACAAAATAATTCTGCGATAATCGTAAAAAAACGTACTAACAATTCCCGAAAAGCATTCCCTGTTTGACGAGTGATGTTTTGATGTGTATACTCATGCAACTTTTTGATTTTAATGAAGAATCAGCTAAGGAGCGGGGGTATGGGGGATCAGCTTTACCTGGTGCGGTTTGTCTGGTTTGACAATGAAGCGCGTAAAGATCGATTCCCCAATGCGACCAGATTGGCGGAGCAGTTCGAGCTGTCCGTCAAGAGCGCCCAGCGCACCATCGACCATTTCCGCGACCGCTTGCGGGCCCCCTTTGAATATGATTCCTCCCGCAAGGGATACTACTACACCGACCCTGCCTTTCAACTGCCGGTCATCCGGATTTCCGAAGAAGAACTGCTGGCACTGCTGATCTCCCGTAAATTGATAACCGAGGCGTCCGCCGGTTCACTCGCCGATGAACTCGGCAGTGTCTCACAGCGGCTGAGTTCGCTGCTCGCTGCCAATCTGCCGGGCAGGGCAAGGCCGGAAGATGCCTTCTCCTTCCGTTGGAAAAACATCAGCCCCACGGATCCACTGACTTTCAAAGTTGTCACCTCGGCCCTGCTGCAGGGCAAACTGCTGACCTTCTGCTATTACTCACCTACAGACAGCAACTGCACTATGCGTACGGTGGAACCACACCACATGGTCAACTACATGGGTAACTGGCATCTGATCTCCTTCTGCCGCCTGCGTAACGACTGGAGAGACTTTGTGCTTGGGAGGATGACGCTTTGTAGTGTCGAGGTAACTGCATTCAAGATCCGTGAGAAAGATGAGTGGAAACCTTTTCTGCAGAATACCTTTGGTATTTTCCGGAACCCGGAGAAGTTTAATGTAGTGCTGCGTTTCTCGCCTGAGCGCTCACGCTGGATCAAAGGGGAGATATGGCACGAGGCACAGACGGAGGTAGTTCAGGATGATGGTTCGCTGGTACGCACCATTCCTGCTTCGCATCAGGCGGAGATCATGATGGAGATACTGAAACATGGTTCGCATGTGGAGGTGTTGGAACCGGAGTGGTTGCGGGAGAAGGTAATCAAGGAAATGAAAATGGCAATTTTGAAGGGTGAAGGGTGAAGGGTGAAATGGACGAGCCTCGACGAGATTTGCCGGAGCGGACATTTGAATTTGCCCGGCGAGTGGTGACATTGTGTCGGACGCTGGATCAGACACCGGGTGTCAGCCGGACATTGGCCAACCAGCTTCTGCGTTCTGGTACATCAATCGGTGCGAATGTCGAAGAGGGACAGGGAAGTCAAAGCCGAGCCGATTTCATTGCAAAATATTCCATCGCTTGCAAAGAGGCCCGCGAGACACATTACTGGCTGCGCTTACTGGCAGCCTGTGAAATAGGTCAAAAATTCCAACTTGGCGATTTGATAGCAGAAGTAAACCAGATTGTAGCAATACTGACTTCAATCATTAAAAAATGCCGGGCGAACGGCGGAGAAAAACGAAAGTGACGTTTTGCTTTTTATTTTCACTCTTCTAACTTCACTCTTCAAACTTTTTATAAAGTAGGACGCTGGATGGGGGAGGTAGGTATGGTAGCATTGCAGAAACACTAATGGGGGATGGAATGACATTAACATTTACCACCACTACAACGCATGAATTCTGTAAAGCTCTGAAGCCATACTTCAGCGATCTGAATATGCTGCCGTACAACTATCACCAGCCTGATATGTCAGTCTGGTGGTTATCACCTTCGTCTGCAAAGCCGGCATATCGGTTCCCAAAATTTGCGGTACTGCCTCCAGAAGCTGATTCTCCGGATAGTCTTTTTTCAGGAATCTATATTGAAAAAGGAGTTGACGAAATTTACGCAAAATCAGTCGGTATTGCCAAAACTCATACTCTCGACAAAGATTGGGCATGGCATGGACTGCTGGCCGATATGGCCACAGGCGATAAGCTCAAAAGAAGTATTGCACAGGTGCGTAATGCTACCGGCAGTAATCCTGAATTGCGGCTGTATATACCATTGCAAGGCTTTCATTGCTGATTGAAGCTAAAGGCAAAGGTAAAATACTTGATTTCAAATCCATCTGGGATCGGCAGCAAATATCACAAGCACTGATAAGGCAACTTGAAATAATTGCAGAAGAAGTTTTCGACGTTATTACCGATAAATCCCGGCCAGTAGAAAACGTGACTGAATGGTGTAAGAGAAAGATGTGTTGGGATAAAGTGGAATCTCTGGAATTATCCCTCAGGCCTGATTTTGCAAATGAACTTGTTGATAAAGGTGAGCACTTGATTGCGGTAAGAGAGGCAAGAGTTACTCAAAAAAATGATAGCGGCGTCGAGGCGCAAACATTTGTATTTAAACGTGGTGGGACTTACTGGCAACGCCTGCTGGAGTGGGGGCGTGACCGTAAACTTTTAACACCAGATGAAGATAGTTTTATTCGCGTTGCTGCTCAAATTCCCAATAAAATTCCAACCGAAAAGCAGTGTATGAAGATTTTGGCAATCATGGAAAAAGTTGAAGCTGATGGGTTTGCGGAATAATTGTCACCAAAAAAGGGCAGGCAGTATCAGAAAGGCCGTTGTTTTTATTGCTTCAGAAAAATATCTGTAGATATGTTCTCGCCCGATCTTGCTGACGTAGACCATTTCTTCCCATAGAATGTGCAACTGACAAACCGGTATACGCCTATAGCTGAAGTTATTCGATTTAAGGGGCAGAAATGAGCCAGAAAAAAATAAATTCTACACCGAAGCAAACCGCCCAGGATAATTCTCTGCTTGATCGTGTTGTCCTGATCCTGGAGCAGGCACGCACCAATGTTGTCAGAGCGGTCAACAGCAACATGGTAACTGCCTATTGGTTGATTGGGCGTGAAATTGTGCAGGAACTGCAGGGCGGAGATGGACGGGCGGAATACGGAAAGCAGGTGATTGTGACTCTTTCCAAGCAGCTCACACAGAGGTATGGCGGCGGCTACTCTGTTACGACCCTTCAGTATTTCAGAAAGTTTTATCAGGCGTACTCCACGCGTACCCCAATTCCACGCCCATTGGGCGCTGAATCTGGCACAGTAATTAACCCCGATGAAATATCACGCCCAACGGGCGCAGAATTGACAATCACCCCTGAAAGCATAACAGGTTTTTCGCCACAACTCTCCTGGTCACACTATCGTGCACTGATGCGTGTTGTCAAACCGGATGCGCGTGATTTCTATGAACTTGAGACCATTGAATGCTGCTGGGATAAACGGTCGCTGGAGCGGCAGATTCATTCACAATTTTATGAACGAATACTGAAAAGCCTGAACCCCAAGAAAATGATAGAAACAGCACGTCAGGAAATTGTATCTCATACAGAAAGTGTTGATACCTTGAAAAATCCTTATGTCCTGGAGTTTTTAGGGCTGCCGGAAGTCTCCACTTTGCATGAAAAGCAGCTTGAATCTGCAATCATCACCCACCTGCAAACCTTTCTACTGGAGCTTGGCAAGGGCTTCGCTTTTGTCGCTCGTCAGAAACGCATGCGCTTTGAAGATACCGACCTCTATGTCGATTTGGTGTTTTATAACTGTATCCTCAAGTGTTACCTGCTGATTGACCTTAAAATGGGTGAGCTGTCATATCGGGATGTAGGGCAGATGGACGGCTATGTCCGTATGTTTGAGGATCTCTGCACCGCACCTGATGACAATCCCACAATCGGTCTTATCCTCTGTGCCGAAAAGAATGAAGCGGTAGCGAAGTATTCTGTGTTGAGTGACCGCAAGCAGATATTTGCCTCGAAGTACATGCTGTACCTGCCAACTGAACAGGAATTGGCGATTGAGCTTGAACGGGAACGAAAGCTGATTGAAGCTCACCTGGCTGAAAAGGAAGAGCCGTCTGAAAATACGGTGGATTGACTGTACCACGGAGGTCAACACGGAGGTCAACACGGAAGTCAACACGGAAGTCAACACGGAAGTCAACGCGGAAGTCAACGCGGAAGTCAACGCGGAAGTCAGGCAGCTATTTGCTTGACTTATAGAAGTGAGAGGACATCAAGAGGGACGTTGTTATCTATTTATCTAAACCCCAAAATATCATGCAAATATAAATCACCACTTTAAATATGCATTGAAAACCTTCCTGCGCCATGCTATATTCCCTCCCATGACCTACATCGCCCGTGATATAGAAACGCGTCTTGAACGCCTGCTGAACTCTTCTCCCTGTGTGGCTGTAACCGGTCCACGTCAGGCGGGCAAGTCAACTCTGCTCAAGCACTGTCTACCCGACTACAGATACGTGACTCTGGACGATCCGTTTTACCGCGAACAGGCGCATAGCGACCCGCTGTTCTTTCTCGACACTTTGGGAGAGCGCGCCATCATTGACGAAATCCAGCTTGCTCCGAGCCTGCTCTCCTATGTCAAGATGAGGGTAGACAGCCGCCGTAACGTCAAGGGACAGTACGTCTTTACCGGATCGCAGCAGTTCGGCTTGATCAAGAACCTGAGTGATTCGCTGGCCGGAAGGATCGCCCTTCTGGAGCTGCTCCCCTTGTCGGTAACTGAAAAACGGCGACACCTGCCGATTCCGGATGCCGTCGGCCTGTTCAGCCACGCTGCCCTGACCGGTTCCTATCCCGAACTGGTCGTCGATGAGGCTGTTGATATCCCATCGTGGTACGCAGCCTACCTGCAAACATATCTGGAGCGCGACATCCGCACTCTCTACAATATCGGAGATCTCCGGGACTTCCAGCGCTTTGTGCGCCTGCTGGCTGCCCACTCCGGTCAGCAACTGAATATGTCCGTTTACAGTCGTGATCTGGGGATTTCCGTTCCTACGGTAAAAAGCTGGCTTTCCATTCTGGAGGCCAGTCGGGTCGTTTATCTTCTTTCCCCGTACTATTCAAACCTGGGAAAACGAATCACCAAAGCACCCAAGGTATATTTTATCGATATCGGCCTTGCCTGTAACCTGGCCGGGGTTCGCGATGCCGGGCACCTGTTCAACGGCCCCATGGCCGGTTTCCTATTCGAGAACTTCTGCGTGCAGGAGACGATCAAGTTTTTTCTGGGGCAGGGAGTACAACCACCGCTATACTACATCAGGACCAGCAACGGACTGGAGGTAGACCTGCTCATCGAGCCTTCGGCAGGAGTGTTGGTCCCAGTGGAAATAAAACTCACCAAAACTCCCTCACCACAGCAGGCCCGAACCCTCACAGCCTTCCGAGAATCGTTCGCCCAGCTTGCTCCGGCACCGGGATTGTTTCTCTCGCTTGCCGAACAGAACCGGCCTCTGTCTCGGGAGATAACCGCTGTTACGCTGGACGATTATCTGCAACGATTGGCGGGGTTTACGTAAAACAGAAAAGAAATCCTTGGGAGACTTTGCATGTAGGGACTTTTCGTAACCACTCAGGAGTCAGCTCCGGGGTCAGGACAAGCCCTTGGAGTCAGGCACAACTTTCTGCCATTCTAATCAACCCTGAAGCCTTTGATTGCAGTTGACTGCTGGAGGAAAATGAGGGCCACTTATGAACAAGCCGGATAATTCAATCATTATTTACCAAAGCCCGGACGGTATTTCCTCCCTCGATGTGCGTCTTGATCACGAGACGGTGTGGCTGACCCAGAAGCAGATGGCCGATTTGTTCCAGCGTGAACGAAGTGTTATTACTAAGCATATTCGCAATGCATTTTCAGAAGGCGAGCTTGATGAAAAAAGCAATGTGCAAAATATGCACATTGCTTTTTCCGACAAGCCGGTTACCTTCTACAACCTTTATGTCATCATTACTGTTGGATATCGGGTCAAGTCTCTGCAGGGAACTCGCTTCCGCCAGTGGGCAACGCAGGTGCTACGTGACCACATAGTCAAAGGGTACACGATCAACGAGCAGCGACTAAACGAGGAGAGTGCCAGGCTGATCGAGATGCGCCGAACCGTTGAACTTCTGGCCCGTACCTTGGCAAATCAGGAATTGATAAGCGACACCGGGAAGGATGTACTGAGAGTCATCAGTGACTACGCCTATGCCCTGACCCTGCTCGATCGTTACGACCACGGCACCCTGGCTATCGAAGAAACCACAGGGAAGGCACTTCATGTAATTGATTACGACGAAGCAATCAACATCGTCGCATCGATGAAGGGCGAGTTCGACGGCCTTTTCGGGCTGGAGAAGGATCAGGGGTTTAAGAGCGCCCTGGGAGCGATCTACCAGACCTTCGGCGGCGAAGAGCTCTATCCCAGCGTTGAGGAAAAGGGTGCCAACCTCCTCTACTTTGTTGTCAAAAACCATGCCTTCAGCGACGGCAACAAGCGCATCGCCGCCGCCCTGTTTATCTATTTCCTCGGCATGAACGCAATACTGTACCGCCCCGATGGCAGCAAGCGTCTTGCCGACAATGCCTTGGTGGCACTGACTCTGCTGATCGCCGAGAGCCGCCCTGAAGAGAAGGATACAATCGTCAAGGTGATTGTCAGTCTAATCAATCAAAAGAATTGATATTTGACAGTTGCCAGTCCTTGTGGGGGATGCGTATTGTATTGTGCCGGACAGCGACTTGGAAAAGTCTCCAGTCATTGAGGTCAGGGAACCGGAAGATTGAGGAAACACTTTATGAACTCTGAACGTAAACAGCGATTATTGGAATTGGGAGAAGACCGCCTGGCTGATGCCCTCCTTGAACTGGCAAGCTGTAATGATGCCGCAGATGATCTTGTTGAACGGTTGATTGCGACCCCTCAGGAAAATATCAAACGCTTCAAAGCCAAACTGGCTGGTCTCAAACGCAGTCGTCGCTTTATCGGCTGGAGTGAGTCCGCCGGTTTTGCCCGTGGGCTGAAAACCTTACTGGAGGACCTGCACGCAGGCGTGGAAGATCCGCGAACCGGCGCTGAACTGGTGGCCGCTTTTTACGAGGCTGATGTCGGCATTCTGGCACACTGTGACGATTCCAGCGGCCATGTGGGCGATCTGTTTCGTCATGATGCGAAGGAACTTTTTGTCAACTATGCCTCACGCTGTGCCGACAAAGAATGGCTGGGCGACCTGGCTTTCAAAGTTATTCAGTCGGATGATTACGGTGTGCGGGATGCCGTTATTGATTGTGCAAAAGAGTATCTGACAGAACCGGTCATGAGGATTATGGTGACGCGTCTGATGGGAAAAGCCGGCCAGGAATCGGATGAGTACCGGAAACGGCACTGGCTTAATAACGTCGAATCCATTGCCCGGCAGCTCAAAGATGCACCACTGTTCGAGCAGGCTCGACTGGCCTCATGGGGAAAGCTCTCTACTGCCGCCTGTGTGGATATCGCGAGAATCTATATGGAAAGTGCTGACCCGCTGACGGCTTTGTCCTGGATGGAAAAGGTAGCGGTTTCCGATAATTTTCTGGCAGCGGAACGCGACAGCCTGCTGCTTGAGATCTATGGACGAACGGGTGAACAAGACAAACAGGCTGACGTTGCCTGGCGGATATTCAGGCGAAGTCGCAGTGCCTCTACACTTGAGCGTTTGCTGGATGTTATCGGCCACGACAAGAGGGATAACGTGCTGACGGGCGAAATTAGAACGATTCTCAATGAAAGTGCTTTATCTCTGGTTGATGCAGTTTTTCTTGTGGAGATTGATCACATGGCGGATGCTGAAACGTATCTGCTGAAAAATGCCGGTCAGCTCAACGGCGATTATTACGGCGGATTGCTGCACCTGGTTGAAGCTATGGAGAAAAGTGGACGACTTCTCTGCGCATCCGTAATCTATCGGGCACTGCTGGATTCGATCCTGCGCCGGGCGCAGACCAAAACTTATCCCCACGGGGTTCGATATCTCAAAAAACTCGACAAACTTGCCGGATCAGTTCCAAATTGGCAGATGTTTGAACCACATTCAGCTTACATGGATGTGTTGAAACTGCAGCACGGCCGGAAAAGCAGCTTCTGGTCCCGTTATGGGAGCTAACTTCGTATAGTTCTTTTTTAAAAGGTTACAATATGAGTACAACTGATAATCAGCTTTTCCCGCTGTTCCGGTCGTGATATATAAGAATTTCTCAAATTGTTGATGCGTAAAGAGGAATATCCATGAAAAAAGTAAAGACCATAGACGAACTGCTTTCAGTTCTTAAGGCATGTAGAAAAGGAGTTTCCGACCGGTTCGGTGTCGTGGATCTTGCTGTATTCGGTTCCTATGTCAAAGGAAATCAGACGAGGCGGAGTGATATAGATATCCTCGTCGAACTCGACAAACCACACAAAACCTTCGATAACTACATGGAGTTGAAATTCTTTTTGACTCGTGCGATTGGCGGAAAGGTGGATCTTGTCCTGAAGGATTCACTGCGAGAGGAACTCAAGGCGAGGGTGTTCAGCGAGGCAATACATGTCTAATCGTGATTGGCGACTGTTTTTGCGTGATATTCGGGAGAGTTCTGCCAGGGTGCTTGAATATACTGCTGTCATGACACGTGAGGAGTTCTTTGAAGATCGCAAAACTCTGGATGCAGTGATGCGTAATCTTGCAATTATCGGCGAGGCGGCCAAGAAGATTCCAACAGACATTCGTCGAAAACATCCGGAAATATCCT
>JBAXVE010000062.1:0-19466 GCA_037129245.1 Desulfuromonadales bacterium
GAGCTGTTCTGAACTCCACCAATACCCCGCTGCTTGCGGCGGGGTATTTTATTCAATTATCGATATGGAATTGCCGACAGGGGCCGAGACGATTCTGATTGCGGAAGATAATGCCACCCTGCGGGAGTTTATGCAGATACTGTTGACAACGCTTGGCTACCGGGTTCTGCTGGCGGTCGATGGGCAGGATGCCGTGGATACGTTCAGGGATAACAGCGATTCAATCAAGCTGATCATCATGGATATGCTGATGCCGCACAAAAGCGGCAAACAGGCCTACGAGGAGATCAGGGAAATCGTCCCGAATGCACGGGCTCTGTTCAGCAGCGGTTACAGCGCCAAAATTATCCAGCGGCAGGGCGAGCTGGGGAAATACGCCGAGTTCATTCACAAGCCGGTTCAACCTGCAGTTCTCTCCAGAAAAGTCCGCGAGATGCTTGACCGGCCGTATTCTGTATAGCTACAGCCCCATCCTGAAAGCTTCATGCAGTACGCGAACGGCCAGTTCGGTGTACTTCTCGTCGATGGCTACGGACACCTTGATCTCCGAGGTAGAAATCATCTGAATGTTGATGTTGTTGTAGGCCAGGGCGGTAAACATGCGCGCGGCGACGCCGGCATGATTTTTCATACCGAGCCCGACGATGGAAACCTTGCTGATGCTCCTGTCGGCAATTACCTCGCGGGCGGAAAGCTCCTGAGCAATTTTGGCGGTAATCTGGTAGGCAGTGTCCAGGTCGGTTTTCGAGATTGAGAAAGTTACATCCGCTAATCCCCCCTGGCTGACGTTCTGAACGATTATATCGACCGAAATATCGGCATCCGCCAGAGCGGTGAGGATTTTTGCCGCAGTACCCGGTTTGTCGGGCACCCCGAGAACCGCGATCTTGGCCTGATTCCTATCGGACACGATTCCTGTAACTACAACGCCTTCCATAACAGTTTCCTCCCTGGTAATCCACGTGCCGGTTGCTGTACTGAAGGCGGACCGGACAAGGATTGTCACATTGTTTTTCTTGGCATATTCAATCGCCCGGATCTGGATGCCACGGGTTCCCTGGCTCGCCAGTTCCAGCATTTCGTCATATGAAATCTGCTCAATTTTTCGGGCGTCGTCGCATATTGCCGGGTCGGCGCTGAACACCCCGTCAACATCTGAATAAAGCTCACAACGTTCTGCGCCAATCGCATGGGCCAGAGCAACTGCCGATGTATCGCCCCCCCCCCGTCCCAGCGTCGTGATGTTGCCGGCCCGGTCGATCCCCTGAAAACCGGCCACGACGACGATGGCCCCGTTGGTGAGATCTGTGTTGATCGTCGTCGGATCGATAGTCACTATTGAAGCCCGGGTATGCTGTGAGTCGGTTATTATCGGTACCTGCCAGCCGAGATAGGCTTTGGCCTTATAGCCCATCGATGTAATGCAGAGCGCCAGCAGACCCACCGATACCTGTTCCCCGGCCGATATCAGAAAATCGTACTCGCGGCCGTTCTGGCCGGGACACATTTTATCGGCCATCTCGATCAGGCGGTTGGTCTCACCGGCTCTAGCGGAGATGACGACTACGATGTCGTTATTATCTTCATATGAATCGATGATACGCCGAGCAATTTTTCTGATTTCGTCCGGTGTGCCGACCGCCGTACCGCCGTATTTCTGAACAACACGTGCCATGCCGTTCTCCTGATGATAATTCTTTTGTTTACGGAAAAGTTTAAAAAAACCCGGCAGCCATGACTGCCGGGCAAGCGTATCAATATATCAGTTGCATGTAAAGATTATACCAGACCGTGTGCGACCATGGCGTCGGCAACTTTGATGAAACCGCCGATATTGGCGCCCAGCACGTAGTTGCCGGGGGCACCATACTCGTCCGATATTTCATAGCAGAGGTTGTGGATGTTCTTCATGATGTTTTCCAGTTTGACCTCGGTGTCCTCAAAGGTCCACGAGTCACGGCCGGCATTCTGCTGCATTTCAAGGGCGCTGGTGGCTACGCCGCCGGCGTTGGCCGCTTTACCCGGCCCGTAGGCAATTTTGGCGTCCAAGAAAACTTTAACCCCTTCAGGGGTTGTCGGCATGTTGGCCCCTTCGCCGACGGCGATGCAGCCGTTCTTGACCAGGGTGGCAGCGTCCTTGCCGTTGATTTCGTTCTGGGTTGCCGAGGGCATGGCTACCTGACAGGGAATATCCCAGATATTGCCGCCGGCAATAAACGTGGCATGTTTGTGGATGGCGGTATAATCCTGGATCCTGCGGCGCTCCACCTCTTTCAGCCGCTTGATAAGCGGGAGGTCGAGACCCTGCTCGTCAACGATTACGCCGTTGGAGTCGGAACAGGCGATGCATTTGCCGCCCAGCTGATGAATTTTCTCGATGGTGTAGATGGCCACGTTGCCTGAGCCGGAGACCAGGCAGGTCTTGCCGTCAAAGGAATCCTTACGGACTTTCAGTGCCTCGTTGATGAAGAATGTTGCGCCGTAGCCGGTTGCCTCGGTGCGTACCAGTGAACCGCCCCACTTCAGGCCCTTGCCGGTCAGTACGCCGGCTTCCCAACGGTTGGTGATGCGCTTGTACTGGCCGAACATGTAGCCGATTTCGCGGCCACCCACACCGATGTCGCCGGCCGGTACGTCGGTATGTTCACCGATGTGGCGGTACAGTTCGGTCATGAAGCTCTGGCAGAAGCGCATGACCTCATCGTCGGACTTCCCTTTGGGATCGAAGTCGGAGCCACCTTTGCCGCCGCCGATCGGCATACCGGTCAGGGAGTTTTTGAAAATCTGCTCGAAACCGAGGAACTTGATGATGCCCAGATAGACGGAAGGATGAAAGCGCAACCCGCCTTTGTAAGGGCCGAGAGAGCTGTTGAACTCAACCCGGAAGCCGCGGTTGATGTGCACCTTGCCCTTGTCATCCTGCCAGGGCACCCGGAAGATGATCTGACGTTCCGGCTCGCAGATGCGCTCGATGATCTTGCGCTCAAGGTATTCCGGATGTTTTACGACGACAGGTCCGAGAGATTCGAGGACTTCGAGAACCGCCTGGTGAAACTCGACTTCGCCCGGGTTACGTTTGAGGACATCCTGATAGATGACTTCAATTTTTTCGTCCAGCTTTGCCATGCACATTCCTCCCATGATTAAAAATTGTGCCATATATAGATAACAACAGTGCAAAATGCAAATAAAATAGTCAATAGTGCGGCAATAGTGTGCAGTATGGGCGCTTGTGAAGTCAAAAAATATGCTTTGCTGACGTTAAAATAATCATAATCGTCCCGCATATACTGCATGGTGACTAAAAAGTTGGCATTGGCCACATCAGTATCTGCCCCCGGAGTAATTGCTGCCCGGAGGATGAGCTCCGTCAGGTATCGTCCGATAGAGTTGGATTTCCGGTCAATTGCCTGTTATACTGCAGCGGTTAATTTACTCTCCCCCGGTTGGACGCAGCTGTGCTGCTTCATACAGATAGGTACAACCACCATGATGATTGCCATGTCAGTTTCACTCCCGTCCGGGACACCAGCGCGGCGACCGCTTCAGATGCGCGGGGGGGCTGCATGAAACGACCTGAAAAGCCGCTTTCCATCCTTTTCTCCGCCTCCGAGACTGCTCCTTTTGCAAAAGAGGGGGGGCTTGGTGACGTCGTCGGAGCGTTGCCGAAGTATCTGGCCCGTATGGGGCATGATGTGCGGGTGGTGCTCCCCCGCTACTACAGCGTGAATTGCGAAAAATATAATCTCAAGCTGCTCCCCGGCACGCTGGTTGTCCCCATGGGAATCATCGGCCACCAATATTGCGGCGTGTGGGAAGGGCGTCTGCCGGGAAGCGATATTCCGGTTTATTTGCTTGAGCATGAGGCCTATTACGGCCGCTCCGGACTGTATCAGCAGGATGGCGAAGGATACCTCGACAACGACAACCGCTTCGTGTTCCTCTCCAAGGCATCGCTGGAACTCTGCAAAATGCTCGAATTCATCCCGGATGTGATCCATGCCCACGACTGGCATACCGGCGTGATACCGGTGCTGCTCAACACCTCCTACCTGCATGACCGCTATGTCGGTAATGCCGCATCGCTTCTGACGCTGCACAACATGCAGCATCAGGGTATTTTTTACCCCGGCCTGATGGATGTGCTGGGCATCGGCTGGAAGCATTTCAATTACCTGGAACTGGAGATGAACGATCAGGTCAACCTGCTGAAGGGGGGCATTTACAACGCCACTCTGCTCAACACGGTCAGCGAGGGGTATGCCCATGAAATCCAGACCGCAGCATATGGTTGGGGGCTGGAGGATGTGCTGCGGGAGCGTTCGGCTGATCTGACCGGTATCCTGAACGGCGTTGACTACGAGGAGTGGGATCCGGCTACCGATCCGTTCATTGCCAAAAACTACACCGTGCGCACCGTGAAAAGCGGCAAAGCTGCCTGCAAACGCGATCTTCAGGCGGCCCTGGGGTTGCCGCAGCGTGCCGATGTGCCGCTGTTCGGCATGGTATCACGGATGGTCAAGCAGAAGGGAACCGACCTGCTGGCCGAAGCGATTCACCGCATCATGGAGATGGATGTGCAGTTCGTGCTGGTCGGTAACGGCGAGCCGTGGGCGCATTTCTACTTTGGTGACATAGCCGCCCTCTATCCGGACAAGTTTGCCAGCTATATCGGTTACAACGAGGGGCTGGCCCACAAGGTCGAGGCGGGATCCGACTTTTTTGTGATGCCGTCGGCCTTTGAACCGTGCGGGCTCAATCAGATGTACTCCCTGGCCTACGGAACACCGCCGATCGTGCGGGCCACCGGCGGACTGGACGACAGCGTGGAAAATTTCAACGAAGCGGTACTTACCGGCGACGGCTTTAAATTCTGGAACCACAGCGCCACAGCCCTGTTCGATACGGTCGGCTGGGCTGCCTGGACGTTTTTCAATAACCCGAAGGGGCTGGCCGAGCTCCGCAAAAACGGCATGAAAAAGCGCTTCACCTGGGAGACCGCTGCCCATAAGTACGACGACCTGTATCATCTGGCCGTTCTGCGGCGGCGGGGGAGTGAATACTATCGCAACAGATTCGGGGTGTAGGCAACCCCGATGTGCCATATCCATGGGATAGGGTAAAATTTCTACAGGATCACGGGAGCTGCGACAATGAGCTTTGTCATCTTTAATTCCAGACTTTCAGATAGCAGTGTGAAAAAGGCCCAGGGGTTTATCCTCAGATTCGACATATCCGCTGATGGCCTCGAGGCGACCTGTTTTTATGAGCCGTTTGCCGAAGGGGAGCAGTTTAGCTCCGACGATCTCGTCGAGTTTATCGCCAAAGCGAAGATCGTTACCGGAATCGACGAGGATGCGTGCCAGCAGCTGATGAAAAAAGTCGCGGGTCGCGAACGCGTGCAGCGTCTGGTTATCGCAAAGGGTGTACCCATGGTGCCTGGTGAGGACGGTCGCATCGAATTTACCGACCTGCAGAAGGAGAAGCCGGCCGCCGGTGCGAAGAAATACGATCAGGTTGACATGCGGGCGGTACGGGAGTTCTTCAACGTAGCAGCAGGCGATGCCGTTGCTATACTTCACCCGCCGGGAACAGGCACCCCTGGAGTGACGGTGCAAGGTACGCCACTTCCGGAAAAACCGGGAGCCCCACTGAAGTATTCGCTCGGTAAGCGGGTGCAGCTTTCTGCTGACGGCCGTACGGTGGATGCGACCGGCGATGGTCGCGTTGCTTTTCAGGACGGGGAAATTTCCGTTGAGGATGTCTTCACAGTCAAGGGGGATGTGGATTTCAAGGTCGGCAATATTGCCTTCAACGGCTTTCTGGAAGTAAGCGGCGATGTGCTGGACGGCTTCACGGTGAAGGCAACCAAGGGCATCAAGGTTCAGGGCAACATCGGCAAATGTGTCATCGAATCGGACGGGAACATCGTTTTTTGCGGTATGGCGGGGCGCAAGGAAGGATCTATCAGTTGCGGTGGTTCCATTAAGGCAAACTTTATCACTGAAACCTCTGTTACGTGTGCCGGTGACGTTACGGCCGAAATCGAGATTCGTTCCTGTGATGTCAAGTGCCTCGGCAGGGTGCTGGTGCAGCAGGGGGGGATTGCCGGAGGGCGCTGTGTTGCCATGAAGGGTGTGGAAACTGCTGTTGCCGGGTCTGCCACATCGCCGCACACCTTGATTATCGCCGGTGTAAGTTTCAAAGACATCGATGAGATCACCCGCCTGGTCGACCAGCTTGAAGATACTAAAATCTACCAGGGGTGTACGAGTGCCGAGATACTGAAACGGAAGGACGCCGTTGTTCGTGACAGTTTGCGGGGTATGAGCTCCCGCACTCAGCTGCAGACCATTCCCAAGGTCAACGTCAGAAAAACGATTTATGGGAATGTCGAGATCGAGTTGAAACAGTACGCCGATGTGAATCAGGTCGAACAGGACACTCCGGCCGCAACGATCTTCGATCTCTTCAAAAAAGTCAAAGCTGTACTGATAACCAATTCAGCCAAGGTCAACGAAGAGCGTACCGGTCCGCTTTCGATGGTTCCCGGCACGATGAGCGGGACAGTTTCGTTTCTGCCAATGACCGCGCTTTCCGAGGGCGTTCCCGCCAATTAAGCTCTGAAGCAAATTCCTTCCACGAAATACTAAGCTGAGTAGCACTCATTGGCTATCGCTACAAAACTATCAAACAACTCTTTCTTGAAAGCTCCGTTTTCGGCCTCTTCACGCATCAGTTTAATGGCTTCGTTATGTGAGCTTGCCTTGCGATGAGCCCGATTCATGATCAAGGCGCTAAAAACATCACAGATGCCGGTGACTTGAGCACTTCTGGGGATGTCGTCACCTTTCAATGCCGCAGGATAGCCATTTCCGTCGTACCGTTCATGATGAAAGCGGACGATATTGAGGACAACTTCACTGTAATTTCCGCTACGTTTCAGATACTCATAACCTTTCTGGGTGTGTTGCTTAACCTTGTAGTATTCATTTTCGGTGAGGGCGTAATCCTTTTCGAGAACCTCACTGGAGATGAAGGTCATACCGTAATCATGGATAAGACACCCGATCCCCACGTCAATTGCCTCGTCAGCGTCAATGCTGAAGAGCTTTTCGTGAACCAGCAGAGCGAGAGCCGTTACCTGCACCGCATGGGCAAAAAAATAAAAATTGTTGTCAACAATTGATTTTAACGGTTTCAGCGCATGAGGGTCAGAGGCTACGTATCTCAGAATATGCTCAGTCGTTTGACGACAACGATTCAGATTGTCAGACGTTTCCGGTGATTCAAACATGTCAATCACGGAATTTACCGCCACCTGATACAGCAGTTTACCTTTAGCAGCGCCGCTAAGTTCTTCATTGGAAAGCAGTTCCGTCAGGTTTCTCTCCATGAAATCGTTCACAATCTCCATATCACCGCTTCTGACATATAAGAACTCGGTAAAGCTTCTTTCAAAGCGGCTAAAATCTGCAGCGGTCAACATTCTTTCAGGAGTTTTGTAGAGCACATAATTGCCACTGCTCTTAAGATAAAGAGCAACGCTCGGAAAACAGTGCGGCGAGATACTGTCCACGCTTATAGCCCGCCAATAACGATCTTGACTCATATTAATTTTTCCCCTGATGATGTTGGCGCTGTACAAAAGATCCGATTACAGAACTACCACAGAATTTACCACATTTCCAGTGAATGGGTAGCTAAAAACGATGACCATGCATTCTGAAGTTTAATTACGGAGACGGTGACGGAAGATAATGATGCTGGAAATAACTGTTGACCGTTCGCGAGCTTCTTCAGCAATCCTCTGGCTACCACGTCTGGGTGGCAGAATCGATGGTAACAGCCAGCGTCGCCCGCAGCCATGAAAATTTTGACTTCAGCACATCGAAATCGGGACCGGATGTTATGAACGCCGCGTCTCCCTTGATCAGAAAACCGGCGCCGGGGCCGTTATTGCCGGTCACCTTGCTGCTTCCCAGAGTAATCAAAACCTTGCTGTTGAAGGCGATGTTGGCCTCGGTCTGATGCATATAGCCCGCCGGGATCAGCAGGTGGTCATCTTCGGACACCCTGATGTAGCTGTTCCAGGTGTTGACCATGTGCGGGCCGTCCTGACCCAACGTGGCGATGGCTACTACGCCGTCCTGTTTCAGTATCTCCTGCAGTTTTTCCGGAATCATCGGTACTTCCTTCTGTTGTTTGTTTTATTGCGTCTGATAAGAGTTCGTTGGATATTCGGGGCAATTTATTGTGGGCATAATCACCCCGGCAGCGGAAACCTCGATTTTCGAGTCACCTTGTTCTGGTACATTTTCATATCAGCCACTTTTACGGCACCCAGCAGCTTCTCCTTTGTTTCAGCCACTGCGGTCCCCATTGAGAATTCCACGACGTAGCCATCATCACTGATATTGGCCTCGTTGAGGCAGGTCTCTATCCGCTGTACTGCGGCGTTGAGGGCTTTATCACCGGTTTCCGGCAACAGGATAGTGAACTCGTCTCCACCCGTTCGCGCCACCAGATCATCAACTCTGAAGGCCTGTTTGAGAATCGCTGCAGCTTTGCAGATCATCCTGTCTCCGGCAGTATGACCGTAGGTATCATTGGTCGACTTCAATCCGTCCAGGTCAATGATAATGATGCTTACGGGGTAACGTCTGCCGGTAAGCAGTCTGTCCAGTTCCGCTTCGTAGTATGTCCGGTTGTAGAGACCTGTCAGGGCATCGTGGGAGCTCAAGTACTGCAGTTGTTCTTCGCGGGTTTTCCGATTGGTAATGTCCCTGATGAAGACGGTTACTTCATTTTCGGCAGTCTTTATGAAATTGAACACCAGGTAGTGAATTGCAGACCCGTGCATGAACTTGAGGTCAATCTGCTGTTTTTCTGCACTCTGCAGGGTTGCGTTCAAGCAGTTCAAAAAATTAAGTATGGTGTCAGGGGGGAGCTGGTCGGCAACGTTTGCGCCTGCCGTGAAGTTCAGAACGTTGCTTTGCTTGGGACGGTACTCGATCACGTTGCCATCTGCGCGAACCTGAAGGACTGAATCAGGCAGCGCTTCGATGATGCTTCGGTTTTTGAATTCACTCTGTTCAAGCAGCTGTTCTGATTGTTTTCGTAACGCAATCTCCTTCAAAAGCGGGGCAGTAACGAATTTGTTCATAAATACCAGCAGCAGGCTTACCAGTACGGTGTGTTCACACAGTTCAAAAAACAGCTCGTTTGGCGACAGATGCTTTTCAATCCAAGCTTCCGCCAGTTCAGCCACACCGCAGCTCACGACAAAAATGATAATGAAACGGAACACGAGCGCCGCTCTGCCTGGAACTGTTGAATCAGTTTTTTTTGTATCCATCACCGGATTTCCTTATACAGGAGAGAGTGGTATGATCCTTACACTATCACAAACATCCCCGATTGCAGTGGATTTTACGTAAATCAGGTGGAGAGAGTAACTGCTGAAGTACGTCACTTTTTGTGGCAATCGCTGCAGGTAGTCGGACCGGCTCCCATGGCCTTGTGACAGTCAATACAGGTCTTGTGGGCCCAATCCTTGCCAAAGCCTGCTATTTTACTGCCACCGTCAACAGAATCGTGGCATGAATTGCAATCACCCTTATGCCCTTCGTGATCGAAGACAACATTGTTTTTGAAAGTGATGATCTTTGGCGGATTCGAGGCAGCAACGGCCGAAAGTGCCGCCACAATTAAGCACAGTACTCCGGAAAAAATTCCGCATCGGTTCCTCCAGGGCTGGGTATTATCCGTAGCTTTTCAAAATATTCAACTGTTTCTCTTCACAATGGGGGCACATACCGTGGCTGAACATGGCTTCGGAATGTTCCGTAATATAAGTTTCCACATGATGCCAGCTGTCCTGTTCATCCCTGATTTTTTTGCAGTACATGCAGATCGGGATAATACCTTCGAGCTGACTGATACGGGCAAGCGTTTCTTCGAGTTCTCTGTTTTTAAGATGGAGCTCAGCTGTCCGCCGGGCGACCTGATAGTCCAGTCTTCGTTCAGGTTCCGCAGCTCTACTACTGCAGCATCACGCTCGTTCAGCGCCTGCTCTGCATCCACGCGGGAAAATGCGAGTGCGATCAGTATGTTCGTCACCGCTGCGATGAAGAAATTCATGCTCTGCATGATGCCGGTACGAAACAGTACCGCCAGCCCTTCTGAGGCAATAGCAAAGCTGCCACGCACCAGATACCATAACGCACCTGCACATAAAAGCCAGATGAGCGCCCTGGCTCCCTGCATCATCTGAAAGCGGTTTGCAGAGCGCAGAGCCAGTGCGGCGCCTATGAAAAAGGGGACACGGAAGAGGGATACGGAGAACAGGCGGATGCCGGTATGGGGCATGGGATAGGTGAACAGGTAATAGACGGCGCCGAGTGCCAGCACCGAAACCAGGTACACCCTGTCAGTCGGAGGTTTTCCGGCAATGAGCAGGGCACAGCGGTGAATCAGAACCACTGAAACCCCGACCAGCATATTTGCAAATACGTTGGCAAACCAGGGGGGCAGCTGTGCGCGGAACCCGATAAGCAGTCCGGCCACCCCGAAACAGATCATGGCTCCGCACAGATGGAGCCTGATGGCGTTGCCCCTCTCATGGAATGCCAGAAATGTTGCCCCTACGAGGATATTAAGCGCACTGAGCGAGAGTATGACTGTGTCGGTATCAAGTGCCTGCATGTTGGGTATCTCCACCACTTAAGAATGTATGTACCGGCTGGAGGCAGCGGAACACGTAATTATAATTGAACGGGGCTGATGGCCCGGATCAGTCAAGCAGCTCCCTGATCGCACAAATCAGTGCGTCAAAATGTACAGGCTTTGACAGGATTTTGTCAGCTGAAAACTGGGCGGCCAGATTGGTCAGATAACTCTGTTGCAGGAGAGCCGACCCGCCGGTCAGCACAATGGTTTTCGGACGGACGCTCTGCCTTCGCAGCCACATCAGGACAGCGATCCCGTCCTGTTCCGGCATGACGATATCAGTGACAACCAGATCGAAGTGCTGGCTTTCCAGCTGCCTGATTCCTTCATTACCGTTTACCGCAACAGTTATCTGGTAGCCGGCATTTTCGAGGATAGCCGTCATCAACTCCAGAATGTTTTTGTCATCGTCAATCAGCAGTATCCTGGCCATGCGGTCCCTTCCTCAATCCAACATACGTTCTGGTATAAGCGCGCCGGTTGTTGCATCAAGCAGGCCGATACTCCTTTAAAATCGTCCGATATGCGCAATTTCTAAGTTCTGCAGCGTTTTGTGGTGCAATGGGCTCCGTTCTGTTCATACGGCAGAATACGGTGAGCGTAACATGTTACACGTCAGCAGGCATCATGTTACGTTACATGTGTTACGGCAGCCCGCCTCGTCATCCCGTGTAATTCAGTCCGCAAGCCCCGTATTCTCGCGGATTAAAGCATGTAAAGAGCCTTGGCGTGCTCTTTGCTCACGGTCTGTTTGCTCAAACGTGGGGGGAACAGGTAATGGCAGCAATGATGCGTGACATCGGTTTTTCACTACAGGCGGCCTGTATCCTGCTGATCTTTCCAGGACACGCGCTTGCGGAACATGCGCACTCCGGGTTGCCGTCAGAGATCTCGACTGCCCTGTATGGTTCCGTTTCAGCACTTCTGCTGGCCGCAGTGTTCATCGTTATCCTCAAACGTGAAGTGCGTTGCAAGACCCGCCTCGTATCGGAATCGGCCGAGCACAAAAAGTGGGAAGAATCGCTGTTGCAGAGCGAGTTGAACTACCGGACACGTGTGCGACAACGGCATGGGGATCGACCCGCGCTACCACGAAAAGGTATTCGGCCTGTTCGACAAACTGGATGTAACCAGTGAGGGGACCGGCGTCGGACTGGCGCTGGTACGGAGAATCGTCGGGTTTTATAAAGGCAGAATCTGGGTGGAGTCCGACGGAGCCGGTCAGGGGAGCTGTTTCAGGTTTACGCTGCCGGAAGCGCTGCACAACGAGGCAAACACGACAAGGAGCACACCATGAAAGGTGAACCGATAGTAATCATGCTGGTTGAGGATGATCCGGCCCATGCCGAGATCGTCAAAAGAAACTTCGAAACATCACGGATGGTGAACAGGATGATACACATTTCTGACGGCCAGGAAGCGCTGGACTATCTCTATCGGCGCAACGGCTTCAGTCAGCCGGACGCCTCGCCCCGACCGGGGCTGATTCTGCTTGATCTGCGCCTGCCGAAAGTTGACGGCCTGGAGGTGTTGAGAATTGTCAAGAGCGACCCTGACCTGCAAAGCATCCCGGTGGTGGTGTTGACGACCTCGAATGCGGAGACAGATATCGCCAAGGCCTACAGCTGCCGCGCCAACAGTTATCTGGTCAAGCCGGTAGACTTCGAAAAATTTTCCAAACTGCTGGAGGCGACCGGGTTGTACTGGCTGGCCTGGAATGAGACCCCCTGATTTTGATGCGTGATACAATTTTGCAGTTGCTTAAAAAGTCCCCTCCACCTTGGCGGACCTCAGAGGCCTAAAGGGGAGGGCGAGGGAGGGGGGGAGGTTGCCATGAAATCAACATGTTGCAACTTCACCCACCCCCCAACCCCCTCCCGTCAAGGGCATACACGAGCGATGAACTGCTGAATCTGTATGTGCACGACGTCGTTCTGCCGGACGATCACGGAATCCTTGCCGAACATCTTGCCGCCATCTATTCCGGAAGGCCCGCGCTGAGCGAATGGCGACTGATGCGTAAAGACGGCACCAGTTTCCACGTCGAAGTCCGCGCCTCGGTGCTGGACGACGGTCAGCGGCTGGCAATTGTGCGTGACATCACGGAGCGGCGTCGGGCCGAGGAGGAGCGGGTTGCTCTGGAATCGCAGTTCCAGCAGACCCAGAAGCTTGAGAGCCTGGGGGTGCTGGCGGGCGGCATCGCCCACGACTTCAACAACATCCTGACAATCATCCTGGGACATTGCTATATCGTCGGAGCCGATATTGACTCAGGCATCTCCCACAAGAGCCATGTCAAGGAGATCGAAAAGGCGTCTGCGCGGGCTGTAGACCTCTGTCGTCAGATGCTGTCATACGCCGGCAAAAGCGTCATGGTCCAGACCGAAATGAACCTGCGTCTGCTGGTGGAAGAAAACATCAAAATGCTGCAGTCGGCCATCAAGAAGAACGTCAGCATCCAGCTCCATCATGTTGACGATCTGCCGTCGATAACCGGTGACAGCGCCCAGATCCAGCAGGTTGTCATGAACCTCATCATCAATGCCGCCGAGGCCATCGGCGACAGTAACGGGGCCGTCAGAATCACGCTCAGCAGGCTGGAGATCCGCAGCACCAGCCCGGAAGTTGACGTTCATGGAGCGGTGATTCCGCCGGGTAGCTACGCCTGTTTTTCCGTGGCCGACAACGGCTGCGGCATGGATACCGAGACCCAGAAACGGATCTTCGAGCCGTTCTTTACGACAAAGTTTGCCGGGCGCGGCCTGGGCATGTCGGCGGTGCTGGGCATTATATCGTCTCACCGGGGGGCACTCAAGCTGGTCAGCGCACCGGGGAGCGGCACTGTTTTCAGGGTTTATTTCCCTCTGAGCGCGGTTTTAGCCGGTATGCCGGCCGTGCCTGTCCACCACGCCATCCCTGCCGCTCAGGGGAACGGTACCATCCTGCTGGTGGAGGATGAAACCACCCTCCGCCTTCTTGGTGAAATACTGCTGAAAGCGATCGGCTTTACGGTTCTGACGGCGGCCGACGGCCGCAAGGCGCTGGATATATACCGTGACAGGCGGGATGAAATCGACCTGGTGCTCACCGATATGCTGATGCCGGAAATGAACGGCATCGACACCTACCGGCATCTGCGGGCCATGTCACCGGTCACTCCGGTCGTAATCTGCAGCGGCTGCGATGCTTCAGAAATTGAGGATATCGTCGGCAATGACCCGTTTGCCGCCGTGGTGCAGAAACCGTACAGGCCGCTTGAACTGCAGAACACACTGATACGGCTGATTGCGACGTCAGGGGTGGTTCACACTCCGTCGGCCGCCGTATTTTCGCATACGGTCTGTTGATGACCACCACACAATAAATCTTTGCAATATCACCTAAAATGATATATCAATATAAATATGAACGGTAAAGAAATCATAAAAAAGCTCAAAGCATTGGGATGGCAAATGAAGTCCGTCAATGGCAGCCATCACCAGATGATAAAAGACGGCGTGAAGGTTACGGTGCCGGTTCACGGCACACGAGATGTTAAAATCAGGACATTGCTGTCCATAGAGAAACAATCGGGGGTAAACCTGAAATGAAAATAGAATATCCGGCCATATTTGATCCTGCCGACGAAGGCGGTTACACCATATCTTTTCCTGATTTCCCAGAAGCCATCAGCGAAGGTGACTCCCTTGAAGAGGCTAATTATAATGCCATAGAGGTATTAGACCTGACCCTGAAATCAAGGATGGAAGATAACGAGACGATTCCTCTTCCTCATTTTGAATCAGGGGTCAACGTGTATATGGTTGCGCCTGACGTCAACATTCAGGCTGCTCTTCTTGTCAAGTTAAACCGGGGAGAGAAAAAGTTCTCAGACCTTGCGCGCACGCTCGGCACCTCATGGCCTGCGGTATCCCGTTTGGAGGATCCGAAGCATTGGCCGTCACTTCGACAGCTTGATAAGTTAGCCGCTGCTCTCGGAAAGCGATTAGTCCTTTCACTTGAATAAACATCGGGAGGTTCAGGTTCTGTCTTTGAGTTCCTCCGCGATTCACCTATCGTTTTCAGGATAATCCCGCCACAGGCGACACACTTCATCCGTAGAAAATGTAACATGTTACACCAAGATAAGTAACATGTTACAATCAGCACTCTCGTAAGATTCTGACCTAACCCCCTGCAATCCAGCAAAACAGACAGGTTATAGATGCACTGCCGCCGTGCATTCGATTTGGTTTACAACATGCAACACATCTGCCGTATAGTAGCCGGAAGTGTGTAATGAAAACGTATTTGTGTAACAGGTGACGGTCTGATATTCCTTTCACGCGATTCAATGCCTGCACCACCTTTAAATCGAGTCCCGTATGCTGAAAGCAGACAAACCGCCAGAACATACCGGTAAAGCCGCCCGACGTGCCCGTCAGGAATGGGAACAGACATTTGATGCTGTTCCCGACCTGATCACGATCATCGACACCGGTCACGTCATCACCAGCGTCAATAAAGCGATGGCTGAACGCTGCGGCCGTGCGCCGGACGACCTGATCGGGCGCACGTGTCACGAGGTGATGCATGGCAGCAGTGCTCCGCACGCCGACTGTCCCCACGTGATGATGCTGCGTGATGGAGTTGGGCAGTGCGGGCAGGTTGAAGAGGCGCTGGTCGGCGGTGTCTTTGACGTTACGGTTTCACCACTCTTTGATGACGATGGACAGATTCGAGGCTGCGTTCATGTTGCGCGGGATGTCACCGAGCGTAATCGGCGCGAGCGTGAGCTTGTCGAGGCCAAACGCACCCTGCAGGCCACGCTCGATGCTATTCCTGATCTGCTGTTTGTGGTCGGTCTGGATGGGTGCTATCACGAATTTCATTCCCCCCGCACTGATTTGCTGGCGGCCCCGGTGGAAAGCTTTATCGGCAGGAAAGTCACGGACATTCTCCCACCCGATGCGGCCGATGTCTGCATGTCGGCGATCCGTGAAGCCCATGAGACCGGGAATTCCTTTGGCAGACAATTCCAGCTCCAGCTTCCGCAGGGTCCCCACTGGTTTGAGCTTTCCGTTTCGCGCATGTCATCTGCCGCAACACCGGATCAGCGCTTTATCGTTCTTTCCCGTGATATCAGCGAGCGGAAACGGGATGAAGACGTCCTGCGGGAGAGCAAGCTGCTCTACCGGAGTCTGCTGGAGAGCGTACCGGCAGTCATTTACCGGTTTTCAACCAAAACAGGAGGTCTGTTCTACTCACCTCAGATAGAAGATGTTTTCGGATATCCGCTGCAGGCTTTTTATGATGATCCGCTGCTGTGGAAAAACTCCATCCATCCTGAAGATGTTCAGCTGGTGGAACGGTCGATAGCCGAACTTTTTGCTGGCAGCCAGCCGGGTTTTGATATTGAATACCGGGTCGCCAACCGCGACGGCGAATGGATCTGGCTGCGCGACAGTACGATCCAGCGTGAAATATCCGATGGCGAGATGGTCATTTTCGGCCTGGCCCAGAACATAACCAAACTTAAACAGGCCGAAGAGAAACGGCAGGCACTGGAAAACCAGTTCCAGCAGACCCAGAAACTGGAAAGCCTGGGAGTGCTGGCCGGCGGCATCGCCCACGACTTCAACAATATTCTGACGATCATCCTGGGACACTGCCACATTGTCATGGGTGACATCGATTCGGGCATGGATCAGAAAAACCATGTCAAGGAGATTGCTGAGGCGGCCAGCAGGGCGGCCAACCTTTGCCGACAGATGCTCTCCTACGCCGGCAATACTGCACTTGAGCAGAGCGATATCAATCTGTGGCTGCTGGTGGATGAGAATGTGAAGATGCTCCGGTCGGCCATCAATAAAAATGTCACCATCAAGCTTGACCTTACCCGGCGAATGCCGCTCATCACCGGCGACAGCGCCCAGATTCAGCAGGTGGTCATGAATCTGGTGATTAACGCCGCCGAGGCGATCGGTGATACGAACGGAACCATTACCATCCTGCTCGATAGAATTACTGTTTCAACGGTGCAGCCTGAAACCGATTTTGCGGGTACCGCCATCGCTGTGGGGGACTACGCCTGTCTGACAGTCAGCGATGACGGCTGCGGCATGAGCACCGAGACCCGCAGACGGATCTTCGAGCCGTTCTACACCACCAAATTTACCGGGCGGGGGTTGGGCATGTCGGCTGTCCTCGGCATCATCAATTCCCACAGGGGGGCACTGCAGGTATCGACTAAGTCGGGCGCCGGTACGACCTTCAAAGTCTACTTCCCGCTGACAAACGTTCCTGATACACTGCCGCCCCCGCAGACACCTGCATTCCAGCCCGCCGAAAAATGCAGCGGCACGGTTCTGCTGGTTGACGACGAACATAACCTGCGCGTCCTGGGTGCCATCCTGCTGAAAGCGATCGGCTTTACGGTCATCACGGTCTGCAACGGTCTCGAAGCGCTCGAAGAATTTCACACGCGCGGCAGCGGGATCGACCTGGTTCTCATGGACATGCTGATGCCGGAAATGAGCGGCAGGGAGGCATACCGGCTGCTGCGGGAGCAGTCAGCCTTCATTCCGATTATCATCTGCAGCGGCTGCGATGAAAACGTGATTGAGGATTTTCTCGAGGATGACCCCTGTGCAGCCGTCATTCAGAAACCGTATCGCCCTGAAGAGCTGCAGACGACCTTGACGAGACTCTTGAAACAGTACCGGGAGCTACCAATAAAATGATCCAGCCGCAGAATTTTCGCATACTGCTTGTCGATGATGAAGAGGGAATCCGCTTCACGATCGGCTGTCTATTGAAGCAGGAGGGGTATCAGGTCGATACGGCCGCCAGTCATATCGACGCCATCGCCCACTTCCAGTCGTGCCACTATGACCTCTGTCTGGTCGATATCTCCCTCGGTGCCTCAAACGGTATCGACGTGCTGCGGGACATCAAAACCGTATCCCCTTCCACCCAGGTGATCATGTTCACCGGTCATCCCGAAATCAGCACTGCTGCCGAAGCGGTCCGCCTGGGCGCGTTCGACTACATTACCAAACCGGTGCAGCCCAGGGCGCTGAAGTCGGTCTGTCAACTGGCGCTCAATGAAAAACAGCTTACGGACGAGCGCGAACGCTACCGTGCCAACCTGGACGCCATTTTCAACAGCATTTCCGATTCGATTATCATGATTGACGCGAACGGCTGTCTTGCGCAGTTCAATGCCACGGCCGCCGCCAGTTGCGGCTATACGGACGAATTGATCGGCAGGGAGGCAGCCGGCATCGAATTCGGCTGTGAAGGATTATGCCGGACAGCACTGCTGGAAACACTCCGCAGCTCCACTCCCCGCGAAGTCCGCCGTTTTGAATGTCACCGGCCGGACGGCACGCTCTGCATCGTCAGCTTCAAGTCCACACCGATTACCGCCAGCGATGGAACCGCTACCGGCGCGGTGGCGGTCATCCGGGACGAGACGCCGCTGGTGGAGCTTGAACATTCGCTGATGAGGCGCGGCCAGTTTCACGGGATTATAGGCATTTCCGAGCAGATGCAGCGGGTGTATTCGCTGATCGAAGCGCTGGCCGACGTACCGACAACCGTTCTGATCCACGGAGAGAGCGGTACCGGCAAGGAGCTGGTTGCTGCAGCGCTGCACCATGCCGGGGACCGGGCCAAAGGCCCCTTTGTCAAGGTCAACTGTTCGGCGCTTTCGGAATCGCTGCTGGAGAGCGAGCTGTTCGGCCATGTGCGGGGCGCCTTTACCGGGGCCGTAGCGGATAAGGTCGGCCGTTTCCAGAAGGCACACCGCGGCACGCTTTTTCTGGATGAGATCGGCGACATTACACCGGCAGTGCAGATGCGTCTGCTGCGGGTTCTGCAGGAGAGCGAGTTTGAGAGGGTGGGCGAATCAAAGTCGACGAAAGTTGATGTGCGGGTGGTAGCGGCTTCCCACCAGAATCTGGCCGAACTGGTCAAGCAGGGGCGCTTTCGCCAGGATCTCTACTTCCGGCTGAACGTCGTCAAAATTGAGCTGCCGGCACTGCGCGAGCGGCGCGAGGATATCGGGCTGCTGTGCGATCACTTCCTGGATGCCTTCAACCGGAAGTTCAGTAAAAACGTCCACGCGCTTTCCGATGAAGCGGTCAGACTCCTGCGTACCTACAGCTGGCCGGGCAACGTGCGCGAACTGCAGCATGCCATCGAACATGCCGTTATTCTCTGCAAGGGGGATACGGTCACCCGTCAGCACCTGCCGCAGGAGCTGACGGATGCCGCTACCGGCGCAGCTCCCCCGGCAGCCCGGTGTTCCGGTACTCTTACACTCGAAGAAGCCCTGGTGATTGCAAACGGCAACAAAGCCCGGGCCGCTCGGCTGATGGGCGTCAGCCGCCAGACAGTCTACCGGCATTTGAAGGGGGATGGTCGTGAATAGATAGATGTATCGGTTAAGCAAATTGAATTTCATTCTGTCTATTGACACGGTCGATAGTTGATGTATAGAGTGTAGCACCGTTTCAAGACGGAGCTGCCCTTGCCCTTGCCCTTGCCCTTGCCCTTGCCCTTGCCGGCGGAGGGGCGGCAACCGGCAGCGCCCGTTTGAAAACACGTGAAACACGGAACAACGGTGCAACGGAGTATAAGCACAGAAGAATCTTTTAAAATTTCCGAGGCTTTTGCAAAACTCCAAAAAGTCCCCTCCCCCCTGGCGGACCCACTAGGGCCTAAAGGGGAGGGTGAGGGAGGGGGGGAGG
>JBAXVE010000063.1:0-18997 GCA_037129245.1 Desulfuromonadales bacterium
TGAAACCGGGAACTCAGTGCGACTCAAACTGGGGTTTCCGGATGGACACTATCTAATAAATGGAACCAGTCAAAAAAAGATGCATACACTGAAGTTACGTTTTCAACAACGGGAGATTTCAAAGTGGGATTTTACGTGAAGGATAAAAAACAGAAAATGTATATTCATGCTGGTGTTATTGGCAAAACATCGTTGTTTGCTGATGCAGACCATCTTGAAGAAGTCAAAAAATATATAGATTCTGCAATAGTTTTGCTGAAATCCAAATAAATATATGTCTGCACATAGCGTTACATTTGGGGTTTTAACCGCGAGAAGCACTATACAGAAATTCCCGTAAAAGAGGCACTGTTTAACCATTGTAAATGGAGAAGATATGTCGGTAACTGAAATTTTACCTCCTATATTGAGCTTTTTATTTGGAATGCTAGTTTTGTACTTGACTGCATATTCAAAAGCTAAGGGAAAGAACAAAGCGTTACAAGAAGATGTTTCGAAGTTGGAAGATGAAAAGCAAAAGGTATTAGCCAAATACATGACTGAAATGGAATGGATCAAAAAGCAGCATGCATTGGACATTGAGAAAAGGAAATATCTATACGACGAAAAGAGACAGCAGTTCGTGAAATATTTTGCGCTATTAGATGAATTTCATCGAAAGAGCAATGCTATTTTTACAAGCCAGTTTCAACCAATAATGAATCGATTTCTAGCTTCATATTTAGTTACTGATGAAACAGCTAAAAACAACGCAATACTTGAATTTAACAGGGAAGTTCATTTGATATTTAACCAGTTGTATGAAGAACAACTAAAAGTGAATACCGAAACCAATAGCATAAGATTGATCTCCTCCGACACAATGGACGAATTGCTTGATAAGCTTGAGTCAGCAATTAAGAAATCGACTGATGATGCCTCTGAAATGTTAAAGTTTATGGCTACACCAGAATTTTGGGCGGATCAGTCTCTTATAATGCCACTACAACAAAAATCAGAAAATACTGGGCAACTGGTCTTAACCCGCCGAAATGCCGTCCGTAGCAGAATGAAAATAGAACTCAATGAAATATAGGATACGAAGCAAGGTGGATAGCTCTCAATCTCTTGATTCATACACAAATAGTGAAAAGCGAGGGTTCAACTAGCGCCAGCCAAGACCGGCCGGTCAGGCTCATGGCGTTGAACTGCAGACCTATACGAAGGAGCTTGCTGAATGACAGAGTACGATTACTGGAAAATTTTTCCCCGCATGCCGAGAAAGGTCACTATCGGCGACAAACGTTGATGCCAACCATTTTCAGGACGAATCCGTTATAACCGGCGTTGTGAAAAAGCATGAGCAGTAAAGGAGATAATCCATGAAAACACAGACAAAATACGAAGAAATATTTCTCAACGAAATAAGAACAATTCCAATGCCTGTTTTGCCGCAGGCACTGAAAATGCTGCGTTTATTGAAGGAAGGCGTTTTAAGTGTATCGAGAAATCAGACTGCTACAGGTACTACAAAAACCGGTTTTTGCGGAATGTGGGTTGACGACAGAACTGCAGATGAAATTGTGGCAGATATTGCCACCCATCGTAGCGGTTTCGGTGGTCGAGAGGTTCAACTGTGAAATACCTTCTGGATACCAATATTTGCGTCTATTGGCTCAAGGGCAACGAGCTGATCGAACAGAAAATTCTTTCAGCTGGTATGGACAATGTGGCGTTGTCGTTTATCAATGTCAGTGAGCTGTATTATGGAGCCTACAAATCCCAAAGGATTGAGGCAAATCTCAATATGGTCAGGCAGTTGACAGAACAATTGAATGTTGTTGAATCTGACGAAGCGATAAGCGAAATATTTGGGCAATTGAAATCAGAGCTTGATTGTGCAGGCGCAATTATCGATGATGCCGATTTGTTTATTGCTGCGTGTGCAAAGGTTCATGGTCTGGTTCTGGTCACCAATAATATAAAACACTTCAAACGCATTAAAGGATTGAAGATAGAAAACTGGGCCTGAGTATTTCAACAAATCGACACGGAAAATATACGAAGGAGTTTACAGAATGACAGAGTATGATTACTGGAAAATATTTCCCCGTATGCCGAGAAAGGTCACCATCGGCGACATCACTGTGCGGGACGGGTTTCAGCATGAGGAGAAATTCGTTTCCACCGCGGCCAAGATTTATTACCTTGAAGAACTGATCTTTGCCGGCTGTCGCAACATTGAGGTCACCAATCTGGGCAACCCGAACTCGATGCCCCAGTTCCGTGATGCCGAGATTCTGCTGGCTCACCTGCGCAGCGACGATTTCAGGAAGCGTTGCGCCAGGCGGGGCATCAGCTACGACGACATCTGTCTGACGGCGATCACGATCCGTGAGACGGCCGTCGACCGTGCCATTGACCTCTACAAAAAAGGGCTCGGCCCCGACCGGATCCTGATGATGGTCTCCACAGAGGAGCGGCACCACTTCGCCAACTCCGGCTGTACCCTGCCGCAGTACTGGAAAGAGGCCGAGCGGAGTATCAAAAAGTGCAACGACGCCGGTATGAAGATGTGCGGCACCGTCAGCACCATCTGGGGAAGCCCCATCGGCGGCGCTACCGACATGAAGGATGCGGTGGAGTTCACCAAACGCTGGCTCGGCATCGGTGCCCATGATGTGGAACATGCCGATCATGACGGCAGCGCCTCGGCTCCCGACGTGTACCGCTATTTTTCCATGGTGCTGGACGAACTCCCCGATACGAAGCTGCACATCGCCCACTTCCATGAGACCAAGCGGGTCGCCTCTGCTTCAGTGCTGGCGGCACTGCAGGCCGGCATCACCCACTTTGAGGCCACCATGGGCGGGCTGGGCGGCCAGCCGGCCAATTTCATCGACGACTGCCCGGTCAAGGGCACCGGTGATTATTACTACAAGGATCCCCGCTACGTCGGCCTGGTGAGCCTTGAAGACACGCTGGTGCAGATCGACGAGATGGGAATCGAGCATGGCTGGGATGTTGACCGGGTGCTCAGGCTGGGGGCCCAGCTGGAAAAGACCTTTGGCAGAAAACTCCGCTCGGAGGCGATCATCAACGGCAGAACTGCTAAGGAAGGACACCTGGAGTATGCCCGCCCCGGCCTGGCGGATTTGAAAATGAAACTGGGCGAAACTCCGGAGCAGAAGCTGCCGGAGGGGTGGTAGAGGTTTGACGTTCCCCTTTGCACAGTGGGTACCAGCTACCAAGAAATATTAAATTACATACACGGAGGTACTTATCAATGTCCAACCAAATCACATTCACCGTCGGCGCTCTGCTCGACGACATGGCCAAGCGCTTCCCCGGCAACGAGGCGCTCGTCTACCATGAGCGCAATCTGCGCCTGACGTACAAAGAGTTCAACGACACCTGCCGGAAGGTTGCCAAGGGGCTGCTGAAGCTCGGCATCAAAAAGGGTGACAACATTGCCATCTGGGCCTACAACGTCCCTGAATGGGTAATCCTGCAGTTCGCCTCCGCAAAAATCGGCGCTATTCTGGTGACCGTCAATACCAGCTATAAGTCGGCCGAACTGGAATACATCCTTAATCAGTCCGACTCCACCTCGCTGTTCATGGTCGGCTCCTTCAAGGACACCAACTACGTCGAAACCCTCACCAGCGTCGTGCCGGGAATTACCGCAACGAAGCCGGGCGAACTGAATGCCCCCAATCTGCCGTTTCTCAAAAACGTCATCTTCATCGGCGAAGAGACCCCGGCCGGCATGCTCAACTTCGATTCCATCATCAAGCTGGGCGCGGAAGTGCCGGACGACTGCCTTAGCGCTATCGAGGCGACACTTGACTGCCATGAGACCATCAACATGCAGTACACATCCGGCACCACCGGTTTCCCCAAAGGGGTCATGCTGACCCACTACAACATCGTCAACAACGGTTTCAACATCGGCGAATGCATGAAGCTGAGCGAGAAGGACCGGCTCTGTATCCCGGTGCCGTTTTTTCACTGCTTCGGCTGCGTGCTGGGTGTGATGGCCTGCGTCACCCATGCCACCACCATGGTGCCGGTGGAAATCTTCGACCCGCTTAAAGTCCTGCAGACTGTTGAAAAAGAGAAATGCACCGGCGTCCACGGCGTGCCGACCATGTTCATTGCCGAACTTGAGCACCCGGAATTCAAAAACTTCGATCTTACTTCGCTGCGCACCGGCATCATGGCCGGCTCCAACTGCCCGATCGAAGTCATGAAGAAAGTCAACAGTGAGATGCACGCCAACGAGATCACCATTGCCTACGGCCAGACCGAGTCATCGCCGGTCATCACCCAGACCCGCACCAACGACGCGCTGGAGCTGCGGGTCGCCACCGTCGGCCGGGCGCTGCCCGATGTCGAGGTCAAGATTGTTGACATCGAAACCAATGAAACCCTCCCCCCTGGCAAACAGGGAGAACTCTGCACCCGCGGCTACCACGTCATGAAGGGGTACTACAAGATGCCGGAGGAGACTGCAAAGGCCATCGACACGGACAACTGGCTGCATACCGGTGATCTGGCCATCATGGACGAAAACGGCTACTGCAAGATTACCGGCCGTATCAAGAACATGATCATTCGTGGGGGTGAGAACATCTATCCCCGCGAGATCGAAGAGTTCCTCTATACCCACCCGAAGGTCTCCGACATCCAGGTGTACGGCGTCCCCGACAAAAAGTACGGCGAGCAGGTCATGGCCGCCATAATCCTCAAAAAAGGGATGTCCATGACCGAGGACGAAGTGCGCGACTTCTGCCGGGACAAAATTGCCAACTACAAAATACCGAAATACGTCAAATTCGTGGACAGCTACCCGATGACTGCGTCGGGCAAGATTCAGAAGTTCAAGATGCGGGAAATGGCGATCAAGGAACTGCAGCTGGAGGATAGGGGCGCAACAGCGTGATGCTGTAATCTGAGGCTGAAGAAGTCTACGCGTCTAGATATTGCATTCCTGCTGATCTCGCAGTGCTGATCGACCACCGGCAACTGAAAAGCCGGCTGCGACCAGAACCGCCAGCGGAGTGACCAGCAGCGCTGCCGGCAGACCCGCCCGATCGGAGATCGCCCCGATAATGGCCGGAGAAATTGCGTCCCCCAGCGCATGGATGACGAAAATATTGACGGCAAAGCCCATGGCGCGGCGTTCCGGCGTGACAACATTGACCAGCATCGTGTTGAGCGGGCCGGTGTTGAGAAACAGGAACAGTTCAGCAAGGAAGATGGCTGCCAGGCAGGTTTTAAGGTAAGATGTCGTCAGCGCCAGAAGCAGGACGGGGGTACCCAGCAGAAAACCGGCTGCGGCAACGTACAGATGACCGGCCGGCGTGCGGCGTGAAAAGCGGTCACCCAGCCAGCCGCCCGCCAGCGTGCCGATTATGCCTGCCACGACCGTGATCGCTCCGAACAGTGTGTTGCCGCGGGCCACTTCAAGACCGAATGAACGGTGCAGAAACGTGGGAGCCCACTGGGCCAGGCCACCCAAAGCAAAGGTCATGGCGGTCATGGAAAGAGTCGTGCGGACATAGCAGCTGTTGGCGTAAAAGCCGTTCAACAGTGATACCATTTTCTCATGGGGAGCTGCGTCTACGGGTTGATCCGTATGACGTGGATCTGTCAGAAAGAAGAGCGGCAGCGCCAGCAGAAGACCGGGGAGACCGACGATGAAAAATGCCTTCTGCCATCCGAATGCCTGGCCGAGCTGTCCCCCCAGAACGTAACCGAGAGCGCTGCCGACAGGTATGGCCAGAAAGAAGAGCGACAGCATCATTCCCCTGCGTTGTCGGGGAAAAAACTCCGCCAGCAGTCCCGGGGAAACGGTGCCGAAACTGGCTTCTCCGACTCCCACCAGCGTTCGCGCTGCCAGCAGCGACGGGTAGGACGCGGCCATGCCCGATAGAACAGTGGCGGTGCTCCAGATTGTCAATCCTGCCGCAGCCAGACGTGAGCGGTTTAAACGGTCCCCCAGACGTCCGAAGAACGGCGCAGCTACCATGTAGCAGAGCATGAAGGCGCTTCCCAGAAAACCGAGGGCGGTGTCGGAAAGTTTAAGGTCGGCCTGCAGCAGCGGGAAAACCGCATACAGCGCCTGACGGTCGATATAGTTGAGCAGGTTGACCGCCAGCAGCAGCACAAGTGCATAGCGGGCCAGTGGCCGACGAACCTCAGAATCCATACGATCCCTCATTCCATTCAACCGCTTCCATCCGAACCTGCCGCCCCAGATCAGCCAGCAGTTCATCAATGTCACTCTCAAACCCCGGCATGATGGCGATGCGGATAATGCCGGCCCGGTTATCGACCGTGCTCATGACATTCATCCCTTCGTAGGCTTCCAGGATAAATTTGAGGAACACCATGTCGCGGTGGGCAACCTTGAAATAACGGCAGATCATTGATGAGGTTTGTTCATGGCAGGAGTGCCGTCTGAAGTGGGGATGTATGCCTCTGGGCGGCTATCAGCAGCGTCAGCAGCAGCGGAAAGCAGTTGATGCAGGCAAAGAGCTGGCGCCCTGAGCGATAAAATTTGAAAAAGAGGATCGGAAATGGCAACAGAACACACCAGACCGCGAAATGTCGAGCGATGATTCCGAAGGCCGGGAGCAGCATGGCGGCGGTGTAGAGGGCGGCCAGCCAGAGCCAGAGAAACAGGCTTGTGCCTTCGTGGATATGAAGCAGAGGAATGCCGGCCTGCCGGTATTCATCGGCATAACGACGCTGAAACAGCCAGAAATGGGGTATCTGCCAGAGCACCAGCAGCCCTGCCAGCATGATGATGCGGTAATCGTGTAAAACGCCGCCGGCAAGTGTCCAGCCGATGAGCGGGGGAAATGCTCCGCAGAGCGCTCCGATTGGCAGCGCCAGTGAGGTATGCCGTTTCAGCGGGGTGTAGACCGCCAGATACCAGAGCAGTGCCGCTACTCCCAGCAGGGCCGGCATTGCACCGCCGAAAGTGAACAGGGAGACCAGCCCGAGGGCAATCATGACACCACCGATCGCGGCAGCTCCGGCCGGCGAGAGTGCCCCCCGGGGGACGGGACGGGCGGCGGTGCGCATCATACGGCCGTCCAGGTCGCCCTCAAGCGCCTGATTAATCGCCGAACCACCGGCAGCCAGCAGCGCGACTCCGCACAACGCGACAGACAGTGCTGACACGGAGATGTGAGCGGGAAAAAGCAGATAACCGGCCAGAGCGGTAATGCCGTTCAACAGCGACAATCGCGGCCGGGACAGAGCTGTAATGACGGGTATCATTTCACTCCCTTTAAAAACTCAACCAGCGCCGATACCTGCCCATCCGAAAGATCGCTCCCCGGAGGCATGACGGGGGGGAACCCCTTGACAACATCGGCCGCCGGTTCCAGCAGCGATCGCTTGAGATAGACCTCGTCAACCGTAATCTGCCGCTCGGCTCCGTTTGTCACGACCGTCTCGACCCGCCCCATAATCCCCTTGAAGGTCGGCCCGACCTTGGGGGTGCCGTCCAGCGAGTGGCACACCAGGCACCCTTTTTCTTCGGCCAGTTTCCTTCCGTCAGGTTTTTCTGAAGATTTTTCCTCGGTCTTATTCAGCCACTCTGAAAACTGATGTTCCGGCAGTGCCTCTACGGTAGTGATCATGGCCGAATGGTTGGTGCCGCAGTACTGGGAACAGAACAGATCGTATGATCCGGGTGCTGTGGCCACGAACCAGGCATAATTTTCCATCCCCGGAACGATGTCCCGCTTTACCCGGAAGGCCGGCAGGAAGAAGCCGTGTATGACATCGGGCGAAACCAGGTTTACTTTAACCGGTTTCCCCACTGGCACGTATAGTTTTGTACTTTTGCGACCATTGGCATAGCTGAATTCCCATGACCACATGCGGGCAGTGGCGGTTACCGGCAGGGCATCCTTCGGCACCGTCCGCAGCACCAGATATTCTTTCCAGCCGTACCAGAACATGGCCAGCACCAGCAGGGTCGGCAATGCGATCCAGACAACCTCCAGCCAGAGGTTGCCCTCGACCTGTGAGGTCGGTTGCGGCGCGCGGGAGCGATGATAGCGCAGCACAAACGCTATCATGACGACGGTGATTCCGAGCAGCAGCACCAGACAGATTCCGAAGATAAACATGAATACCGGATCGATGGCGGCGGTAGTTGATATGATCGGTTGCTGGTTCACGTCGATTCCTTAACGGTAGAGTACGTCAAAAAAGGTGAAGCCGATAAAAATTGCCAGGGTTACCAGCGTCAGGAAGAGCAGCCAGCGGAGCAGCTTTCCCTCATACTTCATGTGCATGAAGACGGCGATTACCAGCCCCGCCTTGATACATGCAACGGCCAGGGCGGTGACCACCTTGAATCCCCCGAGATCAATGCGGGTGACGCCGACAGTCAGTGCGGTCAGTCCCAGCAGCGCCAGCCAGATGCCGGTCAGGGTGCGGTAGTTGATGATGTGGTGTTGATCTCTCATAGTTATTACCCCTCGTACCCGCAGACACCGCAACGCGGCGAGTTGGTCACCGGCAGGAGCACATCGTCGGGCGTGCCGCATTCATGATCGTCTGCACACTCAGGACAAAGCCAGCCTTCTCCGTCGAATGCACAAATTGGGCAGATATATTTTGCCTGTTTGCCGCAATCGCATTTTTTTTCATGGGGTAGATTCCTGGCTGCAACCAGTATCTTTTCCCTGCCGGGAAGTCTGGCAGAAGTTACAATTTGGCCGAATGTGATTGTCAATTCGGTAGTGTCGCCAAAGTCGTATTCATGGGTCAGTTTCTCGCCCGCATCGAACTGGCCAGCCCGAGCCGACTTCGGGATCTCCATTCTGCCGCTTCTGAACGCACTCATGTGGCCGCAGCATTCAAGCCAGGTCCGTCGCAGGAAGTTGTCAAGGTCTTTCAATGTGCAATCAACGGGGACCGCAGCTTGGAGCCAGTAGTCATCACCATCGATTCCCATCCCTTCAACCTTTACAATTGCATACTCCGTTTTTCCGGATACTTTGGAAAGGCATTCCGCAATGTGTTTTGCCGCCGATGCCTTTTTCAGTTCAGCCTGACAAATGGCACAGTGGCCGGGAATTGATGCTTTGCGTGGCATAACGTCTCCTCTCTATTTGGACAGATTCCCTCTGCGAAAAAACAACATGCTCGTCCCTTTGGAGAAACAGGCGAAACTACGCCCAGTTTCAAAGGATGCGGGGGTGCTACTCCACTATTATCGCTCCTCCCTTTGCAAAGAGAGGCTGGTAGGGGGTTGCTTTTACCCCACTTTTTAAAGGGGGGCAAGGGGGGATTTGCCTTCCAGCATCACCCTGTAAATTTCCTCTACCACTGCATCAGCTTCCTGCAAAACCTGAAGATTGTCAAAACGCAGCACCCGCAAGCCAAGCCCAGTCAGGTATTCGTCCCGTTCGGCATCTTTTCGGTCATGTTCGTGCGAAGGGCGCGGGATGGCGGTATGAGGGTGCGGCTGTATTCGAGCATGGTTAATCCTTCAAAGGCAAATCCCCCTAAATCCCCCTTTCTGAAGGGGGATTTACAGCCTTACGCCAGCTGCTACATCGTATCGAGCCCCATCTTCTTCAACGCGGCCTTAAACTTCTCATCAAACGTGACTATCACAGTGCCCTTTGTCGCTTTTCCGGTTGCGGCAGTCAGTGCATCACCGAAATCCCCAATTTTTGAAGGCCACAGGGAGAGCAGTACGCTAAAGTCCGTCTGCTGATATAACTCAACGCCCGGCATGGCAATAAAATCTCGCAGCATGGAGTTAATGATCTCCTTCGGTGTTCCGTACACCTTGTCCATGACAAAAACAAATTCTGAAAGTACGAACTGGTGACAGATGAGGGTGCACTTTAAGCAGGCTGCCGCTTCAAAAAGGGGGGCTACAATTTCCTGCTGCGCCGGATTTCTGTCAGTGACGAACGAGACAAGAGCGTTGGTGTCAATGATGTACCTCTTCACCGGAATTTCCCCATCCGTTTTTCCCGTGCAGACTGGATGTCGGAAGTGATGTCTCCGGCTCCGGTTTTCACGCTCCCCCGGTAGCTGGTAAAATTGCTGTGTACCGGGTAGACAACCACTTTCCCCTTTTCAACTATCCATTCCAAAGCGTCATTGATGGCAATGCCGAGTTGGTCTCGCACAGCTTTGGGTATGGTTGTCTGATATTTGGCCGTTACCGTTGAGTTCATAATTTTCCTCCGTCAAAATTCCTTACATATTTATGATAATGTAAGGAATAGTGGCTGTCAAGCATCCCACGCAAGCTGTATCAAATGTCATGGTGCAGCGGTATATGCAGAAACTCACAGCACCAGATAATACAGCGGGAAAATGAATATCCAGATCAGGTCAACCAGATGCCAGTAGAGCGCCCCGTTCTCCAGCAGGACGAAATCCCCTGCATTGACCTGGCCGTTCCTGACCTTTACTCCGATCCAGCTCAGCAGTGCAGCTCCGATCATGACGTGCAGGCCGTGGATGCCGGTCGAGATGTAATAGAGGCTGAAAAAGACCGATTCCCCCGGTGGGCCTGCCTTGAGGTGCTCGGAACCGGGATAGATGCCGTGACCGATCTTGGCGCTCCACTCGAAATATTTGATGACCATGAAGCCGGCGGCGCAGAGGATCGTCCCGCCGATCAGCCGCACTGTCCGCCGCAACTCATCGCGCTGCACGGCGGTGACCGCCATGGCGGCAAAAAGGCTGCTGGTCAGCAGAATAAGTGTGTTGGCACTGCCGAGCACCCAGTTGAGCTGTTTGCCGGCGGTAGCGAACTCCTGCGGGTAACGTCTCAGGTAGACCGCGTAGAGCAGAAAAAGCCCGCCGAAGAGCAGGAGTTCGGTAAAGAGAAACAGCCACATGCCGAGTTTGGCGCCGAAGTAGTCTTTATGCTCTTCGTGGCTCATGGTCTGCCTGCCTCATTGAAATCATACGGTCCGTGGGTCACAACCGGCTCCTCGATAAAATTATCTGTCGGAGGCGGGGTCGGCACGCTCCACTCCAGCGAAGCGCCACCCCAGGGGTTGCCTTCGAACGGCTCACCATGCCGGAGTCCCCGGAAGAGGTTGACCAGCATGATCACCAGTCCCACAGCCAGAATCCAGCTACCGACCGTGGCCACCAGGTTGAGATTGGCGAATTCCGGCAGGTAGTCGTAGTAGCGACGTGGCATCCCTCTCATCCCCAGTACCTGCATGGTGAAGTACATGAGGTTAAAACCGGCGAACATCAGCGCCCAGGCAACGATGGCCGGTTTCTCGGCATAACGGCGGCCAAAAAACTTGGGCAGCCAGTAGTGCATGGCAGCAAAAAAAGCGAAACCGGTACCGCCGAACATGACGTAATGGAAATGGCCGACCACGAAATGGGTGTCGTGTACATGCACATCGGTGGCTGCCGCTCCCAGAATCAATCCACTCAGACCGCCGATGGAGAAGAGCAGGATAAAGGAGAGGGCGAAGAGCATCGGCGCTTCCAGCGAAATCGAGCCCTTGTAGAGGGTGGAGACCCAGTTGAAGACCTTGATGGCCGAAGGAATGGCAACGATGAAGGTCAGGAACGAGAAGACCATCACGGCGGTATCGCTCATTCCGCTGGTGTACATGTGGTGTCCCCAGACCAGTGAACCGGCTGCGGCTATTGCCAGGCTGGAAAAAGCGATCATCTTGTAGCCGAAGATCGGCTTGCGCGAGAAGACCGGGATAATGTCCGAGATGACCCCCATGGCCGGCAGGATCATGATATAGACCGCCGGGTGAGAGTAAATCCAGAACAGGTGTTGAAACATGACCGGATCGCCGCCTTTGCCCGGATCGAACAGGCCGGTTCCCAGCAGCCGTTCAGCCATGACCAGCACCAGGGTGATGGCCAGGATCGGAGTGGCCAGGATCTGGATCCAGGCGGTGGCGTACAGTGACCAGGTGAAGAGAGGCAGACGCATCCAGGTCATACCGGGTGCTCGCAGGCGGTGGATGGTGGTGATGAAGTTCATGCCGGTCAGGATGCCTGAAAAACCGATGATGAATACCCCGAACACCGCCAGGGTGACGTTGGTGCCGCTGCGGGTGCTGAAGGGGACGTAGAAGGTCCAGCCGGTATCGGGGGCACCGCCGCCGGCAAAGAGCGAGATCAGAATGATCACGGCACCGATGATGTAGAGCCACCAGGAAAGCAGATTGAGGCGTGGAAAGGCCACGTCGCGGGCGCCGACCTGAATCGGCATGATCAGGTTGCCAAATGCGCCGGGAAAACTGGGGAGGATGAAGAGAAAAATCATTACCACGCCATGCACGGTGAACAGGGCGTTGTAGGTCTGCGGCCCCATGATGGTGCGTCCCGGCGCCATCAGCTCCAGCCTGATTAACAGCCCCAGCAGTACTCCCACCAGGAAAAATCCGAAGGTTGAGTAAAGATAGAGCAGTCCGATCCGTTTATGGTCGGTAGAAAAAATCCATGATCCGATGCCGGTTTTTCCGGTATCGTCCCAGAAACTGGGGTGCGAGGCTGGTGGTGATGTCATCGTTTCTCCAGAGTGTCCGGTTTCCGCTTCTTGCTGCCGAAATAGAGGAATGCCATAAAGCTCGCGCAACAGATGATTATGGCTGTTGCGCTGATGCGCAGCAGGTTGAATACGTAGGTTTTTCGCGATGAATCAAAAGTGAAGCAGTAGTCCATTACCGTGCGGATAGTTTTTCCGGTTGTGCCGTCCCGCGCTTCAATCAGCGCCAGCGAGAGGTCTTTGGGGCGAATGGTGCTGCCGTACAGGTAGCGGATGATGGTGCCGTCGCCGCCGATGACGAAGCTGGCAGCAGGGTGAAGAAAATCGCGCCCCCGGCGCTGGAAGCCGTATCCTGCCGCTTGCATAACCACGCGGATGGTTGCTTCGTCTCCGGTCAGAAAACGCCAGCCATCCTGGGGAAACGGAGTATGCATCGAGGTCAGGTAGGCTCGCTTGTACGAGGTGGCCAGTGCAGGCGTGTCATGCTCGTCGATGCTGAGCGAAATAACCCGGTAGTCGCTGCCGGGCCGGCTCGTCAGTTTCGGCAGTACCTGCGCCACCCCCCACTGCAGGTTGTAGCAGATGTTGGTGCAGCCGTAGTAGACCGGCAGAATCAGGGTCGGCCCGCTGACCAGTTCAGCAAGTCTGACCGGTTTTCCCGATTCATCGTGGAACTGCGAGTCAAGCGGGATTTTCGCGCCGAGATGCTCTTCAAGGCCTACATCGTCGGCTGAGACGACACGAACCGTCGTACAGCTGCCTGCGGATGCGTTCAGCAGAAAAAACAGAGCCAGCAGGGCAGCTGTCCATCCGGCCGGCATCAATACCGGCCAACGGTCAGGAAGCGGGTTTCTCATACACGGTCAGGCGGTTTTTTCCGGTGCGCTTGCTGGTGTACATTGCCTCATCGGCGTTGGCCATGACATCACGCACCGTGTCGCCATCTTCGGGGTAACCGGCAAGTCCTGCCGACAGGGTGGTGGTAATCTGGACCTTTTCAAACTGGAACGGAGTGGATGCCATACAGCTGACAATCCGTTCGACGGCTCCTATCACGTCCTGCTTGCAGGTTTCGTTGAACATGATAACAAACTCGTCGCCGCCGTAGCGGGCACAGATGTCGGAACTGCGCACGTTTTCAGAAATAATCTTTGCTACCTGCTGGATCAGCATGGTTCCGGCAAAGTGGCCATGCTGATCATTGACTTTTTTGAGGCTGTCAGCGTCAATCATGCAGATGGCAAACGGCCTGATATAGCGCTTGGCCAGTTTTTCCTGCACATCGGTCAGCAGAAAAAAGTTGCGCATGTTGTTGATACCGGTGACCTCATCGGTCAGTGACAGCCGCTCAACTTCACAGCGGGCGTTTTCCGTCTCGCCGGCCAGCATGGCCCCCAGATGGGCTATCAGCATGAAGGGGAATACTTCTATGATATGAGTCAGGTAGTGATTGATTTCACGAAAATCGACCGAGGCGAGCAGCACGTACGATGTTATGGCCAACCCGGCCATGAAGTAGGTTACCCGGCGTCCCTGGGTGAGCGCACTTGCCATCAGAATCAGATAGATCAACGATATGAAGGGGCTGGTCATTTTTCCGGTGTACCAGCTGACCCCTACAATAAATGCAAGAAACACCATCAGGTCGACGAAGGTTTTGAAGGGGCTGTAACGGCGGGAGAAAAGGCCGTAACGGGCATTCAGGTTGTAGATGAACAGGAGAATGCAGAAGCCGGCCAGGAAAACAAGACTGGAGTGATCAGTCGGCAACAGCCGTATATCGAGCGCGACCAGGGCGATCAGGAGCCACGAAATGTTGCCCATGATGCGGTCGTAACCTTTGTAGCGCTGCAGAGAACCCGGACTGTCTGCTGTAGGAAAGGTTGTGTCCATTACGACTCTTTTCGTTTTGTCTTCAGGTTACTTTGACGGTTATCCAGGCAGTGAGAGCATAACGGGCCAGTTTGCCTGCCGCTACCAGCAGGGTAAAACGCCAGAAATTTACCCGCAACATGCCTGCCATCAGGCAGAGAGGATCGCCGATAATCGGCAGCCAGGAAAAAAGGAGTGAATAGGCACCGTACTGCTGATAATAATTTCTGGCGCGTTCCTGCTGCTGCTCTGAGACACGTATAACCCGTTCAATCAGCCACCGACTACCCCAGATGCCGATCAGATAGGTCATGACGGCTCCGAGATAATTGCCAGTTGTAGCAACGGCAACAACCGGGAGCGGGTCGAAGCCGCGAACCAGCATCAGTACCAGCAGCCACTCAGATCCAAGCGGCAGTAGTGACGATGCCAGCAGGCTCAGGCAGAAAAGGGCAGGGTAGCCGGGTTGGTTGAGCCAGTCATGCAGCGTGACAAGATACGTCAGAAATGTGTTGTCAAAATGGATCAAACCGCTACAATACTCCCCGCTACCGCCGAAGAAACGATGCGACATTGTAGCTAAAAATTCATTTTCGGCAAGAGGTAAACTGTGAAGCAGGGGAAACCGGCAAAAAAATATTCCCAGGCGGGACGGCTGCACACCATCATTCGTCTGCTGGAAACCAGACGCGGGCTGACGCTTGACGAACTGGCAGAAGAGTGCGATGTCGACCGACGCACCATCCACCGCGACCTGAACGCGGTTGAACAGGCCGGCTATGCGCTCACAAACGAGAGGACCGATGGAAAAAGCGTCTACAGTTTTCTGACGAAATCGCGCAACATCCCTCCGATCACCCTGACCCTGCCGCAGCTGATGTCGCTCTACCTGCTCCGTTCCCTGGGCGCCCATCTGGCGGGAACCCCCTTTCAGGCTGAAATTGACGACCTGTTCCGTACGGTTACTTCGGTGCTCCCGGACCGCCATGCTGCACATCTGGAACGGATTGCGCGGGTATCGCTGCCGCTGCTGCATGGAGCGCGGGATTACTCTCCTGTGGCATCGTACATCGGGGAGCTGCAAAGAGCCCTCCTGCACCAGTACCGGATCAGGCTGATGTATGCCAAGAAGGGAAAGGGAAAAGCTGAACAGTACGAGGCTGATCCCTACACGCTGGTATTTCACAAAGGGGGGATTTACCTGCTGGCCAACAGCCATAACCGTGCCGGCATGCGACTGTTCGCTCTTGAGCGGTTTCGCGGCATTGAGGTTACCCGGCAGCGGTTTGAAATCCCCGACAGTTACAATCCGGAAGCTCATTTCAGCAGCGCCTTCGGACTGGTGAACGACAGCATGCAGCAGGTGCGGGTGAAGTTCTCATCAGAAGTTGCCCACGCAGTAACCGGCCGGATCTGGATGGCGGGGCAGACCGTCAGCAGCGATTCCGATGGCGGCGTGATTGTGGAATTCGAAGCCGCCGGTCAGATGGAGCTGGTTTCCTGGATTCTCTCCTACGGCATGCATGCCGAAGTGTTGGAACCTCCGGAGCTGCGCAAGGAGGTCAGACGTCAGGTCAAAGAGATGCGTGAGATGTACCGGGGGAAGGAGAAGGAAAAAACGGAGAAAAAAATGAAAACGGGGTGAATGTGAAATGCCGCCGCAGCGTGGCCTGATTTTTTCAATTTTCATGTTCAAAGACCAACATCCACATTTGGGTGGATGAACGGAATTTACGCGCACACACGCGGGGCCGTCAATAATATGTTGGTCAAAGACAGGAAACCGAAAATGCTCTCAGTGAGCAAACTTGGGGAGAGCGAAAATGAAAATTGCTGACCATATTAAGCACTCATTAGACGCTTGTGACAGCAGAGACTTAGATAAAGCAATGCTATTTACGTGTTTAGCTATCGACGGAACCGCTAAAAGGATGTACCCGTCGATTCAAAAGGTAGGAGGGCGATTTAGAAAGTTTATTGAGGTGCACCCAGATATCATTGAGTTGATGTATGGTAGTCTAAACCTACAAGAAACAGTTTTTCCTTTCAAAGACAACAAAGGGAATGTCGGTATCAAATTCGAAGATATAGTTTACGAGAAATTCCGCTGTAATTTAGCCCATGGCAATGAGTTGCCTGATGGATACGGAATAACGGTTAAGATCGCAGATGGCATTCAACAATTCATGATTGATATTAAAAATCAATCCATGACGTTTCCTGAAAGTGCCATTTATGCACTCGGACTACCCTGTGTTCTTGCACCGGTAAATTCTGATCAAAAAATAGGAAGCAACCTGTATCACTATCGTGACCCAATCAATCACTACGTTGTTGATCGCTGGTGGGGGAAAGTTGATTGCGCAAGAGCTATCATGGATTTTGAAAACCAAGTCAGGGTAAAAATGGACTTTTCAAACGTCTGAAAAAACACCATAGGCCGGAGTAGCGGCGGGATGGGCAAGTTAGCAAGTTAGCAGCTGAGGCTGCTATCTTGCCTGAGAATGGAGCAGGTGCAACAGTAAGAAAATTGTTGCAAAAGGCGAGAAACCAGAAAACAGAAAAGTAAAATTGTGTTATCAATTCCAGTGTACCTTAATCTGGGGAACTGGCTGAAGCGTAAATGGTAAGGGAGACAAGTGCATGGGGAATAAAAAGAATAATAGCGAGCGAATTCAAAGGCTGTTGGCTGCTATTCCCGAACTGAGCGAATATCGCCTTGAACTGGTTGACCGCGTGGTGTCGGTGTTCTCGCAATCGTGGGACATATTCCGGTTACCAGATTCGGACATCATTTCAGAAGTTTCGCTGGTAGATTTTGGTGACGTGCTGCGCCTGCATCACAGTTTTTCCCGTGAGCCTTTTTCAAAGGACAAATTTGAATTCGCGCTAGAAACGGTCCTAAAGACATCGGGCAGAGCGGCTCAGCTGGCACCACGAGGAACACGCGGATTCGACCTCTCCATTGAAGAACAGAAGTTTTCCCTGAAGACCGAGGCGGCAAAGGGAATTCGCCTGAATAAACTTCACATCTCGAAATTCATGGAATTGGGCGGTGGACAGTGGGGTGATAATCCCGACGACTTAATAGGTCTGCGCCAGCAGTTTTTGGCCAACTTGTCAGGAATCAACCGTATTCTGGTGTTGCGAGCGCTCCGCAAGGGTGCGCCGGATTATCTGTACGAACTCGTGGAAATCCCGAAAAGCCTTCTGGAAATGGCCAATGATGGCAGTTTTGAAATGCGGATGGAAAGCAGGCAGTACCCCAAACCGGGTTACTGCCTCGTGGAGAAAAACGGGAAGCCTCTATTCAGCCTCTATTTTGATGGAGGCGGTGAAAGAAAGTTACAGATCAAAGGCCTAATGAAGGAGTTGTGTATCGTTCACGCAACGTGGCGCTTCGAGGAGCCGCAGCAGCAAGATCCGGCATGAGCGGCAGTATGACATTTCGCAGTCTCTGTCTTGCGATCTCAACATAATCTGCTTTCAACTCAATCCCGACGCAACGACGACCAGTTTCAACAGCCACTACACCGACCGTACCGCTACCGAAAAACGGATCAAGCACCAGCCCGTCACGTGGCGAACCGGAAAGCAGGCAAGGCTGCACCAAGGCGCGAGGAAAGACCGCGAAATGAGCTTCTTTGCACGGTTCGGTATTGATGCTCCAGATGCTTCGTTTGTTTTTACGGGTTTTACCGTCGGCGGTTGGTTCCTTGATGGCATCCTGATCAAAGTAATAAGACTCGCTCTTTGAAAGCATGAACAGGTATTCGTGAGCTACGGTCACCCGGTCTTTTACGGATTCAGGTTGGCAGTTCGGTTTATGCCAGATGATGTCGGAACGGAGATACCAGCCATCAAGCTGCAAGGCCATGGCCAGCATCCATGCGACGCCGATCAGATCTTTTGGTTTGAGCCCTTCCGGGGTGTCAGGGCGATACGACATGGCGCGTCCCACATTTTTAACATCCGATTGTCTCCAAGTTCTGCCGCCCGAAGTGTAGGTGTTGCCTATGTTGAGCCAGAGTGTGCCGTCGTTACGCAACACCCGGCGCACTTCACGAAAAACGGCTACTAGATGCTCGATATATTCCTGAATTCGGGGCTCTGCACCGATTTGACCATCATAGCCATAATCACGCATGCCCCAGTACGGTGGAGATGTTACACAACAGTGAAAAGTTTCACCGGCGAGGTCTGCAAGTTTTTCGCGAACATCACCGTGGATAATTTGTACGGCGGTCTCTGCTGCCTTGTTTTCATGAGCGTTTCGGATAATGTCCAGGAGACTTGCGGCGGTCATGGTTTATCACCAGTGCTTGCGGTTTGCCCGTCACTCTCACCGGAATAGGCTGCGGAATCTTCGCGAACCCTCGCATTAAGTGCCTCGATGATGTAGGCATGAAGTGTCATGTCCGTTTCGATGGCTTTGAATTTAAGCGCCTTGTGAAGGTCTTCCTCAATCTCAAGAGGAAACGTCTTTTTTCTTTTTGTTTCTTGTATGGTTGTCATGTTAGCAAGGTTACCTTGGTTAGTCTGGTAAGTCAAGTAGCAATATTTTGAGTCTTTCGTTTTTTAGTTGAAACGCCTCGGGTTGAGGAGACCGCA
>JBAXVE010000064.1:0-18690 GCA_037129245.1 Desulfuromonadales bacterium
GGGTTTATGCCGAGAATCAAAAGATGCACCGGATCTGTGAGATGAATCAGGACAGCTACATCTATCATCGGATGAATCTGGGAGAGATCGGCGAGTCACCTGAGTTTTCTTTGCAGGTGAAACAGTGCGCCTCTTCAGACGATTTCAGTTGTCTTGACAGTGACATTTCAGAACTTTGGAAAGGAATGTTTGCCGACGTTCATCCCCAACTTTACGCAGCCAACCCGCCGGACTGCGACCACTGGCAGCGCCGTTTTGCCGAGCTGACGGACGGTCAGTCGCCGTCAGGTAAACGGCTGTTTCCCTTAGCTTCAGTAATTGCTGAAAAAATGGGCCTAGCCTATCCCGTATATGACAAGGTGGACCATCAATTCATTGAAGAACAGCTGGTACCGTCGGGAAAACCGCTCCATCTGCATTATGACGAGATATTCGATCATGCACTTGGCAATGTGACAACTGTCTGGAGACAGGTGGAGCGGGCAGTCTGTGACAGCACGGCTAATATACCGGTTTTCGGGGAGTGGAACCTGGATAACGGGCTGGATGAGCATGGCAGGTTGGTTTTCTGGGAATAGGTGTATTGCGAAACAAAAAAGGATAAAATTTTATGAATTATAATGAAATAATACAACAAGCTGTTTCAACTGACCGTATCATCGGCCATATCAAGGTTCTGGAAGGTGTCCGGCATCCACTGGCGGCACCGGAAGCCCTGGAGCATGCTGCTGACTATATCAAAGGTGCGCTAGCGTGTCTTGATTACGACGTGGTTGATCATTGTTTTTCTGAGAATGACCGTTCTTTTAGAAACGTTATCGCCACCCGTAGAGGAGTGCGTTACCCCCACGAGCGGGTCGTACTTCTAGCCCATTACGATACGGTAGCAGGATCACCGGGTGCCGATGACAATGCCAGCGGTGTTGCGGTGCTACTGGAAATTGCCCGTGTATTGTCTCGCTGTACCTTAGAGCGGACGATCCATTTCGTCGGTGTTAGCCTCGAAGAGAATCAAACTGATGGGGACCCCTGTTCCGGTACCCGGGGGAGCCGGGCACTGGCTCAGTACGCCCGTGAAAACCGCTGGAACATCGAAGGGGTTGTGGTGCTGGAATCTGTTGCATTTGCCGGAGATGACGTTACGCAGTCGGTTCCGGCAGGAGTCGCGGTTCCGGTTCCGTCGGTCGGCAACTTCATCGCTGCTGTTGGAAATGAACGTTCACAAGAACTATTGCAGCTATTTGAACAGTCTTCAGAGCGATACGGGAATGGACTCCACTGTGTGACAGTGGCAGTACCCGGAAATGGAGAGGCTATGCCGGACAGTCGCAGGTCAGACCATGCACCATTCTGGGACGAAGGCTACAAGGCCATCATGGTGACAGACACTACCAACTTCCGGAATCCGCACTACCACCAGCCGACTGACACCTTGAAAACTCTCAATCCGGAGTTTGCCACCAGGGTGTGCAGCGCAACAGCCGGTGCAATTCTCGACATGGCCCGGCTGACAACGTGACGAATGGAGATCTGCGGCCGACTCCGGGAAACCACCATCTTGTAAGCGCCGCCTTGATTCCGGTAACCGGCGACGGGCGTGCTCACCCGTACGAGTTTCGCCGCAAACATCACTTCACACCCGGAGTGGAGCAGAAGGGGCGTTTGCTGGCAGCCGTAATTCCCTGTATGGTCGGTATCGGGAGTTTGTATCAGGCAGCTGCAGCACGTCGCGACCTGCGTGATCATCCGCCGCCCGGAAGATTACTGGATGTTGAAGGGTGCCGCCTGCATGTTCAGATTTCCGGTCACGGCTCTCCGACGGTCGTTCTGGAAGCGGGGCTCGGCGGAATGTCGTCCGCATGGGGGTGGGTCCAGCCAGAGGCGGCAAAGTTCTGCCGCGTTGTATCATATGATCGGGCCGGACTGGGTTGGAGCGGCCCGGACAATGCGCCAAAAACGGCAACTGCAGCAGTACGGCGCCTTCATTCTGTCCTGGTACACGCCGCCGTCCGTCCGCCGTACGTTCTTGTGGGGCATTCCTTGGGCGGGCTCTTCATCAGGCTGTTTGCGGATCTTTATCCTGAAGAAGTAGCCGGAATGGTGTTTCTCGACGCAGTCCATCCGGACCAACATCTTCGCAGTCAAGCCATTCACACCCATATGAGCAGCGGATTCCGATTTCTCGGTTCAGTTCCGTTGCTGACGCGACTCGGCTATGTCCGTCTTGCGGGACTGTTCAATTTCTGGTCTGAGGGTCTGCCGCCACAGCAGTTTGCCGAAGCACGGGCTTTTCTGTCTACCCATCGGCACCTCACGACAACACGGGATGAATCACGGGCCTGGGAAACCTTCTGCGCCGAGGTCCGCGGGACACGCAGCATCAAGGATATGCCTCTGGCAGTGGTGACTGCAGCCAAAGGGATCCTTCCCGGTCATCCGGAGCTGCAGCGGGAATTGTCGGCACTCTCCAGCGATAGTGACCACTTTGCCGTCAAAGGTGCCGATCATGTAACGCTTATTACCAGGCGGGAATATGCTCTACTGGTTGTTGACGCCATCAAGAAGGTGGTGGAACGGGTGAAAGCTCTACATTGACAGTATTCACACCGCTGTGGGCATCTGGTGACGCAGGGTAACCGCTATTTACCAAAATTGACAAATATGCAGGAATGCGGTACTCCTGCCACCTCGATTTGAACTACGAGAGGCTTAGATATTATGCTTATACGGACGCCATATTATCTTATCGACGAAATAAGGCTCAAAGAAAATCTGGAAATTATCCGGATGATTCGGGAGCAGTCCGGGGCTAAATCAGTTCTGGCGCTGAAATGTTTTTCAACCTGGTGCGTCTTTGATCTGATGCGGCAGTACATGGATGGTACCACCAGCAGCTCTCTCTTTGAAGCGCGGCTCGGCCACGAGAAATTCGGTAAGGAGGTGCACGCCTACAGCGTGGTCTATTCGGCAGAGGAGGTCGAAGCGGTCAGTGCCTTTGCCGATAAAGTCATCTTCAACTCGGTCTCCCAGCTGAAAATGTTCCATGATCGCGTCCGCGGAAAAAAAGTCGGGGTACGGGTCAATCCGGGAATCAGTTATTCTCACTACGACCTGGCGGATCCGGCGCGTCGCTATTCCCGCCTGGGGGTGCGGAGTGTTGCAGAGCTTCAGGGGGTGGTTGATCTGATCTGCGGGATGATGTTCCATTTCAACTGCGAGAATGACGACGTTGAAAACCTTGCCGATGCTTTGGAACAGATCGGAACCACGTATGCATCTTTGCTGGAGAGGATGGAATGGATCAGCTTTGGCGGAGGTATCTTTTTTACCAAAGCCGGCTATCCGCTGGAGCGGTTTTGCAGCATACTGAAAGCATTTAGCGAACGCCACGGGGTGCAGGTCTATCTTGAGCCCGGTGAGGCGGCTATTACCAACAGCACCGAGCTGGTAACCACAGTTCTGGATGTGGTGCATAACGAAGTCGATATCGCTATTGTCGATGCCTCAGTCGAAGCTCATCTGCTGGATCATCTGATTTACCGCACCAACCCGAGGGTCTCTTTTCCGCCTCCGGGAAGCCAACCAATGATGATTGCCGGTCGCACATGCCTGGCAGGAGACGTATTCGGGAGTTACGGGCTGGAGAGAACTCTCAGGGTTGGCGACGAGGTTCGCATTGCCGATTCGGCCGGATACACCATGGTGAAGAAAAACTGGTTCAACGGTGTACCCATGCCGTCAATCGCGGTTCGCAGGCTGAACGGCACAGTTGAGTTGGTACGCTGTTTCGGATTTGAAGATTACACAGGCAGTTTATCTTAGACGGGAGGTAGCTTATGCAGAAAAAGAACGTATTGATTATCGGCGCCGGTGGGGTAGCCCACGTAGCAGCCCACAAAGCGGCAATGAACAACGATGTCCTGGGTGATATCTGTATTGCGTCACGGACTCTTGACAAATGTGATGCCATCATAGAAAGCGTCACGCGGAAAGGCCATTTGAAAAACCCGGCCGGCAAGCTGTATTCCGCCCAGCTGGATGCGCTGGATATCCCGGCTACGGTAAAGCTGATCAAGAAAACCAAATCGGGAATAGTAATCAATCTGGGGGCATCCTTCATCAATATGTCGGTGCTGGAGGCCTGCATCGAAACCGGTGCTGCCTATATTGATACCGCTATCCACGAAGAGCCGGACAAGGTTTGTGAAGAGCCCCCCTGGTACGCAAATTACGAGTGGAAGCGTAAAGAACGCTGCGATGAAAAAGGGATCACAGCCATTCTTGGCGCCGGCTTTGATCCCGGTGTGGTCAACGCCTACTGCGCACTGGCCGTCAAGCGCTACTTCGACAAAATCGATACCATTGACATCCTGGATGTGAATGCCGGAAGTCACGGCAAGTATTTTTCAACCAACTTCGATCCTGAGATCAATTTCCGCGAATTCATCAAGGTCTGGACCTGGATTGACCGTCAGTGGAAAGAGTACCCCACTCATTCGGTTAAACGGGTATATGATTTTCCGGTGGTCGGCAAGCAGCCGATCTACCTGAACGGCCATGACGAACTGCACTCTCTCTACAAGAATATCGATGCCAACAGCATTCGCTTCTGGATGGGCTTCGGAGATCATTACATCAACGTGTTCACCGTACTGCGCACTCTCGGCTTCCTCTCCCACCTTCCGGTAACACTGACCACCGGTCAGGAGGTTGTACCGCTCAAGGTTGTCAAGGCGTTATTCCCAGATCCGATGACCCTCGCCCCCGGCTATACTGGCAATACCTGCATCGGCAACTTTGTTAAAGGGAAGAAGGATGGCAAAAAACGCGAAATACTAATCTACCAGGTTTCAGATCACAAGAAATGTTACGAGGAAGTTGAATCGCAAGGCATCAGTTACACTGCCGGCGTTCCGCCGATTGCTGCCGCCATGTTGATTGTTACTGGAGAGTGGGATACGAAGACGATGGTCAACGTCGAGGAGCTAGATCCCGAACCGTTCATCGCTATCCTCGACCGGATCGGACTCCCGACAGAAGTGAAAGAGATCAAGCCGGACAGCAAGTATTCATTCGATGGAAAAGTCAGGGCTCTTGAAAAAGAGCTGGCTGATTCTACAGCCACTGTCACCGTTTCAGCTGCGAATCCGATGATTGCGCTTACCCCGCGCAAGCCGGTTAAGCCGAAAGTTGCAAAGGATTCAGCGGCTTCTGAAAAAGTGAAAAAGGCTCATAAAAAGAAAGAAAAGTAGAGTTGATATGTTGTGTAGGGAAAAGCCCGCACCATGCGGGCTTTTCTTTGTCCTCAATCAGTCACAACAGCTGCCGCTACTGATCCCGCCCAGCTTATGCTCCCTCAACCATTCGTTTATCATCCCCGAAGCACAGCCGACGCCTGATTCCACCGTAATGGCCTTGACCGGACAATTGAGGGCACAGGCACCACATTCCATGCATGCATCTTTATCGATGAGTGAGGCTTTTTTGTTGTTCATAACAAATACCTGGTGCGGGCATACTTCTTCGCAACGGCCACAGCCGATGCACGTTGGCTGGCTGTATTCCAGGGTGACTACTTTTTCCAGGTAACGAAATCCTGTCATAAAATTTTCTCCATCAGGCAAACCGTCCCAGCGTCAGCAAGAGAATTGCGATCACTACTGCACAACCCATAATGGAAAGACCAATTCTCATCTCTTTTTTGACGCCTGAACGAGATGTATAGGTAGTACAGCCGGTAAAGTTGAGGGTGTAAAAAGCGCTTACCGCCGGCAATGCCAGAAAAGCCGCGATTTTTGTACATAGATTCCAGCTTGCCCCTGTTAGCAGGTAGTAGATGAGCGTCCATATAGCGCCAATTACAGCTCCCTTGACGGCGAAACTCCTGCTCGGCAGTAACGGGAGCAGAAGTGGCCCGAGAGCGACACCGCTTAAGACAGCTCCCGTATAGGCGCCGAATGCGGTCAGACCGACTGAGAGGTTGTTGAAGAGCGTGCATATCAGCAGAATGATCCCTGAAACAACAGCCAGCAGTTTGAGTTCCAGAACCACTTCCACCGGTATCAGCACCAATCGTTCGTACCATGTGAACGTCAATTTTCGCATGGCGGGAGTGGTAACCATGCCGTTGTCGAGATACTCCGGCAGATCTGCTGCGCGGATCGTCGCATAGCTTACCGTAAATCCGCAGCGGCGTGCCACCTGGTGAGCGGCTACTCCCGGTGCTCCGAGAATCGGCAGGATCAGGCGGCGGTGGCTGACAATTTCAGCCAGTTTGCTTGATGTGACGCGTCTTACTACTTCTCCGGTACCAAAAGTACCCTTGCCGGCTGCGCACCAGACATTGATCCCGTAGGTTTCCAGAACAAGCAGCCAGACGTTGTACCCGGCCAGTGCCTGGCGGACGATGTCGTACGTCATCTTGTAGTTCGCGGTTACGATCACCGGTGATTCGGCACATGGAGCACCAACTGCATAAAGGCCGGGAGGAACGATAAAGCTCATCCGCTCGATGCCCCAACGCGCCTTGCATGCACCCAGATGATCGAAGATACCCAGTTTCGATGCTATGCGCGGCACCCTTCCTATCGAGGTTTCAAGCCACTCAATGAAGCCGGGTACCATTTCTGTGATTGATCCGCCGCCGGCGGACGCAGGTGGACCTCAACAGGGGGGCTTATCGGTGCCATCACCCGGTTCCAGAGCACAAACAGCCGATGAAACCGCTGGTTCCGTTTCGGCTGCGATAAGGAAAGAGAGCTTGCGGGAAAGGTGTTCGGACATAACAAACCTCATAATTTGGATGTGAGGCTATTGTATCCGTCTTAGCGGATATTGCAAGAGATATTCTGTTACAGGCAGCTTGGGCTGTCCTTGGTTTTCTGGAAGACTGACAGTACATTCCGGTCGGTAGTTGCCTCGGGAAGTTCACTGGAGTGATTATTAAGAATTTGGAGAATTTCTTTGCAGATGTTGCAACTATTTCTGCTGAGTTTGTAGTACATCCAGAGCCCTTGACGGCGGATATCAACCCAGCAGCTTCGCTTCAGGTAGGCCAGATGGCGCGAAACAGTTGACTGGGGCAGTTTGAGCACAGCCATCAGGTCGCAGACGCACAACTCTCCTTCAGCCTGCAAGAGGAGAATGATGCGTAGTCTGATCGGATCGGAAAGTGCCTTGAAGGATTGGGCAAGATGTTTCATGACAGTACCCTTTTTCAGCGTTCGCAGAGAACGGAATGACTGTTTTTAAATACTCCGGGGAGCTGTTTTTGTCATACAGATTGGAACCAGGGGCGCACAATAAACTTCTCTCGTTCGTATAATTCATTGCCACCATGGATCAGGACGCCAGTTTCCGAAACCGGAGAACCAAGTGAAATGTAATATTTTAAACCGTCAAAGAAAGAACGGTTGATCGTTTCGCTTGATTTTATCTCAATCGGAATCAACTTTCTGCCGGCATCAATTACTACATCAACCTCGTGTCCCGTTTTGTCACGCCAGAAATAGAGCGGCGGTATTTCTCCCCGGTGAGCAAAGGATTTATACAGTTCAGCCAGCACAAAGGTCTCGAAGATATGCCCCTTCATGGAATGAGTGGCAAACTCCGCTGCCCCTCTCATACGCAGCAGATAGCAGAGCAAGCCGGTATCCATAAAATAAAGTTTTGGCGTTTTCACGATCCGTTTGGAAAAATTGGCAAAATGTGGCGGCAGCAGATGGATGATGAATCCCGCCTGGAGAATGGAAATCCAGTTCCGCGCCGTTGTATGGGAGATACCGGCATCCAGTGCCAGGGTCGAAAGGTTGAGCAGTTGACCGCTCCTGCCGGCACAAAGGCTTACAAAACGCTGAAAAGTTTCCAGGTTGCCGATATTCGCCAGATCGCGCACATCTCGCTCAACATAGGTTCGGTAATAGGCAGAAAGCCAATCATGCGGTTCCAGTCCCTTGTCATGGATGCGTGGATAAAGTCCTTTGAATATGATCTCTTCAAGAGTAAAGGGAGGTGCCCCCGACAAAACAGGCAGCTCATCAATCCGCCACGGGTCGGCAGCCGTTTTACCAAGAAGCTCGCCAAGACTCAAGGGGAGCAGATTCACCAACGCTGTTCTCCCTGCAAGTGTCTGAGTTATTTTTTCCACAAGGCGAAACTGCTGTGAACCGGTCAGAATAAATTGACCGGGGCGATCTTCGCTATCCACAATGCCTTGTATGTATGAGAGCAGCGCCGGTGCCCGCTGAATCTCATCCAGAATCACCCCGCTGCTGAAGCGCCGCAGAAAACCTTTCGGGTCCGTTACAGCAAACTCCCGTTCGTTTGGGTCTTCCAGACTGATGTAGTCGTGGTGGCTGAATAGTGCCTTGGTCAGAGTGGTTTTGCCCGATTGGCGAGGTCCTGTGATGGAGACAACGGGGAACTGCTCCGCCAGAGAGATCAGCTTATTGGAAAGTGTGCGCTTGAACATATTGAAATAATAGTGGTAATAAGATGCCTTGTCAAATTGAATTTCGCACTTTCAATTTGTCCGGTCGGCAGTTTGGGTGACAGTCATTATGCCTGTTCCGGTATTTACCAAACAATCAGGCAGTCAACCTGGAAACCAGGCGCTTGATGCATTCCGAAAGTTCCTGATCGCTGATCATCTTCAGCGCCTTGTTGACGGGCAGCACCAGACGCTTCCGCCACTCCATTTCGGGCCATTTTTTCAACACAGTCGTGACTTTCAGGGGATAAATATGGAGCGTCTTTTCACCTTTGCGGTGGTATGACACTCGGAGTCCGGGGACACAACTACCAATCACACCGGCTTCCTCCATGGCCTCCATGACAGCGACGTCCTGTTTGGGCATGTCAGGTTCCGGCTGCCCCTTGGGGAGAATCCACCGGGACTGGGCAGAATTCGTAACGATCACAAGGTGCAGCCCCCCTCTACGAAACAGATAGGGGAGCGCAGCGATCTGATACTCGAGAGCAGTACCATCAGGAATACCGTGAATTGCCAGGGAAAGGTTCTTATACGCCGCATCTCCCGTGATTTCTTCGCCCAAATAATCCGGCTTTTCGAAACAGTCGCTTTCTTCAACCGAAGGAAATTCAACCTCCGCAACAAGCAACGGTTCAAGACCGCCGCGATAACGATCCACCTCTATAGTGTATGCACCATAATGGATCAAAGAGCGCACTTTTTCCAAACGTTTTCCTTCGGTAGAAGGCCAGAGCTCAAGAAATTGCCGGGGCGATATTTCGATTTCTGTTTCACGTCTCGACAGTCCGGAACCCTCCTTGACCGTCAGGAAATGGTCATTCCCGTACTGTCGGATGCGCACCTCCATGTGCTCGTCATGAGCGAGATACCCTTGCAGGATTGGCTTTCCACCCTCCATTCCGGCCGGCAGCGACGTTACTAAAAACTTTCTTTCTATTTCTATTTTGGTCATGGACCTGGCACAGTAATAATTTCATCGCATAGAGCACGGTAGGCCAGTGCCGCCTCGCAGGTACGGGAATACGCCAGAAGTGGTTTTCTGTGCAGGCCCATTTTTTCCACGTCTGCAGAAAACGGGATGGCTGTCTTCAAAAAACCAGGGTATGTCGACGGTATGTCTGCCATAATCTCACGATGCATTTTACTTCTTTTCTGTACCATAGAGAAAAACGGGTGGAGGATCTCGCACGGCAGTTCTTCGTCCTGGAAGAAGCCGGTCAATTGTTCCAAAGTTCTTTGAGAAAGTACGGTCGGAATGACAGGCACCAGAATCATATCCGATGCCCGGAAAACGTTTTCCGAGAGTAGGGTGATGTTCGGTGGACAGTCCACGAGGATCACATCATAATCTGACTTGAATTCGTCCAATACTCTGCGGAGCTGTTTGCGGCGCTTTGCCATTTCTCCCAGTAGAATATCGAAATGTCGATAGCCAAGGTTTGATGGAATAATATCAAGCCCCGGGAAGTCGGACTCCCGGATATTCTTGCGGAGTCCATCAATCATGGATTGTGTATTACGCATCCGGAACTTTTCCGAACTGTCGACGCGGAAATAAAAGGTGGCCGCCCCCTGCGGATCGAGATCCAGAAGGAGTGTCCTGCACCCGGATTCACAAAGTGCGAATGCAAGATTGACCGCGAGCGCTGTTTTCCCTACTCCGCCCTTGATGCTGTAAGAAGAAATAATTTTCATTGATGTATACCTGGGAGGGCATCCGTTACCGAGGCAAGTATCGGACGTTTGAAGGTGCGTTTGAAGATCGCAGCTGTTGAGCCACTGCAGAATTCCTCCAATGATTGTTCGATAAGAGTGCGTGTCTTCTGTTGGCGGTGGTAAAGAACAGAAACGAGACCTCCAACACCAAGGGCGACATCGCACCCGTTTTCCCCCTGTTCAAAATAGGTCAGCAGTGATTTTTGCTGCACTGAAGCATCATTGAAATCACCAAGTCGGCTTTGCAGGCGTCGAAGCATCTTTTGCATAGCGGCACCATCATCCTTAGCAATGAGTTCGCTGAAGAACTCCAGGAGATAACGCAGTTTTTTGCATTCAATACGAACCTCGTGCACTGTCTCGTCAGGCGTTTCCGCCCCAATCCCCGCTGCAATTCTGCAGATTTTTCGATAGCGCTTGTAGATGCAGCGGAAAACGAGTGGCCCAACGGGTAGGTCGGCTGCTGTAGAAGGTTTATGTGGGTTTTCTTCTGAAAAATATGCTTCAATTTTTCGGAGTTTCTGTCGAGTGGCGTGTGCAGACAATTTAGCAACAGTGTGTCGCACCACTACTTTCCGCTCCGCCGCATAATCCTCAAACATCCCTTTCAACGCCGGCCTAAGTTCAGGGGGCAGTAATCCGCAGTATTCTTCGCGAGCCAGAAGGTACACATCCAAGTCGCGCAATCGGTTGGTCTGCCGTGCAAGATCGCCAAGTATTGTGCGCATTCGCCGGGTTTCTTCTGCTGGATAAACTTCTTTAACCAGACTCAGCACTGAGCGAATCTTTCGTAAACATATCCGGTAATCATGAAGAAATTCCGTATCGTAGTCTTTCAGAATTCCCGGAACATTGCGGTCGGCAATCTTCATAATTGTACGCACAATTCGCCCCACGGCCTCACGGGCAGCTGTTTCAGCTGTCAGTCCGAATGATGGCTTAAGGGTGTATTTCTGAGGTTCGAGTTTCGCATGGCGTAGCAATGCCTCCAATGGGCCTTTTCCGGACGTCGTCGCCCCGCGTAAGGTGAGGTGCTTCACCACACGTGTGGTTTCCCCCTCATAGCCAAGTAGTGGCATTATCTGGCAATAATGCAGCAACTCTTTCTCTCCGCGCTTCCCCGAAGAAACCGAAGACCATTCAAGCCGGCACACTATTTTGCCCACCTCGTTGCGCAACTCACACATACGCACATCGAATGAGCCCTCAATCAGCGCCGTAAGGGCTCTCAGCCCAAGCATTCCCTCAAGGCTTGCCCGCATTGCCGCAGTTTTAAAGTCTCCCCAAAAACGTAATGTGTTGCTCGACTCTTCTTCACAGACCACCTCACCCAGCCAGCCATCATCAAGGGTGGATAGATGGTAAACAGTACCGCAGCTATGCAGGACATGCCCACTGAACCAGAGGCCCCATTCAAATGTATCCCAAAATGTCACGGTTCTTTTTTGCTGTTGGTGGAATTCCACGTCCCACTCTTCCATCAAAGACTCAGGACCATGGTCACCTTTGAGTACCAGGCGAACACCATCAATTCTTTGTGATCTAACTTCCACGAACCGGCCTCTCATAATGAATTGGAAATGTAGAGTCAATTTTATCAGTTATTCGATTTTATTCAACTCTACCGGTGCGCAGACATAATTTGCTTCATTTGCCACCCTGCCGCACAACGTGCAGAAATATTTCGCATCCTTCGCCAATTGAGCCAGAGTAAGCATCTGCTTTCGATCAGCAAGAGTACAGAGAAGTTGTTTGTGGTGCGCTTCAGGATCGCACTCAACCTGATTAATTGGCATTGTCATCTTACAATCCCCCCTTCTTCCTGAATTCGGCACAGCCGTGTTGATATATTATTTTACGGTTTTGCAGAATCCTGCCGCAATTTGTCCTCTACAGCCAACAATATGTACTCATTCATACTGACGCCAGCTTCAGCAGCCTCTTTCTTGATGCTTTTACGGACAGATTTTTTCATGCTGACGAGGAATTTGGTCAGCTTATCATCCTTCGAAGCCTTCACTTCTATTTGAACTTTTGAGGCTTTCTGTGTTTTCTTGGTTTTCGGCTCGTCGGGAACAGCCACACTTTTTTCAGGTTTGGCCTTCTTTACTTTTTGTGCCGCAACCGGAGCCTCTTCTACGACGGGCTTGGTCTTTTTCGCTTTCTTTGTCTCTTCACGTTTTTCAGACGCATGCACAACAATGGTTTCTGGCTTCGCTTTTTTTGCTGTTTTCGGCTTTTCGATTTTCATGGTTTTCCCCTTCGTCCTGCTTAGTAATGATATCCTACGTAAATAATATTTATAATAGGTATAATAGTCAATATATTTATTATTGATATACATGAAAATTCCAGGATGGACAAGCTGGTATCTAAATATTCCTTATGATACCGAAATATGGACGCTGCGGGGATTTTTATGGTAAATTGCAAGTGCTGTTCACAGACGTATCATCACAGATATGCTACGACATAATATGTCATACACGGCAGAGCAGTTGATTCTGCAGTCTGATATCAGAGAGGGCCTCACCGATGGAAACACTTTTGATTAACTCGTGGGATGAACTGCAAAATGAACTGTTTGCAGATTCATGGAATGAGGATATAGGCCGTTTTCGTTCTCGGTTTGCCTTCAGAGGGTTGTCGGATTCCAGCTACCGCCTGGAAACAACATTGATGCGGCTTGGCGGCAAATATGTCGAGCTGGAGCGGCATCTGCTGAGAAACTTCAAAAAATACGCTCACCGGAACATTGTGGAGCGTGATTCTCTGTGGCACTGGCTATCGGTCGCCCAACATTATGGCCTGCCGACCCGGCTCCTGGACTGGACGTACTCCCCGTTCATAGCCATGCACTTTGCAACCTGCAATATTGAAAAGTTTCACACCGACGGAGTTATCTGGGCGGTTAACTATGTTAAAGCGCATGAGCTGTTGCCGCACACGCTTAAAGATAGACTGGAAGATGAGGGAGCCAATGTTATGACGGTCGGGATGCTTTCGGAAGTGGTTAATTCGTTGCCAGAATTCGATACACTGGCAAACAAAAAGGTGACAATATTTTTCGAACCACCTTCAATTGATGACAGAATCGTTAATCAGCACGCCTTCTGTTCTGTTATGTCAGACCCGTCCATGCCTCTTGAAGATTGGCTTGAAGATCAACCCGGTATCTCAAGAAAAATCATTGTCCCTGCAAAACTGAAATGGGAAATCAGAGACAAGCTCGATCAGGCTAATGTTAACGAACGGGTGCTCTTCCCCGGTCTCGATGGTCTGAGCCGCTGGCTTAAGCGTCATTACAGCCCAAGTTCTTAGTTTTCCGTTCCTGTCAGAATTTCATCTCGCTCCTTATCACAGATCGGGCAGAAATTAAATGTTGTCGGAAGATTCATATCGCAACATATCCATGAGGTAGAGCTTGAACTGATTTTGGCTTCGTCCCACGGGTAAGGATCTCTGCTGTGATTGTGTCCTATCTTTTTTGCCACTAGCTTCACCTCCTCACCAGTAAAGTGGTATGTCACCGATTGACATGAACAACCGTAGCTGGCGGAAAGCCGTTGAAATAGGTCGACGAAGCTCCACTGTAAGCTCCGATGTTCCTGCTGTAGAGCAGGTCACCACGTTCCAGGGTGTGAGGAAGCTCTTCCGCCATGGATATGACATCTAAAGCATCACAGGTGGGGCCGAACACAGTGCAGATTTGTGTCGGTCCCTTTTTGAACGACTCTAGGTGATACTGGCAGTGGTCAAAAATGATGCCTGAAAACGTGTGATAGACACCATCATCTATATAATAACAGAGTTTTCCATCCCGAACCGCCTTACCGATAATTTTAGAGACTGCCGTTCCAGCAGTTGCAACCATGAATCTTCCCGGTTCGGCAAGAATTTCTATTTCAGGGGGAAAGAGCCTGTCTAGCTCAGCGTTTATCTTACGAGCTAGTTCGCTAAAGGGCTTAACCGAATCATCATAGGGAGCCGGAAAGCCACCTCCGATATCCAGCAGATTCATTTTATCATAACCCCGTTCCCGGGCCTCTTTGAAAATGTTGGCCGCCAGGTTGATGGCCTGCACAAAATTTTCAAAATTGGTAGTCTGGCTCCCCACATGAAAACTCAGCCCCTCGACGGTAAGACCGTTCTTGTCAGCTTCCAGAATCAGGTCTACCGCCTCACCGGGGCCGGCCCCAAATTTAGAGGAGAGCTCCACCATGGCTCCCGTATTGGGAACCCTGAGGCGGAGTGCCAGCCCGGAATGTGGGGAGTATTGCTTGATTTTGAGAATTTCTTCGTAATTGTCGAAGGTGACCAGTGGCTTGTACTCGTCGAGCTCTACAAGTGTTTCGTTGGCCTTGATCGGATTGGCGTAAATAATCTTGTCCCAGATCCAATCCTGACGTTCCTTTTCCGGCATATCCTTTATCACTTCAAACACCACCCTGAATTCGGGCATTGAAGCGACATCGAAGCTGGCACCAGCATCAAAAAGGGTCTTGACGATGGCCGGATCCGGGTTTGCTTTAACGGCATAGTAGGCTTGTACGCGTGGGAGGTATTTTTTGAAAGTCGCATAATTGCTGCGCAGTTCGTCGTGATCTATAACGAACAGCGGTGTCCCGTGGGTTTCGGCGAGTAACTGCAATGTATCTGAGCTGATCATGAGCAAACTCCTCTACGGCACAAATATAATTAATGACCTGCTAACTGCTTAGCAGGAGAAGCGACATGGTGCCCAGAACTACCCCCAGCAGCTGCACTCCGGTTAATCGCTCGTGGAAAATGACAAGACCAACGAACAGAAAGGCGATTATGCTGGCAAGGCTCCAGATAACACAAGAAACAACAAGACCTTTTCTGGGAAGTGTCTGCAGGTAAAAAAAAGAAGAGGCGAAATAGCAGAACAGCGCTCCGGAAAATGTAGCCCACCCGGGTGCAAGTGACCATTTTTTGGCCAGAAAGTCACCGGTGCCAACCGCGACAGCGCTGATAGTGAAAAGAATGATCAAGGGAATTTTTTGCGACCAGGAGATCAGTGAATCCAGATGTCACCCCCGAGTACTCGTAAGAATCAAACGTCATCACCGGTCCGGGAAATCAGATTTTCATCAATGCCTGGAATCCGGGATCGTCTTTCTGCATGACTTCAACTTCGTGCCGCATCAGTTCGCGCAATGCTGGGTCTTCCGTTTTACTCAAGCAGAGTGCACGTTCCCACCGCTCATAGCGTATGTACGGCTTTTCCACAAATGCTTTCATGGCTGCCACTGCTGTTTTGATCTGTTGCTCGCTAAACCTGGAGGTCATGGTTTCCCTGCCTGATTTGTATTTCACTGATATGCTGAATTCAATATACCAGACTACTTCAGACTTTGTTGTTACAGTTGTGAAAATTTTTGCCCTGTGTTTTATCGTTACGGGGGTAGATTGGCACTGTCAATCAGCCCGGAAATCATGATGTTGATGGCTTCTTCATAATGTTGATAACGTAACACAATTGTCACAACAAACCTGTATATACTTGTTGTATTCTGTCAGGACTCTCTGACAGTAGCTCTTTTTTGTTCTGCAAATATTTCAAGTAGCGTGATATCGGCCGATGTGTGTACTATTGATCAACCATGTCGTATACGGGTAATATTCTATGGAAAGAAGAGAATCCGGTAACTGCGGTGATGATGGTATGATCGGCGAAACGGTTAAGGAACAGTGCGGTGTACGGAGCGAAAACACCCTGGCAACGGTGACATCGCAGAGAGTACTGATCAAGACCAGTCATATGGCAAAAAAGGTAGAAGAGACCTTTGAAGACAACCCCGACCTGGCTGGTGTCATCATTATCGATGAGGACGATGGCCAGCTTCTGGGTATGATTTCCCGCCGACGCTTCATGGAAATGTACAGTAAGCCTTTCCGTAAGGAACTCTACAATAAAAAACCACTGAAGCTGCTGGTTAAATACGATTTCGACGCGCCTCTTATCATGGACGAGACCGAATCTATCGATCATGCTGTCCGGTGCGCTTTGTCACGACCCCGCGATCAGATGTACGAACCAGTAGTGGTGCAGGAAGCAGTCGGCGGATATAGCCTGATCGATATGCAGATACTGCTGTTTGAGCTGGCAAGAGTGCATGAACGCCAGTCCGTTGAGCTGCGGGAGATGCTTTCGCGTGTCAAACAGCTGGAAGGAATCATTTCGATCTGTTCATATTGTAAAAAAATCCGTAACGACTCGGATTCGTGGGACCAGCTGGAAGTCTATATCTCCAGCCACTCTGAAGCACTTTTCAGTCATGGGATCTGTCCCGAGTGCTACAAAATTCAGATAGAAGAAATCCGGAATATGACCTGATCATTTCACAATGCGACATATAGGCGGGAGGATGAGATGAAAGTTATTTCTCTGTATAATATCAAGGGTGGAGTCGGAAAGACGGCCGCGTGCGTCAACCTGGCCTATTCCTCCGCAAAAAACGGGTATAGAACGCTCTTGTGGGATCTGGACTCCCAGGGAGCGGCAAGCTTCTACTTCAGTGTGAAACCTGAGGTAAAGGGGGGAACCAGGAAACTTTTCAAGACTAAAGATACCGGAGAGATAGTCAAAGAAACTGACATTAACAACCTTGATCTACTGCCGGCAGACGTCTCCTACCGTCATATGGATATCTATTTTGATGGGAGTAAAAAACCGAAACAACAGATGGACGATTTTCTGGAGCGCTTTAAAGATGATTACGACATTGTTTTTCTGGATTGTCCTCCAAGCTTCTCGCTGGTTTCGGAAAATATATTCAAATCAACAGATATCATGCTGGTACCGCTGATCCCTTCAACGCTGTCGCTCAGAACCTACGAACAGATCGTTGAGTATGTGTCAGATCATAAAAAACTCTCTCTCAAGCTGATGCCGTTTTTCTCAATGGTTGATAGACGGAAAAAACTCCATCTGGATACCATTATCGAAGGTCAACTTCTCGAAGGTGTTTTGAAAACCAGCATCCCCTACCTTTCCATCATTGAGTATATGGGAGTAAGCAGGGCACCGGTAGGAAAGTTTGCGCCCAGAAGTAGTGCCGCTGAGACATTTCAAAATATGTGGGCGGAGATTGTCTCGAAGGCGCATATCTGAGCGATGTCATTGGAAGCGAAACATTGCCACAAATCTGAGGAAACTGCATATGTCCCATCAGGCTGTTCAGGAGCTGTTGTCCAAACATAAACTTGTAGAAAGTGTGGTTAATAGGCAGGACATGCCACGCCATGATCTGGTTGAATCGATTGTGCAGAAACAGCATCTGTTCGAGTTGCGTTCACTGCTTGCCCGATTGGAACCACAAGAGGTGGCGGTAATTCTTGACAGCCTTTCACCGGAAGATCTTTTCCTCGTCTGGGGGCAGATTAACGATGAACGTGTTGACGACATTCTGGATGAAGTCTCAGACACTACACGCGACACGTTAGCTAGTCGCAGCAGCTATCTCGGCGCTGTCTGCGTGGTGAATGCCTTTGAGTTGAAGAATGGTAAACTTATACAGGCGACCATCGAATCAGTGGAAGACCTGGAGGAAATCAATCCGATTTGGGTCGATCTGGTGGGAACCACGAAGGCAGACCGGCGCAAGATTGGCCAGTATTTTGGCCTGGAACTACCTGACCCTGAAGATCTTACCGACATCGAATCCAGTGCCCGTTTCTATATTGAAGAAAGCGGTGAGATCCATCTGCACTCAGATTTTCTGCTTGACCGGGAGGGTGACTCCCGCAACGTTCCAGTGGCATTTATTCTGTTCAAAGACATTCTTTTCTCTGTTCGTGCGGAGGAATTGCCAGTATTCCGCCTTCAGCGCTTGAGGGCTCGCATTCAGGCCGGTTACGTCTCTGACGGCATGGGTATGCTACTTGACCTGTATGCTGCTGATGCGGAATACTCTGCCGACTCGCTGGAGGAAATTTATTCCGAACTGGGTAATGTGGGTAAAACGGTGCTGAGCGAGACCATCACCGATGAGGAGGCGGCAAAAACACTGGCTGCAATTGCCGAGCAGGAGGATTTGAACGGCCGCATCCGAAGAAACGTGCTTGATACTCGGCGGGCACTTACCTTTCTTATCCGCAGGAAACTGCTGACTGCAGGGCAACTCGAAGATGCCCAACAGATATTGCGCGACATCGAATCGCTGGACGGGCACACCGCATTTCTTTTCGACAAGATCAATTTTCTTATGGATGCCACAGTCGGCTTTATCAACATCAACCAGAACCGGGTTATTTATCGCCTGACAGTTCTCAGCGTTATATTCATGCCGCTCAATGTGATTGCCGGCATCGGCGGCATGTCCGAGTTTTCGATGATGACCAAGGATATCCCCTGGCCTGTAGCATACACTATCTTCGGGATTGGGCTGTTGATTGTCGCCTGGATAACGTTTGTTATTCTGAGGATTTTTGAAAAGCGGGGCAGGCGGCGCTAGATT
>JBAXVE010000065.1:0-18004 GCA_037129245.1 Desulfuromonadales bacterium
CATTCCAAACGACTCCGTAGCCTGTTTGATCTACATGAACATTTTTAAAAAAAGCTTCGTCTTTGAGTGAGTAAAAAGAGGATTCGTTGAGGAGAGGAGCACAATCATAAACCCTTGTGTCCCCAGTGGTGAACGTAACGAAGAGTTGTTTTTCTGAAAGCGGTGTTACTGATTTTACTTTTGGGTAAGTTGCCATGGCAATATCACTCCAATCCAGGAAGTTGTATAAATTGTTGCGTCTTCCACATTTCCAACAACTCGCTTTGGTAACGTTGCGTCCACTCTCGAACCATGCGGTCTGCTCTGGATGGCAAGTCTCCTTCGATAATCTCGCAGCTTTGAATGTCATATACTCCGTTGAACTCACCATAGATGGCGTGAAAATGGGGTACACCATGTTCCCTGAAGTACATTTTGATCAGAATTCCATAAAACCTCGCAATTATTGGCATAATCATTTCTCCTTTCTTAGAAAAAAATCAATCAAGGGTTTCAAGCGTTGAATCGCACCGACTATTTCATTTACTTGCTTTTGGCGCTGAAGTGTCCAAATGTCAGAATTTTTCTGGAATGGTTCGACAAGCCTGATTGCCAAATTCAGTCGTTTATTTTGTTTCTCTAAATGGCTTATCTTCGCTTCAGTTATTTCTATATTGCCTGAAATAATCTTTTGAATCCATAGTTCTCGCTCTTCGCTAAACGCCTTTTCATGTTTCCGTTGCATTTGAATAATCGATTCACCATCAAACTCTCCAGGCAACTTCATGTCAGCGAGAATCCAATGATAGAAACGAGGCTGATGCTCGTATTTAAGGTAGGTCTTCAGCCACAATCCACTGTGATCGTTTAAATGCCTGTTGAACTCTGGCAAGTTTGCTTGAATCCGGTCGATCATGACTTTCTGCGAAGGCTGCAATTCGGCGTTAATGATTACGTCGAGCCCAGTACTATTAGCTGTGATCGAGATGTTGGGGACGTCGTTCTTAGGCATATCCTCGGAAAAACCGAAGCGATAAGCCCACCAAATACCACCATGCGTAAATACTTCTGATCCGTGGTTGCGTGATTGATCATATTCCAGATCGTAGTCTTGAGAACTTGGCCTCGTGATACCGAAAGGAATTATATCATACCCAGTGAAAACAGCCCTTATTGGTTCGAGGGATTCTGTAAGCATACGGCGAGCGAAGGCCATTCCTTTTGGGTTAGCAGGACATGCAATTTCATCAAACGAGACACTTTCGTTATCTCCAAGGGCGGTTTTAGCTTCGATTTTGTTTATGGTCTTCTTGCAATAAGTAATTGTTTCCTTACAGATGCGTTCGACTTCTCTTTCTGTAGTCGGGACAGTCGGTATTTCTACGCAGCGAATGCCCAATTCCTCCAAGTAAGCGGCCCTCCACGTGGGTATTGAGGAAGAAACCAGAATCATTGCAAGATTGGCATCTTTCATATAATGCCGCATCAAACCGTAGTACTCGACAACTTGCCCTATATGTTCACGCTGAATTGGCACATTTTTGATTTCAACGATATAGCGAACACCGTCCACAACGAAGAGAAGATCAATTCTCTTGCCATGTATGCTGTACTCGCTTGCCTTTTCGGTGATGTTCCCGGAGGGAAACAGAACTTCAGGATTTGCGTACAGGTAATTCTGTATATCGCGCTCTTTCGTGGGCTTCATTGATTCTCATCGTTCTGCTCAAACACCCTTTTAGGACATTGCACCAGGCAATGTATCGTTAGCAGCCAAGGGCAACATGGTGATCCGTTCCTGCACCGGGTTTGAACGGTCTAAAGCTTGCGAGATGGCTTCATGATATGCTGGACGCAGAATCATACGGCGAATTTATCCTTGCAAATTCTGATTGCCAATTTGTATTTGCAAACATTGCCCTCGTTAGTCCTTCAGGAAGCTCTCCTCACTCTGACCGCACACACTTTGAATTCCGGAATGGCCGATTCCGGATCAAGCGCCGTGCCGGCCAGGGTGATCGGACCATCCGTCACAGTTCCCAGGCTGCGGGTACCATCGGGCATCAGCAGACGTTAGCTTCCGGCCAGCGATTCAAAAAATCCGGGTATGTTATCTGCCGTCAGAAGTTTCATTGGAATCCGCCCGTTCTTTTTCAACCGCTGCAGCTTTATCCTGCGCGACATGATCCGGCATACGCCGGTAGATGAGATGATAGACTAGGCCGACCAGAACGCTGCCGCCGACGATATTGCCCAGAATTACCGGCACCAGATTGCCGAAGAAACCTGCCCAGGTAATGGCAGCGGCATGTGCCGCACCGTTACCGAAGTTCTGTAGCAGCATGGCAAGCGGAATGAAAAACATGTTGGCGATACTATGTTCGAAGCCTGCCGCAACGAACGCTGAAATGGGGAAAACGATGGCTACCGCCTTGTCGATGACGCTCCGCCCGGCAAGCGCCATCCAGACCGCCATGCAGACCAGTACATTGCAGAGAACCCCCTTGAAGAAGGCCGTCCAGAAAGGCATGACTACCTTGGCTGCAGCTATTTTGAGATACTCCTGTGCAATCAGACCGTTATTCATTTCAGGATGGCGGGAGAGAAACACCAGCAGGGCGAGCCCGACCGCACCGATGAGGTTACCGAAGCAGACAATTGCCCAGTTCCGCAGCAGTTCACCGGTGGAAATCTTTCCATCAGCCCAGGCCATTGCCTGAAGGTTGTTGCCGGTAAACAGCTCCGCACCCGCAACGATGACCAGAATCAAACCCAGAGAGAAGGTTACGCCCCCCAGCACCTGCCGGGCGGCAAAACCGAGGTGTGGGTCCGACTTGACGATCACGAAATAAAGCGCCCCCAGACCGATAAAGGCTCCCGCCAATACGCTCAGCATCAGCATGGGGACCAGCGGCAGGCGCGCCTTAACCACGCCGATCGTTTCAACCCGCGCTGCTATCTCCTTCGGAGAAAATGCGTCAAAGCCGAAGATTTCCGACATGGTGGAACCTCCTCAATTTTCCCGGTACGACGTTGTTCCGACTGTTTCCAGATCGACTATTACGCTTTCGTCAACCTTACCGCACAGACTTTGAACTCCGGAATGGCCGACTCCGGGTCGAGCGCCGTGCCGGTCAGAGCGTTGGCCGCCCCTTCTGCGAAATGGAACGGCATGAACAGCACACCCGGCGGCACCACGTCGGTCACCCGCGCACGGGCCGTCACCTCACCACGCCGGCTGGCCACCGTCACCCGTTCGCCGTGCCGGATGGTCGCACCTGATGCGTCAACGGGATTGATCTCCACGAACGCCTCCCGTTCCTCACGGTCCAGCAGGTGGGTGCGGCGGGTCATGCTGCCGGTGTGCCAGTGGAAATAGGTGCGGCCGGTGGTCAGGACAAAGGGGTAGTCGCTATCCGGCAGTTCAACGGGAGGGCGATAGCTCACCGGCACAAAGCGCCCCGAACCTCGTGTGAAGCGTTCACGGTGCAGTACCGGCGTTCCCGGATGTTCATGGTCGGGGCAGGGCCACTGCAGCCCGTGCGGGTCGAGGCGGTCATAGTTTACTCCGCCGTAGATCGGTGTCAGCCGGGCGATCTCCTCCATTACGGTGCCTTGGTCAGGATAGCGCATTCCGGTATAACCGGCCCGTTCCGCCAGATCACAGATAATATCGGCATCGCTGCGGGCGTCCCCGGGTGGTTCAACCGCCTTGCGTACCCGTTGGACGCGGCGCTCGGTGTTGGTGAAAGTACCCTCTTTCTCTGCATAGCAGGCTGCCGGCAGCACTACATGGGCCAGGGCCGTCGTTTCGGTGGGGAAGATGTCCTGTACCACCAGCAGATCAAGCTTTTCAAGCGCCCGGCGGGCATGGGCCTGGTCCGGGTCGGAAAGCATCGGATTCTCCCCCATGATGAACATGGCTCTGACGCGTCCTTCGGCGGCAGCCGTCATGGCATGGGTCAGCGGCAGACCGGGCTTGTCCGGCAGAGCATCGATACCCCAGGCTCGTGCAAACTTTTCCCGTACACCAGGATCGATAACCTTCTGATAGCCGCTGAAAACATCCGGCAGGGCTCCCATGTCGCACCCGCCCTGGACGTTGTTCTGTCCCCGCAGCGGGAAGACGCCGGTACCGGGGCGCCCCAGGTTGCCGGTCAGCATTGCCAGCGTGGCAACGCAGCGCACGTTGTCCACGCCGTGGCTGTGCTGGGTGATTCCCATGGAGTAGGCGATGACGGCATTTTTCGCAGCTGCGAAGCAGCGGGCGGCGGCGATGATTTCCTCAACGGTCAGGCCGGTCAGTCCAGCGCTCCGCGCCAGCGTCCAGCCGGCAAGTGACTCTTCCAATGCCTCGACATTTTCGGTCCGTGACGTGATGAACTCCCGATCCTCCAGCCCTTCGTCCAGGATGACCTTCATCATGCCGCACAGCAGGGCCACATCGCTGCCGTTTGTGTGGCGCAGGTGCAGCTTCGCCTGGCGTGCCAGGCGGATGCGCCGGTTGTCGGCCACCATCAGGGTGGCACCATTTTTGACGGCATTGAGGATGCGGGAACCGATCAGCGGATGCTGCTCGGTGGTGTTGGAGCCGGTCACGAAGATGAGGTCGGCCGTGTCGAAACAGTCGATGGAGCCGGTCATGGCACCGGAACCGAAGGCCTCGGCCAGGCCGACCACGCTGGAGGAGTGACAGAGCCGGGCGCAGTGGTCGATGTTGTTGGTGCCGAAGACCGCCCGCGCCAGCTTCATCAGCAGATAGTTTTCCTCGTTGGTGGCCTTGGCCGACGAGCAGAACATGATGGCATCCGGACCATGCTGTACTTTGATTGCCAGCAGGCGGGACGCTACCAGGTCGAGTGCATTGTCCCACGAAGCTGCCTGCAGCAGGCCCTCGCGGCGGATCAGCGGCGAGGTCAGCCGTTCCGGGTGATGGACGAAACCGAAGGCATTCCACCCCTTGACGCACAGTCCGCCCCGGCTGACCGGGTGGGTGGCGCTCGGCTCGACGCCGATCAGGCGGCCGTTCCGGCTCAGCAGGTAGAACATGCAGCCGGTGCCGCAGTAGGGGCAGGTGGTGAGGGTTCGGGTGGTCACAGCGCCCCCGGGATATGCTCGATCTGATCGAGGCGGAAGACCGGACCGTCCTTGCAACAGAGCAGGTGCTCGATGGCGCAGTGGCCGCATTTGCCGACCCCGCAGCGCATCTGACGTTCCAGCGACACCACGATCCGCCCCGATTCCATCCGCTTGCGCTTCAGAACATCGATCACCGCCCGGTACATGACCGGCGGCCCTACCACCACCGCCACGGTGCGCTGCGGATCAATCTCCACCGGTTCAACCAGCGAGGTGATCAGACCCACATTGCCGTCGTAGCAACCGCTGCCGGGGGCGCTGTCCACGGTGTAGCTGCAGGCGAAGGCGGAAGAAGCCTCCCAGGCGGCAATTTCGTCGCGGAACATGAGCTGCTCCGGGTTGCGGGCGCCGTGGAGGATGGTGACCCGGCCGAATTCCTCCGGCCGATCCTGACAGAACTGGATCAGGGAGCGCATGGGAGCCAGGCCGCAGCCGCCGGATACCAGCAGCAGATCCTGCCCCGTCATCGACGGCAGGTCGAAAGGGGTGCCGAAGGGGCCACGGATACCGAGGCGGGCACCGGCCTTCAGTTCGTGCATGGCGCCGGTCAGGCTGCCGGCCTTGCGTACCCCCAGCTCAAACTCCGGACTGCGGGTGGGCGACGACGCAATCGAAATCGGTGCTTCGCCCCATCCCAGCAGTGATACCTGCACGAACTGTCCTGGTTGGTGACCGAGGGCCATGCCATCGGCCATTCGCAGGCGGAAGAGTTTTTCGGCCGGGGTGAGCGTCTCGACCGAGAGAATCTCGCAGTCGCGCGGTGTGTAGAGTGATTCACTCACAAAAGCCCACGCTCAACGAAACTGACGTATTCACCATCGCCCACGACGATGTGGTCGAGTACCTTGATGCCCATGATATCACCGGCCTCCCTCAGCCGGCGGGTGATGGCGATGTCTTCGCTGCTGGGAGCCGGGTCACCGGTGGGATGGTTGTGAACCAGGATCACGGCGGCGGCTGACTCCCTGACCGCCGGACTGAATACTTCGCGGGGGTGGACGATCGACTGGTTCAACGAACCTTCAGAGACCTGGATGCGGCGGATAATGCGGTTCTTACCGTCCAGCAGCAGGGTCAGGAAGTACTCTTTGCGGCTGTCGCGGAATTCGTGGTGGAAATAGTCGAACACCTGGCGGGGAGAGGTGAAACGGTCGAGCCGTTCCAGCTTACGCCCCTGGAAACGGGCCGCCAGCGTAAAGGCCGCCTTGACGCCGGCAGCCTTGGCGATTCCCATCCCCTTGATCGTGCAGAGTTCCGTCACATCTGCCCCGGCCAGCTCCCGCAGGTTGTCACCGAAGTGCGCAATCAGCTGCCGTCCCAGGTCGATGGCGGTCTGTTTCGTGGATGGATCACCACTGCGGATGATCAGAGCCAGCAATTCGGCATCGCTCAGAGCAGCCGCTCCGCGCTGCTGCAGCTTCTCCCGCGGCCGCTCATCCTCCGGCCATTCCTTGATACCGTGAGACATAGCTTACCTCGCCACACCGGTCAGGATCGCTGCTATCAGCGCCCCACCTGCCAGCAGGCGGTACCAGACGAAAATGCCGAGGCTGTTTTTCTGCACCAGCTTAAGCAGGAAGGCGACGCTGATGTAACCGGTTACGGCGGAAACGCCGATGCCGACCAGCATCGGAATCCCTTCGCCGGCCGGAATGCCGTGCTTGAAAAGGTGAATAGTCTTGAGCAGGGCGGCACCGGCAACGATCGGCAGCGACAGCAGGAAGGAAAAGCGGGCAGCGCTTTCGCGGCTGAAACCGAGCATAAGCCCGGCCGTGATGGTTATTCCCGAGCGGGAAACACCGGGAATCAGGGCCAGGCATTGAAACATGCCAATTGTCAGGGCGTTCAGCGGACCGATTGTATCGAGGCTGCGCCGTTTGCGCCCCATCGTGTCGGCAAGGCCGAGCAGCAGCCCGAAGATAACCAGGAACGAGGCTATCAGGAGCGGATTGGAGCGGAAAATGGCCTCCACCTGATGCTCGAAAAGTTTGCCGACGATGGCGGCCGGAACAGTGGCGGCGATAATCAGAAACGGCAGCCTCCGTCCGTTGGTGTTCAGCGAACGGTTGGCAATCGCATCGCAGAAGGAATAGGTCAGCTCGATGACGTCACGCCAGAAATAGAGTGCCAGGGCCAGGAAGGTGCCCAGATGGAGAGCTACGTCGAAGGTCAGCCCCGATTCCGGCCACTTGAGCAGCCAGGGAACCAGGAGAAGGTGGGCCGAACTGCTGATCGGCAGCACTTCGGAAAATCCCTGCAGGAGACCGAGCACAGCAGCGTGAAACAGGTTCATCAGATATCACCCCGCAGGAGCAAAGGTCTGCATTGCTTGAAGAAACGCCTTACCAGGTCACGCATGAGTTCATCTGCGGCCAGGCGCCGGACAGCATTATATCAGCTCCTTTTTCCAGTTTTCGACTTTTTTCAGATATTCCGACAGCAGTTTCTGCGCTGTCTTCTGCTCTTTGGCCTCCGCTACGATGTGAACACAGGGAGAATACTGGTCGGGGAGCAGCAACAGCCAGTCGTCACCGAAGTGTACCTTGATCCCGTCGATAAAGGTGGCTTCCTTCTCCAGGCTGTCCTCGCTCATCTTGCGCATCAGCCCACCTTTCATCTCCCAGGGGCAGGGGAGGTTGGCCTGGAGATAACTTCGCGGCGGCACCAGAGCGAGCCCCTGTGAGAGCGGGATTCCGCACAATGCTGTCAGCTCCATCAGTTTGGCGATGCTGAACATGCCGTCAAAGGCGTCCTGGAAGCGGGGAAAGGCATAACGGCCGTCAGTTGTGCCGGTCAGAACGACCTCCGAGGATGAAGCTGCTTCCAGCATGGACCGGTCGATGCTCTTGGTGCGAATTACCTCGCACCGTTTGACCGCTGCCATCAGTTCGATGGATGAGGGAGCCTGCACCGGCACGGCGATGGTCCCCTTCTGGCCGGAGTTCAGCACCAGCGACACCATCAGCGACAGCAGTTCAACGCCGTTGTATATCCGTCCCGTATCGTCCACCAGCGTGATAGCCTCGGCGGTCGGGTCGAGCCAGAAGCCGGCCTGCGCCCCCAGCGAAGAGACGATGGTTGCCAGCTGGCGAAGTGCCTCCCCTTTCTCTTTGGCCTGAACCCCGCGCCCCTCATCAACATAGGCATTAAGGGCTACGACGGAAAATCCGAGTTCGTTCAGCAGCTGGGGGAGTATCTGACTGGCGGGGGAAAAACAGAAATCGACGACCACCGTACAGGCCGCCTTCTTCAGGACTTCGCGGTTGATAGCCCGCAGAAATCCTTCCCGGTAGAAATCGGCTACATTGTTGATGTCGGTTATCACCCCCGGCTCGGTGTGATGGGCCCGGCGGAAATTCTCCTTGAAAAAAGTCCGTTCGACGTTCTTTCCCATATTGCTGGAAAAGTCCAGCCCGTCGCCATCCAGGAAGATGATCTCCAGCAGCGCGGGGTCGTCCTGGGCCTGGCGGAAATGGACTCCGCCAACCTCGCCGAAGGTTTTGAGCTTGTAGCGCAAAAGTGGCAGCGAGGTCATCTTCATATCCCGGACATTGACGCCTGCCGAGAGAATGCCCCCCATGAAGCAGCGTTTGAGCATGCGGGAAGAGGGAAACGAATCGCGGCCGCCGAGTACGTAGCTTCCCTTTGGCAGCGAAGTACCGTAGGCACACCCCAGCTTGGCAACGAATTCGGGGGTCAGCTCCACATTGGAGAGACCTTTGATGATGGCACCTTCAAAGAGCGCCTTTTTCCATTTTTCCCCCCAGATCATGTTGGAGGTGACGGTTGCTCCTGCTTCGATGGTCTTCTTGGGCCAGATTTTGACATCGGCCTTGATGACCGCCTCATCGCCGACGGAGGTTTCGTCGGCAACGATGACCCCCTCCTCCAGCACAGCTCCCTGGCCGATGCGTACATTGGAGCAGATCACGCTGTCGGTTATTCGGGCTCCCTTTTTCACATAGGAGTTGTCCCAGATAACGCAGCGGTTCAGCCGGACGCCCGCTTCAATGGTGCAGTTGCGGCCGATGACCGAATCTTTGATGCGGACATCCCCGAGAATCTGGGTATTGTCGCCGATAACAACCGTTCCTTCAAGCCCCTCGGAATGTTCCAGTTTCACGTCGGCGCCGATGCGCAGGTCTTTACCGACAAAATCCTGCTTCGGTTCATCGATGCGCAGGTTAACTCTGCCCTTGAAGATATCGTGGTAGGATTCCCTGTAGGAGTCAGTATTGCCGATATCGCGCCAGTACCCCTTGGCGGTCACACCGTACAGAGCATCCTTCTTCTTCAGCATCAGCGGGAAGAGATCCTGGGAAAAATCGAAATTCTCGCCGGCCGGGATGTATTTGAAAATATCCGGCTCCAGCACATAAATGCCGGTGTTGATGGTGTCGGAGATCACTTCGCCCCACCCCGGCTTCTCCAGGAATTGCGTAATACGCTTGTTTTTGTCGGTGATCACCACCCCGAACTGGAGCGGGTCCTTGACTGAGGTCAGAGTTATGGTGGCCTTGGCCTTGTTGTCGATATGGAAATCCATGATTTTTTTCAGATTGAAATCGGTCAGTAAATCGCCGCTGATTACCAGGAAACGCTCGTCCAGGTATTTCTCGGCCGCCTTGACCGCCCCGGCGGTTCCCATGTCGGAGAGTGGCGTGACATAGGTAATCTTGACGCCGAAGTCGGCACCGTCACGGAAAAAATTCTTGATGAAATAGGGTTGGTGGTAGAGCAGCATCACCAGTTCGGTGATTTCATATTTTTTCAGCAACTCCACGATGTGCAGCATGATCGGGCGGTTGAAGAGCGGAATCATCGGCTTGGGCAGACTGCCGGTAAGCGGCTGGATGCGTGTGCCGAAGCCACCGGCCATGATGACGGCTTTCATAGGTGACGCTCCTTTTCTGGCGGGAATCTATGCCGCATGTCAGGACTACAGACCGATCCGCGCCTTCTGTGCCTTCTTGGCCAGAACCCGGGCAATTTCCTGCTTCAGTTCTGCCAGGTCGCCCGATTTTACCACGTATCCGTCGGCCAGCCAGGCTGAGAAATCATCCTTGTAGCACGAGAACGCCGAACAGAGGATCACCGGCATGTCATGGCGCTCCTTGACCAGCTGCTGCAGCAGGTCAATACCGCTCTCGTTCTTCAGCTTGATATCCAGTACCGTCAGATCGAAGGTACCGAGCTGAAGTTTTTCAGTTGCCTCAGCGATGCTGGCCGCCGTAACCACCTCATAACCCTCATCCTTCAGCTCTTCCGAATACAGCAGCCGGATGTTGGCCTCATCGTCAACCACTAGCAGTCTGCTCATTGCTGTGCCTCCTTATGGGTTGGTAATACCAGGGTAAATGTGACCCCTTTATCGGCATTCGCTTCTGCGTCAAAAGGTACCCCCTGTTTCTCCAGCATGGTTTTGCAGAGCGCCAGCCCCAGCCCGACCCCCAGATCACTCGTCTCGGAAAAGGGTACCAGCAGGCGGTCGAGTTCGTCCTGGGATACGGAACGACTCCGGTCACTGATGTGGAGCGTAACACTTTCGGCGCTTTTAAACGATGTGACGGCAATGGCCCGCTCGCTCCCCGGTCCGCTGATATCATTCTGCAGCAGGGTGCGCAGACAGTACGAGAGCTGTTTGAAATCAATAAACACCATCGGCAGGTCGTGGCCTGCCGAATAGCCGCTTACAATCCCGCGCGATACGAGAACATCGGCAGTATCGCGGATCGCTCCTTCTACCAGCTGGTTGACATCCCAGAAATCACGGGTCGGATAGAGCGAATCGGAATAATGGAGTATTTCGTCGAGCACGACTTCCAGTTGGCGGGTTTCGGAGACGATCGACTCAATGAAGTCACGTTTTGGATCGGATGGCGGGCTGTTTTTGAGGATTGACCGTGCGAATCCGCCGATCACCATCAGCGGGTTACGCACTGAATGGGCTATACTGGAGGTAATCCTGCCTACCAGCGCCATTTTCTCCATGCGCACGATCAATTCCTGCTGCTCTTTCAGCTTTTTGCCCGCCTCGGTGACTCGGTTAAGTTCGACCTGCAGCTTGTCATAGAGTGACGCCCGCTCGATGGCAAAGGCGACCGGAAAACTGAAGTTCTCCAGCGAGTGCATGTCTTCATCGGTGATAGTGCGGTGGGTGATGCAGTTGTCGGCGATGATGACGCCAACCCGCCGGTTGCGGGAAATCAGAGGCATCAGCAGAAAGGTGTCAACCTCAAGCAGACGGGCAAGCTCGATCGGCACATCCGGGTGGTGAAAGGCATCGGTGATCAGGAGCGGTCGCTTACCGTCCATCGCCTTGACCACGATGTGGTCGACCGCGGAGAGTGGTACGGTCAGCTGTTCCAGGATGTCATGAAATTTTGCCCGTTCGGCTGAGAGTTTGTTGATGCGGAAATTCTGGGCGAGAGTCTTCAGATCCAGGTCGTTGCTGAGAATCTCATTCCAGGTCTGGCTGGCCTCTTCAAGGTTGCGGGGGCCGATGGCAAGATACCCCTTCAGCGTCTCTGTCTCGCGGTCGGTCATCAGCAGGAAGGCACGGTTCATGCCGAACCCCTTACCGGCGGTGATCGCTGTCAGTGCAACCGACAGAACCTCTTCGAGGTCAACGGAACTTTGCAAAACAAAGCCAAGTTCGTGCAGGAAGCGGATTTCAAGGGTCTTGTTGTCGAGGAAACTGGCAAGGGATTGGATCTGAGCCTTCTGGCGCAGATATTCGCGATGAACAACAGGAAAAACGGCAGCCAGCGGGTGGTCACTGTCGGCGAAACGTGATAGGTCGCGCACAAACCGGTCGCAGTCGCTGCATTTCTCAAGGACACGCCGCTCTCTGGAGTTGAGAAGAGCATATTCTTCTTCAGCGATGTTGGGGCACTCGTCGTTCCCGATTACGGCCCTGTCCCAGCAACATTCCCAATCCACGCCGAACCCCGCAGCTTCTAGTAGTAGGGTAGAGTATAGCAGTCAAATCGCGATGTGCAACCTGACTATTTCATATTCCAACTGGTGCCCTGCGCAGAATCAAGCAGTTGAATTCCTTTAGACAGCAACAGGTCACGGATCTCGTCGCCGCGCTTGAAATTTTTTGCCTTCCGCGCTTCGGCACGTTCGACGATCAACACATCGATTTCGTCCGTAGAGATGTCCGTCAGACCGGCTTTTGCAGCTTTGACACCATTAAGCCACTCCGACGGCAGCGACGAAAAGAGCCCCAGCACCCCGCCGGTTTCGTCAAACAGGTGGCGCGCACGTGCAATCAACGCAACGGCAACCGGGGAGAACTCATCGCTCTCGGCCAGAAAACGGTTGGTAGACCGCACCGTTTCAAACAGCACTGCCAGTGCCTGAGCCGTATTGAAGTCGTCGTCCATCGCTTCGGTAAAGCGGGGGATCAGCTGCTCGACCTTTTCCTGCAGGTCTAGCCCGGCCGGAGAAAGGTTTTCCACGACCGGGAATTCATCAGACGCCGAACGGCCGTTCAAAACGGCATCAACAGCCGCCAGGCAACTGTAGATGCGCTCCAGGCCGGCCTGGGCGTCGTCCATGTTCCGGTCGCAGAAATCGATCGGTGAGCGGTACTGTGCCGAGAGGATGAAAAAACGGAGGGTTTCCGGGTGGTATGATTTCAGAACGTCGCGGATAGTAAAGAAGTTGCCGAGGGACTTGCTCATTTTCTCGGAGTTGATATTGACAAAACCGTTGTGCAGCCAGTAGCCGACGAACTTACAGCCGTTAGCTCCCTCCGACTGGGCGATCTCGTTTTCATGATGGGGAAAGATCAGATCCTTGCCGCCACCGTGAATGTCAAAGGTCCGGCCGAGTAACTCCATGCTCATGGCCGAGCACTCGATATGCCAGCCGGGGCGACCGCGGCCCCAGGGGGACTCCCACCACGGCTCGTCAGGTTTGGATCCCTTCCAGAGTGCAAAATCCATCGGATGGCGTTTTTTGTCTCCAACTTCGATGCGGGCACCTGCCTGCATCTCCTCAAGACTCCGGCCGGAGAGCTTAAGATAGGCCGGAAAGGTCTCCACAGCGTAGTAGACATCGCCCTCCGAGACGTAGGCATGCCCTTTTGCAATCAGGGTGGTGATGATTGCAATGATGCCGCCGATGTGGTCAGTCGCCTTCGGTTCCAGCGTCGGCTTCGCCAGCCCCAGCAGCTCCATGTCCTTATCGAAAGCCTGGATGTAGCGGTCGGCAATTTCCCGGTAGCCGCACCCCTCCCGGTTGGCACGATTGATGATTTTGTCGTCGATGTCGGTATAATTTCTGACGTAGGTGACGTCATAGCCGCAGTACTTCAGGTAGCGGAAGATAACGTCAAAGGCGATGTTGGCCCGGGCGTGGCCGATATGGCAGTAGTCGTAGACCGTCACCCCGCAAACGTACATGCCGACTTTGCCGGACACCAGCGGAACAAAGGTTTCCTTCTCCCCGCTGAGGGTGTTGTAGACGCGTAACGCCATTGTGCGGGCTCCCATCAGTAAAGTGCGGGCATTATGCCTTTTTCTTCGGCAGGTGGCAAGAGGCTTGTCATTCGAAGTGAACGTGATCCATTACTAACGCTCTTCTTGCATTCATTGGTTTGGCCGTCTGAGCTATCAATGACTTTCTGCCAACAGCATAAGCCAGTAGTTGTCGGCATAAAGTACCTCGGCCTGCTCCATGATGCGAGTCAATAGCGGCTCAAAGTCCTCTTCACGAACACATCGCTTGCGCAATACGCGGCGGACGGCCGCACGGACGGCAGCTTTCACGTCCTCACGGTGTGGCTCGGTCCAGTCAACCTTGATGTTCCGCCTGACCGTTTGTACCACGTCGTGTATCAGGTCACACAAAAACTGCTGGTCATAGAGTGTCTCAAAGTTCTCGGCAACGGCGTCATAGAATGCCAGCTCGTCATCTTCCAGATGCAGCTCCTTGGCACGTTGCTGGTCGCCCTGCATCTGCTTGCGTATTTCAATCATCTCCTGAATAACAGCGGCCGCTGTTACCAAGCGATTATGGTATTTGGCCAGCGTATCTTCGAGCATCTTGTGGAATGACTTGGCCTTCTGGGGGTTACGCTTCAGATACACGCGGATTGCGTCATCCAACAGGCGCTGCAACAGCTTTAACCGCAGGTCTTCATGTGACTTGTTTTTGAAGGTCTGCAGGAAGTCATCGTCAAGAATTGAGATGTCAGCCTGTTCAATGCCCGCCACCTTGAAGATGTCTACTACTCCCTCTGATTCCACATGGTCATCAACAAGGTCACGTACAGCTTTATCCAGTTCATGCCCCTTCTTCTTGCCACCCGGCGCTATCTTGCGCAGCTGCTTGCGAACGCGTTGGCAGAAAATCACCTCATCAGCATACAGCCGACAATCTTCCAGATGCTTGACCAGCAAAAACGCCGATGTCAGGCGCGCTTCAGCTTGCACGAATTGCTCGCAGCGCTCGTCATCTTCTGTCAACTCGCCATAAACCAACGAGTAAAGGTCTTCCATTTCAATATGCGACATGTGACGCCAGCCGCCGTACTCCTGACCTTCAGGGAGCAACGAACGCACCGATTCCAGGCACTCGAAAAAAAGCGGCCGCGCCGAATCTTCAATATTCGGAGCCGGCTCACCTCGGCCGCCACCTTGAGTGTACTTTGCCGTAGCGTCGCGCAGTTCATCGCCGATGCCAATATAATCGACAATCAGGCCATGGGGTTTGTCGCTGAACACACGATTGACTCGGGAAATTGCCTGAATCATGGTGTGTCCCTGCATCGGTTTATCGATGTAGAGCGTATGCAGGCAGGGAATATCGGTGCCGGTCAACCACATGTCACAGACGATGACTATTTTCAGCGGGTCATCAGGAACAATCATGCGCTTTTTAATAGTGTCGCGCTGGGCCTTGGTGGTGAGGTGACCGGCTTTATTCCATTCGGGAGGGTCTTCTGACAGGTTGCCGGTCATGATGACCTTCACTTCGGGGCAACCAGGGAGCTTGGTCAACTCATCATAGAGGCGGACACAGTTTGCCCGCGTCATGCAGACAACCATTGCCTTACCGGCAAGTGTTGCTGTCCGGTCGAGGAAGTGCGACAGCAGGTCTTCTGCCAGTTCTTTAAGGCGTTTCTTTGTTCCGGCTGCCGCCGCCAGCGCCGCCCACCGGCTTTTACGGCGCTCTAGCTCTGAGGCCTCACCGGCTTCATCAGATAATTCCTTCAGTGCGGCGTCGATATCTGTTTGAGTCAGATGTAAACGTACCTGCCGCGGCGCATAGTAAATCGGCACCGTGGCATGGTCTTCCTGTGATTGCCGGATGTCGTAGGTATGGATGACGTCGCCAAAAACCTCGACGGTGTCGGAACCGCCGAAGCTAACCGGTGTACCGGTAAAACCGATGCGCCGGGCATTGGGAAGCGCCTCGGCAAGATAGCGAGCATAGCCTTCAGCAAAACCGTACTGTGAGCGATGAGCCTCATCGGCAATAATGATAATGTTTGAGCGCGCCGATAATACCGGGTGAGCCAATTCTCCGTTATCCTTCTTGAGCCGGAATTTCTCTATTGTGGAGAATATTACCTCGCCACCCTCGGTTCTGAGCAGGTCGCGCAAGTCGTCAACGCTCTCGGCATGCTTCACTTCGCCAACAAGAGAGCGGGCCGCCACAAACTGGTCATGCAGCTGGTCGTCAAGGTCGGTGCGGTCCACCTGTATAAGAAATGATGGATTTTCAAGCTCCGGCAGCCGGCGCAGAATGCCAACCAGAAACGCCATCGACAGAGACTTGCCCGAGCCAGTGGTGTGCCAGATAACGCCGATGCGTTTATCACTTCCGGCCGTAACCGTCTCAACAGTTTTCTGTGCCGCCAGTCGTATGGCGTAGAACTGGTGGTATTTGCCACCCTTCTTGGAAATTCTGTCATTATCGACTTCGAAAATAATGAAGTCGCGCAGGTATTGAAGCAGCCGCTCTTTCGGAAACAGTCCCTCAACCAGCGCCTTCATACTGCCGGTAGTGTTTGGCTCGATGTCAAAACCGTTTATTGATTTCCAGGGGGCGTACCACTCCTCGTCAGATGTCCACATGCCATGCAGCGTGGTCACTCCGTCAGAGACAATCACAAGGGCGTTGAAATCAAATAGCTGGCCTATGTCGTGAATGTAATGCTGAATCTGGTTATGGGCATCGTCAACGGTGGGCTTGATAGCGTAGGGATTTTTCAGCTCAAAGATTACCAGTGGCAGGCCGTTGATATAGATGATGACATCAGGTCGCCGGTCGTTCTTACCATGGATGGGGAGTTGATTCACGACTCGGAAGTCGTTTGCGGTCGGCTTATCCCACTGGATAGGGTGAATGTGCCGGTGCTCTTTGCGGCCATCGGCATGCTCAACCTTCACCTCAAAGCCGCGCGTCAGCAGCTCGTGGAAAGCTTTGTTTCGCCGGATGGTGTCAACACCAGCCGGGAGGCTGATTCGAGCAACAGCTTCATCCAGCGCCGGTGCCGGCAGGTCGGGATAGCGGTTGGCAAGGTTTGCGCGTAGCACGTCCCTGAAAACAACCTCGTCGTGCGGCCGGTCCATCTCCAGTCCAAGCTGATAGGTGTAGCCCTGCTGCTCAAGGCGCTCAATGGTTGTTAGTTCGAAGGTGGTTTCTGTGCCTCGGTGGGTAGGCATTACTTTCTTCCTCAATAAGAAAGAGATTGCATATTTAAACGGTTGTGATAGTAAACAAAAGTTCTCTGCCAGTGGCAGTATAACCTACAAAGGCTTTCGTTGAGCCAGCCTGGCAAATCAACGGTGAAAAAGGAATTGACTCATCCACATTGAAGAGGTAGCCGAAGCCCCGTGACACAAAGATGTCATGGGGCTTCAGTTTTTACAGCCTCAGCAAGCTTCTCTGCCTTCATGACAGAGAGTTCTCCAGTTAGTAGTTTTGGTAATAATGACTCACGTAGGTTAGCAAGTACTTTATTTTGTTTGTCGTTTCTTTCAATTTTAGCAAATAGCCTTGATGTCACAATGTGAAAACGCTCAATAATTTCTTCAGTTGGTAGGATTATTTTCTGAGCTTTAAGGTCACCTTGTGTAACAAGTGGCTGTGTTGAGCCGCAGTTCATAGATTGAAAATCAATTTCACTCAACACATGGTAAGCATATTCATAGATGTAATCATCACAGCTGATTACAAGTGTATTATCAGACGGCCAGCAAGGTTCAATCACTCTGAAAATAAGACCTAAAGTTCCAACACGGCCAGTCAACATTAATTTTGTAGAATACAGTGGTTTATCGGTATATCCCATGATTCCACCACCACCAAACAAAGGAGTCGGCGTTTCTGTTGTCTTAATTGCCGTGCGAATTCCTGGCCGCTTTCCGCTTGTAACGTTCACTAACTCACTAACTTTACCAACGCGCCACCCCGCCGGTATCGGCCCCATATCAGTATCAATAAAATGTTCTGGGAACAAGACGGCGGTAGCGTCATCCATGCCAACAGGTTTACGGCCATCACGCTTGGCGGTGACCGGCTCAAAATCAATGAACCATGAACGAAAAATGGCTTGTGACATGGTTTCAAGGTTGTGGGTCATCTTATGATTTAGTTCTATTTTGTCATCAAATGCGCCGAGAATACGAGCAATAACGCGTTGCTCGTCAAGGGGAGGGATTGGAATTTCAATACGTTTGATGTCTTTTATGGGAAGTTGTGGTTGTGCGCTACCTGTAGTTAATGATGACACCTGCTCACAAAAAAGTTTTGACCGAAGAAAAAGGTACAGGTACCTGGGCAATATGCTCTTTGTCTCTGGTCTTAATATAACCATTCCGGAGTTTATTCTCATATTTTCATAAGGAATCTTCTTGCTAAAATA
>JBAXVE010000066.1:0-18000 GCA_037129245.1 Desulfuromonadales bacterium
GATAACGTTTGTTATTCTGAGGATTTTTGAAAAGCGGGGCAGGCGGCGCTAGATTGATCTTTCCATCTGAAACACAGACTTTCTTGTTCTTTCATTTTTCCTGTGACTCCAGTGATAATCCGTGGGATGAAATTGATTCGCTGGCCGATCTTAATGGAAGTCAATTGACAGCAGTGATGTTTGCTACAGCCTCATCAATTGAATAGAAAGCGGGGAGCCTTTTTATTACAGGCTCCCCGCGGGTGTTTGGGGGTTACGCAGCTTTTTTGGATTCAACTGCTGCTGAAGTTTTGTGCCTGCCGAGTTGCTCTTTTCTAGCTACGAAGTATTCGAACAGCCTGATGATTTTGGCCCGTGCTACCTGTATCAGCGAGGTTGTCGGATTGGAGATTGTACCACCCGGCACCTGTTTCAGGTAATCCATAAACGCCTCCGCATCCACGATGCCGGTGTCGTACTTGTACCCTTTGGTGTTATTGAAGGTCTTGTAACCATCTCCGCCACCGGCCATGTAGTTATTGGTGACCACGCGGTAGGTCTTGGAAGGATCGATGGTGACAAAATTTCCGCTGGCATCCTTGACTTTCACATTACTAACCCGAGAACCGACCGGGGCAGACTTGGTCACGTTGAAGCTCACTCCGGATACGTACATATAGGGTGGTGTTCGGGGAGGATCGTATCCCAGTTGGAAGCCGACGCCGTCTTCCAGGGCATTTCTCACGTCAGCTCCGGAAAGCTCCATGACCACAAGGGTGTTCCCGAACGGAAGCACGGTGTAGACCGTTCCGACCGTAATGTCACCGGCAAGAATATCGGTCCTGACCCCTCCGGCATTCTGGATGCCGATCTGGGTGTTGAGGTTGAGACTTTTGGCCTTCCATACCATGGCATCAGCGATGACCGGTCCGGGACCGACGTTGTCACCACGCTTCATATCATTCGCCGCCGAGGCAATTTTGGTCGTCTTTAGGGTCTGGATGGGGCCCGCGTAGCCATCCAGCTTGGCTTTGAAAGCGGGGTCTTCGCCGAATAGCTTTGCAGCCGACGGGAGCGAAGCCACAGCCGCCTTATAAGCGTCCGAGCCGACCGTGAGCGGCGTGTAGGGGGTGGTCGTCGAAGTGCGCTGGCTGATGACGTCGCTTACGATAAGTGTCGGAGAACCATTGTAGCTCTGGACGCTGCCGTCGGTGTCAAAGGTGACCTTGAGGGAACCCAGTATTTTGAACCATTCCCATGCCTGTGCCACCAGCACATTCTTTCCGGCAGGATTCTTGACAACGGTCGGGTAGTCGCCGCTTGACGGCACCGATGTCGAGTAACCGGAGCTCTTGTAACTGGCCGGATCGCCAAGCAGGGTGTGGCTGTGCCCTCCGATGATGACGCCAACCCCGTTGACCGCTTTGGCGAGCTTCATATCGTCGTCATACCCCATGTGAGAAAGAACGATGATTTTATTGACCCCCTGGGCGTTCAACTGGGAAACAGCCGCGTTGACACTTGCAGTCGGATCATTGAATTTCACGTTCGTGCCGGGGCTGGATATGTTGGGGGTATCGGTCAGGGCAAGGCCGATGATACCGACTTTTTCGCTGCCGAAACTCTTGATCGTGTAGGGCTGCACCTTCCCCTTCAGGTTCGCATCGCCCGAAACATCGAGATTTGCCGAAACGACGGGAAATTTAGCCTGGCTGACCAGGTCGCCGGTCAGTTTTGTCCCCTTATCGAATTCATGGTTTCCGAGGGTCATGGCATCCACGCCGAGCAGATTGAGGAAATCAAAGTCGGCGCTCCCCTGATACTGGGTGAAGTACAACGTTCCCTGCACGGCGTCACCGGCATGGAGCAGCAGTACGTTCTGTTCCTTGCTGCGCAGGGCGTCGACGGCGCTCTTGAAACGGGTCACACCGCCGATCTGGATCTGGGTGTTGCTACCGAAAGTGCTGTTAAGGGCAAAGGTCTGGCTGGTTGGCTCGAGCGCCGAATGGGTGTCGTTCAAATGGGCTATTGTCACCGTCAGTGGCTGCGAGCTTGCGGAGTCGCTGCTGCTGCATCCGCCGAGCGCAAAGATGAGAGCGGCTGCGGTCGCCAGAAGTCCTGCCCTGCTGAAACACTTCATGTTTAAAAACATAACTCCTCCTGCATGTGGATTTTTGACGTTGTTCCCGGTTCGATGAAGCCATCAAGCGGGCCGGGAATTAACGGCATCATGGTGACAGAGATTATAGCCGTGTCTGCGTATGACCGATGCAACTATTTGGTAAAGATTCAGTAACGGGCTGGTGACGAAACAGCTTACGGGTCAATCAATCCAGATCACCTGACAAACAGACTTCCCAACCCCAGTGTCCTCGAAACATCCCACAGGTTCATGAAGAGTGGATCAAAGCGCCCCTCTTCCACCTGCTTTTCTTCACGTTCCCAGAAATACAGGCGCCCGGCTGGGTAGAGATACCCAAAAGGATAGGCGGTCATACCTACTCGCCGGTTGTTTACTAACTCCAGAGGATAGCGGTATCCAAGCTCCTGCTGTTTGACAAGCTCAAGCGCCTTGAGGCGAATCAGGCGCGCCTTGCTGAGTAAATCGGCCGAGCTCCCTTTGTGATCACCATTTCCCCCGCTCCGTTCAATGACCCTGGCAGACAGTGCGCGCAGCGTCAACGCCCGGTGACGAGCTCTGAGCGAGCTTACCGTAAGGGCACGAACCAATTCCTGGGACAGCTTTTTCTGTATGGGCGTTGTGCGGCGTTTCCATCCCACATCCTCTCCCGTCTTTGAGCTCATCGTATCGGTCAACTCAGCCATCAAGCGACTGTATTCCTCCAGATCTCTGATCGGTTTGTCGAGCTGCTCCCTGACCTCTTTAGCACTGCCCGAGCCGAAAAGCCGGGAATAGTGAAATTCCGGCGATGGTTGAAACGGTTTATCGAATGGGTGGGGAAGTTCGGAAAATGGCGTGGCCGCAGCCATGAAGCGCATCAGATCACGTTCCTTCAGGTAGCTGTTCTGCAAGCGAAGCGCTTTGCTCCACAACGGCTGCATCCGTGGGTTGGACAACAACTCTCCCAATGGAGCCAGACTGTCACTCGTTCGGATAATGTCTGAATCATGAAGTTCCCATGACCAGCGTGCGATGCTCCAATCAACAAGCCAGTATCCCCATTCCCATCCGGAAGTAAAGGTCAGGTGCCCGTTGACTCTCAGGCCCGCCATCGTCTCAATATCCTGGTGTCGTACGTCCAGATATGGCAGCAGCAACAGAGGAACCGGGGTATCGAACCCGACCCAGTAGGATGATTCCGGCCAGTACCATGTTTCACGTCCCGGTTGCTCCCTGCGGGCAGTCTGCAGCATGAAGCACTGATTCCGGTTGCCATAGACCGGTGCGCATTCCTCTGTCAGCGAGTAACACATCACGGTATGTATCAAAATGCCGCTGCTGGCCAACTGTGGTTGTCGTGGCGCGTCCGCGCCTCCGATGACGTGAGTGCCAAGCATCAGTAAGGCATGGTATCTCTCAGCAACCTGACGTTCGAGGTGTGACTGAACTGCAGGAATAAATCTGTTAAGGAATGGCAAATGCTCTCCCATGGTTGGTTCTAGGGAAACGAAATCCCACGGAACCTGGAAGAGCCAGGCGAGCGTATCGTCGACCTGTTTACGGTACGATGGATACGGCCGCAAAAGGGTAATGAGCTGAAACGATTGCTGCTGCAGCATGCTTAACGATATCTGAACTCCACATTTTACTCCCCGCCGGTGAGCATATTCGACGATTCGGGCCGCATGACGAGGCCAGCGTGCGCGATCGATGCCACGCAGCAGTACAAACTGGAAGGTATTCTGGCCGTTGCGTACCAACCAGTCAATGTACTGGGTCACTTCGGCATAGCCGTTCGGGTAATCCGGATTGAGGATCTGTTCCGTCAACTCGATGGGGTGCATGGTATGCAGGTGGAAACCGCTCTTTTCAAAGCGGGGACGGCCTGAGAATGTGAAATACGCAGGCAGCGGCCATCTCTCATACATCGGTATGACAGTCTCGCGCGGGTGATGGAACCGGAATCCCATCTTGTTTTGCAGTAGCCCGTACAAACCGCAGGCCACACCTTCTGCCGTGTTTGCCTGCAACCTGAGTACGGTATGTCCGTTGCTGGAGCCTGATTTCCAACGGTAGCTGCGGTCAGGCACGGGCAGGCGGGTGGCGGCCAGTACATTGGTATGAGGCTTCAGCTGACGAACAGGTGCAAGGTTATCCGGTACGATAATCATGATATTCGCCTGTGATGCGTTGATACTGACATCCGCTGAAGGTATCGCCTGCTGCAGCAGTGATTGCGTATCATCTACTGAGCTCCGGACAACCGGTGAGGTGAGCAGAGTTTTGTCGGCTTTGATTGTAATGGTTAGTGGAGATGCATAGGCGGGGGGTGCAAGTATCGCAGCAAATACGGTCACTACGCCACAGAGCCGCGCTACCATAACGAAGAAACTCTTAAAGCAAAACCGATGGTGCGGCAGAACAGTACGGCACAGGACGATGAAGACGGTATGAGTTGTAATTGATCTGATCAAGGAGGTGTCCGGAAAATGAGAAAATATATCAGATCGGTCATGAATATCGTGTAGCAATTTGGTGACGTTATTGTTACAGCATAATCCCTTATATTATTAAATACCAATGTTTACAAAACATTTTCCGAACTGGAACCCTGTTGTAACAATACATATGCTATAGAGCCTGTCATAATTTTGTTAACTCAATAGATCGGGAGGAACATGAACATGCAGGTAAAAAAGAAAGGTTTCACGTACGCTTCACTGGCAGCCGTTGTGGCGCTGTCAGGAATGATTGCCGGCTGTGGCGGCGGAAGTGATAATTCAGCAAAAACGGCGACATTTCTGTACACATCGGATGCCCATTACGGCATCAAACGGACCGGAAGCTATGTATTCGACGGATACAGTAACGCACAACAGGTAAATGCAAAAATGGTGTCGGTGATGAATACGATGCCGGGCACTGCTTTCCCGAACGACAACGGCCTGAACGCAGGCGGAACCGTAAATGTCGATTTCGCTATCCAGACAGGTGACATCTCCAACCGCTCGCAGAATGATGTCGCATCGACCGGGTACGCCGGTTTTGCCCAGTCGGCCTACGATTCCTGGAAACAGTTTGAAGCCACCTACCTCAACGGTCTGAAGTTCCCTTTTTACCTGGTGCCGGGCAACCACGACGTATCTAATGCCATCGGATATACCAAGGATCTGTCCCCCAAAACCGATGGTTCTGTCCTGGCATTTATCTACAACATGTTTGTAAAGCCGGGAACCTTTGATACATCATCAAAAGCTGCTGCACAGGCTTCCTACAATGGCACCACCTATCAGGATGCAACGAAGAAAGTATTTTACTCCAAGGATATTGCCGGTGTTCATTTCATGTTCATCAATATGTGGCCCGACACGGCTGCCCAGGCCTGGATGGATGCCGACCTCGCCAAAATCAGTTCCGATATGCCAGCGGTCATTTTTACCCACGACCAACCCGATGTCGAAGGTAAGCACCTGACCGATCCGACCGGGACGACCGTTTTCAGTAACAAGTATGAAAACCTGGTTACAAATGTCGGCAAATTTTCAAAACCGGCCGGTGATGCCACCGATACGGTCGATGCGGAGAAAACCTTTACTACCTTCCTGCAGCGCCACAAGAACATCGTCGCCTACTTCCACGGTAACGACAACTTCAACCAGCTGAACACCTGCGACTCTGCCGGCAACAACACCTCGCCCGCTCAGCTTCCAGGGACCGGCAGAGGATGTTACAAGGGTCAGGACAATTCCGTTCTGCTGCCTGAATTCCGCGTTGACTCGCCAATGAAGGGCAATTACTCCGGTCTTGGCTATTCCGGTTCCGGTAATGCCGATCCGAACGTGCTGTCGTACCAGGTGGTTTCGTTCGACTCCGACAAGAAATTGATGACGGTTCGTGAGTACTTCTGGAGAGCCAAGAAATGGGGATCTTCAGCAACCGTATCACTGGCACCCCGTGTTAAATAAGGTTTTTTGAATCAATGCCCGCACCGGAAACGGTGCGGGTAAATTTCTGCAGGTCAATCAAGTACAGGGAGGACACTTACGAATGTTACAGAATTTGAGAAAAAACAGAGCGGTTATCTCGTTTATCGTCATTGCTCACCTCGTTCTGACTATCGCAGGATGCGGGACGACATCGTCATCTTCTCCGGTTGCAAAGAACGTGATACTGATCATCGGTGACGGAATGCAGCTTGAACACGAGCGTGCAGCCAACAATTATCTGTACGGAACTTCCGAATCAGGAATTGAACACCAGACCTTCAGCTATAAAGGCGCCGTATCGAGCTGGGACGTTCAGACCTACAACCGCTACGCTTTTGCGAATGGTTCAACCAAGACCATCACTGGCAATGACTTTGATCCGCAGAACAGCTCCAGCTTCACCGCAACGATGGGCTATGATCCTTCCAAAGGGGGCAAACTCCCTTATCGCCAGGATACCACTGGGCAAACCTCCTATTTCGGCACCAAGCTCAAATTGAGCGCCGCTGACACCGCCAACCCTGACAATCCTGCCACTGATTCCGCATCCGCAGCGACGGCACTTGCCACCGGCTTCAAGACCGATTCCGGCAATATCAACTGGCGCACCGGCGGCAAGCAACCGGACAGCGGCAAGCAGCCCGATAACGGTAAACTTGTCACCATAGCCGAAATGTACCGCAATCAGAGAAAGGCCTCCATCGGTGTTATCAGCACGGTTCCTTTCTCCCACGCTACGCCGGCCGGTTTCGCCAGCCACAACAAGAGCCGTAACAACTACACCCAGATAGCACAGGAAATGATCACCAGCGTTCGTCCGGATGTCGTTATTGGTGGTGGCCATCCGAACTACAACGACGCTGCCGGTATCACCGGTAAAAACGCCTACCAGTACATCGGCGAGCCTGAATACAACCTTCTGAAAAACAGTTCGACAACCTCCGGATACACGTATGTTGAACGCAAGGCAGGTGTCGTTGGCAGCTCATCCCTGCTTGCAGCAGCGGATGCCGCAGTAGCCGGCGGCAAGAAGCTCTTTGGCCTCTATGGTGGCGTTGGTGGAAACTTTGAGTACCACAAAGTAAGTAACGATGGCAGCGCAACCATTAATCGCGGATCCGTCGAGAACCCGACCCTTGCGGATGCCTCCAGGGCTGCTCTCAAAGTACTGTCCCAAAACAGCAACGGATTCTTCCTGATGGTCGAGCAGGGCGACATCGACTGGGCGAACCATTCGAACGATTATGCCGGCATGATTGGCGGTGTATGGGATTTGAATAACGCCGTTAAGAGCATCGAGGCCTTCATCGACAGCAAAACCAGCCCGAACCTGACCTGGGACAATACCCTGGTAATCGTGACCTCCGACCATGGCAACAGTTACATGCGACTCAAAAAGGATCTGCCGAAGGGGAAACTGCCCAAACAGAACCCGATCAACGACGGCGGTGCACCTGCCGGATACGATTCCAGCGTATCGTACTACTATGATCCTTCAGAGGTAACCTACGGTTTTGGAGAAAAAGGGATTAATGCCCACACTAATGAACTGGTCACCCTGTATGCTCGAGGGGCGGGCTCAAACGGCTTCAGTGGATTCGAGGGGAGCTGGTATCCGGGAACGCGCATTATCGACAATACCCATATTTACCTGACGATGATGTCGGCTTTGGGACTTGCAGACGAGAATCGTTCAAAATGATTGCTGAAAATGTTATGGCTTGATCAATGCGGCACCGGTATCTATCGGTGCCGCTTTTTTTATCATTACCGACGACTAAAACCAGAATTGTGAGAACTCCGTATGAATACCTACTCGTACCGCCGTACCTATACCGGCCCAGTCATGGGTGTAATCCTCGATTGGGACGGAACTATTGTGGATTATGGTGCCTGCGCTTCAGTCAACCTGATTGTCGAACTGTTCAGGCGCCATGGAGTCCAGCTTGGAACATCTCAGGTTCGAACGACAATGGGAATTGGCCAGCGTGCACAGCTTGAGTCGATATGCGAGTTGGATCAGGTTGCACTGCAGTGGGAACAGGTTCACGGCATGTACCCGACCCAGCGCGACATATACAGTCTGTATCGCGAGTTTATTCCACTTCAGACAGCCTCCCTGAGTGAATTCGGACAACCGGTGAGTGGCGCGCTCGAATCCATCAGGGCTTTAAAAAATATGGGTGTAGCTATTGGCACGACCAGTAGTTTTACCTCAGAAATGCTTCGCAAGCTTACCGTTGAAGCCTGCTGTAAAGGTTTTGAACCGGACGTGAGTATCTGCATTGACCATGTTCCGGCAGGTCGACCGCACCCGTGGATGTGTTTGAAGGCGGCTCTGGAGTTGCAGATCTACCCGATGGAAGCAATCGTAAAGATCGGTGATTCACTGCCTGATGTCGAAGAGGGGCTGAATGCCGGCATGTGGACCATCGCCATCGCAAAAACCGGTACTGAGGTCGGGCTTACTGAAGATGAACTTAAACTGCTGTCTGAAGACGATAGAAATGCCCGTATTATACGCGCCCGCGAAAAACTTTCCCGTGGCGGCGCCCATTACGTTGCCGATGCTTTGGAAGACGTGCCGCAGATAATCGACGAAATAAATCGACGCCTGGCGGATGGGGAAGGCCCCTAACCAAGCCGGATCCAATTTCTGCCAACATTTCAAACCTGCACATTTTGTTGGTAACTAACATTTCACCAACACGGCACCCCTTTGTAACCTTGCTTTTGATACTATCGATTCCTGAAAAATCCATGTAGCGACCACATCAAAAATGACAAGGAATCGATATGCAAGACGGAATGTTTGTCAATAAGTATGCCATTCAGAAAGAAATTGCTACCTTCGATAACGGCACGGTGCTCTATCACGCTTCGGATATTGCCGAGGGACGTTCATATTTTATCAAGGTATTCAAAGGGGGGCACAACGGTGATTCCGCAAAACTGCGGGACAGCTTTTATGCCGAGGCGAAAAATCTTGCCCATCTGAATCACCGTAATATTCTGCAGGCCATCGATTTTTTCGAAGATGAGGGTGGCTTTTACCTGGTTCAGGAGTATTTCAACTCCTACCGGCTTGACGAAATCATCAATCACCACGGTGGCAGTAAAGAACTTCCGACGCTGCACGTCATCAAACAGGTATTGAAAGCACTTTCCTTTGCTCACGGACGTGGGGTCATCCACCGGGAGGTTTCATCTGCAAACGTACTTGTAGCCAGGAACGGTGAGGTCAAGCTGGATGGCTTCGGCGCCTCCAGTCACCTGCTGTTGGAGGCAGGTACAAGTGCAAACCTGTTCGCCGCAGCGTCTTACATGAGTCCGGAACAGATTGTAAACCCCAAGGCGATCGATCGCCGTTCCGACATCTATTCGGTCGGCATGCTCATGTACAAGATGCTCACCGGTGCACCGCCTCGCGAAGCCGGCACGACCATTATCCAGCTGATGCGGCAGATGGAAGAGGACATCCCCGATATTCGCCAGAAACTTCCCAAGCTTGATCAGGAACTGGCGGAAATAATAAGCCGGGCACTATCGCGTTCACCCGATCACCGTTTCCAAACCTGTGACGAATTTATTGCCGCTCTTGAGCACTATCAGCACCGTGACCAACTTGCCCGTGCGGAGCAGGAGAAGATCGTCGAGCAAAAACGGCGCCGCAGGAAATTTCTGTTGCGTGGCAGCTCGGCTGCCGTGATGCTGGCTGTCCTTTGCTGGGGCGCCTGGTACCTGTTTTTCGCCGAAAGGATAGAAACGGTACTCAAGCTGCAGGGGTCAAACACCATTGGCGCCAAACTGGCTCCGGCTCTTGTTGAAGAGTTCCTGAAACGAAAAGGGGCGCACAAGACCCGCCGTGAGCCTGGAGCGAAAGAAGAGGAGATCAGGATCATCGGCAGCATGGGGGGCACCAGAGCATGGGCGGTTGACATCAAGTCGCACGGTTCCGGAACCGCATTCGAAGGGCTTGAAAAGTCGCTGTGTGACATCGGAATGTCGTCGCGCCCGATAAAGAAGGAAGAGCTGGATAAGCTGGCTTCGCAGGGAGATTTCAGCCGCTACGGCAGTGAACACGTAATCGGACTTGACTGGCTGGCGGTAATCGTAAATACGGTGAACACGCTCTCTAGCGCTTCAAAGGACACAATCGGCGCGATCTTTGCCGGCGAGATGAAATCCTGGAAAGAGCTCGGTGGCGCCGACAAGGCCATCGCGCTGTACGCCCGCGACGACAAGTCGGGAACCTTTGATACGTTCAAGTCGCTGGTGCTGGACAAGAAAAAACTGAGCGGAAATGCCAAGCGATTCGAAGACAGCACCCTGTTGTCGACTGAAGTGGCCAATGATTCCAATGGAATTGGATTTATCGGGCTGCCCTACATAAAAAGCAGCAAGGCGCTGGCAATAACGTCGAGTGACGCCGGCGGACCGATTTATCCGAATTCTTTCACCGTTGCCCGGGAGGAGTATCCCCTTTCTCGGCGCCTTTTCATGTACCTGCCCCCCAAGACCGCTAACGCGCTTTCGCGTGATTTCGTAGATTTCGTACTTTCTGACGATGGACAGGAAGTCCTTGAAAAGAACGGCTTCGTATCTCTCACAGTACGTTCAGAAACTCCTGTGCTGTCAGCGAGTACCACACCCGAGTTCAGAAGCCTGGTTGAAGGTGCGGAGCGGCTTTCGCTCTCGTTCAGATTCCGTCCCGACACGATCAGTTTCGACAATCGTTCACGACGCGACTTTGATCGTCTGATTCACGCTCTTGACCGCAAGGAACTGCAGGGGCGCAAAATCATGCTGTTTGGTTTCTGTGATGTCAGCGAAGGGAAGAAAGCCCTGGAAGTGTCCGAACAGTGGACAAAGCTGACGTCGGGAGAACTGACGGCGCGTGGCATCAGGCCGGCAGTGGAAAAAGGGATGGGGGCCATCATGCCGCTTGCCCAAGGAGGTACGAAAGATGGAAAACTGCGCAACAACAGGGTTGAAGTATGGCTGTCACGTCGGTAGCGTACGACCATGTGCAGATTGAAGACCACTCTCTGATGCATACTATGTCTTTAACACTCTTGGAGAATGCGCGTCAGGCTCTGGCGAGCTACCTGATGTTCCAGGCGGCAGAAGGTGCCGATATGCCGCGGAATACTATCCTGTCGATCCTTATGGCAAAACAGGAGTCAATCAGGCAAAACGACCAGGTTTTTGAGCGGCTCATGCTCGATATCGGCAAGTATTGCGATGAACGGCTTAACGACGACAGCGTTTCCGGGAAAACTGCACGCGCAAACTTCATGCGCCTGATCGGAATTATTCAGCGTATGGAGGAGGCCTCGGATCGAATCAACAAGATGGTGTTTTTTGCCCGCGGCATCCCTGACAGCGCCACTATTGCAATGCTCTCAGCGAGCTGGAACGAACTGAACACTCTAAAACCGGGACTTTTCAAAGAACTGCTGGTGGCTGGCCTGCTCGCCAGCGACCTGCTGGGCAGGATGGGGCAAAAACGACTTTCCCGCCTGATGGAAGGGCTTGAAGCTCTGTCTCAGAAAAAGGGAACCATCGAGGATATTCAACAGCGTCTTGAACTGGTTGAAAAAGAGGAACAAATACTCGTTAAGGTTGTTACTACCATTCAGAATGCAATCGGTAACCGTTACGGATTGCTGGCCGGTGACGGTGAGCGCGATACCATCAAGCGGATTGTTTCGATTGAATTGAGGCATCAGCGGTTGCTGAACGGCGATATTCCCGACAATCTTTTCGATGTCGGCCTGAAACTCGCAAAGAGTTCCCTGATGTACATGAACACGCTATTGCCCATCATAGTTGCCCAGGCTGACGCCGCTCTTCGTGAAGAGTTCATCAGGGATTCGGGATTGGACAGGCTGCTGGTGGAGGAGCTGGAAGAATTCTGGTGCACTCGTGAAAATGTATCTCCGGGCAGGCTGGTAGCTATCCGCAGTTCGAAATAAATAGGAATTATATTACCTTCGGGAGGTTTGAATGAGTTGTCCGAAATGCAAAGCAAAAATCGGAGTCATGCAGCATGAAATTATTCTTGAAACGGGGGTAGTACAGTTTACACGCTGTATTCTATGTGGCTACTGGTCCAATCCCTATGAATCATTAAACAGGGCAACAAAAACAGTCAGGTCAATGGAAAAGTCGTGACACATTATTTTCACGTTTGAAACATGATTGTAACATAAAGTATGGTATAAGGATACTTTGGCGAATGGCTTTGTATGAATTCAGAAGGGGATGATTATGGTTGACAAAAAATCGATTTACGCTGGGATCGCTGGTAGAATACGTCGATTACCTCCGGAAGCGAATGTCACGAGCTACGAGTGGGAGGAGCTTGTCCAGAAAATGAGCAATTCTGACGATCCCGGCCTGCGCGAAATCGGTAGGGATGAGGCGGCCAAGCTGAAGAATCTTGATCACTGAATTCCGGGAATTAAGGGACAAGTCTGCGGAGAGGATTTCGCAGCGAAGGGCATGATGGAACTTTTTACGTTTAAGGCTTTCGCATTTGGTGGAGAGCTTGATTTAAATCGACTGGCGATTAAACTCGGCATTACTCGCAAATATCGCTGGGAAGAGCCGATGAAACTCAATCCGGTGACATTTGCCCTGGCCACCGGTAATGACGCGGAACGGGTGTACCTGTACTACTTCGGCGGTGTCGTGTTCCTCAACTGCTCGGGTGATATCATTGCCCGTTTCCTTGACAACATCCCGCAATATGCCGACCATTTGAAGGGGCAGCCGCAGTTGCCCTATCGCGAGGAATACCGCCTGGAAGTTGACCCTGAGCGCACGCCTGCAATCGCCAATGATTGTGCGGTCATGCCGAGATATAATCTGGCTTTTCTTGATATCATCTGTTTTGTGATCGCCAAATCGGTGGCATTGGAACGGATTGAGGAGCGAATAGACATCGTTTTTGATGAGGTTGAGGGGTTAATCTCCAACCTTGGCAAGGGCAAACTGGAACTACCCGATCGGGATATGGCCAGACTGGCGTCTTCAATTCTCAGTTTCAAATTTACTTCGATTGCCCACATTATGGTTCTGGATAAGCCCGACATAACCTGGGACAACCCGGAAGCAGATCGCCTGTATACTACGATGGCCAGTCTGTTTGAACTTAACCAGCGCTACCTTGAAATCAAACACAAGTCAGAAACGCTGCTGGACATGACCGACGTATTCACGAGCCTTTCACATGCCCGCCGATCGGCCCGACTCGAATGGATTATAATAATTCTGATTGCCATCGAGATTGTGATCTACATCATGCAGATCTATCGAAGTCACTGACGATACGGAACTAACACATTCAATAACACCAGCAGGGGAAATATTGATGTCAGAACTAACAGCACCGGCAGCGGGAGTGTATACCATATTGCTTGTTGAGGACGATGAACTGGTTATGGAAACAACCCGCAGTATCCTGGAACACAGCGGCTACACAGTTGTGTCGACGTTTTTACCTTCCGTTGCACTGGAGTTGGCAAGACAGGGAAATCTTTCAATTGATTTGCTTTTGACCGATGTGGTGATGCCCCAGATGAATGGTCCAGAATTATATCGCCGTCTCAAGGAGCTGTTGCCTGGTCTGCCGGCTATGTTCATGTCCGGTTATTCAAGCGATGCGATTCATGGTATCATGCAGGATAATATGGCGGCGTTTCTTGCTAAACCATTCACGACAGCCAAGCTCCTTGCCGCAATCAGATCTCACAGATTATTGTCTGATAGGTGGGTGTCAGAGCAGTTGTCAGGCGCAGGCAGTCCTTGATAATCTGCAGTGGAGATGCCCTGATTTAATGTCAGCTGTATCGTAATACCCGGACAAGTCAATCGATGTAGTATGCACAGGTACAGATGTAGGGCGTGCCAGGAGGTAGCCCTGTCCATACTCTGTTCCGATGGAACGGAAATACTGCAGCTCTTCCGGGCGTTCTATGCCTTCAGCAATGACTTTGGCCCCTATTTTCTTGGAAAAGCATACCAGAGCGTCAGCCAATGCCTGGCGGGTAGGGGATGTATCAATATTGCTGACCAGAAAACGGGCCAGTTTGACGTAGTCGGGTACCACCTGGGAAAGCATTTTGAGGCCGGCATAACCGTCTCCCAGATCATCTATGGCGATGCGGTACCCCTGAGAACGGTAATGGGCCACGCCTCGCTCGAACAAGTCATAGTCATTGATCAGCGTTTTTTCTGTCAATTCGAATACAACCCGTGAATGTTCGATCCCCAGATGATTTAGCAATTCGGCGGTAAAGCCGGGACGGTGCCCTTCAGTATGCAGGAGTGCCGGACAGACATTCAGGAAAATCATCCCTTCAAGTTTAGTATCCCTGGCAAGTGAAAGCGCTTTTTCGCGGCACAGTTTCTCTATTTCCGATGTCAGGCCGTGGATACGAGCCTTGTCAAACAGCTCTTCCGGGTTGCTGATCCTGCCGCCATGAACCAAACGGCTTAAAGACTCGTGACCATGGATGATGCCATCTTCCAGCGAAACTATCGGTTGGAATACCGGCATGATCTGTTTGAAGACGATAATATGTTCCAGCTCAAGCCGCTCCCAGGCTCCATTGTCGGAACGAGGGGCGTCAGGAGAGACAAAAAATGCCGGCGGATGTTCATATTCGTGCCGGTTGATGCCATAATGCTGCATAGATACGGAATGCACGTCATGCTCCTTTTTGGGTACTTTCAATGCCACCATTTACATTCAAATATGCCACTTCGTCATCGACAGTAAATGAACTCATTTAACTGCCGGAATTTTGCGATTTGCTTATCGAGTTCGGTTTACCCGAGCTCCAGTGGGGAACGCCACTACCGTGCCAGATACTCAATCAATCGAATCATAGCTAAAAGAGACCAGCTGCTATCGTGCTGTTGCTAACCTCATTGTTTGTTTCCGGCAGACTCATGACCCTGTGACAAGCTCCGCATCTGGCTCCATCCTGCAATTTGGCCCATAAAACCAGGTTCTCAGAATCACACCAATCACAGCACCAGAAGTAATAGTCTTCGTTCAGTCGTATTTTCGCCATACATATCTCCATTTTCTGTTTTCTAGGACTATACACAACCAATATTGCGATTGTGTTAAGATCAGATAAATTTTTTGTGAATTTTTAGCCTATTCACCACGTGGATGTAATTTCTACACAATTGTTATGCTCCTGTAACACGGTTGTAATAATCGTATGCTATAGATAATCAATGGCAAAAGCGTTTTGCTGCCGTAGCGTACTTTCATGTAAGCGGGAGAGTGACATGAAGAAAGTTTTGATTATCGAAGACGAAAAAGATCTTGCGGAGCTTTTGGCGTTTAATCTTCAGAAAGAAGGATACGACCCGATTTGTATCCACGATGGAAAACTGGGGCTTGAACAAGCTAATACAGATCCACCGAGCCTGATTTTGCTGGACCTGATGCTGCCGAGCCTGCTGGGTACGGAGGTCTGTAAGGCTCTCCGCAAGGAACAACGAACTGCACACATTCCGATAATTATGATTACTGCTAAAGGCGACGAAATTGACCGTGTGGTCGGATTTGAAGTCGGTGCTGACGATTATATCGTAAAACCATTTTCCATGCGGGAAGTGTCGTTACGGGTAAAAGCCGTCATGCGGCGCTTTGAGCAGGCTACTCCTGTTCCTGTGTCAAATCTGCTGACCCTCGGCGAAATAGTCATCGATAAGCATCGTCATACTGTGATAAGTGCCGGCATTGAGATTGAACTGACCGGTACAGAATTTAAATTGTTAAACTTTCTTGCAGAAAAAAAAGGATTTGTTCAGAGCCGAGAGCAGCTACTGCAGAATGTATGGAATTACAATGCCATCGGTGACACTCGTACGATCGATACTCACGTGACCCGCCTGCGTGGAAAGCTAGGATCGCCGGGCGACATTATCAAAACCGTTCGTGGTTTTGGCTATAAAATCGAGGAGTAATATGGGATTCCGAACTAAACTGTTACTATCTTACATCGTTTTGATCGTGTTGATAACGGGCGGTTTCTATCTTTATTTCAGTCATTCAATACAAAAAGAAATGATTGAAGAAAGTCGTGATAACTTATCAAGCCAAATTGGGCTGGCGCGTTTACTGGTGATGAGCGATAACCAGACGACGTCGCCGCAAAAGCTTGCAACATCAATTGGATCAGCAATCAAAGCCAGGGTCACTCTAATTTCACCTGACGGGACTGTTACTGGTGACTCTGATGTTAAAGAAGCACAGTTGGCCCAACTGGAAAACCATTTACATCGTCCTGAAGTACAGGATGCGCTAAAAAACGGTCACGGGAGTGTTTTGAGGTACTCCGATACCCTGCGAACTACAATGCTCTATTCAGCAGTGCCGTATGGCGATAACTCGGTGAAAGGCATCATTAGGCTTGCTATGCCACTCGAGTATCTTGCCTCGGCTCGTAACTCACTGCACGGGATGCTTGGAGGTGCAACTGCAGTAACAATACTGATTGCACTTCTGTTCAGCTACACGCTATCTAGTCTGACAACGAAGCCCTTGCGCGATATGGCTGATGCAGCGGCCCGGATCGGTTATGGTGATAACAAATCCAAAATTCCGGTGGTATCTGACGATGAGATCAGTTTTCTGGCTACCGTGCTCAATGATATGTCAGAAAGGATTGGGGATCAGGTACGGTGTCTTTCATCAGAGACCCATCGACTGGATACTATACTGAGAAGCATGGGTGAAGGGGTTATGGTGGCCGCACTTGATGGAACCATCATAATGATAAATCCTGCGTTTCGCAGACTCTTCTCTATTACTGGTGTAGTTGAGGGGAAAAAACTTCTAGAGATATCACGGCATCCAGATCTGCAGGAAGCATTCAGCGAACTTGTTAATAAGGATGTGAGTGAGCTTATCAGGGAAATCAACATTCAGCCCAATGACACCACTCTATTTACTCATTGGGTCCCACTTGATGTTGATGGAGACCGGCAGGGGATTGTGGCGGTATTTCACGATATCAGCGATCTGAAAAATGCGGAAAACATACGACGTGATTTTGTCGCCAATGTTTCTCATGAGCTACGCACGCCTGTGACAATTATAAAGGGATATGCCGAGACCCTGCTTGATGGTGTCATAGAGTCTGACCCAGATCGTACCAGGCGCTTTGTCGAGATCATCTCAAACCATTCTGAACGTTTGACCAACCTGATCAATGATATTCTCACTCTTTCTAGCTTGGAGGCAAAGGATACCGTTCTGGAGCTAAACTCGCTTGATATTTCCAGTACCCTGTCAAAGGCTAGCATGCTGCTGCAGGAGCGCGCATCTCAGAAAAATATCACCATAATCAGTGAAGGTATTTCCGGGATTTTACCACGTGTGAGTGCAGATCAGGGACGGCTCGAGCAGGTCATCATCAATCTGCTGGAAAATGCTATCAAGTACACCCCGGAAGGGGGGAATGTCCGGCTCTTTACCGAGGATGACGGTGAATATGTCAAGGTTTCTGTAAAGGATACCGGAATCGGCATACCGTTCAAAGATCTGCCACGGATTTTCGAGCGCTTTTACCGGGTTGACGAGGCCCGGACACGAGAACAGGGTGGAACCGGTCTCGGATTGGCCATAGTTAAGCACATAGTCCAACTACACGGTGGTACAGTTTCAGTAACAAGTGAACCAGGCAAGGGCTCCCTGTTTTCGTTCACAATTAAAAAAGCGTGATCGAGCCCGTAAGTTTTACTAAACATTATCACTCCTGTAACATTATTGTAACAAATGTCTGCTATAGTGCCATTACTACAAATAAATCTGCACCACAACCTAAAGGAGGAATACATTCATGCTGAAGAAGTCAATCCTGGCCGCACTGCTCGTGCTGG
>JBAXVE010000067.1:0-17960 GCA_037129245.1 Desulfuromonadales bacterium
CCAAAAACCAAGCAACGCCGCAAGCGGCGGGGAATTTACCCGAAGGGATTAAAAAATCGCTTTATATCGAGGACATCTGATGAGCAAGCAACACTGCAACGCTGTGGACGATTTTAATAAAAGAGTAACGGGTCCTTTTGGAACTATATTGGCTGATCCTCCATGGCAATTTCAAAATCGAACCGGTAAGATGGCGCCAGAGCACCAACGTTTATTGCGATATCCCACAATGGAGCTTGAAGAAATAATGGCGTTACCCGTTCAAAATGTGTCTGCAGATAAAAGCCATTTGTACCTATGGGTTCCAAATGCTCTTCTTGCTGAAGGGCTTGAAGTCATGCGACGTTGGGGGTTTACTTACAAGAGTAACCTTGTTTGGTACAAAACTAGAAAAGATGGTGGGCCTGATGGCCGCGGAGTTGGCTTTTATTTCCGGAATGTTACAGAACTGATTCTGTTTGGAGTTCGCGGCAAAATGAGAACTCTAGACGCTGGTCGAAGGCAAGTAAATATAATCTCGACAAATAAGCGAGAACATTCTCGTAAGCCAGATGAACAATATAAGCTAATTGAGTCGTGTAGCCCTGGTCCTTATCTTGAAATGTTTTGCCGTCATCCTCAGCCTGGTTGGGTTGCGTGGGGTAATGAAATTTCAGAAGAAGGAACTGAGCGTAACGGGATTGTTTGGAATAAACGCAAAATCGTTGAAGCACCACAACCGCGATTGTTTGAAAGACCTCTGAAATACAGCAAAAAGTAATCTAGGATATGTTTACTGCTATCCGCCATACCCTGAAAACCGTCTTCGGTTTTCACCAATTTCGGGCTCCCCAGCAGGATGTCATCGAGCGGGTGATCGCGGGCGAAGATGTTTTTCTGGTGATGCCGACCGGTGGCGGTAAGTCGCTCTGCTATCAGATACCGGCACTGCACCGGGATGGCGTGGCGATTGTGGTTTCACCGTTGATTTCTCTGATGAAGGATCAGGTTGATGCGCTGACAGCCAATGACGTGCAGGCGGCCTGCCTTAATTCATCACTCTCACCTGCCGAGGCCGGGCGTGTTGTGCAGCAGATGGATGCCGGTACGCTTGATCTGCTGTACGTAGCTCCTGAACGACTGATGATGCCCGACTTTCTGGAGCGACTCGGTTCAGCAAAACTTTCCCTGATTGCCATTGATGAAGCTCATTGCATCTCCCAGTGGGGACACGACTTCCGCCCTGACTATACGCAACTCGGCCGTTTGCGGCCGCTTTTCAAGGATGTTCCGATCGTGGCCATGACAGCCACTGCCGATCCGGAAACCAGGCAGGACATCATCAACCAGCTGGGAATCAGCACTGCAAAGGTTTTCGTCGCCGGTTTTGATCGCCCGAACATCAGCTACACCGTCATCCCCAAACAGAAACCGATGGCGCAACTAGGTTCGTTTCTGACCGGACGACAGGATGAAGCCGGAATTGTCTACGCTTTGAGCCGTAAGCGGGTTGAAGAAATTTCCGAACGTTTGCAGCAGGCGGGATTCTCGGCAGCCGCGTATCACGCCGGGCTTCCGGATGAGCAACGCAGACGGGTACAGGACGCATTTCGCAAGGATGATGTCCGCATTGTGGTGGCGACAGTTGCCTTTGGCATGGGGATTGACAAGCCGAATGTGCGTTTTGTCGTGCATTATGACATGCCCAAAAGCGTCGAGAGTTATTATCAGGAAACCGGGCGTGCCGGACGTGACGGCCTGCAGTCAGAGGCGCTGATGCTGTTCGGCATGGGTGATGTCATGACCGCGCGGAAACTGATCGAAAACAGCGATAATGCCGAGCGGGTCAAGATCGAACTGCAAAAGCTGAATGCCATGGTGGGTTATGCCGAAGCGCTGACCTGTCGTCGTCGGGCACTGCTCTCGTATTTCGGCGATCAGCGTGATCATGACTGCGGCAACTGCGATATCTGCACCGATCCACCGCAGCAATTCGACGCTTCCGAGCTGGCAAAAAAAGCGCTTTCATGTGTCTATCGCGTCGGTGAGCGGTTCGGCATGATGCATGTTATCGAAGTACTGCGTGGCAGCAAAAATCAGCGGGTGCGGGAGCTTAAGCACGATCTGCTCTCAACCTACGCCATTGGAGCTGACACTTCGGCTGCTGAATGGGAAAATATCGTTCGCCAGCTTATTCACCTGGGGTATCTGGCACAGGATTTCAGCCATTTCGGTGTGCTGAAACTGACAGCGGCGGCTCGTCCGGTTTTAAAGGGAGAACTGCCCGTCATCCTCGGCAGGCCGCGTGATGCGGTACAGACCGTTGAAAAGGGTAAAAAGCGCACCGGCGGCCGCAAAGATTATGATCAGGCACTGTTTGATGCCTTGCGGGCGATCCGTAAACAGATTGCCGATGCTGCCGGTGTTCCGCCATTTGTAGTTTTTTCCGATGCGACACTGGCGGAGATGGCTCGCACCAGGCCGATCCGAAACCATGAGATGCTGCAGATAAGCGGTGTTGGAGAACACAAACTGAGGCGCTACGGCAAAACATTTATGGACGCTATCGCCGAATATTGTCAGGAAAGCGCCACGCCATAAGTCAACGTTTATGATTTGTACAACTATCGAACGGGACGCTTTCTGCTAATTTTCTTGTGTGTATGTCACAGGCGTAGTAGACTAACCAACGTTAGTTCACTAGAGGAGGTTCCATCATGCTGGCAGTTAATATACACGAAGCAAAAACCCACCTCTCACGCCTGATAGAAGATGCTTCCCACGGTAAACCTTTTATCATAGCCAAAGCTGGCAAACCGATGGTCAAGGTTATTCCCTTTTCGCCTGAAAAGCAGGGTTCGGAGCAACGCATTGGCTTTATGTCCGGTGAAATATCCGTCCCGGATGATTTTGACAGCATGGAAAGCGGTTCGATAACAGCCTTGTTTGAGGGGAGAGGAGAGTGAGGTTGCTGCTGGATACTCATATCCTCCTCTGGTCGGCCGGCCAGCCGGACAAACTTTCCACTGAGGCTCGCACTCTGTTGCTTGACACATCAAATACACTTTTTTTCAGCGCTGCAAGCATTTGGGAAATTATCATCAAGCGTGGCCTGGGTCGCGCTGACTTCACGGTGGATCCACTTCGTTTTCGGAAGCAGCTTGTCATCAACGGGTATGAGGAAGTTGCTGTTTCTGCGGATCACGCTCTGGCAGTTGACGTTCTTCCCCTTTTGCACAAAGACCCTTTTGACCGTATCCTGATTGCCCAGGCTCGCAGCGAAGGTATGCAGCTGCTGACTTCCGACAGCCAGATGTCACACTATGGCACTGGAATTATGATGGTTTGATAGTCAAAAATTGTACCAAGGAGAACAGCACCACATGAAACCAACGCGAGCAATCGTCATAACCGGCAACGGCACCAACTGCGAGATGGAAGCCGCCCATGCCTGCCGACTGGGGGGGTTTGATGAAACAATCATTGCCCATATTGCCGAAATATTATCCGGGGAAATACTGCTGGATGATTTTCACTTTCTTAACCTGACCGGCGGCTTTCTTGATGGTGACGACCTGGGAAGCGCCAAGGCACAGGCCAATCGTCTGAAGCATGCTACCGTCAGCGGCAGTGGTGAGAAACTGGTGGATCAATTCACCCGCTTTATTGCGGCCGGCAAGCTGATACTGGGGGTCTGCAACGGCTTCCAGCTGATGGTAAAGATGGGAATGTTGCCCGGCTTTGACGGCAATTACCTCCGCCAAACGGTAACGCTGACCCACAACGACTGCGGACGTTTTCAGGATCGCTGGACATATCTGAAGAATGACACCTCTTCTCCATGCGTTTTTACCGCCGGAATCGCCGGTGGGATTTACCTGCCGGTGCGCCACGGTGAAGGAAAATTTCTCTGCGACGGCCCTGCAACCCTTGAACGGATAGAGACCGCTCATCTGGCAGTTCTGAAATATTCCGATCCCGATTACAACGAGCCGACCATGGATTTCCCTTCCAACCCCAACGGTTCAACGAATGCGATAGCCGCTCTCTGTGATCCGACCGGTCGCCTGATGGGGCTGATGCCACATCCCGAGGCGTTTGTCCATTACACACAGCATCCTCGCTGGACGAGGGAAACCCTGCCTGAACAGGGGGATGGCTTGATTCTCTACAAAAATGCCGTTGAGTATGTTAGAAAACAAATGATCTGAGTCAATTGAATGGAGCCTGTGCCCATGAATCTGTCCCGTCCTCAAGAAGAATGCGGCGTTTTTGGTATATATAATCACTCCGAAGCATCCAACCTGACCTACCTCGGACTCTATGCTCTACAGCATCGCGGCCAGGAAAGCTGCGGCATCGTCTCCTCCGACGGAACCGCTCTCCACGCCCACAAACGGATGGGCCTGGTTGCCGACGTATTCAGCAACCCGGAGGTTTTTAAAAAACTGCCGGGTAAATCCGCCATCGGCCATGTGCGCTATTCAACTGCCGGTGCTTCTGTAGAAAAAAACGTTCAACCGATCATGGTTGATTACTCCCGAGGTTCGATCGCAGTTGCCCATAACGGAAATCTGGTCAACGCGCAGTTGCTGAAGGCGGAACTTGAGGCGTACGGCTCCATTTTTCAGACGACGATGGATACGGAAATTATCATTCATCTGATTGCCGCTTCCAAGACGAACTCTCTGGTTGACCGCATCGTCGATTCTCTGAAACGGATCCAGGGCGCATACTGCCTGCTTTTTCTGACCGAGTCCCGCTTGATTGCGGTGCGAGATCCCAACGGATTCAGGCCGTTGTGCCTCGGCAAACTCGGAGATGCCTGGGTCGTCGCTTCGGAAAGCTGCGCGCTTGACCTGATCGAAGCCGAATTCATCCGCGAAATTGAGCCGGGTGAGATGGTAGTCTGCTCTAAGGAATTCGGCATTAAATCCCTGTTCCCGTTTAAAAAAATCGACCCGACACCCTGTATTTTTGAATTTGTCTATTTTGCACGTCCCGACTCAACCATTTTTGGCAGAAACGTGTATCTGGCACGCAAGGAACTGGGGCGACAACTGGCCCGCGAATACCCGGTTAATGCAGATGTTGTTATCGCGGTGCCCGATTCCGGCATGCCGGCTGCCATGGGTTATGCCGAAGAGTCGGGCATCCCGTTTGAACTTGGACTGATCCGCAACCACTACGTCGGCAGAACGTTCATCGAACCAGCCCAATCCATTCGCCATTTCGGGGTCAAAATCAAGCTCAACCCAGTACGTGAACTGCTCAAAGACAAACGGGTTGTGGTAATTGATGACTCCATCGTACGTGGCACTACATCGCGCAAGATTGTCAAAATGGTTCGACAGGCAGGTGCATTGGAGGTCCATTTGAGAATTTCATCACCTCCGACTAGTTATCCCTGTTATTACGGCATTGATACCCCCAACCGGAAAGAACTTATTTCATCTTCACACACAATCGATGAGATCTGCCGCTACGTCACCGCCGATTCGCTCGGCTATCTGTCCGAAGAGGGTTTGGTATCGTCGATCGGCCACGGCAACACCCATTATTGTAAAGCCTGTTTTGCGGGTAATTACCCGGTTGCATTCCCCAAACCTGTCGAAAAACGGCAGATGGGATTATTCGAAGAGGAGATGAACGACCATGAGTGAACGTGAACAGTTGAAAAAAATCATTCTGGAGCTGTCCTACGAGAAACGCCTGGTAACGTTAGCTTCAGGGCGTCAGAGCGATTTCTACTTTGACGGTAAACAGACAACACTGCATGCGGAAGGCGGTTTTCTGGTCGGCAAACTGTTTTATGATGCGATAAAGGACGTCGAGGGTGTTCAGGCAGTCGGGGGCATCACCCTGGGGGCCGATCCGATTGCCACGGCCACATCCATTGCCGCCTATCTGGACGGCAAGAACATGCATGCTTTTATTATCCGTAAAGAACCGAAGGGACATGGCACAGGACAATGGCTAGAGGGGCGCAAAAACCTCCCCCCCGGGACACGAGTCGTAATCGTCGAAGACGTGGTCACTACCGGTGGTTCATCGATGAAAGCGGTGCGCCGGGCTGAGGAAGAGGGATTGGTCGTTCTTGGCATAGTAACGCTGGTCGATCGCGAAGAAGGTGGCCGGGAAAATATTGAAGCAGAGGGTTACTGGCTAAGGGCATTATTCACCAAAAGTCAGCTGGTTGACATATAAGCTCTCAAAAGCCCTGTAATTCATTGCGGGGCTTTTGATATTGCGATTTGACCGCCTAAAACTTGAATGAATAGTTTTAAAGAGCGTTGTGCCGGAATGCCAACAGCACTTTTTCGCTCATTGTATTCTTCAATTGAAAGCCTATTGATACAATAGCGCCCGTCTCTGATCTGCAGGTTTTTTCGGCATCAACAACCCGCTTCTGAAAAATATTTAGCCTTGATAAAACGGACTGCTTGCAGTATCTTCTCACCCTGCAACGTCATTACATCAGCGGATTCTGGAGGAGCACCATGTTCAGTGTACCCGGCAAGACAAAGTTTCAGGTTGATCTGCGGCAGCATTTGCGGGACCAGAATATCAGCGGCAACCTCGTACACCTGATCTGCGAAATAGCCGAAGCAAGTAAATACGTGATCAACGCGGTAAGAACCGGTGATCTCGGCGTGGCGGGTACCTCCAACCTGTACGGCGAGGAACAACTGGCCCTTGATGTTCTCTCCGACCGTATCATGCGCAAACGTCTGCAGCATTCAGGCGTTGTCTGCAACATCGCCTCGGAAGAGATGGAGGAAATTTTTCAGGTTACCAGCAATCCGCAGGGAATGTTTTCGGTTGCCTACGATCCGTTGGACGGCTCTTCGCTGGTTGATGTGAACCTGGCGGTGGGAACCATTGTCGGTATTTACCAGGGGGCCAACCTCCTGCAGCCGGGTCGCAGCATGGTAGGCGCCATGTATATTCTTTATGGGCCGCGGGTTTCCATGGTTTATTCGGTCGGTAAAGGTGTGTATGAATTCACCATGAACCAGCTGATGGAGTACACCCTGACCCGTGAACGGATCCGCATGGAACCATCCGGCAATATTTATTCTCCTGGCGGCCTGCGCAAAAAATACAGCCCCAGCAACGAGCGCTTCATCCGTTATCTGGAGGAAAAGGGCTCCAAGCTGAGATATTCAGGCGGTTTCGTGCCGGATATCAACCAGATATTGATAAAAGGCAAGGGGGTCTTCATGTACCCTGCTCTCACCGACAGCCCCAGTGGCAAACTGCGTCTGCTCTTCGAGTTGAATCCGATGGCGTTTTTGATGGAACAGGCCGGCGGAGCGGCAACCAACGGCGAAATTCCGATTTTGGATATCGTGCCTGATGCCCTTGACCAGCGCTGTCCGGTGTATCTTGGATGCCGGGAAGAAGTGGACAAGGCAAGTGAATTTCTCATGGAATACGACGGCCCCGGAGGCGAGTAGTGGCACGGGCAGAGCCGACACAGGCAGCTGCTCCCCAACAGCGCCTCTGCAGCGAGATCCAGCTCTTCGACCTCTGTGACCTTGAAAAATGTCGCTTCAAGTCAGATCGCTACTGCACCGATGGTGGGCTGCTGGATAAATTCGAATCTATTAATGATGATGACCCTGCCGAAGCTCGCGTGGTCTGCCCTGATTGCGATGAAGAAGGAGATGAGGAAATCGACGATCCGATGCTGGCCTGGCTGATGAAGCGGGATGATGCACCCGGCGGCATGGAGGCGGGACGTGGAAGGAAACGAACCGCTTCCCAGCGACCTGACGATGATGATGGTGAAGACGATGGCGGGTATCGGGACTGCAACGATGGTGACGATACCGAGCATGAGGAAGAGCAGTAATATATATTAACGCCGGCCACATTTTTTGCAGTTCGTTCCAATGTATTTTATTAACTATAATTCATGATGTAGTGCTCTGAAAACGGAAGTACCTCCCCTTCTTTGAGTTTATTCCCCGAAAACTACATCTGCGATTCAGTAAGCTTGTCGAAGTAATCGAAACATAGTCAACCTTACTCTACGCTGCAGACAGGTACATCATGGCTCTTGCGATATACAGCAGTAATCGGATGGAAAAACTTGCCTCAGCACTTTCCGCTGTTCTGGCGCAGCCGCTGTCGAATCCTCTCGAAACGGAAATTATCGTTGTGCAGAGCAGGGGGATGCAGCGCTGGCTGGCAATGGAGCTGGCTTCGACCTTCGGCGTCTGGGCAAACTGCACCTATCCCTTTCCGAACGCAATAATCTGGCAATTGTTTGGCCTGGTTTTGCAGAAAATTCCAGAAACATCCTGCTTCAGCCCCGAAGTCATGACCTGGAAACTGATGGAACTTGTGCCGCGTTTCCTTGATCGCCCGGAATTTGCTCCGCTGCTCAATTACCTGGCTGCAGACAGCAGCGGCGTCAAGCTGTTCCAGTTGGCCGAAAAAATCGCAGACGTCTTTGATCAGTACACGCTGTTTCGTCCTGAAATGCTGGCGGAGTGGGAAAACAGCGTGCCGGCTGTCTCCGATAATGCCTGGCAGCAGCGGCTTTGGAAGGAGCTTGTGGTCGGCAGTAACCAAACGCACCGTGGCAATCTTCGGGAACAGTTCTGTCGCACGTTGAACAAAGGAGTCGGCAGTGATGCCGCTTTTCCTGAAAGGATTACGCTGTTCGGCATTTCCTACCTGCCGCAGTATCACCTCGATGTTTTCAGCGCTGTCTCCCGCATCACCGACGTCAATCTGTTTCTGCTCAGCCCCACCCGGGAGTACTGGGCGGATATAGCATCATCCCGGGCGATTGCCCGGATTTCTCCACAGGAGCAGGAGCTGAGGAGTGAAGGAAATCCGCTGCTGGCATCGCTCGGAAAACTGGGACGCGACTTTTCCGACATGGTTATCAATGTCGCTGATTCGGCGGAAAATCAGCATGAGCTTTACGAAGAGCCGGGGGACAGGACTCTGCTCCGTGCGATGCAATCCGACATCCTCAACCTGACGGGGGCAGAGGAACGTGCCTGTTTTCAGCCTGCTTCTGACGATTGTTCTGTTCGAGTTCATTCCTGCCACAGTCCACTGCGGGAGGTCGAGGTTCTTCACGACAACCTGCTCGCCATGTTTGAAGAAATGGAAGAACTTTCACCTCGTGATATCGTGGTTATGGCGCCGGATATAGAACAGTACGCTGCCTATATTACAGCTGTTTTTGGCGGATCTCATTCCTGCTCAGTCAAAATTCCGTTTTCCGTCGCCGACCGTAAATTTTCCGGCAGCGGCCAGATTTCTGCGACTCTGCTGAAAATAATTGAGCTGCCCGGCAGCCGTCATACGGTAGTTCAGCTGTTCGAAATCCTTGAAATGCCCCTGGTGAGCTGCCGATTCGGTCTTGATGCGGGAGAACTGTCCGTCATACGCAGCTGGCTGGAAAATGTCCGGGTGCGCTGGGGGATTGACTGTGACGAGCGGGGCGCCCTGGGGCTTCCCCCGTACGGAGAAAATTCGTGGCGAGCCGGTCTTGATCGGCTGTTGCTGGGATATGCCATGACGGAGGAATCGTCAATGATGTTCGACGGTGTTTTGCCGTTTGATGGCATGGAGGGTTCCAGCGCCCAGACCCTCGGCAAGCTGGCCGAGTTTGTCTGCCGGATATCCGACGCCGACAGGAGCCTGTCAACAGCACATTCGCTCACAGGGTGGCGGGAGATATTCCGAAACCTTCTGAGCAGTTTCATTGCGGCAGACGATGACGACGCATATGAGCTGGCCGAAGTGTCGGCCATGATTGAAAGCATTGCAGAAATCAGCGTCGAGGCCGGGTATGGCGGAATCGTTCAGCCATTCGTCATCAGGTTGTGGCTGCAAAAACGACTTGGCCAGCAACAGAAGGGGACTGGATTCATGACGGGTGGCGTGACATTCTGCGCCATGCTGCCGATGCGCAGCATACCGTTCCGAGTGGTTGCTCTGCTGGGAATGTCCGATGGTGCCTTTCCGCGCCAGAGTCGTCCGGCCGGTTTCGACCTGATAGCGGCACATCCACAGCGCGGTGACCGCTCGCTACGCGACGAGGATCGCTATCTGTTCCTTGAGGCGCTGCTTTCGGCTCGCGAGCGTTTCTACATCAGCTACGTCGGCCAGAGTGTCAGAGACAACAGTGAAATCCCACCGTCGGTGCTGGTTGCCGAATTCATGGACGCCATCAACCGTGCATGTGCCGGGTCGCTGAAAAACAGTCTGGTGACGCACCATCGTCTCCAGCCGTTCAGCACGCAATACTTCATGCAGGATTCCCCTCTCTTCAGTTATTCGGAAGTCAACTGCGCCGCACTCAAGGCACGCAGGGGGCAAGGTGAAGCTGTCAGTGGCTTTATTGAAATGCCGCTGAAAGCCCCTCCCGACGAATTCAAAACGGTGTCGCTACCGCAGTTGCTCCGTTTCTTCGACAATCCTGCCAGGTATTTCATGGAAAACAGGCTGTTGATACGTATGGAAGAAAGCGTTCCCCCGCTGGAAGAGCGCGAACCGTTTGCGGTCGGTGGACTTGAGAAATACAATCTGCAGCGAGAATTGCTGGAGATCCTGTTGAAAGGTGGTAATCCGCAGGAACTGCTACCGGTTGTACGCTGTCGCGGCATTCTGCCACCCGCACAGCATGGTGACGCACTCTTTGCCGGAGTTGTCAAGGATGTCACGCCGTTCGCAGAAACCGTCAGAACCGCCATTCAAGGGGCTTTAGCACTGGAACCGCTTGATGTTGCTATCAGGATCGGAGAATTTACCCTGACCGGTCGGCTGGGGCAGATTTTTCCCGAGCGGATGATCCGTTATCGCTGCAGCACATTGAAAACCAGGGACCGGCTGCGGGCCTGGATAGAGCATCTTGTGCTGAACGTACTGCAGGTACCTGGGTATCCACGAGAAACCTTGCTGATGATGAATAATGGCTCACGTGTCTACACTCCTCCGGTCGACTCCGCTGCCATCCTGCAGGATATCCTCACCCTCTACTGGCAAGGGCTGTCGATACCGCTCCCCTTTTTCCCGAAATCATCGATGGCTTACGCCGAGAAGGGAAAAGGGGATCTGAAAAAAGCGCGCACTGTCTGGAATGACGACGGCTTTACTGACACTCCGGGAGAAGGCAGCGACCCTTCGTTCATGCGCTGCTTTGGCCATGCCGACCCCTTTACCATTGAATTCGAGCGGATTGCAGCAGCCGTGCTCGGGCCGATGCTGGCTCATCAGTCAGGGGTGACGTTATGATCGAATTTGAACATGGCCGTGTGGAACTTGCCGGGATGAACCTGATTGAGGCCAGTGCCGGGACCGGCAAGACCTATGCAATCGCCTGTCTTTACCTGCGTCTGCTGATTGAGCAGATCCTCATGCCGGAACAGATTCTGGTCGTAACGTATACCGAGGCGGCTACAAAGGAACTGCGCGGCAGGATTCGCGACAGAATCCGCGAGACGCTGGACGTGCTGCAGGGAGCACCCGCAAAGGACACGTTTATTTCCGGTCTCTGTGAAAATATTACCCGGCAGACCGACTCCGGAAATGCGGCACGCAGAACCCTGGAACGGGCTCTGGCCACCTTTGATACAGCTTCCATTTTCACGATACATGGTTTCTGCCAGCGGGCATTACAGGAAAACGCCTTTGAAAGCGGTTCCTGTTACGATACGGAACTGGTAACCGATCAAGGCGGGCTGCTGCAGGAAATTGTAGATGATTTCTGGCGCCGGCGTTTTTTTTCCAGTTCTGCACCGTTGCTCGGATATTCCCTGCGCAGGAAGTTTTCGCCGGAGTCATGGCTTAAGTTTCTCGGCGCACTGCTTGTCAGCTCCCGGCTGCAGGTTATTCCCCATTATACCGAAAGCGAGATAGCTGAGTGCGAGGCAGATTGCCGCTTGCTGTTCGGTGATCTTCAGAAGGAGTGGACAGCGTCCTGCGTGCAGATTGCTGAGATTATCGCCACTGACACGGGGCTTCGCCGTTCGGAAAAAACCTACCGCACAGACCTTCTTCCCACTTTGATCGAAGGAATGGACTCTTTTGTCGGCGGTGATAATCCGTTTGATCTGTTTGATGGATTTGAAAAATTATGCAGCAGCTTTATGGATGCAAATAAATTTGATTCGAAACCGCCTCCGCAGCATCCGTTTTTTGTCCGCTGTGAAAAGCTGCGCGACCTGGTTGAACAACGCATGCTGATGCTGAAATGGGAGCTTCTGGCGTTTGCCAGAGAGCAGCTTCCGCTGCGTAAGCAACAGACAAACATCCGCTTCTTTGATGATCTGCTGGTTGACCTGCACCGGGCATTGATCGGTGATACCGGCACATCACTGGCCGCCGCTCTCAGGGGGCGCTATCGGGCTGCCCTGATTGATGAGTTTCAGGATACCGACCCGCTGCAGTATGACATCTTCAGAAAAATCTACGGTGGATCAACCAACCCGCTGTTTCTGATAGGTGACCCAAAACAGGCAATCTACAGCTTCCGGGGAGCGGATATTTTCGCTTACATGGAGGCTGCGCGGGATGTAAGTAAGCAGAACCGCTTTACCCTGACCGGGAACTGGCGCTCGACTCCCCGCCTGCTGGACGCATTCAATACGGTTTTTGCCTCGTCAAGCCGCCCGTTTGTGTACGACGAGATTGCATATCATCCAGTGACGGCAGGTTCGGAGGATGCTGCCGGCCGCCTGCTGTTCGCTGGAGCTGAAGGCCCACCGTTTCATATCTGGCATATACCGTCCGACGGCGTCACAGCCGTCAATGTTACCAGAGCCAATGAGCTGATTCCGTCGGCTGTGGCTGCTGAAATTTCGCGTCTACTGCAGGACGGGAGGCAGGGAAAGACACAGATTGACGGCCGGGCGGTAACGGCGGGTGATATGGCGGTAATTGTCCGCAGCCACCGCCAGGCAGCACTGATACAGCAGGCATTGCGGGAAAGTGGCATTCCGAGCGTCACGCACGGCAGCGTAAGCCTGTTCTCGACCGGCGAGGCGCAGGATGTGGCAACGATGCTGCGCGCCCTGGCAGAGCCTGGCAATGAATCAAAAGTCAGAGCTGCACTGATTTCAGATATTCTTGGAAGGTCAGCGCGAGACATTATGCTGTTGCTCGACGATGAAACAGCCTGGGACGCCTGTCTGGAGAGGTTTCGCAGGTTTCATCATACCTGGAGTACGCATGGTTTCATGATTATGGCTCATGAGCTTATGGCCGACGAGTCGGTGCGAGAGCGCCTGCTGCGGTTTGAAGATGGCGAGCGGAGGCTGACCAACCTGTTGCACTGTTTTGAAATTATCCATCAGCGGGAGCATGAGCAGGGGACGGGGATTGAAGGGCTTGTCACCTGGTTTGGCGAACGGCTGCTTTCCGGCGATACCGAAGAGGAACATCAGATTCGCCTTGAAACAGACGAAATGGCGGTAAAAGTAGTGACGGTGCACGTCAGCAAGGGACTTGAGTACCCGATCGTGTTTTGTCCGTTTCTCTGGAATGGCATCAAGGGGAATGAAGAGATTCTGTCGTTTCATAGAGGATCGGACATGGTCAAGGATTTTGGCTCTCCCGATTTTGACAGCAATCGGGACCCGGCAGAATGCGAAGCCCTGGCCGAAAGCCTGCGCCTGCTCTATGTGGCGCTCACCCGCGCCAAATACCGCTGTTACCTGATCGGCGGGAAAATCACCAGCGGCAGCAAGCCGCAAATTTCTCCGCTGGCCTATCTCTTCCATACCGCACCGGATACTAAAACCTCACACGTGGGGCTTACCAGCCGCATGAGAGCAGAAATAATCGGGCTTTCTCCCCTGAAAATCGTGGAGCAGCTGGAGGAAGTACAGTTTCAGAGTGGAGGAAGTATTGCCGTTTCCCAACTGCCTGACGGTTGTGACATTCACCATTCCAGACCTTTTGCTGAAGACCACAAAGATTTTACCTGTCGAACCTTCAGCGGGGTGGTAGAAACGGAGTGGCGTGTTGCCAGCTTTACATCATTTACCGCCCACGAGTCGGTTGCAGTCGAGTTGCCCGACCGGGACAATACCGGTGTTACCAGTGGCAGTGAAACGACGCAGCCTGATATGACGCCCGGGAAGAACATTTTCCGGTTTCCTCGCGGTTCCGAGGCCGGTATTTTTATGCACGAAATTTTTGAAAAACTGGACTTTACCAATTCTTCACCTGCAGTTATCAGCACTCTGACTGAAACATGTCTGGATAAATACGGCTATGAACCGGAATGGCTGCCGCACATCGTGGATATGGTAACTGCTGTTGTCACAACACCACTGGCAACTGCCGGGGATAGTTTTACTCTGGCTGACATCGGGAAGGGAAAGTGGCGTGCAGAGATGGAGTTTTTCTTTCCGCTCAAATTCATAACTTCTGAGCTGCTGTGCGCTGTTCTTAAAAAATGGGGCCATGACTGCCAGGCGTTCGATTTCGGCACCATTGCCAGCGCACTCAACTTCAGGCCGGTACGGGGTATGGTCAGGGGTTTCATGGATATGGTGTTCGAGCATGGCGGCAGATACTACCTGTTGGACTGGAAATCGAATCACCTGGGATACCGGATCGAAGATTACCGGCAGGAAGCACTCACGGGCGCAATGACACAGCACCTCTACCCGCTGCAGTACCTGCTCTACACCGTGGCGCTCAACAGGTACCTGATGCTGCGTGTCAGGGGATACGATTACGCAACCCATTTCGGCGGAGTCATTTATGTGTTCCTGCGCGGGGTCAGCCCCCGGTATGGCGAAGAGTACGGGTTTTTCAGGGACATCCCGCCGGTCGGTATAATTGCTGAGCTGACGGAAAGTCTGGTTCAGTTGGGGGCGAATGGTGGTGGCTGCGATGATATATGAACTGAACGCCATAGACCGCCATTTTTCAAGGTTCATTGCAGGTATGGACGGGGGAACGGCGCATCTGGAAACAGTAACTGCACTGGTCAGCAACGTGGTCGGCAGCGGCAGTATCTGTCTTAATCTGGCTGACATTGCCGGCAGGAGAGTGAGCGTTGACGGCATCGAAGTCATGCTGCCGGAGTTTGACGAACTGTGCCGTGAGTTGGCATCGGTGCCGGCGGTCGGTGCGCCCGGCGAATTCACCCCGCTGGTGCTTGACCGCCAGGGGCGTCTCTACCTGTACCGCTACTGGAAATATGAACGCGACCTGGCACAGGTCATCCTGCTCAAGGCGACGGTTCCTGTATCAGTAGATGAGAACCTGCTAGGTGAGGGGCTTGAACGGCTTTTTAACGGCACCGGCGACGGAATCGACTGGCAGAAGGTGGCTGCAGTTGCCGCAGTAAGAGGTCGATTCTGCGTCATCTCGGGAGGTCCGGGAACAGGCAAGACCTCCACCGTCGTAAAGATTCTTGCACTACTGCTGGAACAGGCCAGGGGAGAGAAGCTGCGCATTGCTCTTGCCGCACCAACCGGCAAGTCCGCCGCCCGCCTGAAATCCTCCATCTGTGCCATGAAAGATGCCTTAAACTGTGCTGCATCCGTCAAGGATCAGATACCGCTGGAGGTGTCCACCCTGCACCGTCTGCTTGGGGTTCGACCTGGGGCGGCGCGCTTCCGCCACTCCGAGGAGAACCGGCTTCCCTTCGACGTAGTTATCGTCGATGAAGCCTCGATGGTCTCGCTGCCACTGATGGCTAAACTGGCAGTTGCGTTGGAGGAGGGTTCACGACTGATCCTGCTGGGGGATCGGGACCAGCTTTCTTCGGTCGAAACGGGTGCCGTGCTGGGCGATATCTGTGGCGGCCGTCAGCGGGAATATTTTTCAGCCTCTTTTGCCAGCATGATGGAGCGACTGACCCGTAGTGAGTTTACCGTATCCAATAAAAGCGAATCTACTGTTCCATTAACCGACGCGGTAGTCATGCTCAGGAAAAATTTCCGCTTTGGTGTTTCCAGCGGTATCGGTGCGGTCGGAAGGGCCATCAACGAGGGGAACGGGATAGACGCATTGGCACTCTTTGGTGAACCCGCATTCGCTGACATTGCCTGGCGTACTGTTGCGGATGGACAGAATCTTAAAAATGAGCTTGCTCCTCTGGTCATTGCGGGATACTCGCCCTTCCTGGCTGCATCATCACCGGCGGAGGCACTGGCAAAATTTGATGATTTCCGCGTACTCTGCGCTGTGCGCCAGGGCGTGACCGGTGTGTCCGGCCTTAATGAAATGATCGAAATAATCCTGTCCGAAAAAGGGTTGATTGATTCTCATGACCGCTGGTACGCCGGTCGGCCGCTTATGATTACTGCCAACGACTACGGGATGAAGCTCTTCAACGGTGATATCGGCATAGTTTTGCCAGACCCGCAATCGGGCAATCTGCCCCGCGTATTCTTTCCCGCGCCCGGAGGAGGAATACGCTCGGTTTCTCCATTGCGGCTTCCACCTCACGAGACTGCCTTCGCAATGACGGTTCACAAGAGCCAGGGTTCGGAGTTTGACCGCCTGTTGCTGTTGCTCCCTGGCCGCGACAGCGAACTGCTAACCCGTGAACTCATTTACACCGGCATTACGAGGGGCAAAAGCGGTGTTGAGTTGTGGGGAGGCACAGATGTATTTATGTCGTCGGTCTCACGGAATATCGTCAGGAATTCGGGGCTCAGGGAAACATTGTGGCCCGGATGCTGAGAAACTGAAAAGGAAACGAAAGGTATGCTGAACGTTAAAATATTTATTCTGATGCTGGCGTCACTCTTTCTCTGCGCCTGTGCGGGCGGTTCCATGCAGGCAGCGGCTCGTCCGGCGGAAGGTAACTATCGAACCGCGTTGCGAAACGAATTGTCGGTTCTCAATGTCCCGCTGGAAGCAACGTCCGAGCAGTTTGCAAACGTCCTCGGCAGACTGCTCCCCAAAGAGCTGTACAAGGGGCCGGTGGCCAACAAGATCAGCGGCTTGACTGTCCGTTTACTGAGAAACGGCGTACCGTCTGCAAGCGGCACTGACAACTATCTTCACATCGTAGTACCGATCAGTATGTCATTTTCCTTCGGCATGTTTACCACGCAGGAGATTCCACTGAAACTGAAATTCAAGCTGAACGCCACAGTGGCACCCGATTGGAAGATTATCACGGACGTCCATTATACCGGGATCAGCGAACTGCTTGCCGAGGAGATCGGCATCGGAGTGCTGTCGGTCAAGCCGCGCAACACGGTTGACGGTCTTGTTCGCCCGCTGCAGAAGCTTCTGTCAGATGCCGTCAGCAGGTCAATCAATGAAAAAATCAACCTGAAGGCTGTTATGGAAAGCACCTGGAGAGAGATCCAGCAACCGATCCTGCTTGATCAGACCTACCACGCCTGGCTTAAAATCACTCCGCGCGAAGTGGCACTGCAACCGTTTTATGCCCGCAACAACCTCTTCAGGATCAGCTCTGGAATTACCGCATCGGCGGAACTTGTCGTCGGGGCTCGTCCTGCTGTCGGGGTGCCTGCAGCGCTTCCTCCCCTCAAAGTTCTGGCCAGGCCGGACAGAAATTTCCGCATTGCCCTTAATATGGATCTTCCCTACCGCGACATTCAGAGAATCGCCACACCACTGCTGCTTGGAAAGGATTTCGGCACAGACGGCAAAAGCACAATTATCACGTCCTTTGATCTGTACGGAAGCGGTGACAGAATCATTATCAGGATTGAGACGCGCGGTTCCCTGGAAGGTACCTTCTATCTGAACGGCAAACCACACTTTGATCAGGAGAGCGGCATATTTTCCGTATCGGATGTTGATTTTGACATGTCAACCCGGGATCTGCTGGCACGAACTGCTGACTGGTTCCTGCACGGTGCTATAAGAAGCGTCATTCAATCAAAATTGGATGTCAGCATGGCTCAGCAGCTTAAAGACGTCCGGGAAATGCTGCAGAAGTCAGTAACACGCGTTCAACTGCATGATCATCTGATCTTGAAAGGAGCTGTCACCACTTTGAAAATAAG
>JBAXVE010000068.1:0-17630 GCA_037129245.1 Desulfuromonadales bacterium
CGGCGGTCTACTACCCGATTCCGCTCCATCGCCAGGATGTCTTTGCCGAGGCATATTCCGGCGTCACATTGCCGATTGCCGAGCGTGTGGCGGAGCACTGCCTGTCGCTGCCGGTCTATCCCGAGATGCCTGAAGAGTCGGTCCGCCTGGTGGCTCGGATTATTCGAGAAGTGCTGAACTAATCACTCTTCCCTCCGGCAGATCTGTCACTCTATTTCAGCAATCCATGCTCCACCGATGTCTATAATGTGTTTCAGATACATGTTCATCGTGAAAAAAGATGAACGACAAACAGCCATCCTCCAAGCGCTCCTACCCTCAACTTTGATACTTCTGGGCAACTCAATCGGAAGTCGCTTTGATCCGATGTAACCAAACTCCCGCTTGACAATTCGGTACTCCCGCATGCTGAGAACTGCAGTGACAACTCAGCTCTTCCGAATAGATAGCTGAGACTTGAATGTTTGAAACAATGACGCCCTTCTGTTTACCGGAGGGTATTTTTTTGATGCACCTGTAAAATTACGACTTATTCTGACATATAGATCTGCTATCGTTCGATACAAACAGGTAATGAAATAATTCATCAGGAGAAAACGTGCCCTAATGAATCCCGAAGAGATAAGATATATAGCCGTAGATGTAGAAACATCAGGGATGTCGCTTGCGCAAGGAAGCCGGGTCATCGAAGTAGGTGCAGTTGCAATGGAACAAGGTGTCATCGTGGCAGAATTTGACACCTTGATTGACAGCGGCACACTGATTCATCCCGGCGCCTATCGGGTTCATGGCATTTCAAAGGAGATGCTCTATGGTCAGCCGCTACCGGAAGAGGCATGGAGCCGTTTTGTAGAATTTGTTGGCGAAGCCCAGCTGATTGCCCATAATGCCAGCTTTGATTGCAGTTTTGTTTGCCGTGAATTGAACATGCTCGGCTTTGAACTGCCAAACCGATGGCATTGCACCGTCCGCCTGGCGCGTCAAAAGTTGCCACAGTTGCACAACCACAAGCTGGACACGGTCTATCGGTATTTGTTTGGTGCGTTGCCGGCATCGATGCATCGGCACCGGGCGCTTGATGATGCGAGGCTGGCTGCGCGGATTTGGCTGGAACTGAAAAAGTGACAGGAGCGTAAAAATATCAAATTATTTTTGAACATATGACGCTATTTGGGGTAGGTGCTTTGATAGAGTGTCAGCGGTTCAAAAATGAAAACGCTTCAAAATGAGAGGCAGAAAAAGAATTATTAGAATTATGTATTTAGTGAAAATGGTGTGGTAGGGTCGGGTCGGTGAGGACGGGTCGTTTCCATTGCTGATTTTGCATCTCATTCAAATATGACATGAACTTAGTAGGCGACGTCGCTGCCTCGCACAATCAGTGTTGTGTTTCATCCGACAGCACAGTGGGGTTTATTGAATCGGTTTAAATGTATGTTGGTTTTACGGGGGATTTAAGGGAATTTTATTTTGTATTTTTGGTGTTGAGGTGAGGCGGGAACGGGAGATTATCTTACTGATGTGGTATTGTTTGTATGCTGCAAAAGTAATGGAGGGTTCCTGTGAATAATGCAATTACAAACATCTGGGCGAAAACTGACACCAATAATGATGAGCGCTGGCACCCTCTGATTCTGCATCTGCTGGATGTGGCAGCTAGTGCAGACGCCATTCTGGCACGTGAACCGGAATCTACTCGAAATAGGATGGCGGCAATTTTGGGAATGGGTTGGGAGGATGCCCGTCCTTGGCTATTGCTGATAATTGCCTGCCATGATCTGGGAAAAGCATGTCCCGGCTTTCAGAGTAAGTGGCAGGATATGACTGGGCTTCGATTACCTCGTGTACCGAATACCGATATTCACCATGCATTTGTAAGTCAAATAGCTATTTCGGAAATATTGCTCAGCATGCATTGGTCAGAAGGATTGGCGGAATTTGTGGCTGATGCTGTGGGTTGCCACCATGGGGAACGGGCCTCGGAGAATGCGAAAAGTAAAGCAGAACAGGAAATACATGTCGGAAATGGCGAGCGACTTGAAGCTGTTAGGAATGATTGGAAAGAAACCCGTCAAGGCCTTGTGGAAGCATTGCAGGCGGTTTTTAAACCTTCCCGAACCCCAACCAAGGAAACGCTTTCCGGCCCACACTTCATTCTGTTATCGGGCCTAACAAGTTTTGCTGACTGGATCGGTTCAAACGAGGAATGGTTTGCTTTCGGCACTGTCGATGATTGCGAAGACCTGCCGGGATGGTTTCAAAATCGCAGAGACTGTGCCGACCAGGCATTGGATGCCATCGGCTGGGAACCTCGAACTCCGCTGGCTAAGGAGCAAAAAACATTTGAACAGATCTTCGATTTTGCCCCTCGACCCTTGCAGCAGGCTATCGCCGATGTTCTGACTGATTTGCAGGAACCCGCAATTCTGTTGGTTGAAGCTCCCATGGGCGAGGGGAAGACCGAAGCGGCTTTCTATGCGCATTTTGAACTTCAGCGTCGTTTCGGGCACCGTGGCCTGTATGTGGCTTTGCCGACCAAGGCAACCGGCAATGCCATGTTTAAGCGCACCTTGGAATTCATCCGCAAACAGGGCACTAACCGCAGGCTTGACCTGCAGTTGCTGCATGGCGGGACAGCGTTCAACGAAACCTTTCAAGATTTGCGACTTTCCGGCATCCACGACCCGGAAACGGGCGGTGAGATCCGAGCTGGGGAGTGGTTCACCAACAAAAAACGGGCGCTACTTTCGGAATACGGCGTCGGAACGGTGGATCAAGCCATTCTTCCAATTCTGCCGGTCCGACATAATTTCGTCCGCCTCTGGGGACTTGCAAACCGTGTCGTGGTCTTCGATGAGATCCACGCTTATGACGCCTACACGGGTACGCTGCTGGTTCATCTGTTGCGTTGGCTCTTGTCGCTCGGTTCGTCGGTGGTTTTGCTTTCGGCGACGTTGCCACCAAATATCCGGCGCGAGTTGGCTAAAGTGGTAAACGCAACCTTGCCGGGACAGGAAACGGAATATCCCCGCCTTTCGGTCTTTCGTCCTGGGGCAGTTGATCAAATCAATTTTGCGGCTGATCCGTCTCGCCGCATGACTCTGCGGTTACAGGGCATTCGCTGCGATCTGTCAAGCATGCAGTCCGCCCTGAATGAATATCTTGTCAACGGCGGCATGGGCTTGGCGCTGGTCAATACGGTGCAGCGGGCTCAAGAGCTGTACCGGCTTTTTCCGGACGGCGAGACAATGGAGAGCGATGGTCAGCGTGTCGGCAAACGACTTGCCGATGGGACGGAAATATTCCTTTTCCATGCACGGTTTCCGGCTGATCGGCGACAAAAACGCGAAGATCTTGTTTTGGCAACCTTCGGAGAAGATGGCAATCGAAGCGGACGGAAGATTCTTATTGCTACGCAGGTCGCCGAGCAGAGTCTTGATTTGGATTTTGACGTGATTGCAACCGATCTTGCACCCATAGACCTTCTGCTCCAGCGTGCAGGGCGCTTATGGCGGCATAAGCGGGATAGCAGGCCAGTTGCCGGGCCTCCAACCCTCTTGGTGGCTGGTCTTGCTGGCGATGAGCCGCCATCATTCGGTAAGCCTTTGTGGTGGGAAAAGGTCTATCGAGTGGATATTCTGTTGCGCACCTGGTGCCTGCTTCGGGAGGGTCAACGGCAAACGGTAACACTTCCCAATGAGATTGATACGTTGGTGCAGGCGGTGTATGAGGATACTGTCACCACCCCAGATTTCCTGATTGATCGAATGGACAAAGCCATATTGGTTGAAGGCGAGGTCATTTCTCAGCGTCAGCGTGCCAATATGGCGATTATAGGATTCCCGGATGATGGCTCCTGGAAAGAGGTTAAGTTTGAAATGGCTGGTGAAGACGAACCGGGCTTGCATCCCACGCTGATTGCCCAGACAAGGCTCGGGGAGCCGTCCGTGACGGTAATCCCGCTTTTTCCGTCTGATGATTTCAGTCCGTTGACGCCGCCTGACTTCAGCCAGGCCAAGAGCTGGTGCTTGCGAGCTATGAGCATTTCGCGCAAGGGATTGGTTAATAATTTGAAAAGGCTTGGAGTGCCGGAAGGGTGGAAAAAGTCAACACTGCTCCGGAACTTCTTCCCGCTGGTGTTGAATGATGAAAACTGTTGGATAGAAGATGCGACGGTGCGACTGGATGACGATCTTGGGCTGGTGTATGAAACTAAGGAGGTCGAATGAGCCGATTCAACCTGATTGACGAGAAATGGATTCCGGTGCGATTCCTCGACGGGACACGGGACGAACTGGGTATTCACGAAACTCTGCTGCGATCCTGGGAGATCGCGGCTATTGAAGATCCGTCACCGCTGGTGGTAGCAGCTCTGCATCGCTTTTTGCTGGCAGTGTTGTACCGTGCACTGGAAGGACCGACCGATATTGATCAAGCTAAGGCTTTGTTCAAAGAGGGTCTGCCGGGAGATAAGATTACGGCTTATCTGGAAAAGTGGCGGGAACGGTTTTGGTTGTTTGATGAGAAGTATCCGTTTGGGCAAATTCCAACATTCGAGCCGAAGACCTGGAGAGCCTGGACGGTACTGGCAGCAGAGCACAATGCTGACAATGCCAAGGTTCTTTTCGATCATGTGGATGTTGAAGCGCCTGGCACCATTTCTGAGGCTGCGGCTACGCGTTGGATACTGGCAACTCAGACATTTTCCGTGAGTTGTGGCAAAAGCGAATTATCACATACCGGCACCGCCCCCTCTGCAACGGCTACGATGGCCCTCCCGCTTGGGCGTGATCTTCACGACACATTGCTGCTTTCGCTGGTTCCACAAAATAGGGAAATAGCTGCTGCCGATCATCCACTGTGGGAAAGAATTCCAGAATCGGTGGAAAGTCTAAAAGACGGTTTAGAGCGCACTGTTAGCGGGTTTGCTGATCGGTACACATGGAGGACTCGTTCAATTAGGCTGGAGACTGGTGATTCAGGGCAAATTACTCAACTGGCATTTGCTTCCGGAGTTGGGAATTCTTCCCTTGATCAACTCGATCCCATGCATGGTTACAGAATTGACGACACGAGAGGCAAACTACCAATCCAATTCCGGGAGAGGGGCTTTTGGCGAGACTTTGACTCCCTGCTCCCAGATGAATCACAGCTGGCACCTCAAGTGATTGAACATGCGACAAAATTAACCAAGTCGAACCGGAACCGATTTCCACGATCAGTGATGGTCCTTGGACAGGCAAACAACAAAGCAAAGATCGAATACTGGCGCATGGAACGTTTCGCACTGCCTGAATCGCTCGCTGGAACACAGTTTATAAGGACACATATACGGCAGTTTCTTAGCGATGCAGAGGATACCCAAAAGTCTCTCTGGGCTGCATGCAGCTCATTTGCGCGAGATTTAATAAGTCGAGAAAACAACAGGCCCGTCAGCAAGAAGGACATAAGCGGGTTTGTAGAACAGATGCAGGTCACCCCCTGGTACTGGTCCACGCTTGAATCCCGTTTTCACGACATCCTGCGTGAGTACAGCCTTGACCGGGACTCAGAGGATATTCGCTGCCAATGGCTGAAGTCGGTTCGGGACACGTTAAAAGCTGCCTGGAACCAGCATAGCAAGTCGGTATCTACTGGCGATGCCTGGGCTATTCGAGCACTTGTAAAAGCTGAAGGTCCGATATTACGCAAATTGAAAGAACTGAACGATGAAATTATCAAATACGAACCACAGAAGGAGGTCGCATGAACGGATTCATCGAATGGTTGGAAGGCCTGAACGAGAAAGATACCAAAGTGCGGGCGGTGCTGCGACGCAGCCTCGCTTTTGATCTGGGGAAGCATATTCCCTCCTATCCATATATCGAACCCTTTCTAAAAGGTGAGGAAAACTTTTGGAGGAGGGAGATGTTTTATTTGGTGGCCGGTCTCTGGGCCGATCATTGGCGCGACGGCAGGGTCGGGGTGTCAATGACTTTCGGGAAAGCGTGCGCAGCGCATCAGGTGGCAAGCGGTTCCACGAGCACGGAGCGGCGCTTCATTACTCTTCTGGATGCCGATTCTGACCAGTTGCCACATCGTTTGCGGCAGATGGTTGCACTTCTCAAGGAGCAACCCATTGATTTTGATGATCTGCTGGACAGGCTTTTATACTGGAATGATGACCAGAAGCGCACCCAGAATATTTGGGCTCGTGACTTCTATCGAAATCTTAACCACGAAACAGACACTAAACCCAGCAGCAATAAGGAGATCAGTCAATGAAAACAATTATCGAGATTCACGCCCTGCAAAACTTTGCCCCGTCAAACCTGAACAGAGATGACACCGGCGCTCCCAAGGATGCCCTCTTTGGTGGTACCCGCCGTGCCCGCGTCTCCAGCCAGTGTCTCAAACGCTCAGTACGGCAGTATTTTCAGGGATTGGTGGACCAAAACGCACTTGCATCTGATGATGTGGCTTTCCGTACAAAGCGTCTCTTGGATGATCTCGTCAAATCTCTGGTTAAAAGTGGGCGGGACATGGAAGAAGCAGAACAAAAAGCGCGTTTGGCATTGGGTGCCATGGAACTTACGGTAAAGGAAGATGGCAAGACGGAGTATCTCCTCTTTTTAGGACAACGCGAAATATCCGGCATAGCAGACATTATCCACGAAAAGTGGGATTCCATCACTGCATCTGATGCCGTATCTTCAGAGGGGAAAAAGCCGGGTAAGGCCAAGAAACAGGCTGCCCAGAGTGCTGATCCTGAATTAAAGGAAGCCCTCGATATAGTTTTCAACGGGGGCAAAGCTCTTGATGTGGCGCTCTTTGGCCGTATGCTTGCTGACATGCCCAAGAAGAACCAGAACGCCGCCTGCCAGGTTGCCCACGCCATTTCGACCCATTCGGTCGAGCGCGAATTTGATTTTTATACCGCAGTTGACGACCTCAAGCCCGAGGACAGTGTCGGCGCCGACATGATTGGAACCGTAGAGTTCAATTCGGCCTGTTTCTACCGTTACGCCGTGGTGGATTGGGAGAAGCTGGTTGAAAATCTGCAGAATGACCGGGAGTTGGCGGCCAAGGGACTGCGAGCTTTTCTGGAAGGCTTTGTTGTTGCTGAACCCACCGGCAAACAGAATACCTTTGCTGCTCACAATCCCCCGGAGTTTGTGGCTATTACGGTGCGCCGCAATTCTGCACCACGCAATCTGGCCAATGCCTTTGAAACGCCAATCCGAGTAAAAAAGGATGAGTCGCTGACCAGAAAATCGGCGGAAGAGCTTGCCAAGAAAGCCCAGACTCTGCAAGTCGCTTTTGGTGGTGAGGAACAAACCTTCGTTCTCAATCTCATTGAAGCCAAGCTGAATGGATTGGGAACGACCTTGCCAGCGCTGAAGGATCTTCTCGACAAGGCCCTTGTGGCCGCACAGGAGTAAACCATGCCCACATTGTTACTTCGCTTGGTGGGACCCATGCAATCGTGGGGCACTACCAGTCGTTTTGACCAGCGCGATACCGGCAAAGAGCCCAGCAAATCCGGAGTCATCGGTCTGCTGGCTGCTGCGCTGGGTATTGATCGGGAAAATTGGACGGATCTTGAACCGCTTACTCACCTGTCTATGGGTGTTCGTCATGACCGGTCAGGGGTGCCCAAACGTGATTATCAGACCGCAGGTTGTGCTGCAGCAGACACCATCATCAAGGCGGATGGAAAGCAGGCTAAGGATGGAGGTGTTGTTTCGCAGCGCTTCTACCTCGCGGACGCTTGTTTCTTGGTTGGTCTTGAAAGCAAAGATGTCAACTTTCTTGAAAAGATTCATGCTGCCCTGCAAAACCCATTCTGGACGCTTGCTTTGGGGCGAAAATCCTATGTGCCATCGGAGTCTGTCTGGATGACTGACGGACTGCAGGTTGCTCCGTTGATGGAAGTGTTTGCCCGCTGGCCTTGGATTGCAAGCCAACGGAAATGGGAAGAGCTTCCCGAAAAACTCCTGGTTTCCTGTGAGTCTGCGGATGGCTCCGGCGTTCTCAAGATGGACCAGCCGCTTTCGTCATTTGTTGAACGGCGCTTCGGGTCGCGATTCGTGCGCTCGGAATGGATTCCATTTCCGCAGGAGGTACCCAATGTTCCTGCATAGAATACATATTGATCCACGTTGCCGGGAAGCCCGGCGCGACCTATCCGATCCTTATCAGCTCCATTCCACACTCTGCCGGGCGTTCAGCACACCGGACAGTAAATGCCCGGAAGGTGAATTTTTGTGGCGGCACGAGCCGGAGACTGATTCAGACGGGTTTCCACGCATTCTTGTGCAAAGCAGGACAATGCCTGACTGGACAGGCATAGGTGTGAAGGGTTGGTTGGCGCATGCTGATCCGGCTATTGACTTGAATAATAGGTTAAAGCTCGATTTGCTCAAGGTTGGGAAACGCTTTCGCTTCAGGCTTCGTGCTAACCCATGTGTTTCCCGCAATGGCAAGCGGCAAGGATTATTGCAGCTACAGGAACAGGAAGCATGGGTGAAGCGAAAAGGGGAAATGCATGGCTTTGAACTGCCGCAACTGGCCTCATTCGATTTTTCAGAATCACCGCAAGAGCGGGTTGATGTGAGGGTTTCTCAAGAACAGATGCTCGGTGGTAAGCAGCATTCCGGCAACGGTATCCGGATTTTTTCTGTGATGTACGATGGGATTCTTATGGTTACTGAACCAGGCAAATTCAGGGATGCGCTACAAAGCGGGATTGGACATGGCAAGGTTATGGGGCTTGGGCTTTTGTCAGTAGTACCGATAAGTTGACGCTCGTCCGGCGGGTGTGAGTTGTTCAGAAATTCTGAATAGCTGAAAAGTGGGTGGCAAACTGCTTCTACCCTTTCGATGGGTGGGTACAATTTGTACCCCACTTGCCGGGTTTATTCAGAAATCTCGGATAACGCAGCTGTTGCAAAAAGTGCAACAACTCGTTGCCCAATTCAAGTTTGTGTCAGCAATAGGTGACACTGCATGGAGGTCAAACATGGCGGATAAAGAGAAACCATCGAAAAAGCAGGTAGTACCGGTCAGCGGTTATGATGCCATGCTCTCCGGTATGGTAGAACTGCTGGAGCAAGCCCGACGCACGTCTGCTCGTGCGGTGAACACGATCATGACTGTAACCTACTGGGAAGTTGGCAGGCGGATCGTGGAGTATGAACAAGGAGGTGAAGCCAGGGCCGAGTACGGCACTGCCTTGATTACGCGAGTGTCATTGGATCTGACTACGAGGTTCGGACGGGGGTTTTCCAAGAGAAATGTTGAACAGATGCGCCTTTTTTACCTTACCTGGCCAATTGCGCAGATGTCGTCTGCGCAATTTGAAAAATGCCCGACAGTGTCGAGCATATCTTTTCCGCTCCCCTGGTCTCAATATGTTCGTCTCATGTCTGTAAAAACTCCCGAAGCTCGGTCATTCTATGAGGCGGAATCCTTGCGAGGTGGCTGGACAGGCCCCCAACTCGACCGCCAAATTTCCTCGCTTTTCTACGAACGCACCGCACTTTCCCGCAATAAGGCAGCTATGCTGAAAAAGGGTGAAAAACCTCTGCCGGTAGATGTCGTCACACCGGAAGAGGAGATCCGTGAACCGCTGGTGTTGGAATTTCTGGGGTTGAAGGATGAGTACTCTGAAAATGATCTTGAGGAGACGCTAATCCTGCATCTGGAAAGTTTTCTGCTTGAACTCGGCGCTGATTTTACCTTTGTTGGACGGCAGCGGCGCTTGCGGATAGGTGATTCTTGGTATCGGGTTGACCTGCTTTTCTTCCATCGCCGATTGCGCTGCCTGGTGGTGATTGATCTGAAGCTGGGGAAGTTTACCCATGCCGATGCCGGTCAGATGCATATGTACCTGAACTACGCCTGCGAACATTGGACACATCCGGAAGAAAATCCGCCAGTCGGGCTCATTATCTGCGCCCAGAAGGATCATGCTTTGGCTCACTATGCGCTGGATAATCTGCCAAACAAGGTGCTGGCGGCAGAATATAAGCTGGCCTTACCTGACGAAAAAGCGTTGGTGGCAGAGATAGACAAGACCCGCGCCATTTTGGAAAAACAGCGCAAGGCCAAACCATGACCGTCCCTATCCTCCCACCCTTAAAACCGCTCCCCATCAAGGACCGCATCTCCGTAGTCTACATCGAAAAGGGGAACCTTGATGTGATCGATGGTTCGTTTGTTGTCGTTGACAAAACTGGCGTTCGCACCCATATCCCCATTGGCACCGTGGCCTGCCTGATGCTGGAACCGGGGACGCGCGTTTCCCATTCTTCCGTGGTTCTTGCTGCACGGGTAGGCTGTCTGCTGGTCTGGATCGGTGAAGCCGGAGTGCGTTTGTATGCTGCCGGTCAACCGGGGGGAGCGCGCTCGGATCGCCTGCTCTATCAGGCGAAACTGGCGCTGGATGATTCTGCGCGATTAAAGGTTGTCCGCAAAATGTATGCCCTGCGCTTCAACGAAGAGCCTCCTGAACGACGTAGTGTCGAGCAGTTGCGCGGCATAGAGGGCGTGCGGGTGCGTAAAATCTATCAACTTCTGGCGCAGCAATATGGCGTTGAATGGAAGAACCGCAACTATGACCATACAGAATGGGAGAGCGGCGATGTGCCGAATCGCTGCCTGTCGTCTGCTACCGCCTGTATTTACGGCATCTGTGAGGCAGCCATTCTGGCGGCTGGTTATGCCCCGGCGGTTGGGTTCATCCATACCGGCAAACCACAATCGTTTGTCTATGACATTGCTGATATCTTCAAATTTGATACGGTCGTGCCGGTGGCTTTTCGTATTGCCGGCAAGAATCCGCGTAATCCGGAACGTGAGGTGCGCCTGGCCTGCCGCGATGCGTTTCGTCAAAGCCACCTGCTGGACAAGATCATTCCCACTATCGAAGAGGTGTTGGCGGCGGGAGATCTGGAGCGTCCGAAGGCGCATGAAGAGGCGGTGGAGATTGCCATTCCCAACAAGGAAGGAATTGGCGATGCTGGTTATCGTAACTGAAAATGTGCCGCCACGTCTGCGAGGGCGGCTTGGATTATGGTTGGTCGAGGTGCGTGCCGGGGTGTATGTGGGGGATGTTTCAAAAAGAGTACGTGAGATGATCTGGAATAATCTGACGGAAGGTGTTGAGGAGGGCAATGTGGTTATGGCCTGGACATCCAGCAATGAATCCGGTTTTGATTTTCTGACTCTCGGTATAAATCGCAGGATTCCGGTTGAGATGGATGGTATAAAGCTGGTATCGTTTCTGCCGCCGGAAGAATTAAATGAAGGGGAAGAATACCCGTTTTAAAGGGGCAAGAAATCGGTACAAATTTTAATGTGGTAATTGCTCAATGATTTTGAGGAAGTAGAAGAAGTATGTTCCCCGCACGCGCGGGGATGAACCGATGTTGAAATAAAAACTAACAAATGTCTTATCATGTTCCCCGCACGCGCGGGGATGAACCGATACTCATCAATAGTAGAACCGCCGCCAATGTATGTTCCCCGCACGCGCGGGGATGAACCGGATACTGAAACGATTCCGGCAGAGGCCGTAATATGTTCCCCGCACGCGCGGGGATGAACCGGCGTGACGATGGAGGAGCAGGAGGAACGGGAGATGTTCCCCGCACGCGCGGGGATGAACCGACAATAGGATGATACAGGATGATAGAAAAAAAATGTTCCCCGCACGCGCGGGGATGAACCGGCCATCATGGACGTGCTTTTTGAACGTTCCTCATGTTCCCCGCACGCGCGGGGATGAACCGGTCGCCGCCGTCAATCCCGCAATTACAGCGTCATGTTCCCCGCACGCGCGGGGATGAACCGATTCTGGAAACCGGCGATATCGGGAGTCTCGAATGTTCCCCGCACGCGCGGGGATGAACCGCCTGGGGATGGGAGACAATAGCCCTGTATACCATGTTCCCCGCACGCGCGGGGATGAACCGCCGAAGAAGAAGCCCGCGATGCCAAACTATGGATGTTCCCCGCACGCGCGGGGATGAACCGTTATTAGCGAACGTAAGATCAATAGCGACTTTATGTTCCCCGCACGCGCGGGGATGAACCGTTTACTTTCCGGTAGACATATGACCATTCAACATGTTCCCCGCACGCGCGGGGATGAACCGCGTGGCCATGCCACCGGGGGAGAGGTCTTTTAATGTTCCCCGCACGCGCGGGGATGAACCGCCAGAATCCAGGAGCCAGAAAGTATTATTCTGATGTTCCCCGCACGCGCGGGGATGAACCGGTGATGTAGCTGCAACCCAGACCTAAGGTGATATGTTCCCCGCACGCGCGGGGATGAACCGTTGATTTTTTCACCAGGACGCAGATATTCGATATGTTCCCCGCACGCGCGGGGATGAACCGTGGAAGTAGACGCTGCGCGGTTGTTCGATGTCATGTTCCCCGCACGCGCGGGGATGAACCGGAAAATACCCCATGAAAACACCAAAACCGCTTATGTTCCCCGCACGCGCGGGGATGAACCGAGCGCGGATTTAAAGCCCTTGTAAAGTACCTCATGTTCCCCGCACGCGCGGGGATGAACCGCTGACAGGGGTTACAACACCCGTCTTTCGTAAATGTTCCCCGCACGCGCGGGGATGAACCGAGGCTTCGCAGAATTCGCTGTAAGGGCCAAACATGTTCCCCGCACGCGCGGGGATGAACCGGTCAACGTACCTGCGGCCACTCCTGTGATAACATGTTCCCCGCACGCGCGGGGATGAACCGCTATGGCCTCCCGTCTAGCGTTGTATGTGGTGATGTTCCCCGCACGCGCGGGGATGAACCGTACGCATCCCCAAGGACAGAACCAATCAACAAATGTTCCCCGCACGCGCGGGGATGAACCGCGTAACATCTTAACCGCAACAGCGGCCAAACAATGTTCCCCGCACGCGCGGGGATGAACCTTTTCCCCGAAGATCAGTTTCAATATTCCCGGCATGTTCCCCGCACGCGCGGGGATGAACCGATGGCACTCTATACAACCTCCCGTGCCACTCTATGTTCCCCGCACGCGCGGGGATGAACCGGTGGCCGCTGTTGGAGTATGTCAGGTTGTCTTATGTTCCCCGCACGCGCGGGGATGAACCGCGACGTTCTGGCAATCGATTACACCTTCACCAATGTTCCCCGCACGCGCGGGGATGAACCGCTCAAATCACCGCCTATAAACGCGCGTTGCTCATGTTCCCCGCACGCGCGGGGATGAACCGGGATTTACTCACGTAGGCAACGCCCCGACCTTATGTTCCCCGCACGCGCGGGGATGAACCGCGGGTATTCAGCTCCGCCCCTCAGACGGCCAGATGTTCCCCGCACGCGCGGGGATGAACCGCAATAGGCATAATCAGGGCCAAGATCAAGCGGATGTTCCCCGCACGCGCGGGGATGAACCGGTTGCTCCAGTTTCGGGATCCAACTTTGATGCATGTTCCCCGCACGCGCGGGGATGAACCATTGGTATTGCAATCTGCTGGGGTATCACAATCATGTTCCCCGCACGCGCGGGGATGAACCGGTCTCCCGCTCCACCGGTGCCTGGTCACCGGTATGTTCCCCGCACGCGCGGGGATGAACCGGTGATGCCGCTGCCGACGGTGTAGTCCACCAGATGTTCCCCGCACGCGCGGGGATGAACCGCCGTGAATGACGTTTTCAGCAAGTACCCGCTGATGTTCCCCGCACGCGCGGGGATGAACCGTGCAGACCGGCTGCAAGTACTTTCAGCTCATCATGTTCCCCGCACGCGCGGGGATGAACCGCGATCGGTGCCGCCGCAGTCCGGGCAGGGGCCATGTTCCCCGCACGCGCGGGGATGAACCGCAAGACCGGCAATAGTTATCATCTCCATGACTATGTTCCCCGCACGCGCGGGGATGAACCGTCATTTGATAACGACACCAACAAGCGTTTAAAATGTTCCCCGCACGCGCGGGGATGAACCGTAGGAATGGCACATTGAACAGAGTATCCAGATATGTTCCCCGCACGCGCGGGGATGAACCGATTACAGCCTGGAGGAGCTTGTTGCAGAATTTATGTTCCCCGCACGCGCGGGGATGAACCGACGGTTTTGGTTTGCCCGTAGGAGCAGCGGTAATGTTCCCCGCACGCGCGGGGATGAACCGCTGTTAGAGGGTGAACGCATGATTGACCAAAAATGTTCCCCGCACGCGCGGGGATGAACCGTTGATTGGCTGTCCTCAGATTACCGCTCCGCTATGTTCCCCGCACGCGCGGGGATGAACCGAGTCATTGCCGTTGTGAGGTTTGTTGTGCCGAATGTTCCCCGCACGCGCGGGGATGAACCGGAAGACGACTTGGTACTGGTCTAATGCCGAAGATGTTCCCCGCACGCGCGGGGATGAACCGTTGCTCACGCCGCGCCTCCATGATTTCGTGCAATGTTCCCCGCACGCGCGGGGATGAACCGTCGTTTATCAATGCACTGCGCAGGCTCGCAAAATGTTCCCCGCACGCGCGGGGATGAACCGTACAGCAGAGTGCATCATACACACGTTACATCATGTTCCCCGCACGCGCGGGGATGAACCGGCGGTTTCGTAAAAGCACAGGCCGCATATCGTATGTTCCCCGCACGCGCGGGGATGAACCTTGGCAATATCATCTATTCTGCCCTCATGCATCATGTTCCCCGCACGCGCGGGGATGAACCGCACGAAGAGCAGTCGAAGCTCACTATACAGACATGTTCCCCGCACGCGCGGGGATGAACCGTTTTAGATCATATCATAGTTGGCGACAATTATATGTTCCCCGCACGCGCGGGGATGAACCGTGGGAAAATCCCGTGGAAAAAGAGTTGGAACGATGTTCCCCGCACGCGCGGGGATGAACCGGCTTGTTACTGATTGTTATCTAGTCTTTTTGCATGTTCCCCGCACGCGCGGGGATGAACCGTTCCCGGATGACAAAGCGGCATACGAGTTTGAATGTTCCCCGCACGCGCGGGGATGAACCGAGGGCGCACACTTTATAACGATCATATCAGAAATGTTCCCCGCACGCGCGGGGATGAACCCAAACGCCATGCAACCGGGCAAAGAATGCAATGATGTTCCCCGCACGCGCGGGGATGAACCGTGATACGAAAGGAGAAAACACCCGCTTGCTCTATGTTCCCCGCACGCGCGGGGATGAACCGTGTTCCGTAATATTGCCGCTTTTATGACTTCCATGTTCCCCGCACGCGCGGGGATGAACCGTATCAGTAGGGGTCACGTCATTGGAGAACAGTATGTTCCCCGCACGCGCGGGGATGAACCGGTAGTCTCGAATGCACGACCGGGTTCATCCGCATGTTCCCCGCACGCGCGGGGATGAACCGTCGTATTTGGATTGTTACGTCAGGGCATCGCAATGTTCCCCGCACGCGCGGGGATGAACCGGCCCGTAATGGTGGCATGTTAAGCCGTGAGCAATGTTCCCCGCACGCGCGGGGATGAACCGCATTTGTAGGCTCCTTTTTGATAAACAACTTTATGTTCCCCGCACGCGCGGGGATGAACCGAGATGATGACGTACCAAAACTAATTACATCACATGTTCCCCGCACGCGCGGGGATGAACCGCCATCAGAACATTATAGCCGAACCCATTTTTCATGTTCCCCGCACGCGCGGGGATGAACCGGAATTGAGTTCAACCCGACCACCGGCAAAATCATGTTCCCCGCACGCGCGGGGATGAACCGATATCGTCTACTTCATTCGGTGGCGGTGGCAGATGTTCCCCGCACGCGCGGGGATGAACCGGTTGGATACTGGTACAGGGTATAGAGTAGAGAATGTTCCCCGCACGCGCGGGGATGAACCGATAGATAAAATAGTCGGATTCTGAATTAACAGATGTTCCCCGCACGCGCGGGGATGAACCGTCTCACCGGTACAGCTTCCACATTTACCAGTGATGTTCCCCGCACGCGCGGGGATGAACCGGCATCACTGACACGCAGATATTCACAAATTGCATGTTCCCCGCACGCGCGGGGATGAACCGAAGGTTAACGCCCAGGATGATAACGAGGACGCATGTTCCCCGCACGCGCGGGGATGAACCGGAGAGGTAGCAATATGAGCTTTGTTTGTTAGTATGTTCCCCGCACGCGCGGGGATGAACCTGACAGTCACGGCAGGGGCTTCCGCTATTACTCATGTTCCCCGCACGCGCGGGGATGAACCGTATCGGACGAGGGCGACTTTTATCAGTTTGACATGTTCCCCGCACGCGCGGGGATGAACCGGCGGTGCAGGCGGAAACGGTCTGGTAGTGATTATGTTCCCCGCACGCGCGGGGATGAACCGTGTGGCATCAGGCATAACGGGCGGAGCAGTAGCATGTTCCCCGCACGCGCGGGGATGAACCGCGCCACCGGCAGGGCCGACACCGACTGAGATAATGTTCCCCGCACGCGCGGGGATGAACCGTGGGATTGGTGGCTATACCACCATGTCGTTTTATGTTCCCCGCACGCGCGGGGATGAACCGGAGTTGAGCCATGAGTGAGCCATATAAGGTGCATGTTCCCCGCACGCGCGGGGATGAACCGTGCGAGATGTGCGGTGGGTATGTGCATGATGAATGTTCCCCGCACGCGCGGGGATGAACCTAACTCCAAACAAATCACCCTTTGCATATGAGCATGTTCCCCGCACGCGCGGGGATGAACCGGTCAGAGACTTTCTCAGCAATAGTTTGAAGATATTTTCCCCGCACGCGCGGGGATGAACCGCCCGATACCTAGACTGGAGATTTCCAGCCACGATGTTCCCCGCACGCGCGGGGATGAACCGGGTTTTGCCGAGAAGATGGACGGCTACTTTACATGTTCCCCGCACGCGCGGGGATGAACCGTCTCCATCGCCCGCCTGCAGGATCCGGTTGCCATGTTCCCCGCACGCGCGGGGATGAACCGATGACTGCATATTTTTCAGGGTGATCTGCAGCATGTTCCCCGCACGCGCGGGGATGAACCGGCACACCGGAATTTGAATCAGCAGCAGACGAGATGTTCCCCGCACGCGCGGGGATGAACCGTCCATTTAGACGGCTCGGCTTTCAGTTTCGGAATGTTCCCCGCACGCGCGGGGATGAACCGCCTGATGGGGTAGCTCCGCCACCTCCCGCACCATGTTCCCCGCACGCGCGGGGATGAACCGAATACATGCGGCTGCTCGGTCAGAATCAGCCGATGTTCCCCGCACGCGCGGGGATGAACCGTAAATCCACTTTTGCAGCTCCGACGATATCGGATGTTCCCCGCACGCGCGGGGATGAACCGGATGACCAGGGCAACATCATCCAGGAGATGGAATGTTCCCCGCACGCGCGGGGATGAACCGTTAATGGCAGCGCCACAACTGTTGATTCGGTCATGTTCCCCGCACGCGCGGGGATGAACCGGCATCGTACTGGATTATGGACAGGCAAAAATCATGTTCCCCGCACGCGCGGGGATGAACCGTACCTGCAGATAATGTTGTAGCACCGCTTGCTATGTTCCCCGCACGCGCGGGGATGAACCGGATGATTTTCGGACGATGCGGTATTTCTCCGCATGTTCCCCGCACGCGCGGGGATGAACC
>JBAXVE010000069.1:0-17408 GCA_037129245.1 Desulfuromonadales bacterium
CTCTTAAAGTTAGCGCTTATGCCCGTCAAGGGAGGGGGAGTGTAATTCAAAGACTTTTCAAGAGGATTCACGGTTTACCGTTTCACTTCTGAACTGCCGTTTCTACGGCGAATTATTATAACGAGGGGGAGACCATGCACGACGTCATCAACGAAATTTCCAAGATCGAAGTCCCGGAAGAGATCGTCAGCCACCTTGACGTGCAGGGGATGCTTCATGATTTGCGGGTGAATTTCAAGCGGATCGACGAGTTCCGGGGCAACCGCCAGAAGCAGGAAAAAAAGGGACTGGGGAGGAAGCTGCTCGAATTTGCCCGTGGTGACAACTCCCTTGATGACGCCCATCTGGGCGCTCTGGTGGCCCACGCCAGTTTCTCCAAAGCCATCGGCGAACTGCTGGCTCTTTCAATCATGCTCTCCCAGAAGCTCGAACAGCAGCAGTCGGAAGTCGCCTCCCAGCAGGACACCCTTTCAAAGCACACCGCCAGCATCGGCCAGCATACCCAGTCCCTCTTTGAGCAGCAGAAAAACCTTGAGCACCAGAATCTTGAACTGGAGGAGATGGTTAACGATCTGATCAAGATCAAGGGGCTGACCCAGGAAGAGGCCAACGAGCTGATCGCCATTGCCAACGAGGTCAAATCAATCAGGGCCGAGCTGGGTGATTTCGTCCTTTCCTCGCTTGCCGAATCACTGGGGGAGATCAAGGCCACCAAAGAGGAAATACTCTCGGCGCTGGAGGGAAACCGCACCTTTGTCGATACCAGCATTACCAATGCGTTGAACGAGGCCTCCGAAAAACTGCGCGAGCAGGATGGCAGGGTTGACGGGGCCATCCATTCGGCCCTGGAGCAGGTTTCCACCCTCCATGCCGAACTGCTGGGCATTCACGCCAACACGGACGACAAGATGCGGGTGCTTTCCGAAGGGGTCACATCGCTGCAGTCCCGTCAGCAGAGCGACAACGAAAACGTCTGGCAGAGGCTGATCGGTCTCGCTGAACGGGCAGATTTGCAGAACAGCAGTCTCGATGGGCATTCTCAGGCGCTCGATGAACTGAAAGCGGGTGTTCAAAGTGGACGCGAGTCGGGTGAGCACCTTTCAAACCGCGTCGATGAACTCTTCTGTGCGGCACAACAGGATCTTGCCCAGGCGCAGACGGCGGCGGAAGAACGCTTCGGTCAGATCAGCGAAAGCATCGGTTCCCTGCAGTCCCGTCAGCAGAGTGACAATGAAAACGTCTGGCAGAAGTTGAACAGTCATGCTGAGCAGGCCGATGCATTGAGCGCAAACCTCGACGCCCAGTCGCTGGCTATTGCCGGGTTGAATACCGGTTTGCAGGATGATCGCGAGATTTCCAGCGGCATCGCGGCCCGGCTGGATGAACATGTTGCCCGCCTTGATGCGGAGCTAGACCGGTCGAAAAAGGATACCGAGTCGGGGTTGGGGAAGCTTACCACCGAGATCGCTTCGCTGCAGAATCGCCACACCCGCGATGTCGAACGGCTTGAGCAGACGCTGCGCGCACACGATGAAACTATCAAGGGCCAGCAGGAACTCATTTCGAAGCAGGATAGAGAGCTGGGCGACCTGACAGTCGGTCTGCGGGATGCGCGGGATTTTTCCGCGGCCCTTTCAACCAGACTGGATGAACAGCTGCAGCAGTTTGCCGAATTCAAGGAGCAGTCCGCAAAGACGATACGGACGATCCATCTGCTGTTGACCGGATCGCTCGCATTTTCTGTAGGTTTTTTGGGATATATACTCTTCCGATAGGAATCGTACTGAATTATGAAAAAGCCGCATGTGATCGTAATCGCCGGTTCCCACGGCGCCGGAAAAACAACTATCGCCCCGGCACTGCTCAAGGATGCGCTCGGTATATCCGAATTTGTCAACGCCGATCTGATCGCAGCCGGTCTTTCAGCTTTTCATCCGGACAAAGCCGCCTGGCACGCCGGTCACGAAATGCTGCGGCGTCTGCACCAACTGGCTGAGAAACGGGAAAATTTCGCCTTTGAATCAACCCTTGCCGGTAAGGCCCTGCCCCACTGGATCAAAATGCTGAAAGAGCAGGGGTATCTTTTCACACTCTTTTTCCTCTGGATAGCGTCTCCGGAGCTTGCGATGGCCCGTGTCTCCACGCGAATGACAACGGGCGGGCTCTCTGTTCCGACAAGGACGGTCAAACGTCGCTACCTGGCCGGTATCGACAATTTTTTCGAGATCTACCTCCCGCTGGCCGATTCGTGGTTCTTTTACGATAATTCGGAAAACTCCGGACCGCAGCTGATGGCTTCAGGCTTCAAGTATGATGGACGTGATGTGGACTACACCAAGGCTCTTCGCAATCACATGGGCAACAAATACCGGCTTTAAGTGACGCTTTGGAGGAACCAGTATGGCTGTACGGCATGAATTAGATATAATTGAAGATGCGCTGGAAGATGGCATGAAAATCTCCAAGGTGCTGCAGGGGGCTGTCCGTGAAGCGCTGCTGCACCACAAACAGCTGGGGCACCAGATTGTGGTCATGAAGGACTGCCGGGTGGTCTGGCTGGAACCTGAAGATATTCAGGTCTGAAGGGCTACGATGCACAAGTCCGGTCGTTTTGAAGATGCCGTCAAAGAACTCGGCTCGCTGGGGAAAAAGTTTTCCGGCAACGGCTCCCTGGACAAAGCCATCTCAGTCTACAAACATCTGCAGAAGCTGTCTCCCGCCGATGCAGCCGCATCATACACGCTCGCCGAACTTAATGAAAAACATGGCCGGACGGACACCGCTCTCTCCGAATACAAGCGTCTCCACGACGTATTTGAAAAAAACGGCGATCTGCCGGAGTGCCGTGCCGTGCTGGAAAAAATGCAGCACATCGCACCCCGCAATCTGGCGGTTCGGGTAAGACGTGCCGAGACCTGCGTACTACTTGGCGCGATGGATGAGGCATATACCGGTTTCTGTAAGGCGGCGGCGCTGGCCCACGATGCTGGGGACGGCATCGCAGTAGCCATGCTGGAGCAACGGATCGCGCAGCTGTTTCCCGAAAAGAGCGAGGCTGCGCTGGAGGCGCTTGCCGTGCAGGTAGAATCCGGCAATGTGGCGGCCGCCGTGGGCAATCTGCAAAGTCTGCTGCGCGGCAACCCGAAAAACAGACGGGCCTGGGAGCTGCTCATCAAGGGGTATCGTCGGCTTCAGCAGCACCGGCACGTCAGGGATGCGGTGCAGCAGTATGTTGCGCACTTTCCCGACGACCCGGCGCCGGTATTCAATCTGATCAGCTGTGCGGTGGAAGCGCGCGATTTCACAACCGCCTGTGAGCTGCTCACCAGATACGGGGATATACTGGCGGCTGCCGGCCGGCTTGATGAGCTTGAGCAGGTATACCGCTCTCTGGTTGAGTTTGATTCATCAAATTTCCAGCTTTTGAAAAGTTTCAGCAGAATTGCACAGCTCAATGCCGCCGGGCATGAGGCGTATGTAAAACCGTCGTACATTGAGTCGCTTAGCGCTGTTTTACACGGTTATCAACAGACTTATGAACCTGCTGTGGAAAAAACCGCCGTTTACGGAAAAGCGACTGATATTATTGAGTTTTCAGGGGCTCAGGATAAACCGCTTCCTCTGCCTGATCTCCCGCTGGAAAGAGGAGGAAACAGCCACGGCAGCTATGCCGACTGGCTTGCCGTGATCAACACCATGTTCAACGCAGCGCCGGAATCATGCCGCAGCGTCGCAATCGGTAATCAGATGGATGCCTCCGATTCACAGGCCCACTTTGACATGGGTCAGGCATTCAGGGAAATGGGGCTGCACAAGGAAGCTATTGACGAATTCCGCAAAGCCTCGCATGATGCCTCCCGGCGTTTGGAATGCAGCATCATGCAGGCGGTCTGTCTGCGTGAGCGGGGCGATTTCGAAATGGCAATCCACACGCTGAAGGCATTATTGAATCACGGCCTGGGCCCGGAGGGGAGCTGTACCGTCAAATACGAGCTGGCCGCCAGCTTTCAGGCCGGTGGGGACATAGAGTCCGCCACGAAACTGCTGAATGAGATCCGGGCCGTAAACCCTGCTTTTCTTGATGACAGTTCGGAATCCGACGACTTTTAATAACACGGAGCAACAGAGCAACGGAGAAATCAACTGCTTATCCGAAGAAAAACTGCACTAACCGGCGCAGTGAGTTTCAACAAGACGATTTCAAAATGGGTATTCTCTGCTTTTCTCCGTTGCACAGTTGTTCCGTGTTTCAATTGTTTTCCAGTTTTACCAAGCAGTCATATTATTCGAGAGGAGATTGTTATGAAAGTGTTGAATGTTGGGATCGATTTTGGAACCTCGAAAAGTGTCATTGCCTGCGACAACGGCCTGCGGATGTGCGTGCCGAGCTACGTTGGTTTTCCAAGGGACACAATTTCGAGAAAGATGCTGGGCAAGGATGTGCTGTTTGGCGAGGAGGCGCTGAAGAACCGGCTGGCGCTCGATCTGCACTGGCCGATGGAGCTGGGCGTACTCAAGCATTCCAGCGATCCGCAGAGTAATCCTGCTGAATACAAGCAGACCCTTGATATCGCTCACCGGCTGCTGGCACACCTGATCGATCTGGTCACCGACGGCAGGCCGGAGGAATATTCCATCCGTGGCGTCATCGGTACCCCTCCGCTGGCAAATCAGAAAAACAACCAGGCGCTGATCGAAATTTCGGAAGGGCTGCTGGATTCGGTGCTGATCGCTTCCGAGCCGTTTGCGGTGGCCTTCGGGCTCAGCCTGCTTAACAATACCCTGATCATCGACGTGGGCGCCGGCACCACCGACCTCTGCCGCATGCACGGCTCCTTCCCCTCGGAAGCCGATCAGATTACCGCCAACAAGGCCGGCGACCATGTTGACAAGGTGTTTCACCAGCTGATTACCGGCAAGTACCCCGAGGCCAATTTCACCGTCAACATGATAAAAAAATTCAAAGAGGACAACGCCGTGATTTCCGGCAACACCGAGCGGTTGATTATTACTCTGCCGATCAAGGGAAAGCCGACCGAACTGGACGTGACTGAAGAGCTGAAAGAGGCCTGCCGCTCGATTGTCGTGGAAATCGTCGCCGGCATCGACTACCTCGTTTCTACCTACGACCCCGAATTCCAGGAAGAGCTGAAAGAGAACATCATCCTGGCCGGCGGCGGCAGCCAGATCATCGGCCTGCGGGAAGAGATCGAGAAGTATATGAACGAAAGCCTGGGCTACGGCAAGGTCAGGAAAGTGAATGACGCCGTCTATGCCGGTGCCAACGGCGCTTTGATGCTCTGCAAGGAGATGCCGGAAGAGTACTGGGCCGAGTTGAACACTCCCAACTGAGCAGGATCACTCAGTCAAAACCAAATCTCCCTCACTCCCCCTTTGCAAAGGGGGAAGCTCTACTCCCCCCTTTTAAAAGGGGGGCAGGGGGGATTTGCCGTCAGTCATGGTAATGTTAAAAAACAGAACTCAACGGTGCACATGCCGAATCCACACAAACACCTTATTTATCTGCTAGTTACCCCCCCCCCCCCCGATATTGAATGTAAAAATTAATTCGGTACGATTATATTTTGCCGCTTGACATGCCGCATTTTTCTGGTTAACTGCTCTGACATTTTTCTTTTTCGGACATGTTTTTTCCCTGCCTGTCGGTTACGGTATTGAAAGTTTGCAGCGGTTGAAAGGAGTCGCAACCATGTGGAGAAGACGGAACCATTATGTAAATGTTGCTCTGGATGGCATGACCACCCTGCTGAATGCCGGTGGTGCCGCACTTGTTTCGATGTACGATACGGGGGCGCGCCTGGCAAGAAAAGCCCGCCGAAAAATGAAGCACTCTGAAAAAGCCGAACTGGAGCGGACAATCCGGGAGTCGGAAATGACGATCCTGGGGCTGAAATACAAAATTGGCAAGGAGATGGTGCGCCTCAAATGGTACCGCCTGCTGCGGCAGACGGTGAAATAGAATACAAACACGGGAACATTTCGAAAGGAGTTAAAGAACATGGGCATAGCAGGGGCATTTTTGGGCGGCATTAAAAACGGCGTGGTGACGGTGCTGAACGCCAGCGGTTCGGCGCTGGTATCATATGTATGACACGGGTGCCGCGGTGGTTACCAGCACGAAGAAGGCGGTGGCGCCTACCGAAGCGGGCAGGATCAAACGTAAGCTGCGCGAGTACCAGGCGAGGATTATTGCGCTGCAGTTTGAAATCGGCAGGGAGAGCGCCAGCCATTCTGACCTGGACGGGGCGGCAGCATCGCTTGAACTGCGGGCCAATATCGCCAGAGTGAAGGACTGCGAGCGGGAGATCGAGATTCTGAACCAGAGGCTGGCTGAGATTGCCGAAGCGAAGGCGGCGGCCGCAGCGGCACTCAAGGAAAAAGCAACAAAAGTATTCAAGAAAAGAAAGAAAACCGCACCTGCCGCCGAGCCGGTACCAGACATAGACCGGTCGGCAATCGCCGAGGCGATGACGGTCATCCCGCTGGAAGCCGAGGCGATCGTAGAGAGCGAGGAAAACGCCCACCAGGATGATGTTCCCGAGTCAGTGGAATCCGCTCCCGCAGCTGCCCGGGCAGAAGGTGCCTAAGCTGGATGGAAGGACTGTCCGGAGCGTCCGTCACAGATGCATGAAAACTTTATAGTGCTTGACTTTGACACGGGTATATTTTAGAAAGTAACTCTTAAATTACGCCGTGGAGACACACCTGCAAAATGGAAGCGCTGGATGAAAAAAAAGAGCGGCTGTTCCGCAAGCTTCGCGAGCGGGAGGATCATCTTAACAACGACCGCCTTTTTGTGAACTCCACGCTGGATATCGTGTTTGCCATCGATACCACCGGCAGTATGGATCCGTTTATCAACGAGGTGCAGGACAATATCCACCGCATCATCGAGGACATCCTCGAGTTCTCCCAGGGGGTCCGGATGGGCGTGGTCGCCTACAAGGACCACGGTGATGAGGGCGAGGACGAGTTCTACCTGACCAAGATACTGCCGCTGACCTTTGACAAGAAGGAGATCGTCCAGTTTGTCCGCTCCCCCGAGTTGTACATCGGCGAAGGTGGGGACGGGCCTGAAGCGGTGGAATGCGCTCTCTATGAGGCGGTCAATTTCAACTGGAGTCAGTCGGCCCCCAAAGTCGTGGTGCTGGTGGGAGACAAGCCCCCCCACGGCGTTGTCGACAGCTTCCGCGCCTGCAACCGGATGCGTGACTACCGTAAGGAAGTTGCCGCGCTGAAGAACAAGGGGGTCAGGATCTACCCGATTCTCTGCAATAAGATTCAGGAGACCGAAGGGAGTTTCCGCTGGATGGCCCAGGAGACCGGCGGCGAATTCATCTATCTCCATGAGATTTCCAACCTGAGCGACCTGCTGATCGGTATCTGCCTGAAGGAGACCGGCAAGCTGTCGCTTTTCAAGGACAAGCTGATCGAATACGGCGAAACGCTGCGCATTGAGCATATCAAGCTGCTTGAATGAGATGACCGTTCGGAAAGGAGCCAGATTTGAATACAAAAAGTTCAACCATGACTTCTCATGATTTTGACGATCAGGAAAGCGGGATGAAGCGGGTCGGCAAGATTACGGCGGCCACCTTCGAGTTTGCGACCATTGCTGCCAGCGGGCTGTATAAGGCCGGCGAGGCGGGGGTCAGGCAGCTTTTCAGCTCGAAGAAGACCAAGCCGTCGAAGCGGGTCGAGAGCGTTCCTAAAAGCGTGAGAAAGGTCTTTGAAGAAAAGCTGAACGGGGAAAAGCCGGCCGCTGCAGTTCCGCCGGTTGCCCGCGTGGTAACCGGGAGCATATCCGGTTTTGAGAGGGTCGGCGAACTGGAGCGGATGATCGATCTGGAAAAATCGATTAATCTGCAGAAGATGGCCGAGCTGGAGCGGATGATTGAGCTGGAGAAGCGTAACAATGCCGAAAAGATCGCCGAGCTGGAAAAGCTGATCAGCCTGGAAAAGCAGACTGACGTGGAACAGCGCAGCGAGCTGCAGCGGATGATCGACCAGGAGAAGAGCAGCAACCTGGAGAAGATTGCTGAGCTGGAACGGCGGATCGAGTTCGAGAAAAGTGCCAACCAGCAGAAGATGCATGAGTTGGGGCGGATTGCCGAACTGGAAAAAAAGAACGAGCTTGAGAAAATTGCCGAGCTGGAAAAACTGATCGCCCGCGAGGGCGCCGCCGAGGCGGGCAGAGCGGTTGATTCGGGCCGGATGGTCGGGCTGGAGAGCCGCATCGAGCTTGAACAGATGCGCAACCTGCAGAAGATCAGCGAGCTTGAAAGCAGGCTTGAGCGCGAAAGCCGCGGAATCCTCGAAAAACTGATTGAGCTGGAAGGAAGGCTTGCTACGGGTGGCTCGCACATCGCGTCAGCTGCGGTCTCCACCGGAAACATCGATCTTGACCGGGTGGCCGAACTTGAGCGGAAACTGGAGCATGAACGCCGCACCAACCTGGAAAAGCGGCTGGAACTGCAGAACAGGATCGATGCGGAGAAACGGGCCGGCGCCGATAAGGCGGTCGCTCTTGAACGTAAACTGACGCTGCTTGAAAGCCGCCTGCTGGCGATGGAGAACAAAGGGCCGAATACCTATAATGTTGCGTTTGAGGCGACGGTTGAGAAATCCCGTGCCGTTGCGGCAAAACAGGATCAGGATCGTCTGGATGCCCTGAAGGCCGAAGAGAAGCGCAGGGCCGATGAAGCTGCGGCACGGGTTGCAGAGCTGGATCGCAAGGCTGCTGCTGCCTCCGCAAAAGCTGCCGAAGCGGTACGCAAAGCTGCCGAAACCGCTGCTGCACCGGTCAAAAAAGTCGCCGGCAAAGGAGCATCCGCCAAAGCGGAGCGGGAACGCATGGCCGCTGAAAAGGCTGAAGCCGAACGCCGTGCCGAAGCTAAGGCGGAACGTGGGCGCAAGGCGGCCGCAGTTGCCGAAGCAGCGGCTGAAGAAGCACGAGGCATTGCACGCAAGATTAAAGAGCAGCACACAGCTGCCGCAGCCGAGGCGGAGGCCCGTCGCACCGTTCCGGTGCTTGGCGTCCGGAACTTTTTCGGCAGCCTGGTTGACGCCAACAAATCGTACAGCGAGAAAATTCCTGTTTCAGGAACTAAAAAGACAAAAGGGGGAACGCTTACATGAGTGAGACAACCGTTGAAAACAAGACTGAAGAGTCGGGGTGTTCGTGCATTGATCCGGATACGGTCTACCGTGCCGGGACGATTGTCGGCAAGACCGCAGCCGGATTGGGGTTGGGCGTCGTGGCCGGCATAGGAACGGTTATCGTGGCGTCCGCCGTTGAGGTTCTGGTTCCGGCGTTCCTGGTGCTGAAGGCTTTCGGTCTCACCGGCGGCGCTCTCGGTTTCCTGCAGGGCCTCAAGAAGGATTAAACCCAATCATTTATTAGTTTAACGAGGCGGGTTGTTTGAATTAATTTTTACTGACCGGTTATTGATGACGTGGTCGGCTGACAGGAGAATGTCATGAAGGTTTTGAATGTAGGGATTGATTTCGGTACGTCAAAGAGCGTTATTGCCAGCGATAACGGCCTGCGGTTTTGCGTGCCGAGCTATGTCGGGTTCCCCAGAGATACCATTTCCAGGAAGATGCTGGGCAAGGATGTGCTGTTCGGCGAGGAGGCGCTCAAGAACCGCCTGGCGCTTGACCTGCACCGTCCGATGGAGGTGGGGGTGCTCAAATATTCCAGCGACCCGGACGCCAACCCGGCTGAATACAAACAGACCCTGGACGTGGCTCACCGGCTGCTGGCACACCTGATCGATCTGGTCACCGACGGCAAACCGGAGGAATATTCGATCCGCGGCGTCATCGGCACCCCCGCTCTGGCGACCCAGAAGAACAACCAGGCGCTGATCGAAATTTCCGAGGGACTGCTGGATTCGGTGCTGATCGCTTCCGAGCCGTTTGCGGTGGCCTTCGGCCTCAATCTGCTGAACAACACCCTGATCATCGACATCGGCGCCGGCACCACCGACCTCTGCCGTATGCACGGCTCCTTCCCGACCGAAATCGACCAGATCACCGCCAACAAAGCCGGCGATCATATCGATCAGGTGTTTCACCAGCTGATCGCCACCAAATTCCCGGAGGCTAACTTTACCGTCAACATGATCAAGTCCTTCAAGGAGGACAACGCAGTCATCTCCGGCAACGCCGAGCGGCTGCTGATCACCCTGCCGATCAAAGGCAAGCCGACCGAGCTGGATGTCACCGAGGAGCTGAAGCAGGCCTGCCGTTCGATAGTGGTGGAAATCGTGGCCGGCATCGATCACCTCGTCTCCACCTACGATCCGGAGTTCCAGGAAGAGCTGAAGGAGAATATCATCCTGGCCGGTGGCGGCAGCCAAATCATCGGCCTGCGCGAAGAGATCGAGAAGCATATGAACGAAAGTCTCGGTTACGGCAAAGTACGCAAAGTGAACGATTCGGTTTATGCCGGCGCCAACGGTGCGCTGATGCTCTGTAAGGAGATGCCCGAAGAGTACTGGTCTGAACTGAACCATCCGGCTTGAGCAGGTTGGAACCGTAACGAATTATGAAATACCTTGTACTGTCAATCTGCCTGCTGCTGTTTCTGGCGGTCATTTTCCTCGATCAGAACAGCAACCCGGTTCCGATGAAAGTTATTGTCGGCAACCCTCACGGCGTCAGGCTCAGCATGGTGATCCTGGTCAGTATGCTGATCGGGGCGCTGCTGGCGACGGTCGGGATGCTGTTGATCAGGCTACTGCAGACCAAGAACAAGGACGATCAGCAGCACTGAAATTCGATAAAATAACCGATTAATGACGAGGGGTATGTGTATGGCTGAAGATTTGAGATACAAAATCCAGCACCTGGGTGACACGGTTGCCGGTGCGCTGGACAAGACCGTATGTCTGGCGAAAAGCAGCGCCAAGGGCATATTTCTGACCTACGACATTAACCGGCTGGAGCGGAGCAAGCGCATTCTGCTGCGGGACATCGGTGCGCGGGTGGTGCACCTGTCGGGCGAGGGGCTGACCGATGTCAGACGCGACGACCGGCTTAACGAGCTGATGAATGAGCTGACCGCCATAGAGAAGGAAATCCAGACCTGCCAGCTGCAGAAGGACGATACGCTGCAGACCTGCACATCTTCGTCGGAATGCTGTTCCGATAACCAGGAAAAGGAGTAAGCCATGTCGAAAGTTCTTTTGGGTGTATTTGTGGGAGTATTTGTGGGTGCCTTCACCTACGAGCTGATCAACAAGCTGAACCCGGAACTGGTCAGGAAGTTCGAAGCCAAGGCTTCCGAGAAGATCAACGATATACTTGAGACTGAGAATGAAAGCGTGGTGCAATCGGCCTGATGAAGTACATCAAACATCTGGCAAACCCCATCGTCATGTTTTTGATGATGTGTACCTTTGCCTACACATATTTTTTCTACCTGGGTGACAACGGCCCGCGCAGAAAGCAGCGCGAAGCAGAGAAAGCCAAAGCCGCACCGGTTGCTCCCAACCCGGTCGTTACTGTCGGCACCCAACCGACGGTGGTTGATGCCAATCCCTTCAACCTGCGCAGCAAGCCGGGTAAGGCTGTCCCTGATACCGACAACCCCTTCAATCTGGGGAATGCACAGCCGGTGGCGGGTGCTCCTGATGCTGATAACCCGTTCAACTTGGGAAAAGACAGGGGGCAGGTGCCCTCTCCCGGAGGCGAGCAGTTTTTTAATCAACAGAACCGTCAGCGCCCCGTACCGATGCCTGACGAGAATCAGTTTGCCCCGCAGCGGCGCAAGAAGGTTAATATACCACTTTCACCGGCGCAGAATCCCTTCGGCGTCGCGGCAGTGGCACCCATTGTCCAGCCGGATCCAACCGGCAAGTTTGTACTTGAGGGGCACTGGGCCGGGCTGGAAGTAATTCCGTTGACACCTGCCATAGCCAAGGCCAACAACATCCCGGTTACGGTGCGCGGCGTGCTGATTGACGAAGTGACCCTGGCGGCAGCCAATGCCGGCATTCAGGCGGTCGATGTGATCACCGCCATCAACGATGTCCCGGTTGTTGACCTGCGCTCCTTCCGTCTGGCCACCAAGCCGGTGGCGTTAGCTACCCAGGCCAACGTGACAGTTTTCCGGAACGGCACGAGTCGCGTCATTCCGGTAGTAGCGGCGGAGGAACTTGGTATAGCGCAGCTGGAGGGGGCGCCGATGATCCTGGCCACCGCCCGCAGTCCGCACGCCTATTACGGACCCTGTGTCAACTGCCACGCTATTTCGAAAACGCCTGTCAACACCAACCAGATGGCCAAGGACATGGGTGATGCTCTGACCAAGGTGGCGCCGAATATTCGCCGAGGAACGCCCGCTCCCCATCGGGACAGAGGTGCCTGTAGCACATGTCACGTCATTCTCTGAATCCCTGCGGCAATACGGAAACGTCGGAATGTAACGCCTGCTCCAAAAAAGTGGGCTGGTTAGCCGTCTATGCCAACCTGGCGCTGGCGCTGTTCAAGGCTTTTATCGGCTACATCAGCGGCAGTAAGGCTATCCTGGCAGACTCGCTGTTCTCCTTCAAGGATTTCGCGACGTCGCTGGTGGTGGTGGCCGGTATCAAGGTTTCCGGCAAGCCGGCCGATGAAAACCACCCCTACGGGCACGGCAAGATAGAATTCGTGGCGATGCTGATCATGAGCATTCTGCTGATCGTAGCCACTACCTTCCTGTTCATTCATTCCGTCAAGGATGTCTGGAACAGCTTTCATGGCGGCACCCACGTACCTAAGTTCATCGCGTTCTGGGCGGCCATCATCTCCGTGATTGCCAATTACAAGATCGCCTCGTACCTGCAGTGTGTCGGCGAGAAACTCAAGAGCCCGGCGGTGCTGGCCAACGCCAAGCACAGCCATTCGGATGCCATTTCGTCGGCGCTGGTTGCAGGGGGCATACTCGGTACGCGGCTCGGTTTCTTTTTTCTTGACCCGCTGGTGGCTGCCGTCGAGACCGTCGACCTGATGCGCCTGAGCGTCTCCATGTTCAAGGAGTCGCTGCACGGGCTGTTCGATGCTGCAGTTAGTCCCGAAATTCTCGGACGCATTGAGGCTACCGCCCGGCTGGTTCCGGGAGTTCGCAGGGTGCCGCGGGTAACCGCACGGCAGCTGGGGCAGAGCATCTGGATCGACATAACCATCAAGGTCGATCACCATTTAAGTCATGAAGAAGGGCATCTTATCGGGCTGCACGTCAAGGAGAGCCTGCATAACCTGTTCAATAACGTTTCGGGAGTGCACCTGACGGTCGAACCGTTCATGCCATGAAAGAAGACAACTGGCTTGCCAAACTGCTGTATGTGAGCGGGACATCGTTCAATGCGATTCAAGGCACTGTGCGTCAGATGATGGTTGAGTATGACCTGGAGCATGGCGGTAAGCCGCGGCGCTACGCATCCTACAATGTCAGCAGTAAGCTGATCCGGAAAGCGGCCTATAAGACCGGCGCCTTCGGCGGCCTGGTGAGTGCTCCGGCGACGATCCCCGGCATCGGCACCCTGGGGACGCTGTTCGTCAGTATCACCGCCGATATGGCTTATCTGATCCGGACCCAGATCGAACTCTGCTACTCGATTTCAGTGGCCTACGATGTCGAAATGGACATGGAGGAACTGAAGGCGGTCACGGTGGCCCTGCTCGGTTTTTCAGGGAGTGCCGAGGCGGTCAAGGGGGTTGCCGCCCGCAGCCTTCGCAGCGTTATCGACGAGCTGACCAGGGTCTACATCAGCAAGGGGATTCCCGACTCGGCGGCCGAGATTTCGGCCAGGCTGCTGCCGCGCTATGCCGGTCGGGCCTATAAGGTGCTCCCCTTTCTGGGGATGCCGCTTTCTGCCTCGATCAACATTACGTCGACCATGATGGTCGGCAACCAGGCCCGCAAATACTTCAGCACCTGGGACGATTTCCCGGAGTCAGCGGGGTAGAACGGTGAAGTTCAAGTTTACCAGGCGGCACCTGCTGCTGTACGCCCTGCTCTGGTGCTGCATAGCTGTGCCGACACGATTGGTTCATAACGAGTTCGTCGACGAGGAACACCGCCTCCACATCGCCTATGGCAAGCTGGAGATCGAGAAGAAGCGGCGGGCGGAACTGGTGGCCCAGTCCACCGATGCGGTGCAGCGCTACGCTGCCCTGGAGCGCAGGATCCACAGTGAGGCCGTGGCCCTCAACGGCCAGACCCATAAACGGGGCGCGGCGGCGCTGAAACCGGAGAATCTGACCAGCATCATCGGGCTGATCGGCGAAATGGAGATCCTGCTGGAGAAGTTTCCCGAGCTGAAGTCCAAGGATCCCTACGCGCAGCTGATGACGACGATTCAGCACGCCGGTCTGCGGGTGACCAATGCCCGGCTGCATTTTAACGAGCGGATTTACGAATACAACGTCATGTGCCGCATGTTTCCCTACCGCGGTTTTGCGTTGCTGTTCGGGTTTGAGGAAGTGCTGTACACCGATAATCTCGGGCATGCCAAGATGTAGTTAGTTCCCTCCCCTCCCGCCAGTGGAGGGGGAGTTTAGAGCCAGAGCAGATGACGACAAAGGATTTATGAAATTTCAGGAGTGTGAAAGCTGCGGTACCAAGTCGGCCCGATGGAGTTTCGTCGGGAACCTGCTGGCCGCCATATTCAAGGTACTGCTCGGGACGATCACCGGCAGTAAGGGTCTGGTGGCCGACGGCGTGCATTCCGGTGCTGATGCCCTGTCGTCGCTGCTGATCCTGGTGGCGCTCAATATTTCGAGCCGCCCCCCCAGCGAACGCCACCCCTTCGGCTACGGCAAGATCGAATACATCAGCACGCTCTGCGCCAGCCTGTTTCTGTTCGTCGGTGCCAGCAGTATTTTTATCGACGCGCTGCACACCTTCGGGCAGGGGGTTGAGACGGTACCTTCCAACGCGGCACTGCTGGCAACTTTGCTGTCACTGGTGTTCAGCTACCTGATGTACACATCCAACAAGTGCGCCGGTACACAGCTCGGCAGTCCGGCGCTGCTGGCTGACGCCAACGAGAGCAAGGCGGACAGTGTCTCTTCCCTCGCCGTTCTGCTCGGTCTGATCGGCACCAAGATGGGCTTCATCTACGCCGACACCGCCGCCGCAGCCTTTGTGTCGCTTTTTATCTTCCGCATGAGCGTGGAGATGTTTTTCCAGGGGATTCACGGCCTGATAGATACAGCGATGGATAAAGAGGATGTTGACCAGATCATCGCTGTCAGCCTGGAAATTGAGGGGGTCGAGGGAGTCAGGTCGGTCAAAAGCAGGCGCATGGGTCAGAAGAGCTGGGTTGATATCGTCATCGATGTGTCGATGAAAAAGAGCGTCCTGGAAACACACATCATTTCCGGTCATGTACAGGATCTGGTCATGGAAAAAGTCGACGGCATAGCCGGCGTGTCGGTGAGCACCTTCCCGATCAATAAATGGGGGTTAGGCTCGTGATCCGCAATCCTGAACAAGTGAGTGAAATGTGCGGCGTGCTGTCGATGCTGCTGTTCCTGTCTGCCAACGCCTACTACCCGGCCCGGCTGATTGCCAACAACTTCAAGCCCTGGTCGCGGGAAACGACGCATTTTTTCAAAAAATATCTCGATGTGCATATGTTGCTCAACCTGCTGGGACTTTTCACGCTGACACTGCACGGCCATTACGCGCCGGCCGATGAGCGCAACATCATACTCTCGGGTGCCTTTGTGCTGACGGTCTGGCTGGTATTTGCCGGTATTTTGATGCGCTACAACGTCTTTCACAGCATGAAGAAGCAGATGCGGCTGATCCATACCCAGCAGACACTTTTCTTTGTCTGGCTGGTACTGATCATTCTGGGACATTTGATCGACGCTTGATCCGTCGATTACCGGTAACCGCGATTCACACATATTTTTAACGGAGGCAGGGATGAAAGTTGATTTGAGCGAGTTTCAGTATTTTTTCAAGGTGATCGCCAAGAACACCTCCAGACTTATCGACAAGTCGGTGGATGCCTACAACGGCATGCTGGAGATTGACCCGGAAGAGTCGAAGGAGATCCACCTGGGGCTGGGCGAGAACCTCGAAAAGAAGGGGAACTATGAGGGGGCCATCAGAATCTACGACAAGATCCTGGCCAGCGACCCCAATAACGTAGCAGCACTCTTCAAGCTGGGAAAGATCTACACCCAACTGGGACTGCTCAACAAGGCTATCGAGATGCTGCGCAAGGTGACCGTGCTCGACCGCAACTTTGCCGAAGCGTTCTACCTGCTCGGATCGGCACTCTTCTCCGTGGACGAAAACCGCGAAGCGCTGGACGCCCTCAACCGGGTCATCGAACTGAATCCGGGCAATGCCGATGCCTTCTATAAACTCGGCCTGATCTACGATGCCCTGCTGCAACATGATTCTTCGATCGACGCCTATCTGAAGGCGATCACCTTCAGGCCCGATTTCGTCAAGGCCTACCAGAGTCTCGGTTTTGCCTACGAGGCCAAAGGGATGCGGGACGAGGCGGTCAAATATTTCAAAAAATCGCTGGAACTGGAAGAGAAGAGCAAATAGGACACGCTTCGCCATTCATTGATACACGGAAATCACTTCAAGGAGGAGTCAATATGTTAAGCATCGTTTTTGGTCTCATCGCAATCTGCCTCGGTTTCTGGGGTCTGGTAAAATACTGGTGGTACATGGTTGACCTGCTGGTTGCCGTCCTGCCGCTGGTGCTGATCTTCAGCGGTATTGTCGCCCTAATTGCCGGCATCAGGAATACCGGCATCAAAACATCCTTTAGAGACAAGAGCGAGCCGAAAGAGAGCGACGAAGCCGCCCCTCAGACACGAAAAAAAGACGAATAGGAGCAGCTGATGGCTACCGATAAAAATTCCTCAAGCGCTGGAGGTTCACTCCAGCAGCCGATAAACAAGTGTCCCCAGAACTACAAACCGTGGATCTGGACGCTGGTGGTGATGGCCGCCATTACCACCGCTTGGGCGGTGTATGAAGGCTTCCAGAAGGACGGCTACTTCACCAACGCCTTCAACCGCGGGCAGAATAAGGCGCCTGAGTGGGGATCCAAGAAATTTGCCCTGCAGTCGGCTGGTGTGGCTCCGGAGCAGGTCAAAGGCCTGCAGACCTCCTACCATTCGATCATTGACAGCGTGCGACCGGCGGTTATCACCATCGATGCCGTTGGAAACACGCAGGTGGCGGGTACCCTTCCCCCCGAAATAGAGCCTGAAATTCCGGTGGCCGCCTTTGCCCGCGTCGGCTCGGGTGTGATCATCGAACCGCGCGGTTACGTTCTGAGCAGCTACCACGTGATTGCCGGTTCCGAATCGCTGAAAGCCACAGTTTACGGGCCTGGTGGTGCCCTGCAGTACCCGAT
>JBAXVE010000007.1:0-83369 GCA_037129245.1 Desulfuromonadales bacterium
TTGGGCTTAGGTTTCAACCAGTTGCAACTAATTTACGAAAGAATCAATATTTTTGTGGGAGTGTTCGTATTTGCACATTGCAAAATTGTGAGGCGGAACACAAGAACATGCCCACACATTTGACAAAGCCAGATAATTCAACGGCGAGACCACCAAATTTCCAACCAGAAATTTAGACCCGCCAAAAACAAAAACCGGCGGGTCAACTTAATGCCCGTTGCACATCAATAAATATAGATGCTGGTGTGATTGAGACCCGAAATGGAAAATAACCGTAGCGAATACAAACGAGAGCTTACCGACGGACTGGAAAAGGAAGTGGTGGCTTTTCTAAATGCCCGGGAAGGGGGCGTACTGTCAATCGGCATCGATAAGAATGGTGCCGTCTTTGGCGTGGAGGATTGTGATAAAATCCAACTGGCTATCAAGGATCGCCTTAAAAATAACATTCAACCCTCCATTATGGGTCTGTTTGAAATTCTGCACGAACGAGTTGATGGCAAGGACATCCTCCGTATCATCCTGGCTGGCGGACTGGAAAAACCGTACTACCTCAAAAAGTACGGTATGACTGAAAAAGGCTGTTTTCTGCGTGTCGGCAGCGCCTCAGAACCGATGCCAAGAGAGATGATTGAGTTGCTGTACGGTCGGCGGATTCGTAATACGATAGGCCGCATGGAATCGCCGCGAAGAGAACTCACCTTTGAACAGCTCAAAATCTACTATGAAACCCGTGGCCTGCAACTCAACGATGCCTTCATGAAAAATCTGGAGTTGCTTACACCCGAAGATAAGCCCAACTATGCGGCCTATCTCCTGGCTGATGAAAACGGTTCTTCGTTGCAAGTGGCTAAATATGCCGGTGTTGATCGGGTGGAGTTGATCGAAAATCGCGATTACGGCCGCTGTTCTCTTGCCAAAGCACTGAAAGCTTTGCTGGATCGGGTCAACGTGGAAAATACCATCTTCACCAAGATCGGTTACCCCTTGCGCCAGGAACGGGAGATGATCAACTCCATTGCCATACGAGAGGCAATTATCAATGCAGTGGTGCATAATGATTACTCGTATGGTGCAACTCCGAAGCTTGAGTTTTTCTCTGATCGCGCTGAAGTCACCTCCATGGGTGGTTTACCCTACGGTGTGACCGAAAAGGATTTCTTCGGTGGCTGCTCTGTTCCACGCAACAAAGAGATCATGCGCGTTTTCCGCGATCTGGAAATTGTCGAACATCTCGGCTCCGGTGTACCGCGTATTCTCAACGCTTACGGGAAAGATGCGTTTGAAATTCGCGATGGCTATGTACGCATTGTTTTTCGCTATGCCAAACCCATATCAGAAGCCACACCCCAAGTCACCGGGCAAGTCACCGGGCAAGTCACCGGGCAAGTCACCGGGCAAGTCGTGAGGCTGCTGTCTATCATGAAAAATGAGATGAGTCGGGCGGCATTGCAGGAAACTCTGGGACTCAAACATCGCGACAATTTTGTTGAGACTTATTTACAGCCGGCAATGGAAGCAGAATTGCTTGAAATGACCCTTCCTGATAAACCCAACAGCCGTTTGCAGAAATATCGTCTTACCAATAAAGGGAAAACGCTTCTTGATTCCGATCAGGAGAACTGAATCAAATGACCACTGAAACCACACCACTTAACGACATCATTGCCGCCCGCATCAAAGAGAATGGCCGCATCACCTTTGCCGATTTCATGGTGGCCTGTCTCTACGAACCGGGTCTTGGCTACTACACGTCGCCGGGGCGCAAGGTCGGCGCCGAGGGGGATTTCTACACCAGCATTACCGTTCATGCGGCGTTTGGCCGGGTGATTGCCCGGGAAATTGCCCAGATGTGGCGCTGTATGGGGTGTCCGGCAGATTTTACGCTGGTTGAGTGCGGTGCAGGCAATGGACGTCTGGCCTGCGATATCATGGATTATCTGACGGAGCGGGAACCGGAAATGTACCGGGGAGTGCGCCTGCTGCTGGTCGAGCAGGAACCGTCGCTTGAAGCGGCTCAGCGCGACATGCTGGCATCACATTTGGAGCGGCTTTCCTGGCTCTCTCCGGATGAATTCGCCTCCGGCAGCTTCACCTTCAGCGGTTGCCTCTACTCCAATGAATTGATTGATGCCCTGCCGACTCATCGCGTGGTAATGACTTCAGAGGGGCTGAAGGAAATCTATGTGACCTGTGTCGATGGTGGCTTCGCCGAAGAAACCGGTGAGTTGTCAACTCCCGAACTTGAGGATTATTTCAGGCACATCGCCGTGGAGCTGCATCCCGCCCAGCAGGCAGAAGTCAATCTGAACGCGCCACGGTGGCTGACTGCAGCAGCAAAGGCGCTCCGGCATGGTTTTATACTGACCATCGATTACGGTTATCCCGCTGCCGAACTCTACACCCCGCGCCGCAAGCTGGGGACGCTGCTCTGCTATTACCGTCACCAGCTGGAGGAAAATCCCTACCTCCGCCTTGGAATGCAGGACATCACCTCGCATGTCGATTTCACCACCCTGACCAATTGCGGTGAAGCTCAGGGACTGTCTACGGACTGGTTTGGCGAGCAGTACCGTTTTCTTCTTTCAGCCGGGATTATCGAAGAAATTGAAACCATCGAACGCTCCGACATATCTGACGAGGAAAAGCTGCGGCTCCGCCTGACGCTGAAAAAACTTATCATGCCGGATGTGGGGATGGGCGGCACATTCAAGGTGCTGATCCAGTCGCGGGGCGTTACTGCGCCGCAGCTGCTCTGCCAGCGCCGGATCGGGGGGTGAACATGCCGGCTTTGCCGTCTGAAATTCGTGGCATTATCTTTGATCTGGATGGCACGCTCTACGTCAACGAGAAATTTGCAGCCTTGATTCAAGATGCTGCCAGAATCTACGTTGCCGGCCTCCGGGGAATATCCGTTCAGCAGGCCGAAACACTGATGACTGACACGCGCCGGCGGCTGTTCGAGGATTGCGGCACCCTGCCGACGCTGTCGGCGGTCTGCAGTGACGCGGGGGGGAGCATACAGGAGCTCCACCGTTTTTTTGAGGAGACGCTTGCTCCGGAGGCATTCCTTGCGCGAGACGAACGGGTTATTCACTTGCTTGACCGGCTCTCCGGTCGCTATGCGCTTCACATTTACACCAACAACAACCGTCCCCTGACGGAGCGCATCATCAGGCAGCTGGGAATCGGGAGCTACTTCCGCTCCATCCGCACTATCGACGATACTTGGATAGGGAAGCCTGACGAGGACATGCTTGTCAGGGTGCTGGCAGAAGCCGGTCTCGAACCGGCGGAAGCGCTTTTTGTGGGGGACCGTTACGATATTGACCTGCGGATTCCCGAACAGCGCGGGTGCCCGGTCTACCTCAGCCAGAGCATTGAACAGCTGCTGCGGCTGGAGGAACTTCTGACCGGTTCATAGTCTTCCGGGTTCTCTCTGCGTGGTGCGTTTTCAGGTTCATTGGTTTCATTATTTTCCTCCCCGCAACGATTCGTGAACCGTTTCCTCTCTGATCTGGATGATTTTTGCCTCCGACGATACAGGAATCTTCCCGGCAAAAATGGTATCGGGTGAATCCATATTTTTTTCAATCAGATCATGAAGACGAGTCAGAGAATACGTTGTACGAGCTGTTTGATACTCCAGAATCGGTCGTTCGTCTCTATACAGCGGGGCGCTTGCGGAGAGCCGGGCGAGTTTTTCCGGACCCATCAGGTAGTTAGCGGCAAAAACATCTTTCCTGTTCAACAGTAACCACGGCTTGTTGTCGAGGGAATACTTGAGGTCGGAACGAAGCCTTTTGTCGTTTTGAAGCAACATGAGTCTCTGTTCCGACAGGCGTGGCTGCTGAGTCGGGCTGCCGATCAGGATGCACTCCGCATACTTGTTGAACCACAATGTGCTGTGAGGAAACACTTCCAGAAAACTCCGAACGACGGAACGAAATTCGTCTTCCGTAAAAAAGCCCAATGGCACGAACTGACACGCCAGCCCACTATCTGCAAGCCTCCGTTTCACGTCCCGGTAAAAATCCACCGTGTAAAAGGATGCCACCTGGGGGCGAAATGATTGCCCCACTTCGATCGAAATGACGTCGTACTTTTTTGAAGAGTGTGCCGTAAAGCTTCTGCCATCATCCGTTACGACAGTGGCTCGTGGATCATCTAGCCATCTGGAGTCAAAGTGACGTTTCAACATTGCCGGCAGCTTCTTTTCTATTTCAACGCAATCAAGGTGTTGTATGTCGTACATCAGAAACCGGCTCGCTACCTGCCCGGTTCCCATGCCGATTACCAACACATTCGCGGGATCGCGGTGCAGCATCATCGGGATGTGTGCAGCCAGGATCTGGTGCCCTTTCTGGTATTCCCCCTGCCACATCCGGTCCATTTCAAGCGTCTTGTCGCCATCTTTGATTACAACGGAGATGAAAGAGCTAATCCCCTCGGTAAACTCGATCATTGTGCGCCTGCCGGCCAGAAAATCCGCCGGCAGATTTGTGCTGCTGAAACAGATAATTCCCAGAAATAACGTTGCAGTTCCACCGGCACTTAACCAGCGTTGAAGAGGCGTTATCCCGTCTGCAAAGACAAAAATGGTAACTATCCCGATAGTCAGACTGATCAGCGTAAGGGTAATCAGGGTGGTGTACATTCCCTGTGCAGGAAGAAGATAAAACCCGACCAGCAGTGAGCCGGCAATCCCCCCCAAAGTATTCACGGCGGTAAGACGGCCGAGATCCCTGCCGGAATTGTGTGGATATGCCGCTACCAGCCGGTATGCCAGGGGGAAGGTGACACCCGAAGCGATGGATGGTATCAGAATGAGTGTCAGGCACAACACTGCCTGCATGGAAACCGACCGCGAGTCACGGATCCATTCCCATGTGTCGAGTGGTTGGAGGATCAGCAGGATAACAACAAATCCGATGAAGATATTGAGGCCGGCGAACAGGAGTACATCCAGCCGGGGACGGTCGCGCAGGAAGCAGACAATTACGCCGCCAATCGCAATGCCCAGCAGAATAGCGCCAATCGTGAAAATGCAGGTGTAGACGGTGTTGTGGATGAGCAGAGACAGGAAACGAACCCACAGGATTTCGTATCCCAGTGCAGTAAATCCGGCACACCAGAAAAGTCCGTAGATTGCGTAACCGGACAGTCCCGGAGAGGCCGGGGATGGATCGGATGGTGTATCGCCTGTTGAAACTGCCGGAAATGGTTCAGGAGGTCTCCTGAAACAATGTACAAAGATGCAGACTCCACCCGCCATGAGACTTAAAAGAGCGTTGAGCCAGATGGTAGTGCTAATCCCCTGATAGGGAATGAGCCACATCCCGCTGAGCATGCAACCGGTGAAAGCTCCGGCGGTATTGATGGCATAGAGGATTCCGGCAGCATAACGGATCGTTGCATATCTGTTAGTAACAAAGAACTGGCAGAGCAGAGGAAGGGTTCCGCCCATCAGGAAGCACGGGGGAAAAATGAGCAGAGCCACCACTGATGACCGTGCCAGAATGTGCAGCAGCTGGTTGCTGCCTACCGATTGATAGGCCACGGAGTAGACGTCAGCTGCGACAGCGAAAAGAAACGGCGTGGCCGCTGCAAGCACGCCGATGGAACACTCAAAAATTCCGTACCATAAAAGCGCTCTGTTCGTTTTTTTTGAAAAACCGCCGAACAGATATGCACCTGCTGCCAGGCCACCAAAGAAGACGGCCACGACGCAACTGAGGGCCTGAGGAGATGCACCGATAAGCAGCGCGCCTTTGCGGATCCAGCAGAGTTCATACGCCAGTGAGGTAAAGCCTGATAAAAAAACGGTAAGGTAAATGATGCGAGGCAGCACAGGGAGCTTCCGGGAATGGTAGTTATTGATATCGTCGAGGCTGGTATATCATTAAAACAGTCATGTCAGGCATGGATCCGTTGTAAAATTGCTTCTACAGACGGTCGGTCGGCGGGGCCTTCACCGACGTGGTGCAGGCGCACGATACCGGCCGTATCAATCAGTACGTCTCCACCCCGCTGGAAAATATCACCCTCCGATTTCTGCAGTTTTTTCCCTTTCAACAGCTCTTTCAGGTACACCCACCACGTCCTCGGTCCCCAGATGTCCCAGAAACCGGCGCTCAGCATGTCGTATCCCTTAAAAAGTTCACGACTGTCATCAACCAGCAGGGGCCAGGTGAGGGAGGTGTCCTCAGCATACGCCCGGGCCAGAAAACCGTGCTCAAATGTTACCACTGCAACTGCAACGTTTCTGCGAATAAGCTCTGCTTCCTGCTCACGCACCTGCGTGATGTGCGCACGGCACGGCAGTCAGCCAAGGTGACGGTGAAAGATCAGCAGTAGCCACCGGCCGGCAAAGTCGTTAAGGGTAAACAGCCGCCCTTCGCTGTCTCGCAGTTCAAATGGCAGGGCCGGTTGTCCGGCACGGTTCTTCAGCATTCCCATATTACGCCAGTTTCTCCTTTTCCTGCCGCAGCCAGGCATCTATATCGCCGGGTTCCATCGGCTTCGAAAACAGGAACCCCTGGCCGAACTGGCATTCCAGGCCCTTCATCTGCTCCAGTTGATGATCCAACTCCACCCCTTCGGCGATTACGTCAAAATTGAGGCTCTTGGCCAATGAAATAATTGATACGATGATCTCCTGGTTCTCCCCCTTGGCAGTCAGTTTGTTGATGAACGAACGGTCGATCTTGAGCGCATCAATCGGGAGGCTGTGCAGATAACTGAGTGACGAGTATCCGGTGCCGAAGTCATCGATATGGATATGCACTCCCATGGCACGCAGTCGATCCATGGTTGCGATGGCCACTTCGATATTTTCCATGAGCATGCTTTCGGTGATCTCGATTGCCAGGCTGCTGGGGACGATACCGCTCTCCTGAAGCACTTTGGCCACCAGGTCTGCCAGATTTTCCTGGGAGAACTGTTTGCTGGAGATATTGATGCTCATCTTCAACGGCGGGTCAGCAGGGAAACGTTTCTGCAGGATGCCCAGTTCACGGCAGGCTTCTCGCAGTATCCATTCACCAATCCTCGTAATCATGCCGGTTTCCTCGGCCAGAGCGATGAACTCATCAGGGAACACGGTACCCCGGGACGGATGGTTCCAGCGAACCAGGGCTTCAAAGCCGACCAGCCGGTGCGTAGCCAGATCGACGATCGGCTGGTAGACCAGCGACAGCTCGCTGCGGTCCAGCGCCCCGCGCAATTCGGATTCAAGCTGGATCCGGTCAAGTATGCTCGCGTGCATCCCGGTATCAAAAATCACGGTGGATGTGTTGACTTGTTTCTTTGCTTCATACATGGCGATATCAGCATCGCGCAATACCTGTTCAGCCCGTTCATAGCGATCAGTTCCAAGCGCAATGCCGATGCTGAAGGCGGCATATACTTCATGGTTGTCAATTGTAAATGGGGTCATCAGAACCGAGTGAATCCGCTCAGCGACATCGACGGCATCACTCAGAACACTGATGTCCTCCAGCAGGATGGAAAATTCATCCCCCCCCAGTCGTGCGACTGTGTCACCGGGCCTGATACATTCGCAGAGCTTTCGCCCGACGGCGATCAGAAGCTTGTCGCCCACCAGATGGCCGAGACTGTCGTTGACGGTCTTGAAGCGGTCCATGTCCAGGAAAAGAACCGCATAGAGCTGTTCACCCCGGCGCGCAGAGGTGGTGATAACATGCTGCAGCCGGTTTGTGAAAAGGGAGCGGTTCGGCAGATCGGTCAGGGCGTCGTGGAAGGCGTTGTAGACCAGTTGCTCGCTGTTTGTTTTTCGCGCCGTGATGTCGGTCTGGGATCCGGCCATGCGGTATGCCTGCCCCGACTCGCTTCTGACCGCCAGACCGCGGATCATCATCCATCGGTAGGTTCCGTCCCGGTGCCTGATTCTCGACTCGATCTCAAAATGCGGGTCACGGTCGCCGATATGGGCGGCAATCCTGGCCTCGATTTCCGGCCGGTCGTCGGGATGTGAGCGCCCCAGCCACTCCTCAGGCTGATTGCCGATTTCGTCGTCAGCGTAGCCGAGCATCGATTTCCAGCGTGCCGAGTAATACACGACATTGTTCCGCAGATCCCAGTCCCACAAACCGTCGTTGGAACCCTGGGCGGCCAGTGCATAGCGCTCTTCGCTTTCGCGGAGGGCATCTTCGGATTTTCTGCGTTCAGCTATTTCCACTTCCAGCTTGGCATAACTGTTGTTGAGGGAGGCGCTCATGTCGTTGAAATGAGCCGCCAGTTCGCCGAACTCGGTGCTGTCATTGTAGTCGATGGTATGCTGCAGATTGCCGGATGCGATCTTCCGGGTAGCGTCCAGCAGAATTTCAACGGGTTTCGTGATAGTCCTGGCAAGATATATGGAAATGAAAATACCGAGCAACAGTGCCGTCAGCATGGTTACGGCGAGGATAGCCGTAAGTCGCTTGACCTTCTGCATGGCATCTGTGGTAACGGTCTTCAGCTTGGCGCCTGCCAGCAGTGACATCTCTTCAGTTTTGACCAGCAGATTATTGCCGATGTGGGCGGCTTCCAGCTTGTTCTTGTTGATCTGGTCGGTATTGGCAGAAGCGGTGATGTAAAAACTTAAAGCCTCCTGGTACACACCGACAATAGTCTGGACCTCTTCGATTTTGCGGGCCGTTTCAGGAATGTGATGGCAGGAGCTGCATTTGCCGGCGACCTGCTCCAGGTTGGCAACGTTTTCAATGATGAAGTCGAGTTTATTGCCGAGCTCGGTATTGACGGTGTAGAGATCCGACTGAACGGTTTGGATCGACCTGAGTAGCTGCTGCCGGAGAGTTTCTATCTGGTGCAGATTGACCAGGCGGTTGAGCATCTCATTCGTGTTTCTGACGTGCAGATAGGCGAACACCGCTCCCAGAGAGGAGATCAGAAAGACTGTCAAAAATGAAAGTATGATTTTCTGCTTCATGGATTACTCAGTCTCTGCACATGCGCATATCGTGTTGTGGTAGGTTATTGCGCATGGTTCCGGCTCACTTGTTTTTATAATCGTAGGTCATGATGTCGATGCCGCTTTTTCTGGCCATATCAACTACCGGCTGGTAATCAGTGGCGGCAGTCTCAATAAATTTCTGCGCTCCGAACTGCTGCAGAACCGTTTTTCCATCAGCATCGTTGTGCAGGTTCAGCAGCGCGTCCTTCAATTTCTTCTTGAGCGCTTCATTCAGGTTACTCCTGACACAGAGACCATTGGACGGCACATGGGGCGACTCTGCCAGAACTGTCAGTTCTGCATCGACCCGCGGATCATGCTTTCTCTCCCGGTCGTACACGCTGTGTTTGGCGGCACCCACGTCGGCTTTTTTTGTCAGCACCGCATTAATGGCCGCATCGTGGCTGCCGGTGAAAAATGCTTCGCTGAAAAAATGGTTCGGGTCGGCAACGCCGTTTTCCTTCAGGTAAGCCAGCGGGAAAATGTAGCCGGCGGTCGTGGCCTTGTCCACGTATGCCATTTTCTTGTTCTTCATCTCCTTCACACCCTTGATCCCGCTGTCTTTCCTGACAAACAGATAGCCGTGATATGTGGATGATCCGTCAAGATTCACCGGTCGCGCCAGCGGTACGACGCCCAGTTTTTTGATAGCAAGGGCACCGGTAAAGGAGCCGAAGAATGCCCCGTCCATCTTTTCGCTGGTGAAGCGCTCGATGATATTGCCGTAGCGGCTTAGAATGGTGAATTCGACGTTTATGCCGGTTTTTTTAGACAGGTGTTCGCCGAGCAGCTTGAAGCGCTGTTTCTGCTTGAAGACATTCATCTCCGGCAGAATACCGATAAGGATTTTCTGAGGTTGCGCTTGAGCGGGAACTGACAGACAGAATGAGAGGATGATGGTACAGAGGAACAGTCGCAGAACGTGATTCATGGTGCACCCCCGCAGAGAAATTTGTGCAACAATAGCATAGGTTTAAAAAACAGTAAAAAAAAGTGGGATGCATCAGTCAGCGTCTGCAGCAATCCACCCATCACTCACCATTTTCGACACTAAATTCCATGTCGCCGAAACTGACCAGGTCACCGGGGTAGAGCTTCCTTCCTCGTCTCAGCTCCACCTGGCCGTTGACCGATACGGTGCCATCGGCAATTGCAATTTTGGCTTCGCCCCCTGAAGAGACGGCATTCTCCGCTTTCAGGAAGCTGTCAAGTTTTATGAATGGAGATGATATCCGCACTGCCGGAACTCCCGAATAAACTTTGATCCGTGGGTGTACGCGCGCTAACCTATCAGAGTTTATTAAGAAATGCCACCCTCATTTTTTTCAGCGGCAGTCCGGAGGATATTTACCTCAAGCGCAAAAAGTGACTTACCTGGATAGCCTCGATATGCTATCGTGCCCGAAAATATGAACGCACACGGCGGAATAATCCAATGCCCAAAACCACCTACGTAATCGGCCATCGCAATCCTGACACCGATTCAATCGCTTCGGCAATCGCATATACAGAACTGAAGCGGCGGCTTAGCGGCGACCCCGTGATTGCCGCCATGGCAGGAACTCCCAATCCTCAGACCCGCTATATCCTCGATCGGCTTGGCATTGCTGACCCGCTGCTGCTGGCGGATGTGCATCCCAAGGTTTGCGACACCGTCAACCGCACCCCGGTCTCAATCAGTCTGGAAAATTCGGCCTACGAAGCGCTTGAGCTGTTCAACAGCAGCGGGGTGCGGGTACTCCCTGCAGTTGACCGTGATGGGCGGGCCTGCGGAGTCCTCACACTCAGGCGGCTTTCAGAAATCTACCTGCTCCCCAGTCATGAAAAGCTACGGCAGGTCACCACCAGCCTGCCGAACCTGGCCGGCACGCTTGCCGGACGTTTCATCTCCTGCGGTGACGATGACACCCTCATCTCGCTCAATATGTTCATCGGCGCCATGCTGGAAGAATCATTTCTGGAGCGCATCGAGGGCTTCGATCCCCGCACGCTGCTGATCATGACCGGTAACCGTCGAACAATTCAGCAGGCCGCCATCGAACGGGGCGTGGGGGTGCTGATCATAACCGGAGGGCATCCGCTTGCCGATGATCTGCTGGAACAGGCTGGGCGCGCCGGTGTCAGTGTGCTGCTGACACCGCACGATACCGCAACCGCAGCCTGGCTGGTGCGACTCTCCACACCGGTGTCCTGTCTTGCAGAACGTACCTTCACCAGTATCGGCGGGGGCGAATCCCTGACGTCGTTACGACAAAAACTGCTGTCATCACAGGAGTCGGCCGTGCTGGTGCTTGACGAGGATGGCACGTTGTCGGGCGTGGCGACCAAATCGTCGCTGCTGGCGGAATTGAGCTACCGCCTGATTCTGGTGGATCACAATGAAACCGGACAAGCGGTTCCGGGAGCCGATCAGGTTGAAATCTGCGAAGTTATCGACCACCATAAGCTGGGGAACAGCCATTCCATTTCCCCCATATCCTTCATCACCTCACCGGTGGGGAGCACCTGTACGCTCGTTGCCGCCCGCTACCGCGAGGCGGGCATCGAGCCGGAATCCCATATCGCCGCCCTGCTGCTGGCCGGCATCCTGTCGGATACGGTCATTATGAAATCACCCACCACAACCGATGCCGATCGGCAGACCGCAGCCTGGCTCGAGGGTTTTGCCGGCGTCTCTGCTACAGAATTCGGCCGTGACATATTTGCCGCCTGCAGCTCACTGCGGAATTACGGCTCGGTGGAACGCGTTGTGCTGTCGGACTTCAAATTGTTCACCAATGAGAAGCATACCGTTGGTGTCGGCCAGGTTGAGGTCGTCGGGTTCGACGAATTCTATGGCATGAAGAGCGAACTGCTGCTCGCTTTGGCCGAAGTCAAGCGTCGTGACGACCTCTTCATTGCCGGCCTGATGGTAACCGACATCACGACCGAGACCACGCTGTTTCTGGTGGAGGGACATACCCGTATCGCCCACGTGATGGAGTACCCACAGCTTGAGCCGCATCTTTACGAGATGAAACAGGTTATGTCCCGCAAAAAACAGATGGTGCCGCATCTACTGAAAATTCTCGCCAGAGTCTGATATTCCGGCGGCAGGTGCAGATAATTCCAATAAAAATCCAGTGATTACGAGAGGTGGTAATGCGACGAATTGCAGTCCTGACCAGTGGTGGAGATGCTCCCGGTATGAATGCAGCTATCCGGGCGGCCGTCCGCAACGGGCTTTCCAAGGGGTGGGAGCTGTTCGGGGTGCGTAACGGTTACTCCGGCCTGATTTCCGGCCTGATAGCACCGCTGGGGGCGCGTGAAGTGGGCGGAATCATCCAGCGGGGCGGAACCATGCTGGGGAGCGCTCGCTGTCGTGAGTTTGAAACCGTGGACGGTCAGCGTAAGGCCCTGGCACAGCTGCAACAGCGGGGGATCGACGGGCTGGTGGTGATCGGCGGCAATGGCTCCCAGACCGGTGCCCACGCCCTGTCACAGCATGGCTTTCCGGTTGTGGGGGTTGCCTCGACGATCGATAACGATCTGTGCGGTACTGACGTGACCATCGGCGTGACCAGCGCAATCGATGTGGCCCTTGAGGCCATTGACCGGCTGAAAGTCACCGGTGCATCCCATCAGCGGGCGTTTCTGATCGAAGTGATGGGGCGCAAATGCGGTTATCTGGCCATGATGGCGGGGCTTTCCGGGGGCGCCGATGCAATCGTCATCCCCGAACAGGAGGCTGACCCGGAAAGCGTCGCGGATTATCTGAGGGCGGCCTACGCCAACGGCAAGGCCCACGCAATTGTCGTTGTGGCGGAAGGGGCCCGTAACAACGCCGAAGGGATGGCGAACTACTTTCAGATTCACCACGAACGGCTCGGATTTGATCTGCGGGTCACCAAACTGGGGCATGTTCAACGCGGAGTCGCACCCGGAGCATATGATCGGATGCTGGGCACGCTGCTGGGGGCCGCTGCCGTGGAACAGCTGGCTGACGGTGTCTCGGGGGTGCTGGTCGGGATGATTAACGGCAGCGTTGCGACAACTCCGCTCGCCGAGATTGTTAATCAGAAGAAAACGCTTGATCTGAGGCTGCTGGATCTGGCTCATGTGCTGGCCAGATAATTGAAAAAAAACAGCCGGCGTCGCGCAAGGCGGCACCGGCTGTCAAACTGCCGAGAAATGCCTGAAACCGAATCAGCCCGCCGTAGTAGCGCGTTCCTTCTGCATCGCTTCACGCCCCGCTTCGATGGCCGACGCCAGGATCGACTTCTTCTCCACGATGGTTTCCTTGCCGTCTTCAATGGCGGTCTTGATTTTTTCCTGGGCTTCTTTGGCGTATTCCTTGATCTTGTCGACGGCGTCTTCGGTCAGATCAACAATGTCCTCGCGGATTTCACGCCCGCTCTTGGGAGCATACAGCAACGCCAGACCGGCACCGATAGCGGCACCTGCCACAAATGAAACCAACACCGTCCCTGCACATACTCCACGATCTTCTGACATGATTCTTACCCCCTTTGTTTATTGATATATCGTTCCAGCATGTATTTTCCTGCAGCTTTGGCCCCGATGGCCAGGATCGAAGCGTTATTGAGAACGGTTGTGACCGTTCCAACCGATCGATTAAGTGAACTCAGATTGGTGCCGGTTTCGCCAAGCGCTGACATGAAACGTTTGACATCGTCGGTGTGTTCCGCCACTCCGCCACCGACGGTTTTCAGTTCTACCAGCACGGCGGTCAGTTCCCGGATGGTCGGTTTCAGCTCGTTCTGAATCATGTCCGTCAGCGTACCGACCGAGGAAGCCGTTCTTTTGACTATCAGGATAGTCGGAACCAGGGTGAGAACCAGAATCAGAAATGCCAGAGCAATGATCAGAAGTGCTATGCCGGTCAAAGACATCGTATCTCTCCGTCAGATGATTATCAGTGTCAGTGCCAGAAGTATAAAGTAAAAATGGAATAATTCAAACTATAAACGAACGGCAGGCCCGGTCGGCATCATTTTCGAGAGAACATCCTCCGCAGCCGAGTAGGGGTCGATGGTGTGATCCCCCATGCCCGCGACCACCTTTTCAAGCGTGCCTTCCGGTGCCATGAAATCAAGAGCACTCCTGAAGAGGTTTTCGCGCAGTATCTCCATGAAATGGCGCTGATTGCGCTCCTTCAGAAAATCCCTGATGGTGCCACTTGAGAAAAGAAATTCCCGGTGGGCGAGAATTTCGGTGGTCAGTTCTTCGATGCCGGTGCCCCGCTGCGCCTCGGTTTTCATGACCTGCGGTTTCCAGTCCTGCTCGGCCGCAGGGCGCATTTCCAGCATGGTGCAGAGCTCGCGGGCCGTGCGGTCGGCTCCGTCCCGGTCGGCCTTGTTGACCACGAAGATGTCGCCGATTTCAAGAATCCCTGCCTTGATGGCCTGGATGTCGTCGCCGAGTCCCGGAACCATGACGACGCAGGTGGTGTGGGCCGTCTTGACGATATCAACCTCATCCTGGCCGACTCCGACGGTCTCGATGATGATGATCTCCATACCGAGGGCGTCCATGACCAGGGCGACATCCGACGTTGAGCGGGAAAGGCCGCCGAGGGCTCCGCGGGTGGCAAGGCTGCGGATGAATACCCCTTCGTCGCAGGAGTGCCGGTTCATGCGGATCCGATCCCCCAGTATCGCCCCGCCGGTGAAGGGGCTGGTGGGGTCGATGGCGACGACGCCGACCCTGTTCCCCCGTGAGCGGAAGGACATGGTCAGCTGATCGACAAGGGTTGATTTTCCGGCGCCGGGAGGCCCGGTGATGCCGATGATGTAGGCGTTTCCCGTGCGGGGGTAGAGTTTTTTCAGGTCGTCGACGGCCTGCGGGCGCCTGTCGTCAATATCGCGCATCAGTCGTGCGGCCGCACGAACTTCACCCTGGAGAACCTGATCTGCGAGAGACATGGTATCACCTTCCAAAGATTGTGTGTGAAACGGAGGCGAGCCTACCTGCACCTCAGTCCGGTCTTGAGGTTCGACAGGTTCTGCTCCATCAGCGAAAAGAACGTCACCCCGGAGGCGAGATCATCCCGGCCGATATTGTGGGCTCCGTGCAGCATGAGAATCGACGCGCCGGATTCATTGGCAATGATTTCGGCGGTGCGGGGCGACACCAGCTCTTCGCTGAATATGTAGGGAAGTTTTTCCGCCCGTATCTGTCTAACCAGCGCAGCCAGTCGGCCGGGAGTCGGCTCCGCATCTGCGTTGACTGCCTTGGCTGCCCGATAATTCAGGTTGTAACGGTGCGCCAGATAGCCGAAGGCGTAATGCCCTCCATGCAGCAGGTTCCTGGTTGCGCAGTCGGAAAGCTCGTTTTTGAAACGGTCATCAAGTGCTTTCAGCCGTTCTTTGAGCGCAGCTGCCCGGGCCAGGTAATATTCCCGGTTGCCGCTGTCCCTGGTTGCCAGTCCGGCCGCCATGTTGTCCACCATGATCTGTGCGTTTGCAAAATCGAGCCAGACATGGGGATCATTCCCCGTTTCGCGGCCGTGCTGCGCCCCGTGGTCATGATCATGGGCGTCCCCTTCCAGCAGATGAGCTCCCCGACCCGCCTCGACGACGGTCGTCTTTTTTTCAAGCCCCCTGATAAGTTTGAGAGCCCAGCGCTCCATCTGTTCACTGGTGTAGATGAAAACCGCAGCGCTGTTGATCCTGATAATGTCGTCCGGCTTCGGTTCGAAGCTGTGCGATTCGACACCGGGCGGCAGCAGCAGCGTTGCAGAGACCTTGTCTCCGCCGATAGTCCGGACGAAGTCGTAGAGAGGAAAGAGCGTGGTCACTACCGTCAGCTTTCCTGCAGAGCCGCCGGGAGCGGGCGCTTTCCGGCAGCCGCCGCACGGAAGCAGAAAGCAGAGCAGCAGCAGCGTTGCCAGCAGACGAGTCGCCTGAGCGAGGTTGCACCTAGTCACCCAGCCTCCGCCCCGGAATCAGGTAGCGGCAAACGTAATCTTCAACCGCTTCTTCGACGGAGGAAATGCCGTCGGTGTAGCCCGCTGCACGGATCCTGGAGATGTCGGCGCAGGTGTGGTACTGATACGTATCGCGGATTGATTCAGGCATGTCGATGTACTCGATGGTGACCGGCTTCCCCATTGCGCTGAATACCGCCCGGGCAAGCCGGTTCCAGCTGACGGTCGAACCGCCGCCGACATTGAAGATACCGCCGGCATCCGTGTTCTCAAGGAAGTGCAGCGTCATGGCGGCGGCGTCCTTGACGTAGACAAAATCGCGCACCTGTTCCCCGTCGTCGTACTCCGGGCGGTAGGATTTGAAAAGCCGCAGAGCCCCGGTCGCGCCGACCTGCTCGTAGGCCTTCAGTACCAGCGAACGCATCTCCCCCTTGTGGTGCTCGTTGGGGCCGAAGACGTTGAAGTATTTGATACCCACGATCCTGTCGAGAATTCCCCGGCGCTGGGCCCAGAGGTCAAACAACTGCTTGGAATAGCCGTACATATTCATCGGCCGCAACTGCGACAGCTGCTGTTCGTCGTCGGCGAAACCGTGCTCCCCGTCGCCGTAGGTGGCGGCGCTGGATGCGTAGATGAAGCGGGCGTCGGCAGCCAGCGCCGCCAGGGCGAGTTTGCGGGAGTACTCGAAGTTGTTTTTGACGAGATATGTTGCATCCATTTCGGTGGTGGCCGAGCAGGCGCCCAGGTGGATGATCGCTTCAAGCCTGCGGTTGCCGGAGAGTCGTCCGCTGACGGAAGCGCTGTCAAGCAGCTTTTCGAAAACGTCCTTTTCAAGGTAATCCTCAAACCGGAGTGCGGACAGATTGCGCCATTTATCACTGCGTCCCAGGTGATCGACCACCAGGATATCGGTTCTGCCGGCACGGTTCAGATTTTCAATGACGGCGCTGCCGATAAGTCCCGCGCCACCGGTTACAATAATCATGGACCACCCCTCCTTCGCCGCGCGTTCCCGCATCGAAAAGCCCTTCAGCGCTGCGACGGTATCACTACCACGAATGGTGATTCCGGTCAAGGCATAGCCCCGTATCATCGACAGAAAGCTGTATCACGAACCGCCGCACGTTCCGGCGACAGCTCTCCGAAATTACTTTTTTTATCACTTTTTTCTGGTCACTCAAAAAAAATATGCTACTATTCCGCTTCTTTCACGCCACCTCGAGGAGAATGCCATGCCGCAGTATATCGAAGGAAATCTTGACGCAAAAGGGCAGACGTTCGGCATCGTCGTAAGCCGTTTCAACAGCTTCATCTCGGAACGCCTGCTGGAAGGGGCGCTCGATTCGCTCCTGCGCCACGGTGCCGATGATTCCGACATCCACGTTGCCCGTGTTCCCGGCGCGTTCGAGATCCCGCTGGCAGCACAAAAAATGGCTGCCGCCGGGAAGTACGATGCCATCATCTGTCTGGGGGCGGTGATTCGCGGCTCCACACCACATTTCGACTATGTTGCTTCCGAAGTTTCCAAGGGGGTCGCCAGTGTCTCGCTGCAGAGCGGTGTACCGGTCATTTTCGGCGTCCTGACGACCGACACAATCGAACAGGCGGTGGAGCGGGCCGGCACCAAGGCCGGAAATAAAGGGTTTGAGGCTGCGGTTACCGCCATCGAGACCGTCAATCTGCTGAAAGCGCTCGCATAATGGGGTTACGCCGCGAAGCGCGTGAGCTGGCGCTGCAGATGCTGTACGCTCTGGATGCCAACCCGTCGGTAGGTCTGCGGGAAACGCTGCAGACGTTTCGCGAAGAGCAGGCCGTCGTCACCGACAGGGTGCGCGAATTTGCGGAGGATCTGGTTCAGGGGGTTCAGGAAAAGCGGGGGATCATCGACGAGGCGATCAAGGCGCGTTCAAAGAACTGGGCGCTGACGCGCATGCCGCGGGTCGATCTCAACGTAATGCGTCTTGCGGCGTATGAGCTGATGTTCCGTTCAGACATCCCGAAAAAAGTCAGCATCAACGAAGCCATCGAGATCGTCCGGCGCTTCGGGGACAAGGAGTCGCCATCCTTTGTAAACGGGATTCTTGATGAAATCGAGGCCTGCGAAAAAACTGAACTGACAGGTGAGGAACAATGAAAGACATACAGGTCGGGTTGATAGGATTTGGTAATATCGGGGCGGGTGTCGTGAGGCTGCTGCAGGAAAATGCGGACGTCATCCGCAGCAAGGTCGGGACGGGGATTGTGCTGAAGCGCATCGCCGACCTTGACATCACCAGTGATCGGGGTGTGCCGGTCGGAGCGGGAATCCTGACCACCAGCGTCGATGATATTTTCAACGACCCCGAAATATCGGTGGTCATCGAACTGGTCGGCGGGTACGAACCGGCCAAGAGCTTCGTGCTGAAAGCCATCGAGAAGGGGAAGCACATCGTCACCGCCAACAAGGCCCTTCTGGCCCTGCATGGTTCGGAAATTTACGCCGCTGCGGTCCGCAAGGGGGTGGAAGTCCAGTTCGAGGCGTCGGTGGGTGGCGGGATCCCGGTGCTGACCGCCATCAAGAGCAATCTGGCCGCCAACCGCTTCAGCAGCGTCTTCGGCATCATGAACGGCACCTGCAACTACATCCTCACCCGCATGACCCAGGAAGGGGCCGACTTTGCCGACGTACTCACAGCTGCCCAGGAGCTCGGCTACGCGGAACCGGACCCCACCTTTGACGTCGAAGGGGTCGATACCGCCCACAAGCTGGCGGTGCTGGTGTCGCTCTGTTTCGGCACGCGAATTGACTTCAAGGACATCCACACCGAGGGCATCTCGAATATCAGCGGACTGGATGTGAAATACGCCGCCCAGTTCGGCTACCGGATCAAACTGCTGGCGATCGGGAAGCACACCGACGGCGAGATAGAAGCCCGCGTACATCCTACCATGATTCCGCTGGACAGCCCGATTGCCGATATCAACGGGGTATTCAACGCCATCCGGCTGAGCGGCGATTTCGTCGGTCCGGTGATGTTTTCCGGGCGAGGAGCGGGACAGAACCCGACCGCCAGCGCCATTGTCGGCGACCTGATCGGCCTTTCTCGCAGCATGAAAGCCGGCGCCGGACGACGCATGTCGCCGCTCGGCTTCCTGGATGACGCCATCGTCACCATTCCGGTCAAGCCGATGGCCGACATCGTCAGCAAATACATGCTCCGTTTCAGCACCCAGGACAAACCGGGCGTGCTGGGGACGATTGCCGGCTCGCTGGGCAAGCATGGCATCAGCATTGAGTCCATGGTCCAGACGGCGCACGATCTGGACGATTCATCACCGGTACCGATCGTCATCATGACCCATCAGGCCCGCGAGGGAGCGGTGCAGGAAGCTCTGGCGGAAATCGACCGGCTGGACATCATCTGCGAAAAGACCGGTTTTATACGCATTGAGGATAATCTGGAGTAATTTCAAACTTTCACCGGAGGAACCATGATCACCAAGATTTTGCTGCCGGAAGACCAGATACCGCGCCAGTGGTACAACATCATCCCCGATATGCCCGGGCCGCTGGCTCCGGTCATCAGCCCCCGCACCATGCAGCCGGTCACCCCGGACGACATGCTGGCCATTTTTCCCATGGCCCTGATCGAGCAGGAGATGTCGCCCCAGCGCTGGATTGACATCCCCGATGAAGTCCGCGAGATATACAAACTGTGGCGTCCGTCACCGCTGTTCCGCGCCCGCCGTCTGGAAAAGGCGCTCGGTACGCCGGCAAAAATCTACTACAAATATGAAGGGGTCTCCCCGGCCGGTTCGCACAAGCCTAATTCTGCCATTCCGCAGGCCTACTATAACAAACAGGCCGGAATCCGTCGTCTGGCGACCGAGACCGGCGCCGGCCAGTGGGGAAGTTCTCTGGCCCTGGCCTGTACCATGTTCGGTCTGGAATGCACCATCTACATGGTCAAGGTCTCCTGCAGTCAGAAGCCCTACCGCAAGAGTATGATGCAGCTCTGGGGTGCCCAGGTCATTCCGTCTCCGTCGGAATTCACCAACTCCGGCCGTTCAATACTGGCCCACGACCCGGACTGTCTCGGCAGCCTGGGAATAGCCATTTCAGAGGCGGTCGAGGATGCGGCCACCCATGAGGACACCAATTACGCTCTGGGGAGCGTTCTTAACCACGTCTGCCTGCACCAGACGATCATCGGTCAGGAAACCCAGGCCCAGTTCAAGATTGCCGGTGACTATCCCGACGTAGTCATCGCCTGCTGCGGCGGCGGTTCCAATTTTGCCGGCCTGGCATTCCCTTTCATCGCCGACCGCGCGACCGGAAAGAACGTCCGCTGCGTTGCCGTAGAACCGGCCTCCTGCCCGACCCTCACCAAGGGGGTCTACGCTTTTGATTACGGCGACACCGCCAAGGTTGCCCCGATAGCCATGATGTACACCCTGGGACACGATTTCATGCCCCCCGGCATTCATGCCGGCGGCCTGCGCTACCACGGCGAATCGCCGCTGGTTTCACAGCTCTACAATGCTGGACAGATCGAAGCCAAATCCTACAAGCAGAACTCCTGCTTCGAGGGCGCACTGCTGTTCGCCCGCAGCGAAGGGATCATACCGGCACCCGAGTCGTCCCACGCCGTTCGTGCGGCAATCGATGAAGCGGTGCTGGCAAAAGAAGAGGGCAAAGAGAAGACGATCCTGTTCGGTCTGTCAGGGCATGGTCAGCTTGACATGGGGGCGTACGATTCCTACCTCTCCGGCAATCTGGAGGATTACGAATATCCGGATGCAATGGTAAAGGCGGCACTGGAACGGCTGCCGAAGGTTAGTCTGTAACGTAGACGTTTGTATATTTTTGCATCCCCTCTCTGGACGGGAGGGGGATGCGCTGCTGCTGACAACCCCGCCGATAGCTTTCAGAGCACATCCCACGTAAAAAATTACAGCGGCAGGTATTCGTTTTACCGGTAGTTTTACTGTCGTATCGAATGTGAGTCGTTGACAGGCTTATATTAGCGGGTTACGGTGAGCCGCTTCTTATGAGTAATGCAGTTTTTGAGGACATATCTCTGATGAATAGCACAGAAAAAAAAGAGCTGAGCGAAACGTCTATCTGCAATCTGTTCATTACACCTGCGATACAGAACGCAGGCTGGGACCCTCTGAAGCAGATTCGGTGGGAAGTGACACTCACTCCAGGCCCGGTTGTTGTTCGTGGAAATCTGTCTTCGCGCAACAAGAAAAAAAAGAAATTTGCCGACTACGTCCTGTCGTGGGAGCCGGGCATCCCCGTTGCCATAGTTGAAGCCAAGGACAACAATCACACCGTCAGCCACGGCATCCAACAGGCGCTCGGTTATGCGGAAATCCTGGAAGTGCCCAGCGCCTTCAGCTCCAATGGCGACGCCTTTGCCTCACATAATAAGGTACCAGCTGCAGGAGCAGATATCGAGACGGAGTTTCCTCTCGAAGCATTTCCCCAGCCTGAAGAATTGTGGAGACGCTATAAAACGTTCCGTGGCATCAGTGATGATGCGGAAAAACTTGTCCTTCAGCCCTACCACGAAGACCTCACCGGCAAAGAGCCGCGCTACTACCAGGTTGACGCAATTAACCGGACGATTGAGGCTGTTGCCAGCGGCCAAAAGCGCGTACTGCTGGTCATGGCAACCGGCACCGGTAAAACCTATACGACCTTCCAGATCATCTGGCGGCTCTGGAAGGGTGGTGTTGTCAAAAGGGTACTGTTCCTGGCAGATAGAAACATTCTCGTAGACCAAACCCTTGTCAACGACTTCAAGCCCTTCGGCTCAGTCATGACAAAAATTAAAAACCGGAAGATCGACCCGGCCTACGAAGTGTATCTGGGCCTTTACCAGGCCATCACCGGCCCCGATGAAGAGGAAAAAATTTACAAGAGTGTTTCGCGTGAGTTTTTCGACATGATTGTCATTGACGAATGCCACCGAGGTAGCGCGGCTGACGATTCGGCCTGGCGCGAGATTCTCGACTATTTCTCCGGCGCTATCCAAGTTGGCCTCACTGCAACCCCCAAAGAAACCGAATACGTTTCAAACATCAGCTACTTTGGGGAACCGGTGTATACCTACAGTCTCAAGCAAGGCATTGAAGATGGCTTCCTGGCGCCGTACAAAGTCGTGCGTATTGATATCGACAGAGATGTCGATGGCTGGATACCCCCAGCGGGGATGAAAGATGATCTTGGTCAGGAAATTGAGCAGCGCGAATACAACCAGAAAGACATGGACCGGATTCTGGTACTGAATCAGCGCACCAGGCTGGTGGCAAACCGTGTCGTACAGTATCTGCGTGCCACCGATCCGTTTTCAAAGACCATCATTTTCTGCGAGGACATCGACCACGCCGAACGGATGCGTGCAGCTATTGTCAACGCTGCCGGACAGATTGCTCTGGACAACCCCAAATATGTCATGCGCATTACCGGTGACAGTGTCGAAGGCAAGGCCGAGCTGGATAATTTTATCGACCCTGAAAGCCGGTTCCCTGTTATCGCGACAACCTCGGAGCTGCTGACCACCGGCGTTGACGCCAAGACCTGCAAGCTTATCGTACTGGATAAAACCATCAAATCCATGACCACATTCAAGCAGATCATCGGTCGTGGTACGCGCATTGACGAAGAGAACAACAAGTGGTTCTTCACCATTATGGACTTTAAAAAGGCCACGGTTTTGTTCCGCGATCCTGGCTTCGACGGTGAACCGGTGGTGATTTATGTTCCCGGTGATGATGACGACCCGGTACCGCCCGATCCTCCTGATGATGGTGGAGATAAAGACGATGGCGGTGATGAAGGCGGCGAAGGTGTCACAAAAATCCGTGTCAGTGGTGTGCCGGCCACGATCATTGCCGAGCGCATTGAATACATAGGCACAGACGGCAACCTGACTACCGAGTCCTACAAAGATTTCTCCCGAAAACAGATTAGATCCGAATATGCCTCGCTGGATGAATTCCTGTACCGCTGGAACGGCGCCAGGAAAAAACAGGCCATCATCGACGAGCTGGAAGAATACGGCATCGTGCTGGACAACCTGGCCGAGGAAGTCGGTAAGGAGTTTGGCGACTTCGACCTGATTTGCCATATCGCATACGGTCAGCCCCCGCTCACCCGTAAAGAGCGGGCTAATAAGGTAAAGAAGCGCGACTACTTCACCAAATACGGCGAGCAGGCCAGAGCAGTGCTCACCGCACTGCTCGACAAATATGCCGATGAAGGCGTCGGCACGCTGGAAAGCGCCAAGGTCCTGCGTCTGGACCCTTTTAAAAACATGGGCACACCAGTGGAAATCATCAACACCATCTTTGGCGGCAAGGACGGTTTCGACAAGGCCATCCAGGAGCTGGAGCACGAGTTGTTTCGACAGGAAGGAACTGCGTAATGAGTAATGTTTCCGGTATCATCAAATCCATACAGGACATCATGCGCAAGGATGTCGGCGTTGACGGCGACGCCCAGCGCATCAGCCAATTGGTCTGGATGTTCTTCCTCAAAATCTTTGACGACCGGGAATCCGAGCTGGAGCTTCTGGAAGACGACTACACATCCCCGCTGCCGGAGCATCTGCGCTGGCGAGCCTGGGCGAAGGACTCTGAGGGGATTACCGGCGATACCCTGTCGGATTTCGTCAATAACGAGCTCTTCCCCACCTTGAAGGATAAACTTGTCATCCACGGACCGGCCGGCGAACGTGCCCGCGTGGTACGCAACGTATTCGAGGACGCCTACAACTACATGAAGTCCGGCACGCTGATGCGCCAGGTGATCAACAAAATCAGCGAAATCGACTTCAACAACAGCGGCGACCGCCACACCTTCGGCAACATTTACGAGCAAATACTCCGCGACCTGCAAAGCGCTGGCAACGCTGGCGAGTTCTATACGCCCCGCGCAGTCACCCGTTTTATCGTCAATCGCGTCGATCCCAAACTGGATGAAACTGTACTCGACCCGGCTTGCGGCACCGGTGGCTTCCTCACCTGTACCATTGATCACAAGCGCGAGCAGTACGTCAAAACCAGGGAAGACGAAGAGACGGTGGTTGCATCAATCAACGGCGTCGAGAAGAAAGCCATGCCACACATGCTGGCCATTACCAATATGATCCTGCATGGCATCGACACGCCAACCAACATCCGGCACGACAACACCTTGAGCCGTCCCTATACATCGTATGGCAACAAAGACCGGGTCAACGTCATCGTCACCAACCCGCCCTTCGGTGGTATGGAAGAAGACGGCATCGAAAACAATTTCCCTGCTACGTTCCGCACGCGCGAAACTGCAGATCTGTTCCTGGCACTGATCATCAAACTGCTCAAGGACCAGGGGCGCGCCGCTGTAGTGCTGCCCGATGGCTTTCTTTTCGGCGAAGGGATGAAGACCCGCCTCAAGCAGGCGCTCTTGGAAGAATGCAACCTGCACACCATCGTGCGCCTGCCCAACGGTGTGTTCAATCCCTACACCGGCATCAAGACCAACCTGCTGTTCTTCACCAAGGGGCAGTCCACCAGGCACGTCTGGTACTACGAACACCCTTATCCCGAGGGCATCAAGAGCTACAACAAAACCAAGCCGATGCGCTTTGAGGAATTCGAAACAGAGATCAACTGGTGGGGTAATGAGGCCGACGGCTTTGCTGCCCGTGTGCCGACCGAACAGGCCTGGAAGGTGCCGGTTGCCGACATTATTGCGCGTAACTACAACCTCGATATCAAAAATCCTCATGTCGGTGAGCAGATCTGCCATGATCCGGATGAACTGCTGGTTAACTATCGGAAGATCATGGCTGAAGCAACAGAAATTCGGGAGCGGCTGAAACAGGAGCTGATGGCAGCTTTGGGACGGGGGAATTGAGTATGGGAGATGTGGTCATCTATCAAGCCGTCGATGGCGTAACCAGTCTGCAGGTGCACCTGGATCAGGAAACCGTCTGGCTTTCCCAGAAGCAGATGGCGGATCTGTTTCAGCGTGAACGAAGCGTTATCACAAAACACCTGCGGAACGTTTTTATCGAGGGTGAGTTGGATGAAAAAAGCAATGTGCAAATTATGCACTTTGCTTCTTCTGACAGGCCGGTAACCCTATACAACCTCGATGTCATCATCTCCGTCGGCTACCGGGTTAAATCACAGCAGGGGACCAGCTTTCGCCAGTGGGCCACTCGAATGCTACGCGAGCATATCGTTAAAGGCTACACAGTCAACGAACAGCGGTTGCGCGAGGAATCTGCCAAACTTCGGGAGATGCAGCAGACAGTAGAACTGCTGGCCCGCACCCTTACCAATCAGGAGTTGGTGACGGAGACCGGTCGGGATGTCCTTGCGGTCATTACCGATTATGCCTACGCCCTGGCACTGCTCGACAGGTACGATCACGGCACTCTGGCCATCGATGGAACCACCGGCGAGTTGCGTCACGCCATCGACTACGATGAGGGGATCGCCATCGTCATCAGTATGAAAGGGGAGTTTGACGGCCTGTTCGGTGTCGAAAAGGATCAGGGCTTCAAAAGCGCCCTCGGTGCCATCTATCAGACCTTTGATGGCAAGGAGCTTTACCCGAGCGTTGAAGAAAAAGCGGCTAACCTGCTCTACTTCATTGTTAAGAACCACGCCTTCAGCGACGGCAACAAGCGAATCGCCGCCGCCCTGTTCATCTGTTTCCTCAGCCGTAACGGCATCCTTTACCGCCCGGACGGCGGCAAGCGGCTGGCCGACAACGCCCTGGTAGCGCTGACCCTGCTGATTGCCGAAAGCCGACCGGACGAGAAGGATACCATCGTCAAGGTAATCGTCAATCTGATCAATCGGAGTAACGACTGATGGCTACCGATATGCAGGCCATTACCGATAATCTCGACCTCTGGACCTCGGCGCTGTTGACCAGATCAACCGCTGGACGGGGGAGTGGCGGCAGGGTGGAGGCTTATGGAATTAAGAAGCTGCGGGAGTTGATTTTGGAGTTGGCGGTGCGGGGGAAGTTGGTGGATCAAAACACAAATGAGGATTCAGCACTTACAGTTCTTCGTTTGGCTAAACGGGCTGTTCGACCAATTGTCACAATTGCCGAGCAAAATGTGCCGGTCGGTTGGGTTTCAATACCACTTGCATGCGTTATTGCCTCTAATATTGGTGGTGGCACACCATCAAAACAAAATCCGTCGTATTGGAATGGTGGAATAGCATGGGCTAGCGTTAAAGATATTCAGGCTGACAAATATCTTAATGCAACTATCGATTCAATCACCGAAGAAGGTCTTAAGGACAGTAGTTCTAACCTCATACCACCAGGTCGTATCTTGGTAGTTACGCGAATGGGACTTGGAAAACTTGCAATTAATAAAATATCTGTTGCTATTAACCAAGATTTACGCGCTATTGAGCCAAATGAGGCTTTAAATTTGGACTTTGCTTATCTGCTGTTTAAGGCATTAAAGCTTGTTGGCAAAGGTGTTACGGTAAAGGGAATTACCGTTGAAGAGCTTCATTCCATTACCATTGCTCTCCCTCCCCTCGCAGAACAACACCGCATCGTCGCCAAAGTAGATGAACTCATGGCCCTGTGCGACCAACTGGAACAGCAACAAACCACCGCCAGCGAAGCCCACCAAACCCTGGTCGAAACCCTGCTCGGCACGCTCACCAAAACCCCCGTTCGCCCTGAGCCTGTCGAAGGGCATGCGATGCGTTCCACCCTTCGACCGTTCGACAAGCTCACGGCTCAGGGTGAACGGAGTGAGGATGTCGGCTCAGGGCGAACGGATTTCACCGAAGCCTGGACCCGCATCGCCAATCACTTTGACACCCTGTTCACCACCGAACTGAGCATTGAGAAGCTCAAACAAACCATCCTTCAGCTTGCTGTTATGGGTAAACTTGTGCCGCAAGATCCCAATGATGAACCGGCGAGCGAACTTCTTAAAAAGATTACCGCCGAAAGAGCACAATTAGTTAAAGAAGGCAAGGCCAGACAAAAGGACGACTTGCCAAATATCAGTGAAGATGAAGCTCCCTATATGTTGCCAAATGGATGGCAATGGGCAAGGTTAGGACAGATTTTTGATATTTCTTCAGGCGATGGATTGACTTCGGCAAACATGAATAGTAGCGGAGATATTCCTGTTTATGGCGGAAATGGTGTAACTGGATACCACGACAAGGCTAACATATCAAAGCGGACTCTTGTAATCGGGAGAGTAGGATATTATTGCGGGTCCATTCATATAACTCCTGAGTCAGCGTGGGTTACTGATAATGCATTTGTAACAACGTTCTCTGAACAAAATATTTTTATCGATTACCTTTATTGGTTACTAAAAGGTACAAACCTCAAAGAAAATGAAAATGCCACAGCACAGCCAGTTATTTCAGCTAGAAAACTATACCCAATAGTAATTGGCTTACCTCCAAATGGAGAACAACACCGCATCGTAACCAAAGTCAACGAACTCATGACCCTCTGCGACACCCTCAAAACCCGCCTCGCCGACGCCCAAACCACCCAACTCCACCTCGCCGACACCATCGTCGAGCAGGCCGTGGCATAGTGAGTTTTTGGGACAGCATACTTAACTACCTCAGGTAGCTATTTGCGGTTACTCAATAAACCTGTTTGAGTTTTGACGAGCTATATGTTATGTAAAAACATATAGTCTGTGAGGTGGTAATGGGGACAGCGCGGGAAATTATCAGATACAAGAAGGAACGGGAGGGACGGATTATCGAAGTGGTTGTCTGGCATCTGTCCGAGCCGCTTCCCGGCAGCACGCATCCTTATAAATACCGCCTGTTTTACGGTCTCGCTGATGGACGCTGCATCGTCCGGTATGACAATGAACGTGGTAAAGGGGATCACCGGCATGTTGCAGATGGAGAAGAACCCTACACCTTTTTAACCTTCCGCAAACTCGTCGAAGATTTTGAAGCTGACGTTGAAAGGATGTGATCGACATGGAAGATAAACGGGATATTAAAATCGGGATCAAGAGCAACAAGGAATTCTTTGACGAACTGAAAGAGCTGGCCGGGCGGCTTGACAACGGCTGGTTGCCTGACAAAGCAGTCGAGCGGCTCTATTTTGACGATCTCCCATCACTGCTCAAACACCTGACCCCAAAACGTTTTGAACTGTTGGCCGAGCTGCGCCGCATGGGTCACGTCAGCATCAACGCACTGGCAAAACATCTGCACCGTCAATACCGCAACGTCTTCGATGATGTTAAAACCCTGGAGCGGCTGGGGTTGGTGGAAAAGGATACCAGTGGTCATTTCTACGTGCGATGGGATGAAATAGATGCGACATTCAGATTGGCTGCCTGACAGTTCGTCAACTGTTTGAAAGGGCACACCTCATACGTAACCGATTGAGTTTGTGGCCTGTCCTATGGCCGAATTTCACCGGTCAGCGTACACCACCAGACCGCGTCCGGTGACGTCCACCCTGCAGTTGGAATATCCGCGCCGTTTGAGACGGAACATGATCAGCGGCGCCACCAGCGGGTGAACCCCCGGCAGGATCAGCGGGAAATGGGCAAACGACATTTCCAGCACCGCTCTCAAGGTCGCCTTGAATGATGTCTTACCGCCTTTCTTCCGCTGTTTCTCTTTCTCCGTCGAAGGCTTCATATATCAGCTGTGCTCGCTGGTTTCGTGGAACTCCAGCTCTTTCCAGTTCTCCACCGTGTTGTCGAGCCGCCACTGGCTGCCGGCCATGTAGGTCAGCTTCCCTTCGCCGTCAATGTAGACGTGCATGGCCTCTTTCTTCTCGAACTCCTCGATTTTTTTCTTGTCTCCGCTGACCCAGCGGGCGGTCACGTAGCTGACCGGCTCAAAAGCAACCTTGACGCTGTATTCGTGCTCCAGCCGGTGCATGACCACCTCAAACTGCAGTAGTCCGACCGCACCGATAACCCAGTCCGCTCCCATCAGCGGCTTGAAAACCTGGGTGGCACCCTCCTCGGCCAGTTGCACCAGCCCTTTTTCCAGCGCCTTTGACTTCATCGGATTGAGCAGGCGTACCTTACGGAAATGCTCCGGTGCAAAGCTGGGTATGCCGGTAAACTTCAGCTCTTCCCCCTGGGTGAAGGTGTCGCCGATCTTGATGGTGCCGTGGTTGTGGATGCCGATGATGTCCCCTGGCCAGGCTTCTTCTACATTGGTGCGATCCTGGGCCATGAAGATGGTGGCGTTGGCAATCTGTACATCGCGCCCCAGGCGGGCGTGGCGCACCTTCATTCCGCGTGTAAATTTGCCGGAGCAGATGCGGAAGAAGGCGATCCGGTCACGGTGGGCCGGGTCCATGTTTGCCTGAATTTTGAAGGTGAAGCCGCTGAACGGCTCTTCGTAGGGGGATACCTCACGGGTGGTGGCTTCGCGCGGCCGGGGGTGGGGAGCATGTTCAACAAAAGCGTCCAGCAACTGCTGTACGCCGAAGGTGTTGATGGCACTGCCGAAGAAGACCGGAGTCTGCAGACCGGCCAGATAGGCCTCCCTGTCAAAGGGATGGGCCGCTCCCTCCAGCAGTTCCACATCATGGCGCAGTTCGTCCACCTGGCTCCCGAGCAGCTCATCCAGACGCGGGTCGTCCAGGCCGGTTATGGTGATGATGTCCCCCGTCCCGTTGTCGGCCTCGGCATCAAAGAAGATCAGCTCTTTGGTATAGAGATGGTAGGTACCCCGGAAGCGCTTACCCATACCCACCGGCCAGGTCATGGGCGCGGTCTGGATTTTCAGGTTCTTTTCGATGTCGTCCAGCAGATCAAAGGGGTCCTGCCCTTCACGGTCGAGCTTGTTCATGTAGGTCATGATCGGCGTATGGCGCAGCCGACAGACCTCCAGCAGTTTTCTGGTCTGACTCTCGACCCCCTTGACCGAATCGATCACCATCAGCACCGAGTCAACGGCGGTCAGCACCCGGTAGGTGTCTTCGGAAAAATCGTTGTGGCCGGGGGTGTCCAGCAGATTGATCTCGCACCCTTCGTAGCTGAACTTCATTACCGAGGAGGTGACCGAGATGCCGCGCTGCTTCTCCAGCTCCATCCAGTCCGATGTGGCATGACGGGCGGATTTGCGGGCCCGCACCTCACCAGCCTGCTGGATGGCACCGCCGAACAGCAGCAGCTTTTCGGTGATGGTGGTCTTGCCGGCATCCGGATGGCTGATGATGGCGAAGGTGCGGCGTTTTTCGACTTCCTGCTGCAGCGATGAATCCACGATAAAGCTCCTTGTCAATCAAAAGGCGGGCCTAGCCCGCCTCGAAATAAATTACAACAATTCCCCCGGTCAACCCGGTCATGACCGGAAAATCAGCCTGTCGAGGCACCATTTCCCGCCACCGGCAATCAGCAGATAGAGCGCCATTCCGAGCAGGGCCACATTGTACTCGATGCCGTGTCCGTGACCGGCCGCATTACCCGCATTCAGGAAAAAACCGTGCGTCCAGTGAACCTTGTAAATGCCGACCAGCATGACGGCTGAAATGCCGGCCGCCGAAAGTCGCGTCAGAAAGCCGGTCAGGATGCCGAAACCTCCGCCGAACTCTGCGATAATTGCCAGCAGTGTAAAAATGGGGGGAATCCCCAATTTGTCTTCAAACGTCTTGAAGGTTGCCGTCAATCCCTGACCGCCGAACAGTCCCAGCAGTTTCTGGGAACCGTGGGCCATGAAAATCAGCCCCAACGGAATCCGTATCATCAGCGGCGCAACAAGATCTGTCGCATCGAAATTTCCTTTAGCCACCGTGCTCCTCCTTGAACTCCATGTGCAGAAAACGGTTTTTGCCGCTGTTCTTGACTTTGTACATCAACTCGTCAGCCTGCTGAATTACCTCATCAACCGTTGATTGCGCCATATTGTATGTTGCCGCTCCAATGCTGAAGGTCACTTCCCATCCCTGCTGTTCCATCGCGGCATTCAGGAGTTCATGGAGTTTGGTCAGAAACGTCCGTGCCGCTTCGCCGGTTGTTTCCGGCAGCAGGACGACGAATTCGTCGCCGCCGAAACGGGCCAGCATATCGGTACTCCTGATGTTGGCAAGTATGGTAGAGACAACCGTTACCAGCAGTTCGTCACCGGCGCGGTGGCCAAGCCGGTCATTGATCTTCTTGAAATTGTCCAGGTCGATATATGCGACCGTGAAAGGGAGGGAGTAACGCCGCGACCGGTTGATTTCATGCTCTGCCAGGTCGAAAAAGGAGCGGCGGTTGAGGGTGCCGGTCAGCGGGTCGCGGCTGGCCAGCTGTTTTTCGGTTTCCAGATTTTTTTTCAGCGCCGAAAAAAGCAGGCTCATGATAAGCAGGAACAGAAACTCTATCAGTTCGTTCCAGTAGTGCAGCATCGAGTGGGCAAAGGAAAAACCGCCGACTGATTCGTCGGCGAGGAACCGTACTATCACGGAAAGAACGCAGAAAAACAAACCACAACGCTTGTCGAGGAACCAGGCTGCCAATGAAACCGGAATCAAATAGAAGACGATCAGCGAGTAATCACCGGTTATGACGTCAAGCCACCCCAGCATTGTCAGCAGCGCCACGCAGCAGCAGAAAATCGTTACTTTGCTGCGTGTCGAAAATGTGTCGATAACCATAACATGAAGGCGGGTAATCACGCTGCGCTCCTCAGACGATCTAACTGACGATGTGGATGAACAGGCGGCACGGTAGCACAAATCAGGCGTCGGCTACAATCAGTTCTTGCGGATTGGGAGTGCTTCCGCGATCACGGAGATGTTTAAAATTAAAAAAACACAAAAAAGGGAAAGCCCGAAAGCGATCCCAATTTATCATTCTCTCCACCCTGCCGTCGGCATCAAGGACCTCCGGCGAGTTTCCTTAACTGTGGGAGTCAGTATGCTGCTTCAGGCAATTCCCGCATAATGGGGCAGCACACCACAGCAGGGAGCGACCCCCGTTTTGTTTAGCATTCCGCCCGGGCACTGCAACCGTCGAACAGGGTAGAGAGAACAAACAATGGTTAAATTATTACTCCGATGCAGGAGACATTTCAAGAGTTATTGTGGAGGGGTCAACAGTTTCGCAAAAAGGCAGACAGTTCCTTAATTTCACCCATCATTTTTTCAAATGCGGGGAAGGTCAGCGACTGGGGCCCATCTGAGAGGGCCTTTTCCGGTTCGGGGTGGACCTCAACCAAAACTCCGTCGGCACCGGCGACCAGTGCTGCTTTGGCCATCGGTGATACCAACGAGCGCTTACCGGTGGCGTGGGACGGGTCGACCATGATCGGCAGGTGAGACATCTCCTTGATCAGCGGCACAATTGAGAGGTCGAGTGTGTTGCGGGTGGCGGTTTCAAAAGTACGGATTCCCCGCTCGCAGAGAATAACCTGATCATTTCCTTCTGCAAGTATGTATTCGGCTGCCGCCAGGAATTCCTCCACCGTGGCGCTCATTCCACGCTTCAGCAGTACCGGTTTGCGGATCTTGCCCAGTTCGCGCAGCAGATCGAAATTCTGCATATTGCGGGCTCCAACCTGCAGCAGGTCGGCGTATTCAGCCACCAGGCCGACATTGTCCGGACTCATGATCTCGGTGACAATCGGCAGGCCGCTCTCTTTTCCGGCAATCGCCAATAGCTTGAGCCCTTCCTCGCGTAACCCCTGAAAGGTGTGTGGCCCGGTCCGCGGCTTGAAGGCACCGCCGCGCAACATATCGCCGCCCGATTTTTTCACGAAGAGTGCCGTTTTGACGATCTGGTCATGGCTTTCAACGGCACAGGGGCCGCCAACGACGACCGGTCGGCAGCCCTGTCCCACACTCACACCTGCTACGTCGACGATTGTATTTTCGGGATGGAAGTCGCGTGAAACCAGTTTGTACGGTTTGGAAACGTGAATGACGCTCTGCACGCCGGGCATTTCAAGGATTTTGCTGTCATCCACATAACCGTGGTTGCCCAGAACGCCAATGGCGGTTCTTTCGCTTCCCGGGATTGGTTCTGCCCTGAATCCCATCCCCTCGACTATGGAGGTTATGGCAGCGACATTCTCACGGGTGGCGGTGTGGTTCATTACAATAAGCATTGAAGGCTCCTCTTTGTTGTCTTCCGTTGAATGGTGCGGAACTGCTTCTGCTACTCCTCGCGGCAGCTGAAACGGCGGCAGATGTCGGGGCGGTGTTCATAAATGGTGCAGCGGTTATCGTCCAGAAATTCGCAGCCGTTTTCAATGACGAGGTAGAAACTCTCGTCGAGGGTGAATTCGAGGCGCTTTGCGCCCAGCTTTTCAAGTGTATCATACTCATCAGCCTTCAACCGGACCGTCGGAAAACCCCTGCAGCAGGAGGCATCGCAACCGGAACAGCGGGAGCCGTCTTGTGGCCCGTCAAAAAGCATCCCATGAAGTTTTTTTCGTTTCCGGAAAAAGGACATATTCTATCCTCGGCTTATGCATCGGCAACACCTGTCAGAATCCGATGGTAGCGCCTGAATTACTGCACATCGAAATAAAATGCACTAAAAAACTATTTCATGTACACACCTTCATGTCGGCGCTGCACAGCACCGACAGCTTGTACGGTTTCTGAATGAACCATGACAGTTGTTTTGAATTGAGAAAGCCGGTTCAGTATGGTATTGAAACAGTGTCCGCATCCGTGCGGTGTCCCTAATCAGCCAAGGAGTTTGCAGTATGACCATGACCCGCGAAATACTGACTGGAAACGTGAAGATTGGCGGAGGGCGGCCGTTCACCCTGATCGCCGGCCCCTGTGTCATCGAGGATGAGGCGACCACCCTGCGCCACGCCGAGCGGCTTCTGACAATCTGCAACGGGCTGTCGGTACCGCTGATTTTCAAGGCGTCCTACGACAAGGCCAACCGCACGTCGATCGGTTCATTTCGTGGACCGGGGATCAAGCAGGGCTTGGCGATTCTGAAGAAAGTCAAGGATTCGCTGGGGCTGGCGGTGCTTTCCGACATCCATTCCATCGAGCAGGTCGCCCCGGCGGCCGAGGTGCTTGACGTGCTGCAGATACCGGCCTTTCTCTGCCGCCAGACCGACCTGCTGGTGGCGGCGGCGCAGAGCGGGCGGATCGTCAACGTAAAGAAAGGGCAGTTCCTGGCTCCCTGGGATATGGCCAACGTGGCCGGAAAGATTGCTGCCAGCGGCAACGAAAACATCATTCTTACCGAGCGGGGTACCTCATTCGGCTACAACAACCTGGTGGTCGATATGCGCAGCTTTCCGGTGATGCGCTCCTTCGGCTATCCGGTGGTGTTCGACGCCACCCACAGTGTGCAGCTCCCTGGCGGACAGGGGGACTGTTCCGGCGGCCAGCGGGAGTTTGTGGAATTCCTTGCCCGGGCGGCCATGGCGACCGGCATTGACGGGATTTTCCTGGAGGTGCACGAAAACCCGGATGTTGCACTCTGCGATGGTCCCAACTCAATCCCCCTTGACGAACTGCCGGTGATGCTGAAAGCTCTAAAGCAGCTAGACGCCGTGGCTAAGGTATGAGCTCCCGTCTGGACAGTATTGCCGAGGCCCGACGGGTCATCCGGGTTGAGGCCGCTGCACTGAATGCCATGGCCGACAGGGTTGATTCCTCCTTTGAGCGGGCTGTGGAGATGATCGTCGGCAGCAGCGGCCGCGTGATCGTCAGCGGGATGGGCAAGTCGGGGTTGGTGGGTCAGAAAATAGCATCCACCATGGCCTCGACCGGTACGCCGGCGTTCTTTCTGCATCCTGCGGAGGGGATCCATGGCGACCTGGGGATGATCATGACCGGTGACGTCGTGATCGCCATTTCGAACAGCGGCGAAACCGAAGAAATTCTGCGTATTCTTCCCTCGGTGAAACGGCTTGGGGCGCGCCTGATTGCCATGAGCGGCAACGGTGCATCGAATCTTGCCAGATCCAGCGACGTATTTCTGGATGTCTCCGTGCTGGAGGAGGCCTGCCCGCTGGGCCTGGCGCCGACCGCCTCCACGACCGCCACTCTGGCGATGGGGGATGCCCTGGCGGTGGCACTGCTGGTCAGGCGCGGCTTCAAGGCCGAGGACTTTGCCATTTTCCACCCGGGTGGGTCATTGGGGCGCAAGCTGGTAGTGCGGGTCGAAGATCTGATGCATGCAGGGGAGGCCATTCCGCTCGTCCACGAGGACACGCTGATGAAGGAGGCCCTGTTCGTCATCACCGCCAAAGGGCTTGGTGTGACGGGGGTCTGCGACGGCGGCGGACAACTGAAAGGGATCATCACCGACGGTGACCTGCGACGCTCGCTGGAAAAGGGGTTCGACATCCTCAACGAACGGGCCGCTGCAATCATGAAGCTTCAGCCGTTGCGCATCATGCGGAATGAGCTGGCCGCTGGGGCCCTGCAGGTTATGGAGCAGCGCGCCATCACCTCACTCTTCGTCTTCGACAATGATGCGAGCAGCACCCCCTGCGGCATCATCCACCTGCATGACATTCTGAAAGCGGGGATCGTCTGATGCTTGACAGGCTCAAAGACATTCGGCTGCTGCTGCTTGACGTGGACGGCGTCCTGACAGACGGCAGTATCATCTACGACTGTAACGGACTGGAGACAAAGCGGTTCAACGTGCGGGACGGTCACGGCATCAAGATGCTGCAGCGCCACGATATTCAGGTCGGCATCATCACCGGCCGCACGTCGGCGGTCGTAGATGTCCGGGCCAGGGAGCTGGGGATTTCGCTGGTCTACCAGGGGGCTTTGAAGAAGCTCGACAGCTACGCAGATGTCCGCCGGGTGACCGGATTTGACGATGGTCAGATTGCCTATATCGGCGACGACATCATCGACGTGCCGGTCATGAGGAGGGTCGCTTTTGCGGCTGCCCCTTCGGACGCCCAGCCCGAGGTCAGGAACGTTGCTCATTACGTTACGTCGTCTGCCGGCGGGAGGGGTGCGGTGCGCGAAGTCTGCGACATGATCCTCAAGGGACGCGGGCTGTGGGAAGAGGTCGCAGCCCGCTACGAATTGTAGCCTTCAATCTTTGTGCCAATTACGCTGCAAACAATACGTAGTGCTGGACACACTATCCTTCAAATGTTATAGTCCTGCTCCGTTATGCCATCGTCCCTTCATATTACACCCCTGTTGGCTGCAGTCGCGACACTGGCGGCAATCGGCGTTGCGGTTTTTATCCTCAGAGACGGTGCGGGTGAGGCGGCACCGCAGCTGAGGGGAATGGGACAGCCCTCCCGCAGCGTTGACGTTGCACTTAAGAAGGCCCGTTTCAGCGAGATCAAGGGGGGGCAGGTTGCCTGGGAGCTCACGGCCGAACGGGTTGAGTATGACAAAGGGGGCGGGGTTGCACGTCTCACTGATGGCATCAGAATAGATTTCAGCAAAAACGGCCCACGGGACGCCGTAACGGTTACTGCCCAGCGCGGGGATTATTTAAGCGCTGCCAATTTGGTTCAACTGCGCGGCAAGGTTCACCTGCAGAGCGGTAACGGGGCAACCTTTGATACTGAATCGCTTGATTACACATCGGCAAACTCACGCTTCACTACGGCAGCCCCTGTAACGTACTCCGAGGATCGTCTGCGGTTGAAATCCACCGGAATGGAACTGGGTGTGAAGGAGCAGAGCGTACGGTTTCTAGCCGTCGTTGATGCCACCGTCAGCGGGGTTGCGGGCAAATGAAAACGGACTGCGGACGGATGAGACACAGATGAAATCATTGACCATATCCTGCATGCTTTTTCTGCTTCTCTGCGCGGTGCTTCAGGCACCGGCTGCTGCCGTTGAAAAAACGCCGGCCCGCAGGGACCAGTCGAATCTGCCCATTACGATCAAATCCAATGAACTGACAGCCGACAACAGAGGAAAAACCGCCGTGTTCACCGGCAAAGTGGTTGCCAGGCAGGGTGACGTGACAATTTACTCCGACCGGCTGGTCGTCAATTATGGTGAAAAAAAGGGTGACGTTGATAAGGTAGAGGCGAGCGGGAATGTCCGTATCGTGCAGGTTAACAGAACCGGCTACGCTTCGGAAGCGGTCTACGAGCGGCGTTACGGGCGCATCACCCTGACCGGCACCCCCTTCCCGAAGGTTGTTCAGGGGATGGACAGTGTGAGCGGCAAGGTCATCACCTACTTCGTAGACGACGAGAAGAGTATCGTTACTGGCGGAGGGGATCCCCAGTCGCGGGTGGAAGCGGTCATCCATCCATCCTCAACTAGGAAAAATACAGATGGGCGCTGAACATACCCGACTCTGGAGCAGGGGGCTGGTCAAAACATACGGCGGCCGCAGGGTTGTCGGGGGGGTTGATCTCTCGATAGAGAGCGGAAGCGTCATAGGGCTTTTGGGTCCCAACGGTGCCGGAAAGACGACCACCTTCTACATGATGGTCGGGCTGGTAAAGCCTGAGCAGGGCGAGGTTTTCATCGGCGATGATGAAATCAGCGCCCTTCCGATGTACCAGCGGGCGCGCCGGGGGATCAGCTATCTCCCTCAGGAGGCTTCTGTTTTTAGAAAACTTTCGGTAGCCGACAATCTGCTGGCGATTCTTGAGACGGTCGAACCTGACAGGAATGTCCGCTACGCCCGCATGGAAAAACTGCTCGAAGAGTTCAACATCACCCATATAGCCGGTTCGCCGGGCTATGCACTGTCGGGAGGGGAACGGAGAAGGGTTGAGATTGCGCGGGCATTGATTACTGCCCCGTCGTTCGTCCTGCTGGATGAGCCGTTTGCCGGGATTGACCCGATTGCAGTTATCGACATCCAGAACCTGATCGTGTCGCTGAAAAAAAGGAACATCGGTGTGTTGATTTCCGACCACAACGTGCGGGAAACTTTGGGCGTCTGTGACGCCGCTTACATTTTGAGCGGTGGTGAAGTGTTGGAATATGGTACCCCCGAACAGATCGCAAACAGCAGGAAGGCTCGTGAAATCTATCTGGGAGACGCATTTCGTCTCTGATCCCCGGGGTTAAACTCTTATGGCAATGGAGATGCGCCAACAACTGAAGATGAGCCAGCAGCTGGTGATGACTCCCCAACTGCAGCAGGCCATCAAGCTGCTTCAGCTGACCAGGCTGGAGCTTCAGGATGTGGTGCGCCAGGAGCTTGAGGAGAACCCGCTGCTGGAAGAGGGGGTTGACCAGGAGGAGGTCATCGAGGCAGATCCCCTTGAAACTGCCGAGCAGGAACTGGAACCGGTTCAGGATCCGGTTGAGTTCCGTGAGGTGGCGGCCGGCGAGGAGACACTGCGGGACTGGGACAGCTATCTGGACGGCTATAATTACAGCTCCGGCGAACAACAGTACGGTGGCGACGATGAGCGCCCGTCGTTTGAAAACATGCTGACCCGCAAGGGAACGCTGATAGATCATCTCCTCTGGCAGCTCCATATGGGGCAGTATTCCGAGATGGATGTGCGCGTCGGCGAAGTGATCATCGGCAATATCGATGAATCCGGCTATCTGCGGGCGACGGTGTCTGAAATTGCCGCTGCGGGCAGTGCCTCGGAAGAAGACGTGGAGGATGTGCTTTACTGCATCCACGAATTTGACCCGCCGGGGGTCGGTGCCCGCAATCTGAGGGAGTGCCTGTTAATCCAGGCGCGCCAGATGAAGATGAAGGGGAGCGTCGTGGAGCGCATTCTGCTCGACCATCTCGGCGATATTGAAAAAAGGAATTACAAGCAGATAGCCCGCTCGCTTAAAATCGACGTCAATCAGGTGCTGATGGCCGCCAAGATTATCGCCGGTTTTGACCCGCGTCCCGGTTCATCGTTCAGTTCGGACGACGTACATTACATCTCGCCCGATATTTTCGTTCACAAGGTGGGAGACGATTACGTTGTCATGCTGAACGACGAAGGGCTGCCCAACCTGAGAGTCAGCGGCCAGTATGCTGAGGTACGGGGAAACGGTTCGATAGATTCGCGGGCCGAGGAGTACATTAACGAAAAGATGCGGTCGGCAGCCTGGCTGATAAAGAGTATTCAGCAGCGTCAGCGTACGATCTACAAGGTCTCCAAAAGCATTATTCGCTTTCAACGTGAATATTTTGACCGGGGTATCGAGTATCTCCGGCCGCTGGTTCTGCGTGACATTGCCGAGGATATCGGCATGCACGAATCAACCATCAGCAGGGTTACGACCAACAAATACATGCAGACGCCCCAGGGTCTACTGGAACTGAAATATTTCTTCAACAGCGGGCTTTCCACCAGCGAGGGGGAATTCGTTGCTTCGGAAAGCGTCAAGAACCGTATCAGGGAGATCATTGAAAAGGAGGATTCGCGGAAGCCGCTCTCCGATCAGAAAATAGCCGAGATCCTGTCCGACCAGACGGTCAATATTGCCCGCAGGACGGTCACCAAATACCGTGAGATGCTTAATTTTGGATCTTCGTCGGAACGGAAACGACATTTTTGACGACCTGCCGCTACGGCAGTCGACACCATCAGGCAGCACACCTACAGAAGGAGGATGATATGCACGTAACAACCACATTCAGGCATATGGAACAGAGTGACGCTCTGAAGGCATATGCGGAGGAAAAACTCGAGCGGGTTAAAAAATATATCGACAGCCCGATCAATGCCCAGGTTTATTTTACGGTGGAGAAGAAGATCCGTCATATTGTTGAGATAGTAATCAGCGGCAAGGGAGTCAGCAGTAAGGCATCCGAGGCTACCAATGACATGTATGCCGCCGTTGACGCCGTAATTGATAAAATCGAGCGTCAGCTGGTGCGCTACAAGGAAAAGATCAAGGCCCACAAGCCGGCTTCAGAAGATCACGGACGCCAGCTCTCCAAGAAGATTTATGCCGCTGAAAGCATCGAAACCAGTTCAGAGCCGGTTGTCATCAAGACCACTACGGAGACGGCCAAACCGATGTCGGTTGAAGAGGCTGTCATGCAGATGAACCTGCTGCACAAAGATTTTACCATCTTCACTGATGCGGACAGCAACGAGTTAAACGTTCTCTACCGGCGTAAAGACGGTAATTTCGGGCTTATCGAACCGCATCGGTCCTGACACAGGCCACCGTGGACGGAGTCAGTCTTTCAATACGCGATCTGCTGAATGACACCGAGTATGGCCTGTTGCTCTCCCTGCTGGCCGGGGGTGAGGGGCTTACCAACCGGGTTTCCAGTTCGCGCATCCAGAAGCCGGGTCTGGCGTTGGCTGGCTACATGGAGCACCTGCATCCCGACCGGATCCAGGTGCTCGGCAATACCGAAATTTCCTTTCTTCAGCACATCGAAGAGCAGGTGGCGGAGCGGAACCTGAACACCCTCTGCAATTTTCCTGTGTCATGTTTCATTGTGACCAAAGGGTTGCGGCCGCCCCAGTTCCTTCTGGAGCGAGCTGATAAGAAAGGGATCCCGGTCCTTGCGACTCCGCACCAGTCTTCAACGTTCATTTCGCTGATCACGAAATTTCTGGAAGAGAGTCTGCTGCCGACCACCCACCTGCACGGCGTCCTGATTGACGTTCTGGGGGTGGGGGTGCTGCTGACCGGCAAGAGCGGCATCGGTAAGAGCGAGTGCGCCCTCGACCTGGTGATACGAGGGCATCGTCTGGTGGCCGACGATATGGTATTTATCAAGAAAAAAATGCCGGCTGTGCTGGTTGGCCACGCTGAAGAGTCGATTCAGTACCTGATGGAGATCCGCGGGCTTGGGATTATTAACATTAAGGATCTCTATGGCGTGTCGGCAATTCGCGACAAGAAAATCGTCGATATGATGATTGAGCTGGTCGATTGGGACGAAAACCAGGAGTACGACCGTCTGGGAATCGACGAACAGACTACGAGCATTCTCGGAATCGAGATCCCCCATATCAGCATCCCGGTCAGACCGGGGCGCAATCTTGGTTCGATCATCGAGGTTGCAGCCCGCAACTATCTGCTGAAGGGCATGGGGTATCACTCGGCGCGGGATTTTCAGGAGCGCCTTCTGGCCAGGATCGAATCGCGGCCCCTCGGGGATGAAGTGGAGTAGGGGATGCGTATCATCGTCATCACCGGGATGTCAGGTTCGGGGAAATCTACCGCCGTCAGGGCTCTGGAGGATGAGGGGTACTACTGCATTGACAACCTGCCGGTCCGCCTGTTCAACCGCTTTGTCGAACTGATCCGCAAATCCGGCGAGACTTTCAAGGGAATTGTCCTGGTTGCCGATATCCGCGGCCGGGAGTTTTTCAAGGGGTACGAGAATACCTTCCGTAAGATCGCACGGGCTGGCCAGCCGGTTGAGATCCTTTTTTTTGACGCGCTTGATGATGTGCTTGTCAGGCGTTTTTCCGAAACGCGGCGGCGCCATCCTGCGGATGAGTGCTGCTCGGTGACCGAAGGGATCCGCATCGAGCGGGAACGGATCGCCGGCCTGCGGCAGATGGCCACCAGAGTCATTGACACATCGGAACTGAACGTGCATCAACTTAAGGATTTTGTCCTCAGGATCGTCAGGGGGGAAGAACGCGAAGCTCCGTTTGTGATTGAGATCCAGTCGTTCGGATATCGCTACGGTATCCCGCTGGAGTCCAATATTGTTATGGATGTGCGCTTTCTGCCCAACCCCTTTTTTGTACCCGAATTGAAGAGCCGATCGGGGCTCGATGCCACCGTTCGCGAGTATGTACTCGGCACCCCTCTTTCAGTACAGTTCAGAAGTCATTTTTTCCCGTTTATTGAGATGCTTCTACCGGCCTACAGCCAGGAGGGCAAGGCCTATCTGACCATTTCAATCGGATGCACCGGTGGCCGCCACCGATCGGTTGCGATGGTCGAGGCCACTGCAGAGCACCTTCGTACCCGCTGGCCGGCGGTCCGTACACTTCACAGAGATATAGAAAAGGGACACGAATGATAGGACTGATACTTGTCACCCACGCCGGATTGGCCTCTGCCCTGAAAGCTTCGGCGGAAATGATTGTCGGCCCGATTGATGACTGCAGCGTGGTAGAAGTTGCCCCGGACGAACGGGCGGATGATATCATGGCGCGCGTCGTGGCGGCTGTCGGCGCGCTCAAGGAAAATGGTGCCATCATCATGACCGACCTTTTCGGCGGCACCCCCTCCAACATGGCGATGTCATTTCTGAAAGACGGGGTAGTCGAAGTCGTCACCGGTGTCAATCTTCCCATGCTGATCGAATTCTGTTCCCGTCGCGGTAAACTTTCGGTTGCTGAACTTGCTTCAGCCCTGCAGCGCTGCGGTCGGGAGGGAATCATGGTGGCGGGCGAATTTTTGAAATAGAAATCAGTAGGCCAGGGAGCCGGAGCAATGCTTCAGAAAGAGTATCTGATTGTAAATAAACTTGGGCTTCATGCTCGCGCATCGGCGCTCTTTGTCAAGACGGCGAGCCGTTTCTCGTCAGAGATCAAGCTGAGTCGCGAAGGGATCGAGGTCAACGGTAAAAGCATCATGGGAATCATGATGCTGGCGGCCTCGAAGGGCACCACGGTTTCCCTCGTTGCAGATGGAGCGGATGAGGTGGAGGCGATCAGTACCATCGGCGCCCTTATCGAAGATGGCTTTGGAGAGGAATGACCGTATGCAGGTTTTTACGGGGATCGCGGCATCGCCCGGGATTGCCGTGGGAAGGTTGCGCGTTATTGATCGTCGTCGGGTGTCCGTGACGGAATACCCGGTGGCACCCGAGTCTGTTTCCCATGAAATCGGACGGCTGTCACGGGCCATTTCCGATACCCGCCTTGAGCTTGTGGAGCTTCACTCCCGCCTCGCCGAATCATCGGGGCACGAACACCTGTTTATTATTGAAACCCATCTCATGATCCTTGATGATCAGCGGCTGACAACCGAGGCATCGGAGATAATCAGCGGCAGCCTGATTAACGCCGAAGGTGCCCTGCGAAGGTCCCTGCATCGCTATCGTGATATGTTTGCCGGTATAGACGATCCCTACCTTCAGGAACGAATCAGTGATTTTGAGATGGTCATCGAACGGGTTCTGCGAACGATCAGTGGCACACCGGTCGAACAGGTTCCCCATGACGGGAGCATGGTTGTGCTGGCCGCACATGAGTTATCGCCTGCCGATATTCTGCAGCTGAACCGCGCCAATGTGCTGGCGGTGGTCACTGAAACCGGAGGCAGTACTTCCCATGCTGCTATACTGGCGCGGGCCTTCGAGTTGACCGCCGTTGCCGGGGCTGAAGGGATTGCTGACATCCGTTTAGATTCGTTGCCGGTAATCGTCGACGGGATTTCAGGCACGGTGTACCTTAATCCGGATCAAGAGGTGTTCCAGCTACTACTGGCCCGCAAGCAGCAGTACGAGTATGTGGAGTCCGAACTCCTGAAAACGGCCGCTCTCCCGGCTGTTACTCCTGATGGCTACACCCTGGTACTGCGCGGGAATGTCGAGATCCCGGAAGAGGGCGCTTCGCTGCTCAAATACGGCGGATGCGGTGTCGGGCTGTACCGCACCGAAATGCTCTTTATGAACAGGCGCGACATGCCGGGTGAAGAGGAACAGTACCAGGCCTACCGTGCCATGCTGCAGGCCGTTGTCCCGCATCTGCTGACCATCCGCACCCTCGACGCCGGTGGTGACAAGCTGTTGGACGGTATGGAGCACCCGACCGAAGCGAACCCAGCCCTGGGGATGCGGGCGATCCGCCTTTCGCTGGGGATGCCGGAAGAATTCAAAAAACAGCTGCGGGCGATTTTGCGGGTCGGAGCTGAAGGGGCGGTACGGGTCATGTTTCCGATGATCTCGGGCATTGAGGAGCTTCGCACTGCCATGAACCTGCTGGAAGAGGCCAAGTCTGAGCTTGCCGCAGATGGTGTGCCGTTTGATAACGCACTGCAGGTGGGGCTGATGATCGAAATACCGTCAGTTGTTACCCTGGCGGACCTGCTGGCGCGTGAAGTTGATTTTTTCAGCGTCGGCACCAACGATCTGATTCAGTACACCCTGGCCATCGATCGTGGTAACGAACAGTTGTCTCCGCTCTACCAGCCGCTGCACCCCGCGGTGCTCCGTTCTCTGAAGCGCATCGTCGAGGAGGCACACGGAGCCGGGATTCCGGCCTGCCTCTGCGGAGAGATGGCCGGAGATCCCCGCTACCTGCCGGTGCTGCTCGGGCTCGGATTCGATGAGCTCTCCATGGGGGCCGCTTCGATCTTAAAAGTCAAGCAGGCGTTGCGCGGCTGCAGCCGCGAGCGGGCAGTGGAAATTGCTGCCGGCTGCTTCGAGTTTTCCAGCGCATCCGAAGTTGAGGCGTATCTGCTGCGCAAGATGCCGACGGCTCTGCCCGCAGAAAGTTCTATCCAATGACGCCGATGGTCACACTCTCGGTCTTTGCCTTTGTATTTGGCATGGTCACCGGCTCATTTCTCAACGTATGCATCTGTCGGATGCCGAAAGACGAGTCGGTCGTATCTCCTCCATCGCACTGCCCTGCGTGCGGCTATCAGATCCGCTGGTACGACAATATTCCGCTCCTGAGCTATATTTTCCTTGGTGGAAAGTGTCGCGGCTGTCAGACGCGCATTTCGATCCAGTATCCGCTGGTGGAACTTTTAAACGGTGCGTTGACCCTGCTGCTGTTTCTCCGTTTCGGCCCGACGCTGGCTTTTGCGGTGCTTTTCATGTTCTCTTCTGCTCTGGTTGTGATCACTTTTATCGACCTTGAGCACCAGATAATTCCGGATGAAATTTCGCTTTCCGGCATCGTGATCGGCTTTGTCTTTTCGTTTTTTCTCAAAGGTCACACCTGGCTTAATTCACTGCTTGGAATCCTGCTGGGCGGTGGCAGTCTCCTCTTGGTGGCTTATGGCTATCAGATGCTGACCGGCAAGGAGGGAATGGGTGGGGGAGACATCAAGCTGCTGGCCATGATGGGGGCCTTTCTGGGGTGGAAGTCGATACCGTTCATAATCTTTACCAGTTCCCTTATGGGTTCCGTCATCGGTATTTCGCTGATGCTGTCCCAGAAAAAGGATTCCAAGCTGGCGATCCCTTTTGGTCCCTACCTTGCCCTCGGTGCACTGCTCTACATTTTTTATGGACCGCCGCTGATCCGCTGGTACCTGGGGTTAAGCGGTTTTCTCCAACGCTAGGAACATGGCTGTGTACCGACCGACCCTGACGGTTTCGATCATGGCATTTCTGGTGTTCCTGCTGATTCTGACATGGCTCCTGTTCAGTCTGCTGACCTTCAAAACTGCCGCTAACGACCTGTATGCCCAGAAGGGTGAGCATGCCCGGACTTTGCTGGCGACGTTCGTCAGTCAGCTGCCCGATCCTCTCCCGGTTTACCCGGCCGGGTTTATCTTTTCAGACCTCCCGGCGGCGAGTTACATCCAGAAACTTGCCGATGATGCAATGTTCACCCGGCTAACACTTCTTGATGTGAATGGGAAAGCAATATTCAGCGCCGGCCGAGAAACGAGCGATATCTACCTGCCGTTCAGCGGCTTGGCGACGTCTGCCCAAGGCAGTTTTATTACACAAGACGGCAGCGGAGTTTCGCATATCATGTCTGTCGTCAGAAACGGACAGATCGTCGGAAAAGCGGGGTTGCTGCTTTCGCTCGCATCCGAAAAATCGCGGCTCAACAAAACCCGCCAGATGCTTGTGGCCTATTTTGTCCTGGATTTTATTCTGCTGCTCGTTCTGGGATCGTTCGTGCTTTCCAGGATAGTTGTCAATCCGATCAACCAGCTGCTAGCCGCCACCGAGAAGATAACAGGGGGCAATTACGGGCAGCAGCTGCACGTATCGGGAAGCGTCGAGCTTTCCCGTCTGGCGGAATCATTTAATATGATGTCGGGTTCACTGCTGGCCAAGGATCAGCAGGTGCAGGAACAGATGACCGAACTTGAAAAGGCCAACCGGGAGCTGCAACTGGCCCGCGAAGAGGCGATCCGTACGGAAAAAATGGCCTCCATCGGGCTGCTGGCGGCCGGAATGGCCCATGAAATCGGCACTCCGCTGGCGTCAATCATGGGGTACGCTGAACTGACCGCCGCCGAAGAACCTGCCAACCCGGTGTTGCAGGATTATGCGCGCCGTATCTCTGAGGACTGCTCACGTATCGACCGGATCGTTCGTGGTCTGCTCGACTATTCGCGTCCCCGTACTGCCGGCAGTGCAACGTCGGACGTGCAGCAGCTCGTAGCAGATACCGTTGAGTTGCTGGCCCGGCAGGGGGCCTGCAAAGGGCTTCAGATTTCACAAGACGTGGCCGACCGACTGCCGGCTGTACTGGCTGATCCTCATCAGCTGCAGCAGGTGCTGATCAATCTGATGCTCAATGCCCGCGATGCCATGCCTGGCGGTGGCGCTCTTGGAATCGCTGTCCGTCCGGAAAACGGACAGGTCAGGATCGACATTCGCGACAGCGGCCCGGGAATTCCCGCAGATGATTTGAAACTGATATTTGACCCGTTTTTTACGACCAAGCCGCCTGGAAAGGGCACCGGTCTGGGATTGGCAATCTCCATCCGCATTGTTGAAGGGTTTGGTGGCCGGTTGGCCGTCGAGAGTCGGGCGGGTGAGGGGAGCTGCTTTACGCTCCGGCTGCCGACGTCCCCCATTCCAGTAGAAAGCGAGAACGCATGAGCAGCGAGAAGCATATCCTGATTATCGACGACGAGGAAAATCTGCGACATATGTTGTCGGTAATGCTGACGCGTCAGGGATATCGCGCCGAAAGTGCGGCCAACGGTCTGGAGGCGCTGCAGCTGGTCAGGGAAAAAATATACGATTTTATTCTCTGCGATATCCGCATGCCCGAAATGGATGGAAAGGATTTTCTGCTGCAGGCTCTTAAGCAGGGAGTCACCGCGCCGGTCATCATGATGTCGGCCTACGGTACCGTGGAAACTGCGGTTGAGTGCATGAAGCGTGGCGCCTACGACTTTATCTCCAAGCCGTTCAAAAAAGATGAAATCGTGATGGTGCTCAGGAAGGCGGAAGAGCGGGAGCGGCTTAAGACTGAGAACAGCCGGCTGAAAGCTGCTGTACAGGGACGCTCCATGTTCAGCGGTATCATAAGTCGAAATCCCCGTATGGAGGAGATCTTCAGCCAGATCGTCAAAGTGGCCGATATGAAGACGACGGTTCTGATTCTTGGCGAATCTGGCACCGGCAAAGAACTGGTGGCGCAAGCCATCCACAAAAACGGCCGGCGCACATCCAAGCCGTTCGTGGCGGTCAACTGTGGTGCAATACCAGAAAATCTTCTGGAGAGCGAGCTGTTCGGTCATGTGCGGGGAGCCTTTACCGATGCCGCTGTCGACAAGGCCGGCCTTTTCGAACTGGCCGATGGAGGTACGCTGTTTCTTGATGAAATCGGCGAAATGCCGCTCATGCTTCAGGTTAAGCTCCTGCGGGTTTTACAGGAGGAGGAAATCAGAAGGGTGGGGGCGTCCGCGTCACGTAAGGTCAACGTGCGGGTTGTTTCGGCGACTTCGCGTGATCTGGAGGCTGATGTGCGGAGCGGTCGTTTTCGCGAAGACCTGTTCTTCCGGCTGAATGTATTCTGTATGCTGCTTCCCCCGCTTCGTGAACGGGTTGAGGACATTCCGCTGCTCGTCGAGTACTTTACCGGCACCGGTTTTAAAGGTGGCAGCGGCGAAAGGGTGCAGATCGAACCGGACGCAATGCGGAGTCTGATGGGGTACCGCTGGCCGGGAAACATCCGCGAACTGCAGAATGCCATTGAACGGGCTACTATCCTCTGCGAGAACAGACGGATAAAAGCAGAGAATCTTCCGCCGTCTGTCCGCTCATCGGAGGCGGGCGCTGTCGTTGTCGTCGGTGATGAAAATCTGTCAATAAAACAGGCGGAGGACGCCATAGAGCGCGACCTGATCAGAAAAGCATTGATCAAGACCGGCGGGAATCGAACCCAGGCGGCGAAAATACTTGAAATCAGCCACCGCTCATTGCTTTACAAACTCAAAGAATATGGCATAGAGTAAATCCGTTTATCACATATCTGGAAGGAGTCGTCATGCTGAAAGAATTTTGTATCGCCATTGCAGTTACTGTCCTTGTTGCCACGTCGTCATTTGCCATGGCCAAGGAGGGGTGTGGAGGTGATTGTACATCCTGCCATTCCCTTACACCGAAGGAGGCGACTGAAGTTCTGAAAAAAATAGGTGGTACCGTGACGTCCGTCAGGCATTCACCCGCCCGCGGGCTTTTTGAGCTGATGATTGAGAAGGATGACAAGAAGGGGATTGTCTTCCTGGATTACGGTAAGAAACACCTGATTCAGGGGTCTGTTGTCAATATTGACAGACTTGAGCAGGTCATAGCCCACAAGGACGAACTGCCCCAGACCAAGCAGATAACTTCTCTGGACGTCACAACGATTCCGCTTGCTAACGCCATTGTCATGGGTAACCCAAAGGGTTCAAAAAAACTGTACGTTTTTACCGATCCGGATTGTCCTTATTGCCGAAAAGGGCACGAGGAATTGAAAAAACTCGTCAAAATTGCGCCGGATGTGGCGATCCATGTCATGCTCTTCCCGCTGGCCATGCATCCTGCCGCCTACGACAAGTCGCGAAGCGTGATTGAGTCGAAGAAACTCGACCTGCTCGACAAAGCCTTTGAAGGTAAAAATGTTCCCCCGCCCAAAAAGGAAAGCAGCAGGAAAGCCGTCGATGAGATCATAAAATTTGCAAATGCCAATGGCATATCGGGGACGCCGACGATGGTCATGCCTGACGGCAAGATCGAGTCTGGTATGCGCGATGCCGAGACGTTGAAGAAAATGCTGGAGGGGAAATAGAATCGAACAGGCCGGCGAAACCAGAAATGGCAGTTCGTATAACACGGAGCAACGGAGCAACAGAGAAATCAAAACCCTATAGAAGAGGCTCTTGCAATAGTCCAAAATTCTGTCATTCCGGCAGGATTCAAGCCGGAATCCAAACTTTAACAGCCTAAAGAGACTGGATCCCCGATAGAAGCATTCGGGGATGACAATCTTTTTTGCAAGACCCTCATGAGAGACTCAATAAGGTTTTATTCAAGAACATTCCTCTCTGTTTATGCTCCGTTGCTTCGTTTCTCCGTGTTATAAATGATCTAACGATGTTCAGTGTTTCTTGCCCAAATTACTCGTCCCCGCTGTCCAGGCCGAACTTGGCCAGACGATACCGGAACGACCGGAATGACATTCCCAGCAGCTCCCCGGCTTTTTTCTTGACCCCGCCGCTTTTTTCCAGCGCCTTCAGCAGGTATTTTTTCTCCAGTTCTTCCAGCAGCGGCTCCAGCAGCATCCCGCCGTCGGGGATGTCTATCTCGTCCGGCATGGCGGATGGCTTGCCTGCCAGTATCTGTCGGGGGAGACTGCTCTCAGCGATGACCACCGGGTTAATAATCAGGGATCGTTCGATGCAGTTTTCCAGTTCACGGATATTCCCTGGAAATGAATAATTCATGATTGCCTTGAGAGCACCCGGCTGGATGGTTGCCGGAGTGCTTCCCGTTTTGAATTTGTGGCAGAAATACTCGACCAGCAGCGGGATATCCTCAATCCTCTCCCGCAATGGAGGCATGAACAGCTGCACCACATTGATCCGGTAAAACAGATCTTCCCGAAAGGAATTCTCCCGCACCTGTGCCTCAAGGTCACGGTTCGAAGCACAGATGATCCGTACATCTGCCTTGCGGGTCTGGGCGCATCCCACCCGCTTGAATTCACGTTCCTGCAGAACCCGTAGCAGCTTGGTCTGCAACAGCAGCGGCAGCTCTCCGATCTCGTCCAGAAACAGTGTGCCCCCCTCTGCTTGTTCAAAGAGGCCGGGCCTGTCGCCAACCGCTCCGGTGAACGACCCTTTCTTGTGGCCGAACAACTCGCTCTCGATCAGACTTTCAGGAATTGCTCCGCAGTTGACTGCGACGAACGGCTTCGATTTCCGTGGGCTGCAGGTGTGCACCGAGCGGGCTGCCAGTTCCTTGCCGGTTCCGCTTTCCCCCAGTACGAGCACGCTGCTCTGGCTGCTTGCCACCTTCTGTATCATGTCGAAAAGTTCTCTCATCCTGGGACTCTTACCAATAATTCCACAGAAGTTGTCCCGGGTGCAGGCATCTTTTTTCAGCAGCACATTCTCGCGTTTGAGCCCCTGTTTCTCCAGTGCGTTTTTGACCAGCTGCTTGATCTCTCCGATTTTGAACGGTTTTGAGATGTAGTCGTAGGCCCCCAGCTTCATGGCTTCCACGGCCTGGTCGGCGGCCGAGAAGGCCGTAATCATCAGGACGCCGGTTTCAGGAGAGTCTCGCTTGATGCGTTCAAGCAGTTGAATGCCGCTGAGTCCGGGCATCTGGACGTCAGAAAGCACGAGGTCGAACGGCGCCAACTCAATCGCTTTAAGCCCTTCTTCCGCGCTGGCGGCAGTTTCAACCTTGTATCCCTCCCTCTCCAGCAGGATTGAGAGAAACTCACGCATGCTCAATTCATCGTCAACCACCAGAATTCGGACGTTCATACTTACACCTCACCCCACTCTTCGCAAACCTTCGGCGATATTGATCCTGGAGGCCCGCCAGGTCGGAAAAAGGCCGGCAGTTGAACCCACCAGCAGACAAAAGAACATATCCAGGTACAGTGTTGAACGTTCAATCTGAAAGACGGGAAAAAATTGCCCCACCAGCCTGCTGAACGCCTGGGCGGCAGGGAAGGTGAGCAGCATACCGGCGCACCCGCCGCAGATGCTTATAAACAGGGACTCTCCGAATACCATGCCGGCTATATGCCCCCCCCTGAATCCCATCGCCTTGAAAATGGCATATTCACCGATCCGCTCGCGGGCAGTCATGGCCATGGTATTGGCGACCACGACCATGATGATGACTATTACCACGTAGGATACGATGCTGATGGCGATCACGATAGCCTCGGTCATGGAGACGAAGCTGAGCTGAAACGCCTTCTCGGTTTCGGTGAGCGTTTCAGCCAGCGAATTTTTGAAGGTGGCATCGACTGCCAGTGAAACTTCGGCGGCAGTCTGGGGATTCTTCAGGCCGATGACGTACACCCCCGGCTGGTCTGCCCGGCGGGGGACGGTTCTTTTCAATGATTCATTGAGATAGTCCCAATGCAGAAAAAACTGCGACTCATCGATGGTCGCATCGCTGCCACGGTATATGCCCCGAACAACAAACTCCCAGGTGCCGGGGAATATGGTTCCCCTGAGCGGCACGCTGTCACCCGGTTTCCAACCGAAGCGGTCGGCCAGCTTGCGCCCGATGACGCACCCTTTCCGGTCACGGAGAAAAGCCCGCTTTTCCTCCGGTGAAATCACAAATTCCGGGTAGAGCGCCAGGTAGCTGGTCGGCTCGATGGCGAAACTCGGGAAAAAGTTTTTTTCGGTGACGTAGACCCCGCCAAACCAGTTGGCATAAGAAACCGAGGAGACACCTTCAATACGGCGAATCCGTTCCTGATATGCCAGAGGCAGAGTAAAGATCAGTGAAACGGCGTTGCGGGTGATCAGGCGGGACGCCGATGATGCGTTGACGCCGGCATACCAGGCGCTCACCACGGTGCGTAAAAGGCCAAAGGCCAGTATCGCAACGGCGATGCCGACCATGGTCAGCAGTGTCCGGACCCGGTGCCGGAAGGCGTTGCGGAAGAGCAGTTTAAGGAGAAACATCGTTGAGTTCACCTTTTTCAAGGTGGCGGATAACACCAGCCTTCTCGGCAGCCCGTGGGTCATGGGTTACCATAATAATCGTCTTGCCGAATTCGGCATTCAGCCGCGCCATCAGCCCGAGAATCTCCTCGGCTGAGACCCGGTCGAGGTCACCGGTCGGTTCGTCGGCCACCAGGATCGAAGGATCAGTGACAACTGCGCGGGCGATAGCCACCCGCTGTTGTTGGCCGCCCGAAAGCTGCGACGGGTAGTGTTCCATCCGGTCAGCAAGGCCGACCACCGCCAGTGCTGTCTCAACGTGATCTCGGCGTTCACGCCGTGAAAGCTTCGTAAGCAGCAGGGGGAGTTCGACATTTTCGAAGGCGGTCAAAACCGGAATCAGGTTGTAAAACTGGAAAATGAATCCCACGTGGGCAGAGCGCCAGCTTGCCAGCTCAGCTTCGCTTAACGATGCTATATCAATGCCGTCTACAAGGATTGAGCCGCTGTCAACCGTATCGATGCCGGCAATCAGGTTCAACAGGGTTGATTTTCCGGAACCGGAAGGCCCCATCAGAGCAAGAAATTCTCCGTTTTCGATGGCAAAGGAGATATTGTCGAGTACCGGCACCGTCTGAACTCCACGATGATAGGCTTTTGAAACGTTGTTGATCGAGACAATCGGCTGCTGACTTCGAGCGGAAGGCATGTCTATTTTTTCTCCGGCAGCGAGATTCTGGCACCGTCCTTCAGTTTGTCCAGCGGTCTGACCGCCAGCTTGTCACCCGACCGGAGGCCGCTTACTTCAACCAGATCGCCCAGTTTTGCCCCGCGATGTACCGTCGTGAACAGAACCTGCTCACCCTTGACGAGATACACACCGGTACGTCCGCCCTGTGTCACTATGGCCGCCGGATCGACTGCCAGGCGGGGTTTTCTATCCTCAGCCAGCGCCTCTCTCTCCAAAAAGGCTACCTTGGCGCTCATTTCCGGGAATATTCGCTGGTCCTGCTCAAGAAAACGGATTTTGACCATTATCGAGGCCTTGCTGCGGTCGGCGGTCGGCACCACGGCATGCACGACTCCACGAAAGCGGCTTCCCGGCAGGGCATCAAGGGTTATCTCGCACGGCTGTCCCTTCCTGACCTGTGAAAGGCTGGATTCCGACACGTCCGCTTCGACCTGCAGCGAGGCAAGATCGGCAATTGTCACCACTGCTGCTTTTGAATTGGCCGCAGCGCCGAGCGGCGTGATGATGTCGCCGACATCAGCATTCTTCGTCAGAACGACAGCATCAAAGGGGGCTCTGATAAGGCTGTAGGAAAGATTTACCTGTGCCCCTTGCAGTGTGGCGGCTGCACCCCTGATCCCCGCCTCACTGCCCGACATGGCGGCAGCAGCGCGGTTGGCGCGGGCTTCGGAGGTATCATACTCCGCCTGGGATACAATCCCCTGTTTCAGCAACTCCTTGTTACGCTGGAGTGATTTCTCCGCGTCAACCAACTCCGCCCGTGTCTGCTCACGAGTCGCCTTCGCATTCTGCAGGGCAGCCTCCGCCTGACGCACAGTGGCCTCAATGTCCTTGTTTTCAAGGCGGGCAATAACATCTCCTCCCCTGACCCGGCTTCCTTCTTCAACACCGATCCACTCAATCCGGCCGGTTGTTTTGGAGGCTACGGCCGCCTTGCGCTGTGCCACGACATAACCGCTTGAATTAAGCAGAGTAAAGGATTGGGTCGGGAAAAAGTTTGACACCGTCGTGGTTGTCTCGACTTTAACGGCTCGGCTGGTGACATATATGATGAGAGCTGAGGTACCGGCAATCAGCAGAACCACGATGATGGCGCTGCGCAACCATGTCGACCCCCTTTTCGCGGGGTGCAGCTGCCGCGTCTTGTCTATGGCCAGGTCAGCGAGTTTGTCTGAAGGCATTGGAGTACCTGCTGTCGTAAATAGATTTCGGCGAAGTGCCATTTTTTGTCATAGCACATTCGTTCAGGATTGGGAAGCTTCGATGCAATGCCTCGTCGTCGTAAATATTTCCCGGTGGTGCTGTACTTTTAGCGAATTTATGGTATACACAATCCCAGTTTACGTGGTGGTTCTTCCGAAGCCGCACATAATTCCATACAAGGGGGCAGCAGATGAGTGAAATTGTAGATATCTATGCAAGAGAAATCCTTGATTCCCGCGGGAATCCGACTCTGGAGGTGGAAGTATTCCTGGAATCCGGTTCGTTCGGACGCGCAGCTGTCCCGTCGGGTGCTTCCACCGGTGAGCGAGAGGCGATGGAACTGCGCGACGGCGACAAGTCCCGTTATCTCGGTAAGGGGGTACTGACCGCCGTATCCAACGTCAACAACGAAATAGCTGAAGAGCTGATCGGCATGGAGGCCGACGACCAGGTTGGCATCGACATGAAGATGATCGAGCTTGACGGCACCGAGTTCAAGACGAAACTGGGTGCCAATGCAATTCTGGGTGTGTCCCTGGCGGTTGCCAAGGCTGCCGCCGATGAAGCTGGCCAGCCGCTCTACAGATACATCGGCGGTACCAATGCCCGTGAGCTGCCGCTACCGATGATGAACATCCTCAACGGCGGCGCCCATGCCGACAACAACGTCGACATTCAGGAGTTCATGGTCATGCCGGCCGGTGCAAAAAGTTTTGCCGAAGCTCTGCGGATGGGAGCAGAGATTTTTCATGCGCTGAAGGGCGTGCTGAAAGGGAAGGGGTACAACACTTCTGTCGGCGATGAAGGTGGCTTTGCTCCCAACCTGAAGTCCAACGAAGAGGCACTGGAAGTCATTATGGAAGCCATCGTCAAGGCCGGTTACAAGCCGGGTGACGATGTTCTGCTGGCTCTGGATGTGGCTTCATCGGAGCTGTTCGACAAGGAGACAGGGATCTACACCCTGGAGAACGAGGCCAAAAAGGAGAAAACCGCCGCTGAAATGGTCGATTTCTACGAAAACCTGGTCAACAAGTATCCGATCATCTCCATTGAGGACGGCATGGCCGAAAACGACTGGGACGGCTGGAAACTGCTGACCGATCGCCTCGGCAAACGGATCCAGATCGTCGGCGACGACCTGTTCGTCACCAACCCGAAGATATTGAGAGAAGGTATCCAGAAAGGGATTGCCAACTCGATCCTGATAAAACTCAACCAGATCGGTACGCTGACCGAAACGCTGGAAGCCATCGAGATGGCAAAGCGGGCAGGCTACACCACGGTCATCTCCCACCGTTCGGGCGAAACCGAAGACACCACCCTGGCCGACCTGGCCGTGGCGGTCAATGCCGGCCAGATCAAAACCGGCTCCCTCTGTCGTACCGACCGTGTCGCCAAGTACAATCAACTGCTGCGGATCGAGGATGAACTGGACAGCACGGCCGAATTCAAGGGGCACGACGTATTCTACAATATCAGGAAATAATACCGGAAGTTATGCAATGACACGGAAGGTGGGGATTACTCCACCTTTTTTGCATAATGTACTGCGTAGTCCTCTACAAAGGCAGTTTATGCCTACATACTCGATGAGCAAAATATTTTGCTATTCCATTTTATTCATGTTTTCGGCTGCTGTTACTTGTGCAGCCGATACTCCAAAGCATCTTGAGCTGGGCAGGCTTTTGGTAGAAAATCTTATCCCGGATACTACCACCTACAGTCATCAATCATTCATACGATGGAAGGGTGATTTTCTCACTGATACCTATTCTGCTTCAACCGATTGCAGTGGTCTGATCAACGAGCTGCTCGACAGGTCAAACAGCTCCAGCTATGACAAACTGCTCCAGGTTTCACGCAAGCGCAGACCACGGGCGGTGGATTACCACAATCAGATAATGGGAGAATCAGGTTTCAAGCGCATCGAAAAGATTACAGATATATTGCCAGGCGACATTATTGCGACCAAATATCCAACCGGTATGGGCAGCCAAGGCAAGCAGGCTGATGACAGTGGTCATGTAATGCTGGTAGACGCTGTGCCTGTTAAGAGACAGAAATTCACTACGCCGCTGATCGAGAATACCGAACAATGGTCGGTTTTAGTGATTGATTCGAGCAAATCTCCTCACGGCATAAAGGACACTCGCTATGATGCCGAATTGAAAAGGAAGCGAAGCGGTGTCGGCAGAGGTACAATCAGGATTTACACCGTGCCGGACGGCACAATTACCGGATACACATTCAGCTTACTGCTCTCATCTCCTTACAAGGATGGCGCTCAAATTCCGATTGCGGTGGGGCGTCCTCTATATGGCACGATGAAATGAAAACTGCACTAACGTAACATAGCGTTTGAGGTACATGATTACCCTGATCTTTTTGCGCTGAGGTCTTGTGAAAGCGTCCCTTGAATCATTCAGAAATTCTGCTGCGGCTTTTTTTACAAGAATGCTATTTGCCTACGTCATTCTTGCTTTCCTGCTTTCTGCGCCATCTGCCAAAGCGATTGAGTTACTACCATCGGGAAAAGGGGACTTCGTTTTCCGTGACAATGCCGGCCGACCTGAAAAACCGGTTACGGTATGGTACTACAAACCTACTGGCCTGACTGCAACTTCAAAAATAGTATTCGTCATGCACGGCACAAAACGGGACGGTGAAGCATATCGTAATCACTGGACACGATATGCCGAAAAATACAATTTTCTTTTGGTGGTGCCTGAGTTTTCCAGACAGCACTATTCCGAGAGCGAATACCAGTTTGGGAACGTAACTGACGCAAAGGTTGACAGGTGGAGTTTATCGGTGATTGAGCATCTGTTCGATACATTGAAGACCAGCGAGTCATTGAAAGCTGATAAGTACTATCTTTACGGTCACTCTGCCGGTGCTCAATTTGTTCATCGCTTCATTCTTTTTATGCCATCACCTCGCGTTGAGGTTGCCATCGCAGCCAACGCTGGCTCATATACTATGCCGATCTATCCGGCATGGTATCAGTCATCATTTCCATGGAGTCTTGATAAAGAGCGGGTTGGAGAGGGTCAACTCAAAATGGCCCTCGCCAGACGCCTGGTTGTTATGTTGGGCGAGAATGACACCGATCCTAATCACAGACATCTTCCCAAAGCAAAAGAGGCCAAAGCTCAAGGAAGCAATCGCCTTGAACGAGGCCAGAACTTCTACAAAAACGCGCAACAACAAGCTGCCACCCTGAGGACACCACTCAACTGGAAACTCGTAATTATACCGGGCATTGCTCACAGTGACAGCGGCATGGGGAAGGCTGCAGCAAAGTACCTGTTTGAGCAATAAGGGGCGTACCACAAAAATTGAGGAGCACTGAAATGAGAAAAACTATCCAGTTGTGCCTTATCGGTATTTTATCAATCTTGAACTCGGCAATACTTCCCGCGTATGCAAAAACTGAATCTTTTGTCAAAGTGTATACGTACGAAGCCGGTGAGGCTGACAGCAAGCTCACATGCCGTACTATAGCGTTAGAGCAGGTCAAACGCTTATTGCTTGAAGAGCTCGGCACATATTTGATCAGTTCCACAGAGGTTATAAACTCTCAGCTGACGAAAGATCAAATTGTTACATACACATCCGGTATCGTGATGACAGTCATTATTGACGAAAAATGGGATGGGAAAAAATATACGTTAAAGGCGAAAGTGACTGCTGACCCGGAAGATGTGGCAAAAACTATCAACCTGCTTCGGAAAGATAGGGAAAAAACCGAAGAAATGAGGAATCTTCAAGAACAAACATCGGCTGCAATGAAAGAGATCGATCAACTTGCAAAGGAACTTGCCACAACCAAACTGGATAAGCTGAAACAGGAGCGTTATTTAAATTCAGTCAATAAACTGCTTGCAAATGAGACCGTGGAAACCGGCGTGCAACTTCTGAAACAGCATAAGTTTAAAGACGCCGTCAAGACCTTAACTAATGCCCTGACGTACAACCCTGAAAGCGTTAGAGCACTTTACAACAGGGGGTGGGCATATTTTGAATTGAAAAAATACGATGCTGCCGCAAAAGATTTCGATTCTGCAATCAAAATCAAGCCAACATATCTGTACCCTCATTATGGTAAGGGTAGAATCGCAATAAAACAGGGGCGCCTTGAAGAGGCACTCTCTTCGTTTGAAAAAATCATTGTTGCTGATCCGGAATTTGCGCGCGGATATAACGGCAGGGGAATCTATTTCCTGAAAACTGGTCTTTTGGAAAAGGCCAAGTCTGATTTTGATAAAGCCTTAGAATTGAACCATCAGTATGCTGCCGCGTATATTAACCGTGGATTGTATTATTATAAAATCAGCGAGTTATCAAGTGCAATCAATGATTTCAACAAGGGAATAGTGCTCGATCCACGATATGCGAGTAGTTATTTCTACCGTGGTAATGCGTACAGTAAACTGAAAAATATGGACAAAGCTATGGAAGACTACAGGATGGCAGCTGATCTAGGGTATGTTCAGGCAAAGAAAAAGCTGGAACGCAAAAGCAATAGTACTTCACAAGGAGAATAATCCCATGAACAAACAGGAATTATGGAAACGCTATACCTCGAATCTCTGCCACTGCCCCGAAATCAGGCTTTCCCTTGACATCAGTCGGATGAAATTCGATGACAGTTTTTTCGAGTGTATGGAACCGTCCATGCAGCGGGCTCTTTCGGCAATGGCCCAATTGGAAAAAGGTGCCATTGCCAACCCGGACGAAGAGCGCATGGTCGGCCACTACTGGCTGCGCAACTCGGCTCTGGCACCCACTGCCGAGATTTGCAAAGATATCGAAAAAACCATCGATCATATCGTCTATTTCAGCGGACATGTGCATTCCGGTCACATAACCGCACCGTCCGGCCAGACATTCACCGGTTTTCTGGTGATCGGTATCGGCGGTTCCGCCCTGGGGCCTCAGTTCGTGGCCGATGCCCTTTCTTCTTCCCGTGACCTGATGAAACCCTGCTTCCTGGACAACACCGATCCGGACGGCATGGATCGGGTATTCGCCGAACTCGGGAACGACCTGGCGCGCACACTGGTGATAGTTATCTCCAAGAGTGGCTCCACCAAGGAAACCCGCAACGGCATGCTTGAGGCCCAGGCCGCTTATCGTGAGCGTGGTCTTGATTTTGCGGGGCACGCCGTGGCGGTGACCGGTGACAACAGTGATCTGTACCGTCTGGCGAAACAGGAAAACTGGATTGAGTGCTTCCCGATGTGGGACTGGGTCGGCGGACGCACCTCCGTCACCTCGGCGGTTGGGCTGCTGCCGGCCGCCCTGCAGGGGATCGACATCCGGGCACTGTTGCAGGGGGCCAAAGCATGCGACGTCATCACGCGCCAACCCGAAACCCGGAGCAACCCGGCTGCCCTGATGGCGCTGATGTGGCACTGCGGCAGCAACGGCCGAGGTGAGAAGGACATGGTCATGCTGCCCTACAAGGACCGCCTGCTGCTTTTTTCCCGCTACCTGCAGCAGCTGATCATGGAATCCATCGGTAAGGAGCTGGACCTTGACGGTGCGCCGGTAAGCCAGGGGCTGACCGTCTATGGCAATAAGGGGTCAACAGACCAGCATGCATATGTGCAGCAATTGCGCGAAGGGGTGGCCAACTTCTTCGTTACCTTTATCGAGGTGCTTAAGGATCGGGACGGTGTATCCATGCAGGTCGATCCCGGCATCACCAGCGGCGACTATCTGTTCGGCTTCTTCCAGGGAACCCGTACCGCACTCTACGAAATGGGGCGTGAATCCATGACCCTCACCGTCGAGTCCGTAGATGCCCGCACCATCGGTGCCCTGATCGCCCTGTTCGAACGCACGGTTGGTTTTTACGCATCACTGGTCAACATCAACGCCTATCACCAGCCAGGGGTTGAGGCGGGTAAGAAAGCGGCAGGAACGGTCATTGCTCTTCAAAAGGATGTGGTGAAACTGCTGGCGGAGCACAACGGGGAACTGACTGCAGGGGAGGTAGCTGCTGCGCTGGGTCGGCCGGATGATGCGGAAGCGGTTTTCGCTATCCTGCGTCACCTGGCGGCAAATGCTGACCGTGGGATAACCTGCAGTGGCTCGGGTAGTCCGGCGGACATCAGTTTCGGTAAACAAGTTTAGTATGTGCTTCGTGCAATATAAAAACGTTTAAACTAGAAACGGCAGTTCTCATAACACGGAGCAACGGAGCAACAGAGAAATCAAGGCATTACAAGAGAAACCACACCCACCATCAGGGTGAGTTGCAAAAAGGCATTTTCCAAAAAATTCTTCTTAATTTTTGCTCCGTTGCACCGTTGCTCCGTGTTTCAAAAGCTTCTTTTGGTACAATAAAGATATTTTGCTTACCTCTGCACCTCTGCGGTAAACGTGCTGAGCCTCACTTCACTACAAACTGCCACGGGGTGCTCTCTCCCCGCAACTCCGGCAGGTACATGGGCCAGACGGCTGCCGGCAGCGCCAGCATACTCCCTTCAATTTCCGGATACAGCACGTGGCGGAATTCATGCCTCCCTGCCGGGAGAGTGGTGATGAAGAACGCCAGTTTCTCGTCGCGTCGCTCGCGGTTGGAGTACCACCCCTGATAGGCCGCCTCGCCGATGAATCGTGGATCCCGGTCGGTTTCCCGCGATTCGAACCCTGCCGGCAGCCGATCTTCGATGATCACGTATTCCAATGCCCGCCTGTTTTCCACAGTCAGGCGCACTTCGATGTCTTCGCCCGGTTTTACGCTCTCGCCCGGAGCGAGCGGTGTGTATTCCCTCCGCCAGATGCTGCCGCTTTTTGCGGTGCTTACCCGGTAAAGCCTGCGCTCAAGCTTCAGTCCATCCGCCGAACGGGCCGCTTCCGGCGCTGCCTGATAGTCGAGCGTTGCCGCCAGATACGCCATGCCGCCGTTATCCTTGCTCAGCTTCAGGTTGTTACCGCCGGTGGCGAGGCGTACCGCCGGTATGGTGATAATAGAATCACCCGCTTTCAGAGTTCCGTTTTCAACCCGCCAGGTCGTTACATCAGTACCATTCAGGGTCAGTCTGGCGGTATAGCTTGCTGCGGCCTCTCCACTGGCGGCAACGTAATCGGCCAGGGCGGTCACCGCTGCTGCCGAACCGCTGGTTGTTTGCCACCACCCACCAGTCTGGCGCCTGGCCAGGAAGGCAGCCAGCCGCGCATTGAGCGGATCCGTGGGGGCGCTTCTGGTCAACAGTGTCAGCATGGCCGCCGTGTTCTCGACAGCTGATGCTCCAAAGCGCCAGCCGTACCACCAGGAGTCGGAGTCAGCCTCCTTCAAGTAGGCAGCTGTCCCTTCGCTCTGCACTTCACGCTTCAGTTCATCAACCAGCGGTGTCAGAACCTCCTTTCGATCACCAAATGCCAGAGCCTCAGCGTGTGCCAGTTTTTCCGTGAGGGGGAGCCGCTTCCAGCCCGCCATGATCCGTTGCTCCAAGGGCTCTGCGGTGATATCGTTGACCGCCAGGGCGCGGTGGATGCGGGGGAGGTCGTTGGCCGGTGCGTTCGCAGCCAGTTTTTCCAATGATGCGATGCCCCGTTTGAGCAGAGATTCCGGCACTGCCACTCCGGCCCGCTTTGCCAGACCCAGGCCGTAAACCGCATGGCTTGTCATGGTGATGCCGGAACTGTCACTCTTCCACCATCCCCATCCACCGTCGTCATGCTGCATCTCCTCAAGGCGGCGAATCCCTTCGGCGATCGCCAGCGGCAATTTATCTCTGGTTGCCTGGTCGGGCTGCCAGCCGGTTTTGCCCAGCAGTGACCGGGCATGCACCGCGGGAATAAAACGGGAGAGGGTTTGCTCTACGCAGCCGTAGGGAAATTCCACGAGCCTTGAAATTGCCCCGTTCAATCCGGCGGCAATGGTCGGTGAAAAAGTGAGTTTCAGAGATGCGCTCCCCGGCAGGGAATCGTCCGGCAGGTTCATGGCCAGTGTCGTTTCGTTATCAGCCAGGGCAAGGCCCCCGGTAACTTCACGGGAAATGGAGCGGGGAAGCACCGGCAGGGTCAGTTCCATGGCGTCCCCCTTGTCATTGCCTTTGGCCATCAGGCGCAGGGTTGCACTCCCGGCTTTATCGGCACGCAGACGAGCCGCAGAGCGCAGCTGTCCGCGTGGGGCAACCGTACCGCTGAAGCCAGGTTCTCCCAAGAGGGTCAACCCCTGTGTTTCAAAGCGGCCGGTTGCTTTCTGCTCTGCATCGATCATGCTGGTGACCATTCCGGGAACCAGCAGCTCATCGCCCACCGTGAAGAAGCGGGGTGGGGCAAGCCGGGCCATCAGTTCCAGCCGGGCGATGAATTTCTCCCGCCCGGTGCCGAAATCATCAGAGCCGCTATGACCTACGGCCGTGGCTCGCCAAGTGGTCAGATTGTCAGGCAGGGTGAATTCGGCCTGGGCACTGCCGTCGGGTTGTGTCTCAATCAGGGGGAACCAGGCGGCCGTATCTTTGAACACCTTGCGAACCTTCAGCCCTTTCAGACCGTCGTCGGCTTCCGGAGCGGTCTGTCTATCCTTGGACGCGCCCCCCAGATAGAGCCGCGGAAATGAATGCAGGGTAGTCACCAGATGATCCCGCTTTCCCCGGAAGAACTGCCAGATGTCTTCGGAACGCTCCTTAGCGATGGCGAAGATTGCTTCATCAACCACTGCCAGGGATAGTTCGCCCGGTAGAGGGGCTCCTTCCGTGCGGGAGGATAACTTCAGGGACACCCTGTCTCCTGGTGCGTAGATCGGTTTGTCGGGGGTGATTTTCAGATTCATTTTCCCCGGCTGACGTTCAACCTTCAATTGCAGGGTTTTGCTGTACAGGCGCCCGTTACCGATCGTTACGGCGGAAACATGGACGTATGGCGCCTGGGCTTCGGTGACCGGGATCTCGATCACCTCCACCATCTCCTTGAGCGGAGTCACCCGCTGTCCGGTAAATTCGCGCCCTTCAAGCGTCAGCAGCAGACTGCCGCCGGTCAGCGGCGAGCGCACGATCAATCGTGCCGTATCGCCGGGCTGATAACTCCTGCGGTCAAATTCAGCTTCAAGTTCGCGGTACGATCCTTCCCATGAATGCCCCTTTTTCCAGACCCAGACAGACGTGGTGGCTGAGGATAAACGCCCGGCATCGTCCGTCCCCTCGGCTTTGATCTGCCAGTAGCCGGGGCCGGGGAAGATGAAGCGGGTGCGGGCGCTGCCGTCCATCGCAGTTGCAACGTTGCTCTGTTCCGATTGCTGCCATGAGTATGAGCGGTTCTTTTTGTCATACACCTGCCGTGCAAAGCTCAGTTTCAACGGAAGTGCCAACGGTGCCCCTTCCCACGTGGCGGCCTTGACGGTGATCTCCTGGGGCTCACCAGGCCTGGTCAGATAATTGGCCGCCTTGATGTTCAGAGCCACCAGTGACGGCACAACGGTTACGCTGCCTGAGGCCGAAACCTGGCGTGAAGCGGCGTCGGTTACGTCGGCTTCCAGTGTGTACTGTAACGGAGCGTCGCAGGGTTTCGCTGTTATCGGGATATTTGCTTCGCCGCTGCCGTCCAGCAGTACCTCACCTTCGCCGAGGAAGTCTGCGTATCCACGATTGAATCCCTGTCCCTCATCCGGGCCGTCATCGTCACCGGCCCGACCGGCATCCCAGGCCGGTTTGGCATAGAGACGCCAGACCAGTTTTCCGCCAGCCACCGGCGCACCAAAGTAGTAGCGGCCACTAATCTTGAACTGTCCGGTATCCCCGGCAATCAGGAAACGCCGGTCGGCGATTGCCTTGACCTCAAACTCAGGTTTGCGGTACTCCAGCACCTGGAACGAGCCGTGCCAGGTCTCGCCGCTACCGCTTACCGCGATGCCGTATTCTCCCAGGGCCGGCACTGCCGGAAGCGAACAGTCGCCGTTGAATGAGCCATTTGCATTGACAGTCGGGTCGGCAACGCAGACAGCCTTGTCGTTGTCGTCCTTGACTTCAACATGAACAGTCCGGGTACCTGGAAGCCGGTAGTTCTCTCCGGCCTGCCGGCGCAGTACCCCTTTGTAATGTACCGTCTGGCCGGGGCGGTAGGCCGGCCGGTCGGTGTAAATGTACCCCTTGATTCCGTCTCCGGAGCCGTTCTCGCTTTTTCCGGGGAGGTCGAGAAATGCCAGGTTGGAGCCTGACTGTGCCGTCAGGCGGGTCGGGCTCTTGCTGACGGACCAGGGAGCCATGCCGTCGGTTCCGGTGGTAACAGCGGCGGTTCCGGCACGGGAGGCTATGCGAACCCCCGACAGCGGCGTGCCGTTTATCAGGTCGGCGGCGTAGAGCAGGGTGGCAGCGGGGGATACCTTGGCAACCACTCCGAGGCGGGTGACCAGGAATGCAAAGCGGGTTGAAGCGCCACTCCCTTTCAATTCCAGCAGGTAGGCCCCCGGCTGCAGTCCGGGGAGCGGGATACGTCCTAACCTGGTGTGGCTGTCGCGGCGGGTTTTAAAGGGAACCGGAAGAGTCGCGACTTTTCTGAGAGAATCAGCCGGGATGCTGGCAGGTTTTCGCAGATCGACAGAGCCATCGAGAACCCTGTCGGCGGCGATCAACGAAACTGTTGCATCGGCTTTTTCTACCCTCAGACTGTTCGCCCGCAGCTTCACCGGCTTGTCCGGCAGAAAAACCTCACTGTACTCCTCGATGCTCAGGGTAGGGGGCTTGAGTGTCGTTTCAAGTGCCACATTACCGTTTTCCCCTTCACCGAGTTCAATTTCGATATTCTGCTCCTTCAGTCGCTCGTCCGGTGCCGAAACCGAATAGCGGCCGGGAGGCAGCCCGTCAAGTCGCGCAATACCGGTTTTACCGGCTTTAAGAGAACGGTAGACCGTGGTGCCGCTCAGATTGACTCTGATTCCGTGAAGTGCGACAGGTTTACCGTTTTCGCGTACGCTGAGGCGCACGGTCAGGCTCCCCGACGTGCGGACGACGAGGTCACCCAGCTCCTTTTTCTCTCCCGGCGAAAGGTAGTAATATTCATTCTTCTCCAGAACCCGGCCCGGTTTGGCAAGGGCCGGTTCATAGCCGCGGGGATCGAGGCCGACGAAGTGGAAACGGCCGTCAGCACCGCTGACCGCCTTCGTGGAAGGGTCGGCTGAAATGGTTACACCTGCGACCGGTGTTCCGCTGCCGTCGACGATCCTGCCGGACAGTTCGGCCGGTTTGCGCAGATAACTGATTCCGACATCGTATGGTTTGGAAATGAACACGGTACCGCTTTGAAAGACTCCCTGTCCCTCGGCCTTGACGGTCCAGATATATGAGCCGGCTGAGACATTGGCGAGAAATACACCCCCCTTGTCGGTCGAGACCACTTCACTCGGCTTTGCAGCAATCGCCGTATCGCTTTTGCCGAAGAAGCTGACCACGGCGCCGGAGACCGGCTTGTTGGTTTCGGACGCCATGACCATGCCGCGAACCTCATGCCGCTTTGAAGCAGCGAGGGCAGGGGAGGCAACCAGGGATGACAGGGCAATCACCATCAGATACATGAAAAAGATACGGAACGGTTTCATAGGGGCTCCTATCGGCAGCAATAACAGTGAACGTGTGGCATCAGTGTCGAGTGGGTATCAATAAACTGCATCGTGGTCTCCCACGTTTACGGGAATGATTTCCTGATCGTTTATCAGGAATTCAAGGGTGATACGATACGAAAGATTGATCGAAACCGAGTGCAGGCCTGTAAGCCGACCCGATAATTGATGCAGCCGCAATGAGGGATGAAACGGATTTGCCTCCAGCAGTTGCAGCGTTTTCAGGTACTGTTTTTCCAGTTCCGGATGTCGTTTGAGAAAACGTAGAGCTCGATGATTGTACTGTTCGGTAAAAACGAGAGACCAATTCATCATGTTGCCTTCAGGCGTGCCAGATGCGCATCGGCATTCTCCTTGATGCAGCGCCCGGCTGCGAGGTCTGCGCGGGTCCTGGCAAGTGCTGACTCAAGTTCACACTCGCGAAGATAGTGATAATGGTCCATATCCATAACTATAAATCGCTCCTTGCCGCGCACCGAAATCACCGCTTCCGGTTGTGTGGCAAGCATGGCTTCAATTGCAGAAACTCCCCTTATTTTTAAGTCATTTGCAGAAATATGAACCATTGCGATCTCTCCTTGAATTTCGTTCTGAGCATTTAATCATACGGCAAAGAGTGCTGTCAAGAACACTTGTATGAGTGTGCTACCTGTGGCAGGCAAAGAGGCGTATATTGATCATTGATGAAATCATAGTTCCGTTAACGCGTCGAAATAGCTTCTGCCGTGAATCGATACACCGTGACGGCTGCCGGGTTATTCTCTCCCAATCGGCGCAGTGCTTCGCGGAAGGCCCAGGCGGCGGTGCGGGCCTCACCCGGCACGAAAGCCACCCCATTGCCGCCGCTCCCCTCGACGAACATCCCTTCGCGGGCCGGGTTGATGCTCCGGTAATCTGTTGCCGGCTGAGGCTGGCCAAGCGGAAAGGTGATCTGCACCCCGGCATGTGCAGCCGTAGACAGATTGGCCGAACGAGAACGTACATCGTTTCTGAGCGCCAGACGCACATTTTCACTGATCTCTTCGGCCAGCGTACTACGACGGGGTGAAAAACTGCCGAAACAGGCAAATACCCGTTTTCCGCTGAAAAAGGTGACGAAGCAGGCCCGCTGGCGGTTGAGAGCATATTCGGGTGGAGACGGGGGTGAGTTACCAGCAACCTGTGATATCAGGCAACCACGGGCGTACTCGAGCAGCAGTTTTTTCTCGGGGGTACTCAAATCCGCTGCTGCGAGGGGCGTGAACGTGGACAGCAGGAGCACGCCTGACAGCACGAGGACGATGAACTTCACCGTGAACCGCCAGGGATGATGAGGCTGGGCGGCGGGTAGGTGTCCTCCGAAACAAGTTCCTTCCGTTCACGTCCGCCGTTTTTCGTCACTCGCCATGTGACGGTCGAAAAACCGCGTAACCCCTGTTGACGCTGCGATGACTGCGAAACAACTGCCTGGGGCTCCAATTCCAGCCGCTCGCTGATTATTTCCACGTCAAAATCACGCTTGACAGCCGAGCGCAGCGAAACAGTCAGACGTCCGCTGTCGCTGCTGATGTTAAGCTGCAGCGGGTAGGGGAACGGATTCTTCAATTTGAGATCCTTGCGCCACGAGGCAATGGTGGCGTCGCGTCCGGGGGGGACGTGCAGCACGGTGCGGGAGTGGGGATGGCGCTCGGCGATCAGCAGCCCTCCCAGCAGTCCAACATTGTAGATGGTCGAGGCCAGCTGGCAGATGCCGCCGCCGGGAGTATCCTCAAGCAGGCCGTCACCGTTGAGAAATGGTGCCGCCTCAAACCCCTTGGAACGGCTGCGGCCGCCCACCAGTTCGTTGAAACTGAAGGTGCCGCCAGGTGGTATAATGTATCCGTCGATGTATCGTCCTGCCAGTTGCGCGTTGTGGCGCTGCTGGGGGCTGCGTCCTTGCAGCGAGGTGGAGAAGCCGCTCCAGATATACGGAAAGGGGGCATCCTGGGCAAAGGTGCTGACGGAGTAAAACAGGAACATCAGCAGCATGGTAATCAGTGCTCGAATCATGTATCACTTCCGGTCATGTTCGCGGCTTTGTCCGCCTCGTTGCAGCTGCCGTCCAGGGATCGTCGGGCCAGGGGTGCCTGGGATAGCGCCCCTTCATCTCTTTTTTGACCTGCTGATAGGCCCCGTCCCAGAAGCCTTTCAAGTCGCGGGTTACCTGCAACGGCCGCCCGGCCGGGGACAAGAGGTGCAGCAGTACTGGGATTCGCCCCCCGCAGAGCGTCGGTGTTTCCGCAAGACCGAACAGTTCCTGCAGCTTCACCGCCAACACCGGCTCATCTGCCGAGTAGTCCAGCCGAACCCTGGAACCGCTTGGCACCTGCAGATGCGTCGGTGCAAGCCGCTCCAGCTGCTGCTGCCGACGGTAGTCGAGACTTTCCTTCAGCAGGGCGCAGATGTCAAGTCTGGCGAGTTTCCCGGCGCTGTTCGCTCGATTGAGACGGGGTGCCAGCCACTCATCAAGTGAATACGTGAGGGCAGCGTCTGACACGTCAGGCCACTCCTCTTCCGGAAAAGCGCTTCGCACCAGCAGCATCCGCCCCTGCAGCTGCCGCACATCACTGCTCATGTCCAGTAGTGCAAGGCCTGATCTTCGAACCGCATCAATCACCACCGGTGCCAGCTCTTCGGCCGTCGGAACGAATAGTTCCGTTGCCAGCGGCACCGCCCCAAGCAGTTCCTGTCTGACGGCAGTTACCCGCCCCTCCCGTTCATTCCAGGACAGCGTTGTCATCCACGAAATGTGCCGCGCCCGTTCCTCCCGTACCAGCTGTTCGGAAATTTCAATCGCGGAATGGATCAGGGCATCGGCCTGTGAGCCGCCGTCAAGCGAGGTTGCTACAATGAATCCGGTCTCCTGCAGTTGGCAGTGTGGTGCAGGCAGGGCGCCACGGCCGGTGACCAGCAGGTGGCGGGTATCAGTCGGGCGCCGCCGGGCGATCCGGTCGGGATAGGCGGTAATCAGCAGGCGCGCGATTGTTGTAGTCATATCCTCAGGAGGCTGAGTCGGTGCGTTCGTGTCTGCCATCAACTGTGCCAGTTGGCGGGCAACCCGGTCTACGCCGGCTGCTGCGGCATCGTCCAGCCGGTCGTCGCTGTATCTCCCCTTGCGCCACCGCTGCAGCGCCTCGACCCGGTCGAATATGTCGGTACTGGCGATGGCGTGACCAGCATTTTTTCTGAAAATATCCCGTTCCGAGAGCAGGGAGGCCACATCGCAGCCGAGAGCGGTACAGCCCAGTTCGCGCGAGCGGAGCAGCAGCCGTCCCAGTCGCGGGTGGAGCGGAAGCTGGACCATCAATTTCCCCAGCGGAGTGATGCGACCGGCTGTGTCGAAGGCGTCCAGTTCGGTCAGCAGCGTCCGGGCAGAATGCTGTGCTGCTTCCGGTGGCGGGTCGAGCCAGTCGAGCTTCGTCGGGTCGCATATACCCCATGCGGCAAGTTCCAGCAGGAGCTGTGAGATGTCGGTGACGCAGATTTCCGGCGGCGAATGGGGAGTCATGGCGTTCAGCGTGTGCCGGCTGAAAAGGCGATAGCAGACGCCTGGCGCGGTGCGTCCCGCCCGTCCGCGGCGCTGGTCGGCCGAGGCGCGTGATTCACGCACGGTGACCAGTCGGTTCAATCCGTTGGCCGGGTCAAACTGCAGCCGGCGCGACAGGCCGCTGTCGATCACGACCCGCACCCCGTCGATGGTCAGGCTTGTTTCGGCGATGCTGGTGGCCAGCACTATCTTTCGCTGAGGTGACGGCAGGAGCACCTTCTGCTGGTCGCTGATCGGCAGATCGCCGTACAGCGGCATCACCACACAGTGCCGGGCTGCGTCTGATTCGGCAAGCAACCGCGCACACTGCCTGATCTCTCCGGCACCGGGAAGAAACGCCAGAATGTCGCCTTCAGTTTTACGCAAAATTTGCAGGACGGTTGACGCCATTCTTTGCGGCAGCCTGGTATGGGCGCTCTCTTCCAGGTAGACGTCCTCGACCGGGAATGACCTCCCGGCAGAACTGACCAGCGGAGCGTCTCCCAGCAATCCGGCCAGCGGAGCAATGTCAAGTGTTGCGGACATGATAAGTATTTTAAGGTCGGGACGGAGCTGGCGCTGCACGTCCCGGCAGAGGGCCAGCCCGAGGTCGGCGTGGATGCTCCGCTCGTGGAACTCGTCATAGATCACCAGCGCCACACCTTCAAGTGTCGGGTCGCTCTGGATGCGGCGGGTGAGGATTCCTTCGGTGACGACTTCGATGCGGGTGGCGGCCGAAGTGCGGCTTTCAAAGCGGATGGAGTAGCCGATTGTCCGCCCGACCTCCTCCCCCAAACGGCTTGCCATCCAGCGGGCCGCAGAAACTGCTGCGATGCGCCGTGGTTCCAGCATCACGATGCGACCGGCTTCGGCTGGAATTAACGAAAGCAGTGCCAGCGGGACCCGGGTGGTCTTGCCGGCGCCCGGAGGGGCATGGAGCAGTGAGTTCTGGTGGGTGCGGATTGTTTCAAGAAGTGCGGGGATGCTGGCTTCGATGGGGAGGTGGATCATAGGTGTATAGGCGTTCGAGCCCCAATACTACCATTCCACCCGCACGGGATAGCAACTGATATGTTTGTCAGGAGTCAACAGTGCCATGCCGCCGGCAAGTCATCAAAAAATGATGCAGGTATGGAGAAAGTTCCTTTTGCAAGTCCAATGGGCCGTTTCTCTGCGGCCTTATTGATTATGGGACGAATTTCAGCGACGGGGATGTTCCTCTTGCATAGAATAAAACTTTCCCCTTTTGCCACCTCGTCGAGATAGTGGGAGAAATGTGTTTTTGCTTCCTGGACGTTTATGGTTATCATGGTAGTTGTAAACTAGACCAATTAGCTGACCACGTCAAGATTTTTGGAGGGTGCACGGGGTGGCGTTAAAAGCAGGGTACGTAGTTATGCAGCAGGTAAAAACACTTTCGTCAAATCCAGCTGCAAATCCCCCAGCAGTGTGACCGGAATGGTATCGTCGGCACAGTAGCGATCCGGAACGCCATACAGGCCGGTTTCCAGGCGTTTGAAAACCAGAACGGTCTGATCGTTGGGGTGAATGATCCAGTATTCCTTGACGCCATGCCGCTGGTACAGCTCAAACTTGACCGTCATGTCCATGCGGGTGGTTGAAGGCGAGAGGATTTCGATGATCAGGTCGGGCGCTCCAATGCAGCCTTTGTCATCCAACTTCTTTGGGTCACACACAACTACAATGTCCGGCTGCACAACCGTATCGATATAATCATCGGCGGCATGTTCCTTTGCCTCGATCAAGCGAACATCAAAGGGGGCTGCGTAGACTTTGCACGGTTTATCAAGTAACCAAGAGTACAAATAATGACTCAAAGCTACTGATAGCTCTTGGTGCTGCCGTCCGGGCGCAGGACTCATGCAGAATGCCTGACCGGCAATCAATTCCCAGCGTTTATCATCATCCCAGGTAAGATAATCGGCGTAGGTGAAATGTTCAATTTTTTTGGGGTTCAGTTGGGGCATTGCACACTCCTCTTCCGGGCTGTACTGCTAACACGAAAATTACTCAGCAAATGCTTCCGCTAAATCAATCACGAGCTCGCCCAAAAGTGATACCGGAATCTTGTCATCCTGAGCGTACCGTTTTGGAGATTCATAAATTCCGGCGCAACTCAAGTTGTAAACAAACACCGTCATTTCAGCAGGATGGATGATCCAGTACTCTTTGACATGGTGTCGTTGATAAAGTTCAAATTTTTGTTTGAGATCAAAAGCTGCTGACGATGGCGAAAGTATCTCTATGATAAGATCTGGAGGGCCGTTGCTGCCACGATTATCAATTTTGTTTGCATCGCAGATGATTACAATGTCGGGCTGCACAACCGTTTCAATTTTATCATCGGTAAGCCCGGATTGTTCTGCGAGGCGTACGTCAAAGGGGGCTGCGTATACCTTGCATGTTTTACCTTTCAAAAATGTTGCAAACTGCCGGGACAGATCCATAGATATGCGCTGATGAAGACTTCCCGGTGCCGGGCTCATGGCATACGCTACCCCATCAATGATCTCCCACCTCTCATCATCCGGCCAGGTCAGATAATCAGCGTAGGTAAATCGTTCATACTGTTTCAAACTTGGTGATGCAGCCATTTAAATTTACCTCACCTTCAAAATCGTTCACTTCGCATGGATGTATTGTCCTGCCGCCTGAGCAAGGAATCCGGAACGGGTGAGATGATGCGTTTCAGCATATCGGTCAATGGCAAAAAGCAGATTTTCAGGAAGGGTGATATTAACTCGCTTGGATTTGACATTGATGCGGGATAAGTCAACGTTAACCAGCAACCAGGTTCCGCCTGCATAGTCAGTATCGTTTAGCCAGTGATCAACCGACGAGGCTACGGGCAACTCAGGTTCGCCAGTGTAATGACATTCAACAGCATCTTGAATATTCAATACAGCCGCTTCGATGGTTTTTCCGGCGGTAAAGCAACCCGGCATATCAGGGATAGTGACGCTGTAATCACTTTCGTGGTCTTTGTGGATCACTACGGGGAACAACATAGAACTACCTCCATTCCCAGCCAGCTTGACGGAAGATACTCCGCAACGTGCCGGTGGCAAAATCATGGTTAGGGTGTATGATGGTTACAATGCCGTTTTTTTCAGAATGCTTGAATTTGTGATGAGAACCGGTAACGCCTGCCAACTCCCAGCCGTCCCGCTTTAATCGCGTTATGATTTCCCGACTCGTCACATTCACAGCATACACACCCATACACACGATATCAAAACAAATCAAACACCATTCATCTGATTTCTTTTTTGTCAATATTCATCCGTCTGCGTTTACCGGATCTTGCAGATAATTCATAAAGCTCTTCTACGCCGCAAACCACTGATTGTTGTCATGCATAGAAGTTTCCCATTTATTAAACCGGAATATTCCCCGTATGATGCTCCCGCCGCCCAAGTCCTTCGGAAAGCAGCATGGTTACAAGAGTGTTGATGGATGTCCCTTCCGTCTTTGCACGCGCCACCAGATTGGCGTGCAGACTGCGTGGCAGACGCTGCATCAGGCGAACTGGCGCAACATCTTCGCCATATCGAGTGGGTTTCGGGATTGGTTTGCCGATATGAATGCGCGCAGACATCCATGCTGAAAAAGCATCCCGGCCGTTTAAAACCGCCTCTTCCGGGGTTTCACCGTCAGACATACACCCCGGCAAATCAGGAAAGGTAATCAGGTAACCACCACCATCTTCATCAGAAAGAGGCTCCACGATATGTGCAAATGCCTCAAAATTATAGGGTGGTTCAATGTGGGGGATCGTAATTTCACTCATCACCGTAACTCCTTGGCTTTATCGACCAGTCCGACAAACAGACGCACATAAACTGGCTTGATGGGTCGGTGGGCGGGTATACTGAGGTCGTTGTCAATACCGGGATACGAAAACACATGATGACTACCACCAGCATTACGCCAATCGATGCCAAACTGGTTAGCAACAGTTTTCAGGTCATCAATTCGCCAGTTACGTGGGTTGTTGCGCATCCGTGCAAGTAATTTTTCGTGGACACTCATACTTTTATAGTGTCACATACGACACTACGCTGCAAGTATATAAACAACCCCCGCTGCGTAGACTTTGCACGATTTATCAAGTAACCAGGAATAGAGGTGATTGAGCAAAGCGCCTGATAATTCCTGGTGCTGGGCTCATACAGAATGCCTGACCGGCAATCAGTTCCCAGCGCTTGCCGTCATCCCAGGTGAGATAGTCGGCGTAGGTGAAATGTTCATCTGATTTTAGTTTATTGAGTGGCACTGCAAACTCCGTAACTACAGGTTTGACGTGTCAGTAGGCGTAGAGAACCGAAATATTTGATTTTTCTACTGCATTGGTTTGCCGCTCCCCTTGTACTTCGAGTCGGTACAGATAAGGGTAGTGTTGCGGCTCTATGCCGGACCCTATTCCAGCAGCTCCTTCCGCGGCATCCAGGCGTGAACCGCTGGTGTCAGAATTTCCAACAGTAGTATCAACTATTTTTGAATAGACGACGAACGGTTGCCCGTTGCCCGATGCCTGGAGGGTCATCTGCAAATCTGGGTTAGTCTTGGGATCCAGTGAGCTTCCGCAAGACGCCGCCCAACTGGCCGTCGGAAGCGTAAATTTGGATTTCAGGCAGTTGGCGGTTGTCGATGCCATAGAAACAGTGCTGTAGTCGTTCCTAAGATTGTTGATGACCTGCGAACTGGTGTACTGCTGAAACTGGTTCATGATGTACGGCATGACTTCTTTGGCGACGAGCTCAGTACCGCCGTAAGATGCTTCGAGAGCGGTGCGGTAGCGCTTCATGGCGCCAGAGCGCTGGGTGCTTGCCGTCATGACGTAGAGCAGTGACATGATGATTGCCATCGAAATCAGGGTCAGCATCAATGCCGTAATCAGGGCGATGCCGTTGCGATTTTTCAGCGGTGCGGAAAAACTGGGTATGGGCAGATTGACTGTACGCATGGCGCGTACTCCTCTCGTTGCTTACTGGTTGGAAATCAGGTTCTTGGGTTTGATTATCAGTTTATATACCTTCCAGCGGTAGTTCAGCATAGCCGATGAAATTGCAAAACCGCCAGGTTTGTAAAGAGTGGTCGTTGCGGTAGAACCACCATCATCTTCGCCTTTTTGTGTTCCCACCGGAATAAGTGATGGTGATGTATAGGCCGGGTCTTTCTTGCCATCCTGCGCAAGGATAAGCACCTTGATGATTTTCAGCTTTGTTCTCACATGTCCGGCGTTGGCCATTGCTGCCTGAACCTGAGCTATTGTTCCAGAACCGCTGACTACCGAACCGTCTGCGTTTGACCAGGTATCGATTATGCCATCGCCGGTATTATTGACGTTTGAGGAGTCTACCGTAACGCTCGAGTTTTCAGCTCCGGGGAGATCCCAGCCAAAAATGACCTGCATGTCTGCAACGCAGTCAAGTACCGGCATATAATTGAGTGTGCCGCCAGGGTTTGTCGTCGAGTGGTTGATGGTTGCCTTATACAAGACGCCGGTATTATTCGGCTCGCAGGTTGACGGCAGTTTATCGGCAAGGGTCGGTTTCGATACAAAGTAGTCAACCCGATTGAATGGCATGCCGACCGGACAGGTCGTACTGCTGCAACTCCTGATGCCGTACTCGAAAATCGTCTCTTCGGGGGTTGCCGGTGAAAAAGCCGCCACATACCCGCTGTTACTGTGGTTAACCCAGTAGATGCCGGGTGTGTTGACATCATACAGCAGCTGATTGGTGTACACACCGTTTGCAAATGAGCGCCGCAGCATGATGACCCGGTCAGCGGGAGATGTGCTTTTAAGATTGCCGCCGGGCCACGATTTTGGTGCCTTGCCCGATGAGGAGTAATTTATGTAGGTCCATTTCTGTGCCGCCTCGCTTGAGCCAACTGAGGATGCTTTTATGGACAGATAGTCGGTGTTGGCGATCACGTTGTATTTAATGCCGCCGGTATAGCTGTTCGGATCGGCAGTGGCCGCCAGATTATTGCCAGCTACAAACGCGCGGGGAACTCCGCTGGGAGCGTCGTTATAGCCGTTTGCCGGAAGGTATCCGGCTTCCAGATATGTGATGGGGGTGGTTGAGTCATACGAGTAGGGGAGACCGAAGCCGGCCTGTTCCAGGTCATGCCGCATCATTTCAAGGCCGATAACCCCTTCAATGTTGCTTTCTTCGCTTTTGGAAAGTCTGCCGGTATGGGTGAGGATGGTTTTGAAAGCATCCCCCGTGATCATGATGATGACGATGAAAACCGCCATTACCACAATAATCTCTATGAGGGTAAAGCCTTTATTAGAAAGTTTCATGATGGCACCCTACTGACCGTACGCGCTTAACAGCGAGCGAATGGAATGGGAATTTGTGATGTTCTTGTAGCTCCATGAAACGGATACGTCCACGCTCTTAGCCGTGCTGGATACGGAACTTCCGGTCTTGGTTATGGTAAACGGTTTCAGTGCCTTGTTTATGGGCCTATTGACTGTCGAAGTGTTGGGAGTCACATTGGTTGAAATGAGCGCGAATGGTTTGGTCATTTCAAGCGCCATCACACCGTCTGCAACCATGACAGCTTCATTGCGCAGCTGGTTTTCCATGTTGACCTTGATGGCCACGTTCACCATTTCCAGCAGCGCCAGAATACCGATCATCATTATTACGATGGCCACCAGAAATTCTATCAGCGTGAACCCGTCTCTATTTGTAAACGCACTTTGTTCCATCGAATGTCCCCATGTTTGATCGTGTGTCTGAAAGTACCAGGCAATCAACCGAAGCGCCAGTTCCTGAAGGAAGCACTACGATTGTCTGGTTACTGTTGAAGGTTCCACCCGACATTGCCGGGAAAAAGTCATTCAGCATTCCGCGACTATTGACTCCCACATCGCCAGAAAAGGTGATCTGGTATTTGAGGAATTTTGTAAAATAGGCGCCATGCAATGCCGGATTAGGCGGATTTGCCGTACAATTCGCCGGGTTGACCGGCTCCTCTGACGAGTAACTGCAGAATGTGATCTTGTTCGTCTCTACAATGGCCATATGGTTCCGCTTGGTTTGTATCGCTCGCATGCGCAGGTCGCTGAAATCAGAATTCAGCTCCTTGGTCTGGGCGTCAACGCTGGCCTTTTTCATCCACGAGTTAAAGTCGAGTGACACGGCCGCAATAACGATGCCGATCAGCACGATCACTATGATCAGCTCTATGAGTGTAAACCCGCGGGAATTCATGATTAGCCCCTTGTTACTTTTCCTGGTAATGCAGGATCTTTTTAATCGGTTTCGGATTGGTAATCAGTGCCAGTCCGTTTGCGGTCGGCGGCATGCCGGTGATCGGTGTTGCTGTGCGCCGGCCATCTTCGCGCTTGTTGCCGGTCGTGCTGGTAAAGGCGGTAGAAAGCGCAACCTCTGCCAGGGCGCCTGTTGATACCTGCATCAGCACTTTACCCTGCATGGCGGAACCCGGAGGGGCTGCGCCGGTCTTGTAGTTTACGGCCCAGATGTTGGAATTTCCGCCGGAACCGCAGACGTCGGAGGTTGGTTTGAAGGTTGTGAACAGTACCGCGCCGGCGGTGGAAGCCACCGGATTGGTGATGACCCGTTCCGAACTGAAACCGGTGGCCGACAGGTCGAGGTCGATCGACCACCCGGAGCTGGTGAGGGGGAGTGATATGGCCGCTGCTGTTGATGAATCGCCGCTCTGGTCGGTCAGGCTGGCAACGGTGACTGTCTTTGTGCAGGCGGTGTCGAACTCGTTGTTCGCCCCGACCGGTGTAAAGTTGGGGGTCCCGGAGTTGTTGGAATAGCAGGGATCCATGACACCGTACAGTTTGAACTGATCGGTCAGGGAATCTGACTTCTGGAAATATCTGCCGGTACCGAAGTAGAGCCACAGTTTGCCGGTGGCAGCATTGGATTTGGAGCTGTCATAGGTGGCGAAGCGGTCCTGCAGCTTGGTGATCGAGGTCGTTACCGGGCCGATGTTGCTGATGAGCGAAGTGGAGACCCAGTTGGCCGGGTTGGTGTCTTCCTTGGTGAAGATCCTTACGACCCCCCCTTTGTTCCATAGCGATGAAGTGGTCGGCGGGTCGTCGGCGGTTTGTGTATAGCCGATGTAGATCACGTCGTCGCTGTAGAAGCCTGTGCTGGTGCGGTTCCAGCGGTCGTTGTCGATGACGGCGTTGGTGAGGTTGCCGGCAAAGGCGTTTTTGACGCCGGTGTCGATGGTTCTGACCAGTGCGCCGGTGGCGACGTCAACGACGAATACTTTCAGGTTCTGGTCAGATTTCCCGATGAATGAGTGCGTGGTTGTGTCGATCGGGCCGGTTGGGCCGGATGCGAACAGGGCGAACCAACGGCCGTTCTTTTCTTTGGTGCCTATCCGCACGATGGCCGGCCCGGAGGTCGTGTAGCCGAGGTAGTCTCCGTTGGCCGGGTCGCCGGCGAATTCCCAGAGGAATTTGGTTGCTTTGGTTGCACTTGCACCGGTGGCATCAAAGAGAACGTGCGGGTTGGTGACGTCCAGTGCAAAATAGGACGAGTAGCCTACCTCGGTGTATCCTGAAGTTGCGATGGGGGTCTTGACGCAGGTACCTGTTGACGTATCGGCGTCGCATCCTCCGGAGGCTTTCGTGGCGGTATTCTGGCTGCGAGTCGCCCCGCCGATCCCCATGCCGCCGATCAGGATCGTCCGCCAGCTGGTTTCATCCATGGTGAGGTTCTTGCTGGAATCGACGGTCGTCTTTTTAATGCAGTCGTAATAATTGCCGGTGCAGCCGGTGGTGGTGGCATGGAGGCTGGCATCGAAAATGGCCACCGAATTATCCACGAAGTAAAGATGCGCATACGTCGGATCTGCACTGTATTTAAGATAGGGAAGGGCGTTGCGCGGTATAAATGCCCACTCTTCACGGCCGAGGTCGCTGGTGCTGTCGGCATCTGATCCATCGATATTGAGCAGCTTCCCTTTGTGCTGTTTGGTCTGTGAACCCTCGTCAAGGACACCCAGCCTGAAGGCGTGCAGCATGCCGTCGTTACCGCCGACAAAGGCCATCCCGCGGTGTTTGTAATTGTAGGACGAGATGAACGAGGTATAGGTGGTGTCGCCGTAGCCAGTGGGTGGATCGAGGCTGTAGCTGTTAATCTTGACTGTGGAGATCAGGCGGGGGGTTGAGTTGATGATATCCCCCAGCTTCCATTCACGCTTGCAGTCCGTTCCGTTATTGCCGATACCACAGTTTGAAATGGTGACCTTACGGCTACGGGATAAATTAGAAGGTGTAGTCTGTGTCTGATCGATGCCCTGTACAAAGTCGATAATATTCCCGGCCTCGGTTGAAGTGGCCGCCTGCAGCAGGGTGATGTTGGCGGCAACCGCGTTGAATGTGCCGTTGTTAACCAGCAGCGAGGGGGTCGGCGGGGTGTAGTTTGAGGCCGGTGCCAGCGGGCTGGCTGCGGTCACGGTGTAAATCAGGCGTTTGCCGGCGGTGCTGGTTACATCACGTTCCCACAGTTTGCGGCCGGCACGCCAGAGGCTTTTCACGTTGTCACTGTCGGACAGGTACGAAGTTGTTGCCCCCAGAACGCTGCCGTCGCCGTTGATATCCTTGGCCAGATCGACGTAGGTGGTGGTGGTGGCAGTGTCGTAGCGGAACTTGGCGATGTAGTCCTGGTTGAGGTCGAGGCTGAAGTCGCTGTTGGTGTCGGCCCGCACCGTGCTCCGGTTGAAGAACGGGTCGACGTAGTACCAGAAATTCTGCATTTCGCCGATCCACTGGGCCTTGTTGTTGGTGCCGCCGAAATCCTTTTCGGGGTAGAAGACCGCCTGCAGCAGGTTGGCGCCGCTTCCTTCGCTGTTGTTCAATATCGAGGCGGCAGTTCCGGAGGCCAGGCCTGCGGCCACCTGCTGGAAGGCCGCGTTCAGGGTTGCTTTGTACGTGGACGGGTCGATGGCACTCAGCATGGATGTGCCCCCGTTGGTTGCCGCATGTGTCAGCATGGTAGTATTGTTACATTCGCCGCTTTCACCGTTGTCAGCGCCGGTGGAGACAACATAGGTAGTGATGAAATCACTCTTGTTGACGGGGGTTTCAGCGACTGTTGACGACAAGGTGCTGATTTTTTTGTTTTTTGCCAGCCATGTCAGATACTCGAAGTTGCTGCTGCCGTAATACACGCTGCATTTACGGCTGGCACTGGCCGGGGCGCCGGCAGCGGTGGCATTACCGGTGACCAGCGTGTCGACGGTGGCATTCTGATCGGCGGTGGAGCTGCCGTCAGTGACCATCAGCACGTTGTTGGCCTGGCAGGTAGCTGTGGAGGGCGGTTTGGTGGCATCATAATCGGCTGTGTTCAGGCGCATGGTGGGGGTTGACTTGCCGGCAAAGTAGCCGATGGCATTATACATGGCTTCGGCTAACGGTGTCCAGGCGACGGCTCTGAGGGAATCAATATTGTAGATAATGCTGCTGGCCGTAGTATGGTCGCCTAGCGTGTCGCCGACGTAGCTGAGGATATTACCTCCATCCGTGTCGGTTCCTGCCGCGCAGCTACCGCTGGTGCCGCCACAGTCGGCATCTGTGTTGCAGGTAATCCTGGAATCGGTAGAGCAGACTTTTCGTGCGGTAATTGTAGAACCTGTAAAGGCAGTTTCGGTTGACGAACCGAAATTGTTGAATTTCATTACACCGATGCGGATCTTGGAAGAATAGTCCTGCACGATGCCGGTCGGGGCTGTTGGCGCGCTGATCCGTACGGGCAGGGTTTTCAGGGGTGGGCCCATCTGGCCGGAAACTCCCATGCCGCCCAGAATGGAGCCGAGGTTGGTGCCAAGAGTCGAATCGGCCGGGGGATTTGTCGGGTCAGTGACCGGCAAATTCACCGTTACAACGCCTGTACAGTAGGAAGCCTCCAGTTTGTCCAGGCCATTAGGATACCCGATCCAGTCCTGGCAGTTTGATGCAATAGCCCACGAACTGCCGCTGCCGGTCATACACTTCCCGATGTATGAATTGCTGCAAATGCCGCCAGGTGAGTTCGGGTCTATTGCGGCTGGTCCTTCCAGGCACGTATAATCGGTTCCCAGTGCGGTGCAGGCGCTATCAGTGGTGCTGTTGGCCGTTGTGCATGCCGTGGTGGTATAAGTGCCAGAGGTGATATTGACACATACCTTTCCCGTTTTGGTATAGAGAGCAGGGCAGATCGTATCCTTCCAGGGAGACATTGACGAGAATATGCCGGACAGGCTGCCAGAACCGGAATAACTGGGAGAGCCCCCCTGAACCCACAGCAGGCATCCGCCCAGAGCCTGCGAAAAGGTTGTCCGCGACTCGATGGCTCCCGTGGTGAGGCCGCCCACACAAGTTCCCTTACTGTTGGCACGGCATGTGCCAGCACTGGGTGTGCTTGCTGCAGCAGCGCATGTTCCGCCATTCAGAGTCACAATGCCACTGCAGGCACCTGTTTGCGCTATATAGCCGTCAAAGGTACACGTTGTATCGGCACTGCACGAATTTCCGGCACTTGTTACCGTCTGAGCATTCACGCCTTCTTTTATGTACATCATGTTCAGTGGTGAACACGTTCCATTTTTAATAACAATTGATGTGCAATTTGCATCGCTGGTACACGAACGCCCTGCTACTAAGGTGCAGTACCTGTTTGAAGCCAGATTGCCGCATGTGTTACCAGCAGTTGCACAGGTCGTTATCACATTCGAGTAAGGAGCGCCGTCGCAAACATTGGTTGAAGCCGTAACAGTATTAAGTTTGCAATCAGAATCAATAGCACACGCCGTCGAGGAATCCAGGCTGCATGTCCCCGGCTTGGCTGTCATGGCCACGCAGGAATTGAAATAACTGTTGACAGTCGCGGTCACGAGAGGACTTGCCGCCAGGGCGCTGATGGCATTCTGGCACGAGGTGTAATCAAAGGTTGCAGAGCCGGCATAAATGTTGAGATAGGTCTGACCTCCCCATGACGGGGCTACGGTGTTGTATTTATTTTGCGGTCCAGTGGTGGTAAAGGTAATTCCCACACTGGTATCCTTAATGTAATCCTGCCCGTTGCACCCACGGGTTTCCGGCATCAGAAATGGTGTGGCGGTTGTGCCCACGTTAAATGTATCGCACGTCGTCCCGGATCCGAGGCAATCGGAAGCGACGAGACAGGCTCTTGTTTTGTCATTTGAGCACAGTTTTGTCACATATTTTCCGCCGGTGAGCGCCTCTTTTTCAACGTCAAATTTCGACGCAGTCAGCCAGTTAAGGTAATTACCTGTTGCGCTGAAACTGGTGACTTTGTTGCCGCTGGCCCTGGAGTTGTCGTAGTTGACGCAAAGCTGCCCGCTGATGAGTTTCTGCTGGACATTTCCCGAGACACTCGGGCAGGTAAGTGTCGATCCCGAATTGAACACACCGTTTGTGTTCGTCAGGTCATATGTGTAAAACAGGGCGGGATCAAAATATCCGACATACGTTTTTGATGAAGTATAGGACGCATCATAGCAATACTTGGGTTGAGTGCTGAAGGCAGTGCATTTGCCGACTCCCGTGCATCCCGCGTCAGTAGTGCATGTTGTTCCGGTAGCACCGGAACAGTGCTTAAGGCCATCACTGAATCTGACACCCGGATCATCATACGCCAGGTCGTACATACTGGCGGAGTTATCGATGAGCAGTAGCAGGTTGGGTGTTGTCGACTGGGAAATGAACGGTGGCGTTATGCAGTAGGTGCTCATCGATGCTGCCAAAGCTGCAGTTACGTTCAGGGTCACCAGTAATGCACTCGCTACAATGATCCGAATCGTCGTTTTCATGGCAAACCTCACTCCTTCTAAGTCCTGTGATGCGTTGGTTGATAAAGTTCTTTTTGGTTTTTTTATTCAAACCAGTGCGGTTACTCTAAAAAGATTCCACCAGTGCCGTGTAACTCTTAATATTCCGCAGCAAACCCCTCTAAATCTCCCCTTATCAGGGGAGACTTCAAGGCTTCCCCCCTGACAAGGGGGGACTGAGGGGGGTTGGTTTTAAATGTTCCAGCCTACCAGATGTACACGTTGGTTTCTTTCGAGACGACTTACTTGAATACGTTCCCCATTTCAACGATCAGGTCACCGAGCAGCGGGACCGGCACACTATCAGCTTCGCCGAAAACGTCCGGCTGCGAATACTTGCCGGTTTCTGTCAGACGATACACCAGCAGCGTCCGGTCATTAGGGTACACAAGCCAGTATTCCTTCACCCCGTGACGCTGATACAGGTCATATTTGGTGGTTATGTCGCGCTTTGCAGTACTGGGTGAAATAATCTCAATCACCAGATCGGGAGCACCGTTAACTCCACGGTCATCAATCTTGTCAGGGTCACAGACAACCATAATATCTGGCTGCACAACAGTAACGATTTCTTCATCTGTCGCATTGGCATGATCCGGTAGACGGACATCAAAGGGTGCCAGAAAAACCTCACATGGCTTGCCATCAAGATGAGTGTGGAACTGGACAAACAATTCACCGAGCCACTTCTGATGCAGGCGATTCGGGCCCGGGCTCATACAGATGGCTTCGCCGTCGATCAGTTCCCAGCGCTTTTCGTCGTCCCACGTCAGATAATCAGCGTAGGAAAAACGATCTTCTTCTTTGATTTTTGGAAGAGACATGACCTATTTCCCGTCCAGCATCTTCTTCATGGTTTCCGCATCGCGCATGCCGACTTCTATTCTGCCGTCCGGCATGATCATGGTTGGTGTTCCGGTGATGTTGTTGTCATTGGCAAATTTGATGATCTCTTCGATGGCGGCCTTGCTGCTGTCTTTCGTGGGCTTGGGAACATCCTTGCCGTCGAAGGCATTATCAAGCTGTTCAAGGTTTTTGGTTTCGAGCAGCGTTCTGGACTTGTCGAACGCGGCCGGATGCATCGGCAGCGGGAAGAGCATTACATGGATGGCCACATCCGGGGCGATCTTCGCCAGTTGCTTCAGCTCGGTGTGACCTTTCCGGCAGTAGGGACAATCGGGATCGCTGAATACGTACAGTTTTTTGCTCCCCTTGGGGTTGCCCATCACGACGGCCTTATCAGTCGGGATCTTGGAAATGTCTACCGTGGGTGGTTTGGGTGGCTGAACTTCATGAGAAGCTGCCGGCTGCATGGTTTCAAGGTTGATAGCCATTCCCTGGAAGAGATGCTTCTTGGCGAAATCCACAAAGACAATCCCCTGACGCCCGTCTTTTTCGACCAGCAGCTCAAACATTCCTTTAAACAGTGACTGTTTGACTGACTTGACGGTCAAGCCGAGTTTTTTGAACAGCTCGGTTGCGTTCTGCTCTGTCAGCTTGTGACAGCCGGCACAGTCGCCGATACAGCCTTCTTTGGCGGAGGCAAACGTGGGTAAAGAGATGATTGCTGAGAGTGCGAAAAGTGCAATAAATTTCTTGATCACGGATAATATCCTTTCTTGATGGTAATTGTGATGAACGGTATTAGCACAAAATGTGCCCACTGACAAGTTTTTGTAACGTACTATTTTAAAACGGATACTTCTCTAAAAGAACTAAAGTATCTACGCAAAATATTCATAGATGTTACCGGTGTCGGTGTGAAGACTGCAAAATTTGCCGTATTTATATAGGCGTCAGGCAGCAGGGCTGATGTGAGCTGGTGCTGTTGCTGTTCCGGCCAAAGGCCTGCCGGAATGACATTTGCGAGCGCTTCACTAAATATCATTTGACATTTATGTTTTATGTTTGTTATAAGGCGAGTCCTT